>NZ_BMKL01000001.1:445000-1045000 GCF_014644315.1 Tsuneonella deserti | reverse complement strand
TCCCATCCGACAAGAAAAGGGCCGCTCCTCAATTCCGAGGGGCGGCCCTTTCGCTGTCTGAAGCCTGTTACTCCGCAGGCGGGTGGATTGGCACCTGCAGTTCCTCGCCCGCCACATCGTCGACCACTTCGACGATCCCGCGGCCCAGGTGGCTCTGCCTCCGGCTGTAGCCGAAATAGACGAGCAGGCCGAGCACTCCCCAGCCGGGCAGGAACAGCATCGCCGCGCTCGGCAGGTTGAAGAACAGCAGCACGCAGCCGATGATCGTCAACGGAGCAATGATCCACACGCCAGGCACCTTGAAGTGACGCCTGCGCGACGGATCCTTCACCCGCAGCACCATGACCGCGATTGCCACCATCATGAACGCGTAGAGCGTGCCGGCGTTAGAGATGTCGGCCAGCTGACCGACCGGGAAAAACGCCGCGGCGACTGCCACCGCGAGACCGGTGATGATGGTCACCACGTGCGGCGTCTGGAACTTCGGATGCACCCTGCTCAGCCGCTCGGGCAGAAGACCGTCACGGCTCATCACGAAGAAGATGCGCGTCTGGCCGAAGATCAGCACCAGGATCACCGAAGGCAGCGCCAGGAAGGCTGCAAGGCCGATCGCGTTGCCGAAGCCGGTGAAGCCGAGCATCTTGAGGACGTGCGCGAGCGGCTCGTTCGAGCAGACGAGCGCGTCCGCGTACTGCGGCATCGCGCACTGGCGCGCGAGCTCGGGCGAGCCCGCCTCGAGTGGAAGCCCCATCGCGTCCATGATCGGTTGGCCACCGATCGCGCCGATCGCGCCGGCTGCCACCAGGATGTAGAACACGGTGCAGAACAGCAGCGAGCCGACGAGGCCGATGGGCACGTTACGCTGCGGGTTCTTGGTTTCCTCCGCCGCGGTCGAAACCGCGTCGAAGCCGACATAGGCAAAGAACATCGTTGCCGCCGCGCCGACCGCGCCCACACCGGTGCCCCAGCCGCCGAAAATGCCGGCAGGCAGGAAGGGGTTGAACTTTTCAGCGTCGAATTGAGAGCTGGTCAGCGTGAGCGCCACGAAGGCCGTCAGCGCGACGACCTTGATCGCCACCAGCACTGCATTGACCTTGGCGCTTTCACTGGTGCCGATCACGAGCAGGAACGTCACGAGCAGAGCGATCACAAGTGCAGGCAGGTTGATCAATCCACCCTCGACCCCGCCGAACGCCAGCGGGCCGGCGCTTAGCCAGGTTGGCAAGTCTATCCCGAGCCCTCCGAGCACAGTGCCGGAGAAGTATCCCGACCATCCGACGGAGACCGCACTCGCGGCGATCGCGTATTCCATGATCAACGCCCAGCCGACCGTCCAGGCGAAGAACTCGCCGATGGTCGCGTAGCTGTAGGTGTAGGCGCTTCCCGCTACCGGGATCATGGCGGCGATTTCGGCGTAGCAGAGCGCAGCGACGATGCAGACAGCGCCGGCGATGGCGAACGCGATCATCAGCCCCGGCCCGGCCTTTTGCGCGCCGACCGCGGTCAGCACGAAGATGCCGGTGCCGATGACGCAGCCGATCCCCATCAGGGTCAGCTGGAACCAGCCGAGTGTACGCTTAAGTGACTTCCTTTCCGCCGTCGCCAGGATGGCGTCGAGCGGCTTTACGCGATCGAGTAGCATGGACCCGAATTCCCCTCTTGTGGGCGGCCGAAATGCGGCCTGCCTCTCTCTATGGCGCGCGAAGCTAGCGCCCGCTCCTTTCATGGCAAGAGCAATCTCAAGGGCTTTCCCCGTCTTCGTGGCGCGGCTAGAGCCAAATGCCATGTCCACCACCTTCCAGCTCGACACTGCGACCAGCCGCGCCCACCCCACCCCGCAGCCGATGCGGCGGCTCACGGTTCCGGCGATCAGGGGGCGCAAGGCGGACGGCGCGACGCGCGATCCGCTGGTGATGCTGACCGCCTACACCGCCCGGCAGGCGCAGTTGCTGGACGAGCACTGCGATATCCTGCTGGTGGGGGATTCGCTCGGCCAGGTGATCTACGGGCTGCCTTCCACGCTGCAGGTCACGCTCGACATGATGATCGCTCACGGCGCCGCGGTGGTGCGCGGCAGCTATCACAGCCTCGTCGTGGTCGACATGCCGTTCGGGACTTATGAAGGCGGTCCTGCCAAGGCGTTCGAGAGCGCCAGCCGGATCATGGCGGAGACCGGCTGCGCGGCGGTCAAGCTCGAAGGCGGAGAGGCGATGGCCGAGACGATCGCCTTTCTCTCCCAACGCGGCATTCCGGTGATGGCGCATGTCGGCCTTACCCCTCAAGCGGTCAATTCGCTCGGCGGCTACGGCGCGCGCGGACGCAGCCAGCAAGAGCACGACAAGATCATTGCCGACGGCAAGGCCGTGCAGGATGCCGGTGCTTTCGCAGTCGTGGCTGAAGGCGTGATCGAACCGATCGCCGTCGCCTTGACGGGATCGCTGGAAATTCCCGTCATCGGCATTGGTGCGTCGGCGCGGTGCGACGGCCAGGTTCTGGTGACCGAAGACATGCTCGGAATGTTCGAGCGCGTCCCGCGCTTCGTCAAGCGCTACGAGGATCTTGCTGGCGTCATTTCGAAGGCAGCCGGCACTTATGCTGCCGAAGTGCGCGCCCGGGAATTCCCCACGGCCGACCAGACCTACCAGCCCAAATAGCGCGCCCGCGCCCAGACACACTTTCCCGGACTGGACCTTTCATGGATACGCTCAAGCGATTTTACGGCCTATCGCTGATCTTTACGGTCATCTGCCTCGGCCTGGGCCTGTGGTACGGCCTATCGAGCACGGGCAGCGTGACCGGAACGGCCAAGCTGCTGTGGATCATCGTGGTTCTCTCGATCCTCGAGATCTCGCTCAGCTTCGACAACGCGGTCGTCAACGCCTCGGTCCTGAAGGACATGGACCGCGCCTGGCAGAAGCGCTTCCTGACCTGGGGCATCCTGTTCGCGGTGTTCGGCATGCGCATCGTCTTCCCGCTGGCGATCGTCGCCATTGCAGCCGGCATCGGGCCGCTCGAGACGGTGAACCTGTCGCTCCGCAACCCCGCCGAGTACGAACGCCTGGTTTCCAGCGCGCACGTTGGAATCGCCGGCTTCGGCGGCGCATTTCTGGCCATGGTCGGGCTGAAGTTCTTTTTCGACGGCGAGAAGGAGGTGCACTGGATCGAATCGATCGAGAAGTTCCTCGGCCGTTTCGCGGCCCTGCCGGCAGCCGAGATCGGCCTGTTGCTGCTTGCGCTGTGGGGCATTTCGCTGATGCTGCCGAGCGACGAAGCACTGACGTTTCTCGTCTCCGGGCTCCTCGGCCTCGTCACCTTCATCGCCGTGGAAGGTGTGAGCACTCTGCTCGAACTGTCGGAGGAAAAGAAACGCATGGCCGGGGCGGCGGTGCGGAGCGGCCTGGGCGGATTCCTGTACCTGAACATCCTCGATGCCAGTTTCAGTTTCGATGGCGTGATCGGCGCCTTTGCGCTGTCGAACAACATGATCGTCATTGCACTCGGCCTGTCGATCGGGGCGATGTTCGTCCGATCGATGACCATCCACTTGGTCGAAAAGGGAACCCTCGCCCAATACCGCTATCTTGAGCACGGTGCATTCTGGGCGATCATCGTGCTGGGCGCGATCATGCTGCTGTCGGCGCGCTATCACATCTCCGAGACCATCACGGGCCTTATCGGTGCGATCCTGATCGGCCTGTCGCTATGGTGGTCTGTCCGCTTCAACCGGCGCCATCCGGAAGTGGCGGCGCAGGAGAGCGGGCAAGCCGGCTAGCGATCGGAGCCGATGCCACCAGCTGGAGCAGGTGGTAAATCAGCAGCGGCAGAAGCACCAGTCCGGCCACTTTGGGGGGGAAAAGGACCGCGGCGAGAGGTGCGCCCATCGCAACGCTTTTGTGGGCTCCGGCGAACAGGAACGCGATCCGATCCGCCCGCTCCAGTCCGATAACGCCGCCGAGCAGCCAGGCCCCGGCGAAGCCAACCACGAGGAACGCTATTACCCCGCCGAGGATCAGCGCCCATTCCCCGGCGCTGACCATGGTCCAGAGCCCTTGTTCGACCGCTCCGGAAAAAGCGACATAGACGGCGATCGCAATCGACAGGCGGTCCATCCAGGTAACCAGCGCGCGGTGATCGCCGATCCACGGCGCCAATGGCACCTGCAACGCCTGTCCAATGGCGAACGGCAGGATCAGGATGAGGACGACCTTGGTCAGCCCAGCCGCACCCATGTCAGCCGCCCCGCCTCCGCCCAGCGCCGCGAACAGCGGAGCGCTGACGAACACCCCCATGACGTTGAGCAAGGCGGCCGCAACGACCGAGTTGGCGACGTTACCCCCGCCGAGCGATGAATAGGCGGTCGCCGACTGGACGGTCGAAGGGAGCGCGCCAAGGTAGAGAAAGCCCAGCGCGACCATCGGCGGCAGGGCTGGCGCAAACGCCAGTGCAAAGCCCTTACCTGCCAGCGCCATCGCCGCGAAGCACCATATGGCCAGCGGAACGAGGAAGCGCCAGTGGCCGATGCCCCGCCTTACCGCGCTGCGCGAAAGGCGAAGGCCGTTGAGCAGGAACAGCAGGAAAACCGCCCCGTTCGAAACGTTCTGCGCGATTTCCCGTGTCTCTCCGGTGGCCGGCAGGACGCTGGCAAGCAGGGTCGCCAGCAACAGCAGCCGGACCAGGGGATCGATGTTGGAAAACAGCCGCAGCACGATTGGGCCAGTGGCGCGGCACGGTCCCTTTGTCGAGCGTCAGCCGCCGTGCAGCCGTCCATGAGCCAGCAGCACGGCCGCTCGGTGTCGCTCGCCCCGTGCATCCAGGCGCCGCGCCAGCATGACAGCCGCCTCGTTATTGGCTGGTTCGTTCCGGAAATGGCGAGCGACGAGCCGTTCGGCTTCGTCTGCCTGTCCCGCCCTTTCCAGCGCCGCCCCCATCCGCTTGGTCAAGGGCCATGGCTGCCGTATCGCCGAGGCGGATCGGTAATGCGCCAGCGCCGCTCGGGGATCGTTCGCCGCCAGGGCGGCGTCCCCGGCAAGCGTCATGGCGTCGGCCGATCCAGGATGGCGCTTCAACCACGACAAAGCTCGGGTGCGAGCCTCATTCGCCCTGCCTACCGCGATCAGGCCGCGCACCAGCGCGACCGCGGCGGGGCCGTCAGCGGGATCGCGGAGCGCCGTCACGCTCAGCGGAGCGGCTGGCGCCAGTCGCACGAGACGGGGCGGAGCCGGCCGGGCGAATGCGCGATCCAGATGAGTCGCCGCCTTCGATCGTTCACCCAGGTGCTCGTAGGCACGCCCTACCAGCAGCGCCAGGTAACGTGAATCTGCCCTTCCGGCGAACCGCGCGATGAGTTCATGGTCGTTGCCAGCCGCAGCCAGCGCGCGGGCAAGGAGAGCTTGCACCCGCAAGTTGTCGGGTTGGCGGACAAGCAGGCGATCGAGCGCTTGCGCTGCACTGGCCGGGTTGCCGTTTTCGAGATCGACGAGTGCGAGCAACACGATTGCGGCGGGCATTGCACGATCGAGGTCGCCGCTGCGCTGGAGGAGGCTGCGGGCGAGATCATGCCGCCCCGCGCGGGCGGCAAGCACAGCCTGGAGATACAGCGCGCGCCGGTCCTGGGGCGCTGCCTCAGCGAACCGGCGAACCGCGGCCAGCATTTCCCTTGTCCGGCCGACTTCGCCGAGCGTCGCGGCGTATTCGGCGAGAAGGTCGGGGTCTTCCGGCGCCCCCTTCAGGGCACGCTCGATCAGCGAAAGAGCGGCAGCATTGCCGGCAGAGTCGCGCAGGAGCTGTGCCCGCAGCAGCAGCGCCGCGGGATTTCCGGGGCCCAGCGCGAGCGCAGTGCGCGACGCTTGCAGCGCTTGCGCCTGCTCTCCTCCGAGGTAACGCAACCGGGCGATATCGACCCACAGCTCCGGTTCGTCCGGCGCATCCTGCAAGGCGCGATCGAATGCCTGGCCGGCACCGGGAAGGTCCCGTTCGCGCAGTCTCAGCCTGCCCAGCATGTGGAACCCGTGCGCTGCGACATCGGGGGCGAATGCCGCTTCTGCGAGCCAGTGGCGCGCTTCGACAAGATCGCCCTGCATGAGCGCGGCCTCACCGAGGAAGGGAGCGAGCCGCGACGACGGCACGCCTCGCTCCAGTTCGCGCTTCAGCGCCAGTTCCGCTCCAGCACCGTCGCCCTGCGCGAGCGCGGTCTTGTAATCGATCGGGGCAGCAGCATCGTCTGCGCCACAGGCTGTCAGCAGCAGCGCGAGCGCAATCGCTGCCTTAAGCCTGAAGGTCATACTGCTTGAGCAGATCGTACAGCGTCGGTCTGCTGATCCCGAGCAGCTTGGCGCTGTTGGAGATGTTCCCCTCGCTGCGGGCGAGCGCGTGGCGGATTACCGTCCTGTCAGCCTTTTCTCGCGCGCTCTTAAGGTTAAGCACTTCCCCGACTTCTTCGTCCGCTCCCGTCTCGAGGTCGAGATCCGCTGCTCCGACCAGCTTGCCATCAGCCATGATCACCGCGCGCTTCACCCGGTTTTCAAGCTCCCGAACGTTGCCGGGCCAACGCCAGGCATCGATCGCTGCCAGCGCGTCGGGCGCAAAGCCCTTGACCGAAGGGTTCATCTCGCGCGCGAATCGCGCAAGGAAGGCCTTGGCGAGCAACACCGCGTCGCCCGGCCGCTCGGCCAGGGTCGGCACCTTCACTACGATCTCGGCAAGACGGTAGAACAGGTCCTCGCGGAAGGTGCCCGCGGCGATCATCGCCTCGAGATCCTGGTGCGTTGCGCAGACGATGCGGGTGTCGACCGCGATCGGCTTGCGCCCGCCGATCCGCTCGATCGTCCGCTCTTGCAGGAAACGCAGGAGCTTGACCTGCAGCGGCAGCGGGATGTCGCCCACCTCGTCGAGGAACAGCGTGCCGCCATGCGCAAGTTCTATCTTGCCCTCGTTGGTCCGCACCGCGCCCGTGAATGCGCCCTTCTCGTGACCGAACAGTTCCGCTTCGAGCAGGGTTTCGGGAATGGCTGCGCAGTTGAGCGCGACGAATGCTCCGCCGCGCCGGTCGCTGGCTTCGTGCAATCCGCGCGCGAGCAGCTCCTTGCCGGTACCACTCGCGCCGAGCAGCATGACCGACACGTTGGTATTGGCGACGCGTTCGATGGTTCGGGCGACTTTCGCCATCTCGGGCGCGGCGGTAATGAGCGTGCCCAGGACGGTCTTGTCCTCGCCCACCTTGGCGGCGAGTCGGCGGTTCTCCGCCTCGATCGTGCGCAGCGCATGGGCGCGGCGAACGATCAGGCCGAGCGCATCGATATCGACCGGCTTCTGGTAAAAGTCATAGGCTCCGCGCTCGATCGCCTTCAGCGCGCTCTCGCGCGCGCCATGGCCGCTTGCGACGATTACCTTGGTGTCCGGCTTCAGCGCCATGATCTCGTCAAGCACGGCGAAACCTTCGCTGGTGCCGTCGGGATCGGGCGGCAGTCCCAGGTCCAGGGTCACCACCTCCGGCTCTTCGGCACGCAGCGCGGCGATTGCGCTGTCACGGTCGCCGACGACGGTGACGGCGAAGTCCTCGTACGCCCACTTGAGCTGCGCCTGCAGCCCCTCGTCGTCCTCGATAATCAGCAGTCGCGGCTTGTCGTGCGGCATCAGGCTGCCTCGCTTTCTATTGTCTTGGTGCTGGGCTGTGCCTGAACCGCCGCCAAGGGCAGCTGCACGGTGAACCGGGTGCCGAGCCCTTCGCGCGAGTCCACGTCGAGACGCCCGCCCATTGCCCGCACGAGCTCTCGCGCTTCGAACGCGCCGATGCCGAAGCCTCCGTCTTTCGAGGAGACGAAGGGTTTGAACAGACTGTCGCGAACGAACTGCGGCGACATGCCGTGGCCGGCGTCGACGACTTGCAGCGAGCCGCGCAGCCCGTCGCAAGTAACGTCGAGATAGACCGGCATGCCCGGCTCGCTCGCGTCGACCCCGTTCTGCACCAGATGGACGAGCGCCTGCTCGAGGCCATCGGGATCGGCCAGCACGTGGCAGACGTCCGCCCGTGTCAGCTCGACGGGATGAATTCCATTGAATCGCTCGGTTACCCTCCGGGCGAGGGCGACGAGATCGACCCGCGACCGGCCAGCATGTCCCGCTGCGCCGTAGCGGCCCAATCGAGCCAGCAGGGCGTTGAGCTTCTCCGCACTCTTGGTGAGCGTTACCAGCATGTCCTTGCGGAATTCCGGATTATCCGCGTGCTTTTGGGCGTTCCGCGCAAGCAGCGAAAGCTGGCTGGCAAGGTTCTTGATGTCGTGCATAACGAAGGCGATGCGGCGATTGAACTCGTCGAACCGGTTTGCCTCCGTCAAGGCCTCGTGCCCCGCCTGCTCGGCCAGGTAGCTGGCGAGCTGGCCACCCACGACCTTCAGCAAGTCGAAATCTTCCCAATCGAGCTGCCGCGCGACCGGGGGACGGGCGAGGATAGTTACGCCCACGAGGCGGCCGAAATGCAGAAGCGGCACCAGCGCCCAGATCTTCAGGTCCTGCCGCATCCACGCCGGCACCGCGGCCTGCTCGCCGAACTCGTCCGAACCGGCTCGAACCTGGTCGAGCTCGACGACAACCCCCGTCCGCTCGAACATCGCGACGAGGTCGGAAGGGCAGCATTGCGGGGGGACCGCGATCTCGCGCCATTGCCAACTGCCGGCTATCTCCAGTTCCCCGTCATCGCCGGGCAGCAGGAGCACGGCGCCCTGGCTTTCGGCGATGTCGGCAAGAGCCTGTGCCGCGCGGTCCGGCAGCGCCGGGGCGTCAGGCCCCGCGCGGCCGATGGTCGCGGTGAAGCGAAGCCATTCGGCCCGGTAGTCGTAGCGGTGCTGGAACAAGTGCTTCAAAGCCTTCATCCGTACCCATCCGCGAAGTCGGGCGGATGGCAGCCAAAGCAGCGCGGCGATCGCCGCCGCCAACAGAAAGCCAACCTGGGTCAGCCGTCCGAAGTCGCCGCCCAGCAGGCTCAGCGACTGCGAGATCAGCATCATCGCCAGCAGATAAGCGCCGATGAGGAGCAGCGAGAGGGTCTGGAAAGCGACCGTCCGGCTCGGGGCCAGCCGGATGTCTGCCGCGCGGCCATTGGCCCCGATCGCAAACAGCAGCGCCGCCGCTGTCACCACCAGGCCGCGAAGGCCAGTGAGTTCCCCCGGTGTCGACTGCGCGAACCAGGCGATGGTGTAGAGGTTCAGCTGGTACCCCCACATAAGCCCCAGCGCGGCAGCCGGCCAACGCAGGATCTGGCGGGAGACCGCGGAGGCGCCTGCATAAAGGTTGTGCAGCAGGACGAGCGCACCGATCGAAACCAGTGCGTGGAGCATCGACGAAACCGAAAATGCCACGTCGTGGATTTTCTCCGTGGCGGCAAGGCGCAGACCCAGCATCGTCACAGCAGGCTGCAGGCATTCGACGAACGCAATCGACAGCACCAGCGGGCGGATGGGTGCGATGCTGACATCGCGTCCGTCGTTGGCGAACAGGCGATAGACCACCACGATCCAGGCCAGGTTGCGCGCGGTCTCGAGCATGCTCGCGAAAACGGTGCCGGGACCCCACGCTGCGTTGGTGGCGCACCAGGCAGCGGTAAGCGCCAGGGCGACAATCATCGCGGCACGTTCGCGCCTGCCACTGTCCTTGCGCCACAGGATGACGGCGACCAGCGCGCTCGCGATGGCCGCCACCAGGTTGAGCGCGAACGCGGTGAGCGTCCAGGCCGGCGTCATTTCCATCTCACCGCGCCCCTTCGGGCCAGAGCACCACGCGCAAGGTCTGCAGCAGGATCAGCAGGTCGAGAAAGGGCGTGTAGTTCTTGGCGTAATAGAGATCGTATTCCAGCTTCGCGCGGGCATCCTCTACACTTGCGCCATAAGGGTAATTGATCTGCGCCCAGCCGGTGATGCCCGGCTTCACCATGTGACGTTCGGCGTAGTAAGGCAGCTTGTCCTCGAGGTCGCCGACGAACTGCGGCACCTCGGGGCGCGGGCCGACGAAGCTCATCTTGCCGGTCAGCACCGTCCACACCTGTGGCAGCTCGTCGATGCGCACCTTGCGGATGAAGCGGCCGAGCCGGGTAATCCGCGGATCGTCCTTGAGCGCCCACTGCGCGCCGTCCTTCTCTGCGTCCATCCGCATCGAACGCAGCTTCACCAGTTGAAAGCTTTGGCCGTAGAGCCCTACACGCGTCTGGCGGAAGAAGGCCGGCCCCTTGCTGTCCAGCTTCACGAGGGCGGCAAAAACCAGGATCAGCGGCAGCGACAGCGCCAGCAGAAGGCCGCTGGCGGCAACGTCGAACACGCGCTTGGCCGCGCTCGAAAGGGCGCGGCCGGACGAAAAGCCATCGGAGAAGATCAGCCAGCTTGGGTTGAGAGTATCGAGATCGACCCGGCCTGTCTCCCGCTCCAGGAAGCTCGAAAAGTCGTTGACGTGAACCCCGTGGGTCTTGATCCGCAGCAAGTCCTTGAGCGGAAGCGAGTTGCGCCGTTCCTCCAGCGCGAGAACGACTTCGCTGGCGCCGATGTTCTCGACGAAGCGCCCGAGATCGTGGATGGCTGCGCGTGGGATCGCCTCCTGGATGACCGGGGAACCTTCATTCATCCCGATGAAGCTGACGACCGCGAATCCGCTTTCGGGCCGCTCCGCAAGATCGCGAATGCGTCGGGCGCGCTCCCCGTCCCCCAGCACCAGTACGCGGCGGCGAAAGGCCGCTGTGCCGATCACGCTTCCGATTAGCATGCGGTTGGCAATCAGCAGCCCGATCGACAGGAACATCGCGTAGAACAGGGTCGACCGCCAGAAGGTGTGACCGGGGAGCATGAAGTCGATCACCGACAGGGCGATGATTCCCAGGCTCACGGCGACCAGTAGCCGCGCCCCCGCATAGCGCATCGAGCGAAGCGATTCCGCTCCGTATGTGCCGACCGCGATCATCGCCAGCCAGACGGTCCCTGCGAACCCGCAAAGCATGCCCAGGCGGTCGCCAAGCGCGCCGGGGTCGGTATCAATCTGCGAAGCGCGCACCTGCCAGGCGATCTCGCCGGCAGCCAGCAGCAGCAGCAGATCGAACAGCCCCAGCAGCATCACCGCGTGCGGGATATAGTGCTTGAAAAGGCGGATCATGGGACCGGTCCGGGCGCGCTCCTGTCGGAACGGACAGCCCTACGACCGAGAAATGAAATGTCGGTAAATTTTACAGGCGCCGATCAAGGTGCGGAAAACCGGCGCCTGCAGTGGTTAAGCGATCACTGGTTGTTGGTAACGTTGTCGGCCGCGTCCTGGGCGGCATTGCCGACCTGTTGAGCGGCATCGCCGACATCGCTGGCCGCATTCGCGATCGCGTTGTCCTTGGCGGCTTCCGAATTACTCATCCCGGAAAAGAACCAGATGCCGGCGATCAGTGCGATGATTAGGACGAGCGCGATGAGCCAGCCCGATCCGCCTCCCCGACGCGCTCCATCATCGGTCACGACAGTGTGAGTGGTATGCGTATTGCCGGAGGGGGTTTCCACCTCGGTGACTCGTTCTTCGACCATGTTCGCTTCTCCCTGAAATTATGACTGGGCAACGGCCGGCCACGCGTGCCGGTTCCGCGACGAATGGTTAACCGGCGAAACGGAAGGGCGTGATTCCCTGTTCCAGGGAAGAGAACTGCAGCACCGCGCCCCTCGGGGGCTGCGAGCGCTGGACGCAGCCGTGAACGTGGCAGCGCGAGCAGCCGAGCCCGATCAGGGTCGCGTCCTCGGGACGCAGCGAGATTCCTCGCGCCGCCGCAAGATCGGACGCGAGGCTCGCTTCGATGCCCAGCACTACCGCGAAGCGCGCGCCGTCCCTGCCCTGCACGGTTCGGGCCACCGTCAGCCAATGCGCAGGCGCCGCTCCGGCCCCGTCCTGCAGCACGGCTTGCACGCAGAGCTCTCCCGGCCGCTCGAAGGCAAGGTGTGCGTGCCACAGCGGGCAACTGTCGTCGCTTTCGAGCAGGGTCGCTCCGCTGGCGCCGGCGAACCGCTTGGAGAATTGCCCTGCCCGGTCGATCCGCGCCATGAAGAAAGGCAGGCCGCGTTGCCCGACCCGCTGCAGCGTCGTGAGCCGATGTGCGAGCTGCTCGAACCCGACGCCGAAGCGGCGCATGAGCACCGGAAAGTCATAACCCGTGCTTTCGCAGGCGCGCAGGAAACGGCCATAGGGCATGACCAGCGCGGCCGCGACGTACCCTGTCAGGTGCCGCTCGAACAACGACCTCGCCGCGGGGTCGGAGAAATTGCCGCTTGCCCCAAGGCTGGCGATCTCCCCGCGGAATTCGAGCAGCGCGATCTGCAGCGCCGCCTGAAAGGTCCGCGAGGCCGGATCGAGCATCTCGTTGAGCTGGAGCTGCCGGGCATGGAGATCGAGCCGGCGCAGAGCATCTGGCAGCACTTCGCGAGGGAGCACGCGGATGGCGAGCTGGTGCCGTTCGCGCAACCGGTCCGCAAGCGCGGCATAGGTATCGCCGCGGGAAAGCCGCAACTCGTCCGCCAGCGCCTCGGCAGCGGCATCGAGGTCGGCAAAATGATTGCGCCAGCGCTCGATCTCGCGCCGGGCCGCATCGGTCGGATCGTCGCGCCGCTCAGCGGGCGCAGCGTTGTCGTAAAGCCTGGCGAAGGCAGCGGCCACTTGCGGGGCGGCGGAAAGGAATTCGCCCAGCTCGTCGCGATCGATGCCGAGATCGGCGAAGCGTTCGTCCGCCATTCGCCTCGCCAGCCCGTCGATCCCTCCGATCGAGCTATCCTCCCGCAGCGCGCGCGGATCGAAATCGAACTGTTCGGCCACCTGCAGGACCACCCGCGCAGAAAGCGGCCGCTGGTTGCGTTCGATCAGGTTGAGATAGCTGGGGGAGATCGCCAGGCGGGCGGCCATCGCCGCCTGGGTCAATCCTTCGCGCTTGCGCAGGCGGCGGATGGCCGCTCCGGCGAAGAGGGCGCTCTCGACCATTGTCAATTCCTTTACAACGTCACAGAGGTATTTGGCCTGACCGCGCCGTAGAGACAAGAAATTTTGTAATTTTCCGCGACGAATCCTTGCCGCAAGTGTCATCCAGGTCGTGTTCTTCCGAAACGGGACCCAGACATGACCTACCAGACTTCAATCGCCGACTTCCGTCAGACCATCGAAGGCGCGGGTGCCCCGTGGAATGGAATCGACGCCGAAAGCGCCGCGCGTATGCGGCTCCAGAACCGCTTCCCCACCGGACTCGACATCGCGCGCTACACCGCCAAGATCATGCGCGAGGACATGGCGGCCTACGACGCCGATCCTGCCGCCTACACCCAGTCGCTCGGCTGCTGGCATGGGTTCATCGGCCAGCAGAAGATGATCGCGATCAAGAAGCATTTCGGCTCCACCAAGAAGCGCTACCTCTACCTCTCCGGCTGGATGATCGCCGCCCTGCGCAGCGAGTTCGGCCCCCTGCCTGACCAGTCGATGCACGAGAAGACCTCGGTCCCCGCGCTGATCGAGGAACTCTACACCTTCCTGCGCCAGGCCGATGCGCGCGAGCTCGGCGGGCTTTTCCGCGAACTCGACAAGGCGCGCGAAAGCGGCAACGAAGTCGAAGCCGCGCGCATCCAGCAGGCGATCGACAACCACGAGACCCACGTCGTGCCGATCATCGCGGACATCGACGCCGGCTTCGGCAATGCCGAGGCGACGTACCTGCTCGCCAAGAAGATGATCGAGGCGGGCGCCTGCGCAATCCAGATCGAGAACCAGGTGTCCGACGAGAAGCAGTGCGGCCACCAGGACGGCAAGGTCACCGTGCCGCATGAGGACTTCCTCCAGAAGATCCGCGCGGTCCGCTACGCCTTCCTCGAGCTTGGGGTCGAAGACGGCGTGATCGTCGCGCGCACCGACAGCCTCGGCGCGGGGCTGACGAAGCAGATCGCCTACTCGAAGGAGCCTGGCGACCTCGGCGACCTGTACAACAGCTTCCTCGATTGCGAGGAGGTCGACGCCAGCCAGATCGGCAACGGCGACGTGCTCATCACCCGCGACGGCAAGCTGCTGCGGCCCAAGCGCCTGGCTTCCAACCTGTTCCAGTTCCGCGCTGGCACGGGCGAGGACCGCTGCGTGCTCGATTGCATCACCTCGCTGCAGAACGGCGCGGACCTGTTGTGGATCGAGACCGAGAAGCCCCACATCGGCCAGATCGGCGGAATGGTCAGCCGTATCCGCGAGGTCATCCCGAACGCGAAGCTGGTGTACAACAACTCGCCCAGCTTCAACTGGACGCTGAACTTCCGCCAGCAGGTGTTCGACGCCTGGGAAGCGGCCGGCAGGGACGTCTCCGCCTACGACCGGGCAAAGCTGATGAGCGTCGATTACGACGGCACCGAGCTGGCCGCCGAGGCCGACGAGCGCATCCGCACCTTCCAGGCCGACGCTGCGCGGGAGGCGGGCATCTTCCACCACCTCATCACCCTGCCGACCTATCACACGGCGGCGCTCAGCACCGACAACCTCGCCCGCGAATACTTCGGCGAGCAGGGCATGCTGGGCTACGTCAAGAACGTGCAGCGCGAGGAGATCCGCCAGGGCATCGCCTGCGTGAAGCACCAGAACATGTCCGGCAGCGACATCGGCGACGATCACAAGGAATACTTCGCCGGGGAAGCCGCGTTGAAGGCAGGTGGCGCTGCCAACACCATGAACCAGTTCGCGGCTGCCTGAGAGCGAAAGGATCAGACAATGAGCGAGGATACCCGCACCGCCGAACCCAGTCCGGAGCCCAGCCGCGCCCGGGCGCTGCTTTCCACCGCAGACTTCCGCCTGCTGCGCACCGCGCTGACCGCCTACGCCCGCACGATCGACGATCGGGAGGAACTGGCCAAGATCAACGCGCTGCACCACCGGCTGGGCAGCTACACCTGACACGGATCTCCTGGGGAGGAGAGACGGCCGCCGGAAATTCCCCCGTTTCCGGCGGTCGTCATTCGCAGATAACGGGCGCTGCTACCCCCCGTTCAGCGCATGCGCGTTGATGTCAGGAAGCTTTCCCGCGCCAAGTCGGCCCGAACCACGATGACGCAGGGAAAAGGCCGGTAGCGAACAAAAAACCTGGTGCCCCCGGCCGGGGTCGAACCGGCACTCCTTTCGGAACTCGATTTTGAGTCGAGCGCGTCTACCAATTCCACCACGGGGGCGCGGCGAGTTGCGCGGGGTGCGATAGCTGCGCCCCGGCTACGCTGCAAGGTGGCTTCAGCCCTTGAGAGCCGTCGCCAACGCCTTGTGCAGCTTGGAATGCAGGCCGTCGTTCGCGGCCAGCACCTGCCTGTCGCAGATCGGCTGCGAACGGCCGCGGTAGTCGGTCACGAAGCCGCCCGCCTCACGCACCAGCAGGCATCCGGCTGCGGTGTCCCAAGGAGCAAGATCGCTCTCCCAGAAGCCGTCGAAGCGGCCGGCAGCCACCCATGCCATGTCGAGCGATGCCGCGCCGAACCGGCGGATGCCGGCCACCTGCGGTCCGATCGCCGCGAGGATGCGCGTCCATTCGCCGAAGTCTCCGTGCCCGCCATAAGGGATACCGGTGGCAATCAGCGCGTCGCCCAGATGCTTGCGGCTCGACACGCGCAGGCGCTTGTCCTGCAGCCAGGCGCCGCGGGTCTTCTCCGCCCAGAAGGTCTCATCGGTGATCGGCTGATAGACGACCCCTGCGATCACATCGCCCCAGCCCGATCCGTCCAGCTTGGGCTCCTGCGCCGCGATGGAGATCGCGAAGTGCGGAATACCGTGAAGGAAGTTGCTGGTGCCATCGAGGGGATCGACCACCCATCTCGGCATCCCGGGCTTGCCTTCGATCGTGCCGCCTTCTTCCAGCTCGAAGCCCCAGTCGGGCCGTGCGTGCAGCAGTTCGTCGTAGATCGTGCGTTCTGCGACCTGATCGGCCTTGGAGACGAAATCGGCTGGCCCCTTGCGGCTGACCTGCAGGTGCTCGACCTCGCCGAAGTCGCGCCGCAGCTTGCCGCCCGCCTTGCGCGCGGCCTTTTCCATGACGCGGATGAGACCCGAAACGGCAGCCATCGTCAGTCCTCAGCCGGCCTTGCCGACGTAGGTACGCTCGTACACGTCGACCACGATCCGCGTGCCGCTTTCGATGTGCGGCGGCACCATCACGCGCACGCCATTGTCCAGGATTGCCGGCTTGTAGCTGGAAGAAGCAGTCTGCCCCTTCACGACCGCGTCGGCTTCGACGATCGTGGCTTCGACCTGGTCCGGCAGCGCGACCGAGATCGGCTTTTCGTCCCACAGTTCGAGCGTGACGTCCATGCCATCGGTCAGGAACGCGGCGGCGTCACCGATGAGGTCGGTCGGCAGGTTGATCTGTTCGTAAGTGTCCTTGTCCATGAACACCAGGCTATCGCCGTCGGTGTAGAGGTACTGGAATTCCTTCTGGTCGAGGCGCACGCGCTCGATCGTGTCGGCGCTGCGGAAGCGGACGTTGGTCTTCCGCCCGTCCTGCAGGTTCTTCATCTCGACCTGCATGTAAGCCCCGCCCTTGCCCGGCTGGGTGTGCTGGATCTTGGCAACTTTCCAGATACCGCCTTCGTATTCGAGGATATTGCCGGGACGGATGTCCACGCCTGAGATCTTCATGGGTTCGGAGCCTTCTCGGAAAAAACGGGCCGCGCCGGCGGTGCCGGGGCCCGAAGCGCGCCGCGCGCCTTAGCCGCTCGGTCAGCCGCGGGCAAGGTGGGTGGTGGCAAGGCGCTCGCCGTGATAGCCCCGACTTCGATGTTCCGCTCCGCTTCCATTGCCATCGCACTGGCCGCCGCAGCCGCCGCGCCGCTTGCGGCCGGGGGCCCGCTCGGCACCCTGCCGCTCGGCCGCTACTTGTGCGAACTGCCCGGGGATGCCGCCGGCCCCGCTTCGCGACCGGTGGAGGGGGCGTGGTTCGATATCATCAACGCCTCCAGCTACGTCACCGATGGTGGCGACGGGACTTACCTCCTTACCGGGGACGATGTTGTTTTCACCCGCGGCCCGATGCGCGGCGCGAGGTTCGAGCGGACCGGCGTCCGGGCGCTCAAGCGGACCGATCTTACCGGTCCGCTGGCGAAGATGCGCTGCGTGAAGACCGGCCGGACACAATAAGTCACTTCCCGCCGAGCAGCGGATATGGGTTGAGCGCGGTCGTCGGCTCCCACCACTTGTTCTGCGGCGTGGTCTTCAGGACTGCGAAATGCAGGTGCGGTCCGTTCACGCTCGCGTTTCCGGTATGGCCGACTTCGCCGAGCGATTGGCCGGCGGCTACCTGTTGCCCTTCGGCGAGGTTCGCGGCGTAGTCCTTGAGGTGCGCGTAGTAGTAGATCGTCTGCCCGTCGGGCGATCGGACATAGATCGTCTTTCCTCCGGGTTTCGACAGGAACAGCTTCTCGACCCGACCCGGGGCGGCTGCGATCACGGGGGTGCCTTCATCGGCCATGATGTCGATCGCATCGTGCACCCGCGCGCCGCCAGCACGAGCGGCGGTGAAAGTGTCGGTGAGATCCCCGGGTCCTTTCCCGCGCACCGGAATGATCAGGGCGACTCCGGGGGCGGGCCTGGCTTCGACTTCCTGTCGCGCTACCGGGGTGGCCGCAGTGCGCGGGGCGACGATCGCGGGCGCGGCAAATCCGCTCGCCTCGCGCGCGCGGTCGCGGATCGTGCTCCCCGCCGCGATCCACACGGCCGAGGTGACGGTGGCGGTCACCAGTACCGTCACCACCCGATCGAGCGCGCGGAGCGGCACCGTCAGGCCTCGAACACGACCTTGGTGTCGGTGCCGACCATCTGGGCCAGCCGCGCGGCGTCCCAGTTGGTCAGGCGCACGCACCCGTGTGACTGGGTGCGGCCGATCGTTTGCGGCTCGGGCGTGCCATGGATGCCGTAATGCTCCTTGGAAAGGTCGATCCAGACAACTCCCACCGGCCCGTTCGGGCCCGGCGGCAAGGTCGCCTTCTCGTCGGTCGCCTCCGCGTCCCAGAACAGGTCGGGATTGTAGTGGAACGGCGGATTGTGGCTCACGCCGGTGATCTTCCAATTGCCCAATGGCAGCGGATCGTGGCTCGAGCCGGAAGTCACGGTGAACAGCGCCACCAGCTTGCCCGCTTCATCGTAAGCCTTGAGCGTATCCTCGCTCTTGCTGACCACGACCTTGGCGACCTTGGGCTGTTCCGTGCCCACGCCCAGGCTCTGCAGCGTCTGTTGCCAGTTGGCATCTTCGATCGCACCCGGGGCAATCCGGTCGGCCCCGATATTGGGCACGCGGATAAGCTGGCCGGCGGCGAAAGCGGAGGGCAGCGGCGCGGCGTCCGGCTTGCCCGAAGCGCTCGCCGAGGGTGTCGGAGTGGGCGATGCAGAGGGCGTCACGGACGGCGAGGCGCCCGCGTCAGCGCCTTCCTTCATACCCGCCGGCTTGCCGCCGGGGTTGAGCGCTTTCAGCACGTCGATGGTCGTATGGAAGCGTTCCGCCAGCCGCTCGTCGAGGTTCTGGTATCCCAGGCGATCGAGCTTTGCCTGGTCTTCGGGCTCGTCGGGCGTGCGCATGTACTGCTCCGATCCCCAGTCGGCAGGTATCCGCACCACGCGGGTCGCCGGGATCGTCTGCCATTGCGCGAGCTTGGCCTTGGTGGGCTCGTCCAGCTTGCCGGTGACCTGGAGGCCGTTCGCCTCCTGGAAGCCCTGAAGCGCGTTCTCGGTCGACAGGCCCATCTTGCCGTCGATCACGCCGGGGCCGAAGCCCACCCGATCGAGAACGACCTGCGCCTGCATCACGGGTCGTTGCTCGCTGTCGGGGATATTCGGCACGTCGGACGCAGCATCGGCTCCATCGCGCGAGGCCATCGTGTCGGCCATGTTGCGCGTCGTCGCGTTGGCTTCGCGATCCGCAGCGGCCTCATCGTCCTTGTACCGGTCGGTCCCGTTCAGCCCGCACGCGGCGAGCGCAAGCAGGGAGGCGGCGGCAATCGTGAATCGCATTGAAATCCCCAGGCATCGGGACGCGACCCGCCCCTTCGCCAAGGACAACACATGATGATGCGATTGTATCCGGTTCGTCAGCCGGACCGTTTCGCCTGCCCCTTGGTCCGAGCGTAAACGCCGACCAGAAGGACGATCAGCGCGGCGATGGCGATCCACTCGGATACCGGAGCGAACCCTTCGGGAACAACCGACAGCCGCTCCGGATCCCCCAGCGCTCCCACGGCGCCCGCGTAGGCGAGGCCCATGAGGCTGTCCCCGACGACGAGCCCGGTGGCCAGCAGCACGCCTAGGCGAACGGTGTATTCCGGGCGCGCGGTGGTCAGCGCCATCTTGTTCCACACGTGGCCGATCACCGTGCCGACCACAGTCGGCAGGACGAGGCTGACCGGCAGATAGATGCCCATGCCCACCGCGAGCGGCGGGAAGCGGCCCTTGCCGGTCTTGCCGAGCAATTCGTCGATGATGACGATGACGACCCCGATGCCCGCGCCGATGCCGACGAGATCCCACCGCAGCGAGCCGCCAAGCACCCCTTGCGCGATCGCCGCGAACAGCGAGGCCTGCGGGGCGGCGAGCGCGTTCGGTCCGGCACCCGGCGCGCCGAGGAAGCCGAAGTTGTCCGCCAGAAGCTGCAGGACCGGCGGCAGGACCAGCGATCCGGCCACCACGCCGAGGATGAGCGCCACCTGCTGCTTCCATGGGGTCGACCCGACGAGCTGGCCCGTCTTGAGGTCCTGCAGGTTGTCGTTGGCCACGATCGCGATGCCGAACACGAAGCTGACGATGAAAAGCGCGAAGGCGATCAGCGGCGCGCGCTGGTCGGGCGCCACGTCCGCGCCGAAGACCGCGGCCACCAGCACCGATGCAATCAGGATCGACAGGATGCCTACACCTGAGACAGGGCTGTTGGAGGTACCGACGAGGCCCGCCATGTATCCCGTGACGACAGCGGTGAACACGCCGACGATGACGATGAACGCCAGCGCCAGCAGCAGCACCGCGCCGATCGAACCGGCGAGCGGGCCGCCCTGGACGAACTGCCAGACGAGATAGAGGATCGGCCCGAACATCAGCGCGCTGACGCCGAGCACCCAGGCACCGGGTAAATCCCGCTCGGTAATGTCGATCACCGCGCCCTCGCGCCGCGCCCGCGCGGTGGCGGCGATCCCGGCAAGGCCGCGCATGATCGAGCCCATGATCCGGATCAGCGCCCAGAGCGCGGCGATCGCCATCGCTCCCGCGCCGACGAACCTCACCTGCTCGGAAAAGATCGTTCCCGCGACATCATCGATCGCTCCGGGCACGCCGAAGCTCAGCCACGGCAACAGCACGAAGCGCGAGGTGATCACGCCGGCCAGCATGGCGATCCCCGTGGTGAGCCCGATGAGGTGGCCGATGGCGAACAGGCCGAGCGACATGGACCCGGCCACGCCGCTCACGCCGCCCGCGAACTTGAAGTTGCGCGCCACTTCGCTCGCGGCGACGCGGATCGCGGTGAGGAGGTAGAAGAACGCCCCTGCCGCCGCGCCCCACATGATCGTCGTGAGACCCGCCTTGTTCTCCCGCGCGCCTTCCGCATCGGCCATGCCGACACGCAGGATCTCCGCGCCCGCTACCCCTTCGGGATAAGGAAGGTCTGAATCGATCACGAGCGCGCGGCGCATCGGGACCGACAGCATGACCCCCAGCACGCCGCCGGTCGCGCAGACCAGCATCGTCTCCCAATAGGGGATCCGCGTCCACCAGCCGACGATGACGAGGCCGGGCAGGACAAACACCATCGTCGCCACCGCGCCCGCCGCACTGCCGATCGTCTGGACGATGTTGTTCTCGACCATCGACGAGCCGCCAAGCGTGCGCAGGATCGCCATCGAGATCACCGCCGCCGGGATCGCGGTCGAGAAAGTGAGGCCGACCCGCAGTCCGAAATAGACGTTGGCCGCGGTAAAAACGAACGTCAGCAGGCCGCCGATGATCAGCGCCCGCAGGGTCATTTCGGGCACCGCCCGCCCTGCCTCGATCCGCTCCGCCATCCTTGCCTCCCCCGGGGTGTATTATCAGCCGGTGGTTTGCATATCCGCCGCGGCTTGGGAAGCAGCCTGCTCGATCGCGCGGTGGAAGGCGCGCACGTTCTCCGCCTCGTCGCCATTCCACACCGCTGCCGACACCGCGAGGAAATCCGCCCCTGCGCGTACCAGCGGGCCGCAGTTTCCCGGCGTGATCCCGCCGATGGCGACGCAAGGCAGCTCGATCATGGTCTGCCACCAGGTCAGCAGTTCGGGATCGGGCCGGTGTTCGCTGGCTTTGGTCGAGCTCGGAAAGAAGCTGCCGAAGGCGACATAATCCGCTCCCGCCTCTCCCGCTTCGAGGGCGAGATCGCGGCTGGCGTGACAGGTGACGCCGATCTGCGCCTCGCGTCCCAGGATTTCCCGCGCCTCGCGCACGTCGCCGTCGCCCTGGCCGAGATGCACGCCATCGGCGCCGATGCGCTTGGCGAGCGCAATGCTGTCGTTGACGATGAACGCGCAGTCATGCGCCGCGCAGATCGCCTGCAGCGGTCGTGCGAGTTCGGCCGCGGCATGCTGGTCGATGCCCTTCACCCGGAACTGGAACGCAGCGACCTCGCCAGCCGCAAGCGCGCGCTCCAGCCGCGACGGGAAGTCGCCGCCCACTTCCAGCGGGGAGATGAGGTAAAGCTGGCACTGCGGCACGCCGCCGGCGTTCTGTTCGGTATGCGCGCTCACGATTCAGCTCCTTCGGCACCAGTGCGCATCGGCTGCTCCGGCTGGATGTACAAGCATTGGCGCGGGCTGTTCTATCCCGAAAGGCTCCCCGTCAAGCGGTGGTTCGCCTGGTACGCCGACAGCTTCGACACGGTCGAGATCAATAACAGCTTCTATCGCCTGCCGCCCGCCAGCACCTTCGAGGCCTGGCGCAGGCAGGCGCCCGAGGGATTCTGCTACGCCGTCAAGGCGAACCGCTTCATCACCCAGGCCAAGAAGCTGAAGGATTGCGAGGAGCCCCTGGTCCGAATGATGGACGCAGTGAAACCGCTCGACGGCGCGCTCGGCCCGATGCTCTACCAGCTTCCGCCGCGCTTCAAGGTGAACCTCGACCGGCTGGAAAGCTTTCTCGCCCTGCTGCCCCCCGGCGTGACCAACGTCTTCGAATTCCGTGAACAGAGCTGGTATTGTGACGAGGTATTCGCCTTGCTCGGTCGCTACGGCGCCAGCTTCTGCGTCCACGACATGCCCGGAAACTCCAGCCCTCGCGAAGCTGTGGGACCCATCGCCTACATCCGCTTCCATGGCGGGACGGGCAAGTATTCGGGCCGCTATCCTGATGAGCGACTGCTTGCCTGGACCGACTGGATGGTCGAGCAGGCCAGTAAGGGGCGCGCCCTCTGGGCCTATTTCAACAACGACATTGGGGCCGCGGCGATCGAAGATGCGCAAACCTTGCGCGCGATGATCCGCCAGAAGCTCCCCCCAAAGCATTCAGATGCGTGAAAGCTGATCTTCGGATATCTGCGGCCGATGAACAGAATCGCCGCGCTTGCCGCCCCTGTCGCCCTCGCCGCCGCCTCGCTTCTGGCGGGGTGCGTGGCCGTCCCCAACGCCCCGATCGTCGAGGGAACGCCGCAGCCCGCCGGATACGCCGTGCCGTTCGACGTGCCGGTGCATGTCGGCAACCTGGTTCTCACTCCGAAAAAACTCGTCGAGGACAGCCGCTGCCCGATGAACGCGCGGTGCGTCTGGGCCGGGCGCGTCGTCGTCACCACACGGATCGACGGGGCCGGATGGCGTGAGACGAAGGATCTGACGCTCGGAGAATCCTACGGCACCCACGGAGAGGTCTTCGCCCTCGTCGGCGTGAGCCCGGAAAAGACCACCGACCGCGAAATCCAGCCCGCCGAATACCGCTTTACCTACGAGCCGCGCTGATCCTGGCGCGTCCGAAAGGCCAGACAACAGACTGGGTTACGAACGTCTGCTGGCGGGCCGGACCCAATCCAGCCCAAATGTCCGATCTTGGGGTGGAAAGCCGTCAATCGAGAATTAGCCGCACGTTATCTTCTGACTCTTCACCGCCGACATCGTGCACGCCAATAATCTCCACCAGCCAATCAAACACCGTTGATCCTTCACCGCTCTGAGCGCGGTTAAGCGCATTCCGCACGTTTTTTCGGTTGGAGGGGTGACAGCGCTCAAGCCTCTTCTCAAGCTGTCGCACTGTTTCCGGGTAGCCGAGCTTCTCGCGCGAGAACTCCGAATGCTTCCATCGAAGCCTGAATCCTTCTTCGGGCGTGCCGAAGCCGCCGCGCAGGATGTCGTTAAAAGCATCAAGGTTTTTCCCCCAAGATGCTCCCGGAATGAGGGCCCGACTCACCTCGTCAAAAAAAGACTCAAGTGACGTGACGTTCGTGCCATCGAGGATGTATTCTCTCGCCATCTCGGCAGTGTCTCACCGGGTTTGAACGTCCGCAATGGGGTCGTTTGCGGTCTGTCCGCTGGTAACCGCAAACGGGTGGAAAGCCGCCAGTCCGTCAATCCAGATCCTTGACTCGGGCGGCGGCGTGAAACACCGTTGCGATGCCTGCCCCGAGCGCGACGCCAAGACCCATGCCGAGTGCCAGGTTGTCGAGAGCAAGTCCCAGAACAGGCCCCAGCGCCACACCGCTCCCCATGAAGGCTACGGCCATGTTTTTCGACTTGGTCATCCGAAGCATGCGTATAGGTTGGCTTCGCTGCTTGCAACAGGCGCTCATAATCAGTTGGATTGGGACTAGGTGGCAGCAGGTCTTTCCGATTGAGAGATTAAATTTGTTCTCAGGACGACGTCGACAGTGGGGTCGTTTGCGGCTGGTCCGCTTTCAGGCTGCCTGATGATTGCCACCTAGATCGCAAACTGGGGTGAGAAGCGGATGCAAGGAGGTCCTGTCCCCGACGCTGCGCTGGTCATGTGACTTTGGGTCACTGCGAGTTCTGCTGTTCCGAAGGGCGCGGCAACAGGAGCACGATGGCAAGCATTGCAAGGTTTACAGCTGCAGAGAGGTAACGGGCAGCGTCGGTGGATAGAGTGTCGGTGGGCATCAGTTCGCTGGCGAGAGCGTTGGTCAGATTCCAGCCCCAGTGCAGTGCGACAGCAGCCCATAGGTTTCGCCAGCGCCACGCAGCCGCGCCATATGCCAAGCCAAGGCAAAACAAGCGGATCTGCTCGCTCATGCCCCAGTCGAAGCGCCATATGTGGTTGACGGTGTAGAGCAGCGCGCTCCCGACTACATAAGACACGGCGGTCAGTTGGGCTGGCACGCTTCGCAGCAAGAAGCCGCGCGTCAGTATGTCTTCTGTGATGGAGGGTATGAAGGTCGAGAGCACCGCGAAAGCTAGGAAGCCGACCGACGCCGCAGCAATGCCGTCACTCGGGGAGTAGAGCCCCATCGCGCTTCCAAGGGAGCGCGAAGCAAGGAAGGCCAGCGCTGACAAAATCATGCCTGCGGCCAGAAGCGCGAATGACTGTGGTCGACGGTCTAAGCCGTAAGCGTCGTATCCACGCCATCCGAGCCATCGTCCCAATGGCCAAGCCAGTAGAAGCGCAAAAATCATCAGTGCCGGACCGACAGGGCTGTCAGGCGCGAACACCGTCTGCAGCCCTTCGGAAGTCTGGTAGACCGCGAATAGGATCAAGAACGCGGCCGCTGCGCGTAACATGCCTGGCCTAGGTTGCGCCCCGCTTACAATTCCCATGGCATCGGCTCCCCAAGCGAAGCCAAAAAGCAGAAGTCGCAGACGTCAGCAATGGGTCGTCTCCCGACAGTCCGGTTCTAGTGCCTGCATGGCGGGTAGCAGACGCTCGCCTCAGCGCACCGAGGCGAGGTGGATCTGGTCGATCGCCTTGCCCAGCGTGGAATCGAATTCCTCGTCGCTCTGGTAGTGGCGCAGGTCCTGCAGCAGGCCGCGGCTGAAGCTGGCGATCATGCCCTGGTTCTGCCCGAGCTTCTCGCACGCCTCGTCGGTCGAATAGCCACCCGATAGCGCCACCACGCGGAGCACTGCGGGATGTTCGATCAGCGGCTTGTAGAGGTTCGCCTCGACCGGGATCGAAAGCTTGAGCATGACCTGCTGCCCTTCCGGCAGCGCATCGAGGCCTTCAAGGATCGCGTTCAGCAGTACCTTCTCGCCCTCGGCGCGGTCGGCGGCCTTGATGTCGTATTCCGGCTCGAGGATCGGCACCAGGCCGGCGGCCAGGATACGCGCTCCTTCCGCGAACTGCTGGCGGACGACCTGCGTGATGCCGACCGGATCATTCGCCTTGATGACCGAGCGCATCTTGGTGCCGAAAACGCCCTTGGCGCGCGCGCGGGCGAGCAGGTTTTCAAGATCGGGCATCGGCTTCATCAGCTGGACGCCGTTCGCCTCGTCCTCCAGCCCCTTGTCGACCTTGAGGAAGGGGACGATGCCGCGTTCCTTCAGCCGCTCGGGCACCGGCTTCCCGCCGGCGGTGCCGTCCATCGTCTTTTCGAACAGGATCGCGCCCACGACCTTGCCATTGCCGAAGCAGGGGCTTTCGATGATCCGTTCGCGCATCGCATGGATCAGCGCGAACATCTCGTCCTCGCCGGACCAGCTGCCGTCGGCCACGCCGTACCCGGTCAGCGCCTTCGGCGTCGAGCCGCCCGACTGGTCGAGCGCGGCGATGAATCCTTCGCCGGTGGCGATGCGGCGGGTCATGTCCTCGGTATTCATGGTGCTCCCTGCGTTTTTCTGGCTGTGCGGACCCGGCGTCAGGCGCCGCGCTTGCCGACCTTGCGGATGATCCCGGTAAAAGTGAAGACGGGCTTGGCGTCGGCCGTCACCGTTCCGCGCACGAAGATCGTCTTGCCCCCGGCGCGGGTGACTTCGCCGCGCGCCTCGATCCACTGGCCAACGCGGGCGGGATCGAGAAATTCCGACGTCATGCTGAGCGTGACGGCGAAGTTTTCCTTCAGCTCGTTGTGCGCGATCGAGAACAGCGCGAAGTCGGCGAAAGTCATCAGGCAGCCGCCGTGCATGAAGCCGCCGCCGTTCATGTGCTTTTGCTCGGCGCGGAATGCGCAGACCGATTCGCCGTTCTCGTCGGTGCGGAAATAGAACGGGCCCGCGCGCGTTTCGAACGCGTCGTGCGGCCAGTTCTTCCACCCGGCGAACTCGCCTTCGGCGACCTCGATCGGCCCGTGCGATGTCTGGGCCTGTTCCTCGCTCATCGCGGGTCTTCCGATTCGAGTGCCTTCACGCCGGGCAGCTCGCGCCCTTCCATCCATTCGAGGAACGCGCCGCCCGCAGTCGAGACATAGCTGAACCGGTCCGCCACGCCCGCGTGATTGAGCGCCGCCACGGTGTCCCCGCCGCCTGCGACCGAAACCAGGCTGCCGTCCTGCGTCAAGGCCGCGGCTGTGCGCGCGAGCGCAACCGTGGCTTCATCGAACGGCGGAGTCTCGAACGCGCCGAGCGGCCCGTTCCACACCAGGGTCCGGCAGGTCTTGAGCACGTCGGCCAGCGCCTCGACCGCCTGCGGACCTACATCGAGGATCATCTCGTCGGCCGCCACTTCATGCACGTTGCAGGTCCGCAGGGATGGCGGATTGGCCGCGAATTCCTTCGCGACCACGACGTCATAGGGCAGGTGCACCGTGCAGCCGGCGTGATCTGCCTTGTCGAGGATTGCGTTCGCCGTGGCGGCAAGATCGTGTTCGCACAGAGATTTCCCGACATCGACCCCGCGCGCGGCGAGGAAGGTGTTGGCCATGCCGCCGCCGATGATCAGGTGCTGGACGCGGGTGACGAGATGCTCGAGCACCGCCAGCTTGCTCGAAACCTTGGCCCCGCCGACAACCGCCGCGACCGGCGTTTCCGGATTTCCGAGCGCGGCATCGAGCGCCGTCAGTTCCTTCTCCATCGCCCGTCCGGCGTAGGCCGGGAGGAAATGCGCCAGGCCTTCGGTCGAGGCGTGAGCGCGGTGCGCGGCGGAGAAAGCGTCGTTGACGTAGAAGTCGCCGTTCGCCGCAATCGCCTTGGCGAACGCGGGATCGTTGGCCTCCTCGCCCGGCCAGAAGCGCACGTTATCAAGCAAGCCGATGTCGCCCGGACGCAGGATGCCGATCGACTGCTCGACGACAGGGCCTGACAGCTCGGAGATGAACATCACCTCGCGGCCCAGCACGCGTTCGACGTCGCCTTGCACCACGCTCGTGCTCATGGTCGAGTAACGCTCGCCCTTCGGCCGGCCGAAGTGGGCCAGCAGCAGGACCTTGGCCCCGGCATCGGCCAGCTCGAGGATCGTGGGCGCGCTCGCCTCCACCCGGGTCACGTCGCTCGCTCGCCCCTCATTCATCGGCAGGTTGAGATCGACCCGGACGAGGGCGACCTTGCCGGTCAGGTCGTCCGGCAGGTCATCGAGCGTCTTGAACCGTTTCATGCGCTGTTTCGTCCTAAATGAAGCGCTTCATTCGCATGTCGCAGCTCAGAGGAACTTCGCCATCACCCCAGCGGTGTCGATCATACGGTTCGAGAACCCCCACTCGTTGTCGTACCACGAAACGACCCGCGCCAGCTTGCCTTCGAGCACCGCCGTTTCCAGAGAGTCGACCGTAGAAGAGGCCGGGTAGTGATTGAAATCGCTCGAAACCAGCGGCTGGTCGGTGAAGTCGAGCACGCCCTTCATCGGGCCTTCGGCTGCCGCCTTCAGCGCCGCGTTCAGCTCTTCCTTGCTGGTGTCGCGGCCCGGCGTGAACACGAGGTCGATCAGCGACACGTTCGGTGTCGGCACGCGTACCGAACTGCCGTCCAGCTTGCCTTTCAGCTCGGGCAGAACCAGGCCCACCGCCCGCGCTGCGCCGGTGGTCGTCGGGATCATGTTCTGCGCCCCGCCGCGCGCGCGCCGCAGGTCCTTGTGGATCTGGTCGAGCATGCGCTGGTCGTTGGTGTAGCTGTGAATCGTCGTCATGAAGCCGCGCTCGATGCCGACTGCCTCGTGCAGCACCTTGGCCACGGGGGCGAGGCAGTTGGTCGTGCAGCTCGCGTTTGACACGATCACGTCGTCGGCGGTCAGGCTGTCCTGGTTCACGCCGAAGACGATGGTCTTGGAAACCCCGTCCGCCGGGGCCGAGATCAGCACCCGCTTGGCGCCCGCGGAAAGGTGCGGCCGGCTCGCCTGGTCAGACTGGAAGAAGCCGGTGCATTCGAGAACGAGGTCGATGCCGTTGGCCTCGTGCGGCAGCTTGCCGGGATCGCGCTCGGCGGTCACGTGGATGTGGCGGCCATTCACGACCAGATCGTTACCGTCGGTCTCGACCGTGCCCGGGAAGCGGCCATGGGTGCTGTCGAAGCCGAACAGCAGCGCATTGGACTTCGTATCGGCGAGGTCGTTGATCGAGACCAGCTCCAGATCGTGGTCACTCCGCTCCAGGATCGCGCGCGCCACCAAGCGCCCGATACGTCCGAAACCGTTGATCGCAACCTTGGTCGCCATGTAAGAAGCTCCTGCTAAATACCTAGTTTTGCTTTAATTTGCGGCACGATGGCACCCGCGGTGATGCCAAACTTCTCGAACAGGTCCTCCGCAGGTGCCGAAGCGCCGAAACGGTCGAGGCCGATACGCAGACCGTTGGCCATGGTATAGCGGTCCCAGCCGAGCGTGACTCCCGCCTCGATCGAGACGCGCAGCAATCGCTCAGGGGGAACGTTGGGCAGCAGCTCATCCCGGTAAGCCTGCGGCTGCGCTTCGAACAGTTCCATGCAAGGCATTGAAATCACGTCGACGCCGATGCCGTCAGCCTCCAACGCCTCCGCCGTCGCACACGCGACTTCGACTTCGGAGCCGGTGGCAATCAGGATCACCCTGCGCTCAGCTTGCGCGCTACGCAGGCGGTAGGCACCCTTGGCGGAAAGGTTGCCGCCCTCGGTGCGCAGCTGGGGCAGGTTCTGCCGGCTGAGCGCGAGAACCGACGGAGTGTCCTTGTCACCTAGCGCTAGCGCCCAGCATTCCGCCGTCTCGATGGTGTCGCAAGGACGGAACACGTTGAGATTAGGGATCAGCCGCAGGCTCATCAGCTGCTCGACCGGCTGGTGCGTCGGGCCGTCTTCGCCCAGCCCGATGCTGTCGTGAGTGAACACGTAAATGGCGCGGGTCTGCTGAAGCGCACTGAGGCGGACCGCGTTGCGGCAATAGTCGCTGAAGATCAGGAAAGTGCCGCCATAGGGTACCACCCCGCCGTGGAGCGCCATGCCGTTCATCGCACAGGCCATCCCGAATTCGCGGATTCCGTAGTAGATATAGCGCCCGGCATAGTCGTCGGCGGTAAGCGGGGTGGTCGATTTGGTCTTGGTATTGTTCGATCCGGTCAGATCGGCCGATCCGCCGATCATGGCCGGCAACGAAGCTGTCAGGACCTCAAGCGCCATCTCGCTCGCCTTGCGGGTGGCAACGGTCTTCGGTTCGGCTAGTAACGCATTGATATAGGCGTCGATACCGGTGTCGGTGGGCAAATCGCCCCCCATACGCGCCGTGAACTCGGCACCGCGCGTCGATTGCCTGAGCCGCTCTTGCCACTCACGGTGCGTCGCCCCGCCCCGCTCTCCCGTGGCACGCCAGTCCGCCAGGATCGGCTCGGGGACCACGAACGGATCGTCGGTCCAGACGAGCGTCTCACGCGCGGCAGCCACTTCTTCCGTTCCGAGCGCCGCGCCATGCACTCCGCTGGTACCCTGCTTGTTCGGGGCACCCTTCCCGATCACCGTGCGGCATTCGACGAGCACCGGCGAGGAATCGTGCGCCGCAGCCTGCGCAAGCGCGCGGTCGATATCCGCAAAATCGTGCCCGTCACATTCGATAACGTGCCAGCCGGAGGCGCGATAGCGCGCCGGAATATCTTCGCAGGTGGAAAGGTCGGTCGATCCGTCGATGGTGATGCGGTTCGAATCCCACAGCACCTTGAGACGACCCAGGCGCAGGTGGCCGGCGAGGCCGATCGCCTCGTGGTTCACCCCTTCCATCAGGCATCCGTCGCCCGCGATCACCCAGGTGTGGTGATCGATCAGGTCGTCCCCGTATTCGGCATTGAGGTGCCGCTCGGCTATTGCCATGCCGACCGCCATCGCCAGCCCCTGCCCCAGCGGGCCCGTCGTGCACTCGACGCCGGGAATGAGAAAGTTCTCCGGATGCCCGGCGCATACGCTGCCAAGCTGGCGGAAGTTGGCGATGTCCTCGATCGTCGGCGATTCGTAGCCGCTCAGGTAGAGCAGGCTGTAGATCAGCATGGAGCCATGGCCCGCCGACAGCACGAAACGGTCGCGATCCGCCCAGTCGGGCACGGCCGGATCGAACTTCAGGTATTTCGACCAGAGCACGGTCGCAACATCGGCCATGCCCATGGGCATTCCCGGATGCCCGGAATTTGCCGCCTGCACCGCGTCCATCGACAAGGCGCGGATGGCGTTTGCCATAGGCGCCAGGCGGGCGGTGTCGAGACTCATCGCGGGAAGGCTCCTTCATTGCGATTCGGGCGCGCGCCGCCCCCTTCGCGGACGGGTCGTGGAAGGTCAAGGCGAGCGCTCGCCTCGTCACCCGCCGCCAATCCCGCACCATTTATCAACAGGTGGCGGCAAAGCTTTGCGTGAACGGGCGAAAGACGGTAAATCGCCGTTCATGACGGGGGACCGGACGGAAGCCGCGGTGCAGCGGATCGAAGCCGCGCTGGCGCGCATCGCACAGGCGGCAGACCGCTCGCGCGAGCTTGGGCCTGCGCCTCCTCCTTTGGTATCGGCGCTGGTCGAGCGGCACGAGAGCCTGCGTGAGAAGGTGGCCCAGGCACTGGGCGAACTGGACAGCCTGCTGGGCGAACTCGAACAATGAGCGAAGTTGCCCTTTCGATCGGCGGCCGCGTGTTCCGCGTCGCCTGCGCTCCCGGCGAAGAAGAACGGGTGGGCCGGCTCGGCGCGCTCATCAACGAAAAGCTCGCTTCAATGGGCAACCTGTCGGGACACGAGGCGCAGAACATCCTGTTCGCCGCGCTTTTGCTGGCAGACCAGGTGCACGAGGGCGGGGACACCGTCAGCCGGGCAGACGACGAGATCGCGCAAGCGCGCGCTGCCGCGGAAACCGCGGTCGGCCAGCTTGACGAGCTCAAAGCCGTTCTCGCCAATCGCGATGCCGAGTTCGAGCGGGCGCAAACCGAGCGGCAGGATATCGCGCATGAGCTGGCGACCGCCCAGGCGCTGATCGCGGAGCTGAACGAAAGGATCGGCGAGCACCAGTCGAACGAGGCCGCACTTCGCGAACGTGTCGATGAGCTGACACAGGAGCGTGAGGCTCTTGTCTCGAACAACGCCCCCGCTGACGCGTCGGCTGCGGCAGGGACTCCTTCCGCTGAACACGCGGATCTCGCGCCTGCGCTCGAAAGCCTCGCCGAAATGCTCGAACAATGCGCCGACAAGCTTGAGCGCGCCCTTCCCGCACCCTAGATAGACCTCGGCGGGACTGCCCGGCACGAGCCGCATCAATATCCCTGGGGCTATAAGCACATCCTGGGGGCTGTCCCTGCCCTGGCGACCGGGTCCGTCCCGGGGACCGGGGTACATGGTCCCCACCTGACGTTCGGCGTCAGAGGATACTGGGGCAAGACCCATGGTGGTTCCGCCACATTTCCCCTGGCGCGTTCGTGGGAGCGCTGCTCGACTTGTCGGGACGTGTCCGTCTAGGGAGGGTCGATGTCCACCAAGACCAAACTGCGCCAGACGCTCAAGGCCGAGCGCCGCCGCTACGTCGCAGCCCTGCCCGATGTGACACGGGCCCTGCTCTTTCGCGTGCCTCCCGCTCCTTTATCCGCATTGATCCCGCCGCAGGCGACTATCGGCCTTTACCGCACGGGGCCAAACGAGGCTCCCGCGGCAGGGTATGCCCGCCACTTTCTCGAGCGCGGTCATCGTATCGCCCTGCCCCGCTTCGCCATGCGTGATGCACCGATGGAGTTCGCGCTCCATTCGGATCCTTTCGAGGAAAGCGACCTCGAGACGGGTCCGTTCACCGTTTTGCAGCCTCTCGCGGAAGCCGAAGCGGTGGTGCCCGAAGTGCTGATCGTCCCGTTGGTAGGCTTCACCGCCGACGGGCTCCGGCTCGGCCAGGGCGGCGGCCACTACGACCGCTGGTTGGCGAGCAACCCGGGAACACTCGCCATCGGCCTCGCATGGGATTGTCAGCTGGTGGAAGATCTTCCACACGAAGAGCACGACCACCCGCTCGCAGCGGTAGTCACTCCGACCCGTCTGTACGGGCCGTTCGCGTGAGGACCGAGCCCACTTTGCGAATCCCGCTCGGGATTCTCGGCCTGCTATCGATGCTCGGCGCCTACGCACTGGTCGTGGCGCGCTACCTGCCTGAATTGGTCGGGACGTGGCCGGCCTGGGCGCAGGCGATCGCTTACCTTCTCCTCGGCATCGTATGGCTGATGCCGCTGAGGCGATTCCTGATCTGGATGGAAACCGGACGCTGGAGCCCGCCCCGCGCCGACGAGTGACGCGCGTCCGCCCCAACCGAAAGGTTGAGGCGGACCGCATGAATTGTCGCTAAAAGTCCCAAGTGGCGCGAGTGACGGGACTTGAACCCGCGACCTCCGGCGTGACAGGCCGGCACTCTAACCAACTGAGCTACACCCGCGCATTTAAGGGGCTTGCACCGCTTGGGAGCCGCGCCACTAAGGCGTCGGACAGGGGCTGTCAACCGCGCTTCCGGCACCTTTTCGCACACGTCATGGTGCACCGAAAATTAACCATATCCTCCGAAGGTCCGCCTGCCCGGAAAGCGGGGCCTTGGGGGAAATTTAATCATGCGCATGGGACTGGTTCTGGGAGCTCTGGCGTGCCTGCTGGGGGGCTCGGCCGCGGCGAGCGAGGCGATCGACGTCAATCGCTCGGTCTATGTCGAACGGCGCGATGACGGCGTGCGGGCGCTCGAGCCGGCAACCACTCTCAAGAGTGGCGACAAGGTGGTCCTCGTCGTCGAATGGCGCACCGCCATGCCTGGCCGCCCACTCACCGTCGAAGCGGCAGTGCCGCGCACCCTCGCCTTCCAGCGCGCTGGCAGTGAAGCGGTCCAGGTGTCGATCGATAACGGACGCACCTGGGGCCGCCTCGGCGCGCTCCGACTCGGGCAGCGCATCGCATCGGCGGAAGACGTGACCCACCTGCGGCTGCGGGTGCCTGCTTCGGCGCCGGAGGGACGGATGACCTACAGCGCGATCGTTCGCTGACCCTTCAGCACCGCTCGTATTTCCAGTTGCGCTTCTTTCCCTCGGCCAGCCACTCGACCGACTGGGCGATGCGCTTCGCGCGGGTTTCTTCGCGCTTTGCCTCGGTCACCCACTGAACATATTCTCGCCGGTGTGACGGCGCGAAACCTTCGAGCGTCGCGCGCGCCTGCGGGTTGCCTGCGAGCGCAGCTGCGAAATCTTCCGGCATCGGTATTTCCGTTTTCGGCGCGGATCGCGAACGCGCCTTCGTGGCGCTGCCATCGCTTTCGATGCGCGCGGTCGCCGCGATGAGTTTGGCAACAAGTTCAGCGTCGGGCGGGATATCCTCGACCGAGGCAAGCTTGCCGTGCTGCCCCATCCCTTCGGTTCCGGCCCGACCCTCGCCGTGGATCGTGAACGCGCAATGCGCCTTGAACGCGGCCATGCCGGCAACGTTTTTGCCAAGCACCGTGAAGTGCGGCATCGACCACTTGATCGTCTCTTCCGCCTGCGGCAGCGCCGAGTGGACCAGGGCTCGCAGACGCGTTAGGATCGGCCGCGCGAACTCTGCGGCGTTGGCGATGTACGCGTCAATGCGCGGGTCGGTCTTCACGGGCGTCTCCCCCAACCAGGAGGGAAAGCATAACCCGGTCAGCCGACCAGCAACAGAGCCGGCGTCTCGATCAGCTTGCGGACCGCCTGGATGAAGCTGGCAGCATCCCAACCATCGACCACCCGGTGGTCGCACGAGATCGAGATGTTCATGAGCTTGCGCTTCTCGACCCGCTCGCCGCCCATGCCATCAGGCACGAACATCGGCCGCTCGACGATGCGGTTGGGTCCGATGATCGCGACTTCGGGGCGATTGATGACCGGCGTGGTGGCGACTCCGCCCAACGGTCCTAGCGAGGTGACCGTCAGGGTCGAGCCGGACAGTTCGTTCGACTTGGCCGAACCGCTCCGGGCGGCTTCCGCCAGGCGGCGGATCTCGGTCGCGAGCTGCCACAGGTTCTTCGCCTGTGCATCGCGGATGACCGGCACCATCAGCCCGCCATCGGTCTGGGTCGCCATACCGAGGTGGACCGCTCCGTGCCGCGTGACCACACCCGCCTCGTCATCGTAGCGGGCGTTGATCATCGGGAAGTCGGGGATCGTCTTGCAAATCGCGGCGATCAGCAGCGGCAGCATCGTCAGCTTGGGCTTGTCGCCGCGCGCTGCATTGAGCTGTTCGCGCAGGCGCTCAAGTTCGGTGACATCGCACTCTTCGACATAGGTAAAGTGCGGGATGTGCCGCTTGGCCGCCGCCATGTTCTCCGCGATCCGGCGGCGCAGGCCGATAACCTTGATGGTCTCGTCGGCGCGGGTGCGCCCGGCCGGGGCATGGCCACTGGCCGCTCCGTAGGAGATGAACGCATCGAGATCGGAGTGGCGGATGCGCCCCTCCTCGCTCGGACGGACCTCGGCCAGGTCGATGCCCAGATCGCGCGCGCGCTGGCGCACGGCGGGGGTGGCAAGCACCTTCATCGACGACTGTGGCATTGCCGGAGCGGGTGCAGCCCGTGGCGCTGCGGCAGGCTTGGGTGCAGGAGCCGGCTCCGGCGCGGCGGCCGGAGGCGGCGGGGAAGCCTTCGGCTCCGCCGCGATCGCATCGTCGGCATCGCTCGCGTCGGGATTCTCGACCTCGATCCGCCGCTCGATTTCCGGGGACTTGGGCGCCGGTGCGACTTCGGCGGGCGTCGCGCTTTCGCTCGCCTCACCCTCGGTTTCGATCACCACCAGCATCGAGCCGATGGCAATCACGTCGCCCACCTCGCCCGCGACTTCGAGGACGGTGCCCGTGACCGGGCTTTCCATCTCGACCGTCGCCTTGTCGGTCATCATGTCCGCAATCTGCTGGTCTTCCTCGACCCGGTCGCCGGGCTTGACGTGAAAGGCCACGATCTCCGCCTCGGCGATGCCTTCGCCGATGTCGGGGAGGTTGAAGGTATAGCGAGCCATCAGGCCTCCAGAATCTTGTCTATCGCCTCGCCGATGCGGATCGGTCCGGGGAAGTAAGCCCACTCGAGGCTATGCGGATAGGGAGTGTCGAAGCCGGTCACGCGCTCGACCGGGGCTTCGAGGTGGTAGAAGCAGCGCTCGGTCACGAGGGCAGAAAGCTCCGCGCCGAAACCGCTGGTACGGGTCGCCTCGTGCACGATCAGGCAGCGGCCGGTCTTCTCGACCGAAGCCTCGATCGCCTCGATGTCGAGCGGCACCAGCGTGCGCAGGTCGATGATCTCGGCATCCACGCCCTTCTCGCGGCATACCGCTTCGGAGACGTGGACCATGGTGCCGTAGGTAAGCACGGTCAGCGCATCGCCCTTGCGCACGGTGCGCGCCTTGCCGAGCGGGATGGAATAGTAGCCTTCGGGAACCCGGCTATCCTTGTGGTTCTTCCACGGCTCGACCGGTTTGTCGTAGTAGCCGTTGAACGGGCCGTTGTAGATCCGCTTCGGCTCGAAGAAAATGACCGGATCGTTGTCCTCGATCGCCGCGATCAGCAGGCCCTTGGCATCGTACGGGGTGGAAGGGATGACCGTCTTCAGGCCCGCGACATGGGTGAACAGCGATTCAGGGCTCTGGCTGTGCGTCTGCCCGCCGAAAATGCCGCCGCCGAACGGGCTGCGCACGGTCAGGGGCGCGATGAATTCGCCCGCCGAACGATAGCGAAGGCGTGCCGCCTCGCTGATGAGCTGGTCCATCCCGGGGTAAATGTAGTCCGCGAACTGAATCTCGGGCACCGGGCGCAGGCCGTAGGCGCCCATGCCCACCGCCGCGCCGATGATGCCGCATTCGGAGATCGGTGTGTCGAACACGCGGTTCTTGCCGTGCTTTTCCTGCAGGCCCGCGGTCGCGCGGAACACGCCGCCGAAATAGCCGACATCCTCGCCCATGATGATCACGGTCGGGTCGTGGCTGAGCATGATGTCGAGCGCGTCGTTGATCGCCTCGATCATGTTGAGGTTGCGCGCCGGCGCGTCGGCGAGGCCGACCGGCGTATCGTCGATCAGGGTTGTGGCCACTTGATTTCCCTTTCGCGGATCGCCTGCGCGGCCTGTTCCTCGAGATGCCAGGGCAGTTCCTCGAACACATCCTCGAACATCGTGTGGAACGGGTGGTGGAGGCCGTGACCCAGGATGCCGTTCTTCTCGGCTTCCTTGGTCGCTGCCTTGACCTGCTCGGCGCTTTCCAGGTCGAGCTTTTCCTGCCGCTCGTCGTCCCATTCACCGAGCGCGATGAGGTGATCCTTCAGGCGCATGATCGGATCGCCCAGCGGCCATTCGGCGCGCTCTTGCGCGCTGCGGTACTGGCTCGGATCGTCAGACGTGGAGTGCCCTTCCGCGCGGTAGCTGAAGTGTTCAATCAGCGTCGGCCCGGCGTTGGCGCGGGCTCGATTGGCGGCCCATAACTCGGCGGCGTAACATGCCAGTGGGTCGTTGCCGTCCACCCTCAGCGAAGCGATGCCGTAGCCCACTCCGCGCGCCGCGAAGGTCGCCCGCTCACCACCGGCAAACCCCGAGAAGCTCGAGATCGCCCACTGGTTGTTCACGACGTTGAGGATGACGGGCGCGTTGTAGACTGTTGCGAACAGGCAGGCGGCGTGGAAGTCGCCCTCCGCCGTGCTGCCCTCGCCCACCCAGGTCGCCGCGATCCGGCTGTCGCCGCGCATCGCGCTCGCCATCGCCCAGCCGACCGCCTGCGGGGTCTGCGTGGCCAGGTTGCCGCTGATGGTGAAGAAGCTGTGCGCCCGGCTCGAATACATGATCGGCAGCTGGCGGCCCTTCAGCTTGTCGCCCCGGTTCGAGTAGATCTGGTTGATCATCTCGACCAGGGGGTAGCCGCGCGCGATCAGGATGCCTTGCTGGCGATAGCTGGGAAAGACCATGTCATCGGCGGCCAGCGCCATCGAGGCGGCAATCGAGGTCGCTTCCTCGCCGGTGCACTTCATGTAGAAGCTGGTCTTGCCCTGGCGCTGGCCGCGATACATCCGCTCGTCGAAAGCACGGGTAAGCGCCATGTTACGCAGCATCGCGCGCAGCGTTTCGGGATCGAGCCGCGGGTCCCACGGGCCGTGCGCCTGGTTGTCGTCGCCCAGCACGCGGATGAGATCGTTGGCGAGCGGCGCGGTCTCGATCGCCAGACAGGTCTCGTCCGGACGCGGCTGCGCGCCGGGTTCGCTGATCTTCAAATCGGAAAAATCGACCGCATCGCCCGGCCGGTACTTGGGTTCGGGAACGTGGAAGCTCAGCGCCGGGCGATTGTGCCCCGCCTGTCCCGTCCCGCTCGGCCTGGTGGCCATCGCGCTCTCCCCGCGTTAGAAGCAATCTTATAAGACCGGGTTATTTTATTTCAAAGCCCCGGCGCGAGTCAAGAAGCCGCTAGACCGCCACCGGCGCCTTGAGAGCCCCGAGCGGCGCGTAGTCCGAAACCGCGAAATCCTCGATTGAGTAATCGAAGATCGTCGCCGGCCGCCGCAGGATTTCAAGCCGTGGGACGCCCTGAGGTTCCCGGACGAGCTGCTCCTCGATCAGTTCGGCATGATTGAGGTAGAGGTGGACGTCACCGCCCATCCATATCAGCTCGCCCGGCTCGAGGTCTGCCTGCTGGGCGAGCATCCTCTGGAGCAGAGCCGCCGACCACAGGTTGAACGGCAGCCCGAGCGCGACGTCGCAGCTGCGCTGGTAGAGCAACCCGTTCAGCTTTCCGTCGGCAACGTGATACTGGTAGGTCTTGTGGCACGGCGGCAGCGCCATCCGGTCAAGCTCGGCGACGTTCCAGCCCTCGATGATGTGGCGCCGGCTGCCGGGATTCGTTCTCAGCGATTTGACGACCTGGGCGACCTGGTTGATCCCCTCGCCTGGCTCGTAGAGCCCGTCCGGCCGGTAGCGGTAGGTGGGCCAATCGACCCACTGTTTGCCATAGACCGGTCCAAGATCGCCCCAGTTGGCGGCGAAGGTTTCGTCATTCGCAATGCGCTCGATAAAAAGTTCGATCGTAATCTCGTCACCGGTCTCGCGCACGTATCGTGCATGCGGCCAGTCGTCCCAGATGTGCACGCCCTGGAGCACCAACGGGCGAATGTTGGTCTCGCCGGTAAGGAACCACAGCAGTTCGCGGGTCGCGGTCTTCCAGTACACCCGCTTGGTCGTGATGAGCGGCATCGCGCGATCGGTCAGGTCGAATCGCAGCGTGGCGCCGAATACCGACCGGGTGCCGATTCCCGTACGGTCGATCCGTTCGGAGCCTTCGCTCCAGATTCGGCGCATCAGGTCGAGGTATTGCCATTCGGGATGGCGGGCAGGCGGAGAATCGCGAAGCGGAGAGGCGCTGGCCATGGCTCCGCCCTAGACCGGCAATTGCCCGCTTGCCACCCGTCCTGCCCATCCCTATAGGCCCGCACCTGCCTCGCCCAGCCATACGTGTTGGGATGAGATCGGTCGGGGAATAGCTCAGCCTGGTAGAGCACTGTCTTCGGGAGGCAGGGGCCGGAGGTTCGAATCCTCTTTCCCCGACCAATTTTCGCCCTCATCGCCGCTAAGTGCCTGAATTCCGTCCCTTAGCGGCGGAGGCGAGTAATTGGTCGAGGATTTTTTCGGGCATTTGTGCCCCATTTTGTGCCCAAGATCGTGTCCAACATTGTGCTGCAGCGACCCGCGCTCGGGTGAGTGCTGTGGCCGCTGACCGATACCTCCGCGGCCGGACCTGGTGGTGGCGTTGGCGGGCGTCCCGCCGACCGCCAGAAAAATGTCCTATAATCCTTCGTATCAGCCTCAAGACGGGCTGCGCGGTGACCGCACAGCGCTACTCCGTCCAGCTCGAGGCGCGGATGGAAGAGGTGCGTGCGATGAGGCATTTTCAGGTAGGACACGATGGGCTCGGCCAGCTTTACAAAGCGATGGCAGAAAGGGCGCTCGATCGTATCCGCGGAGATCGACTTGGCCAGCCCTCCCCATTTCACGATCGCATCGACCTAGCGCACGCACGGATGTACGCCTTGTCACCGAAAAATGGTGAACCGCCGTCGCGTAGCTTGGCGGTGGAGGCAGGCCAGGCTGCCGGCTTCAGCGAACGCGAAATCCTCGATGTGATCGAGACGATCGAAGCTTATGGCGACCGGAGCTCGCTCATCAGCGATGGCCAGCTCGCCATACAACTGACGAATCTTGGCTACCCTGTTACCACCGACAATATTGCACGGGCCCGCGCAACCGCAGCCGCGGCCATGGCGGAGGCTTGCCTCGCAGCTGCGTCAGACAGCGGTGTACCAGTAAAGCTGGGCGTGCCGTCACCGCGAGCAATGGCTCTATTTGGATCCCAGAGCGCGCGATGGATCTGCGAAGCGATCGCCCCGGCCTCCCAGGACGAAAGCGGCACCCCAGTGCCTTTGAATGACGGTTGTCGCGACGGACCCTTCAGCCAGGTGGCAGAGATCGTCATCGAAAATAGGAAAAGGGAAGGCCTGTGGGACGACGATCGAGCAAGGGAAGTCAGCGCTAGCGTGAACCTATTAGTCGGTGCCAACGGCGACATCCCGTTCTCCTCGATCAAGCAGCAGCATTTGTTCGAATGCGTCAAATTGATGGGGCGGCTGCCAAAACGCTACAACCACTTCATGGTCAAGGGCCAGGGAGGGTTCGCTGCGGCTCTTGCATCCGTGGAGCCGCCGGACAAGGAAACCGAGGACCAGGAGCACGCGCGCCTTCGAAAAATCGGCCTCCACTCTGGCACCCGCAACAAGCATCTTTGCTGGTTGAAAGCTGTGATCGAGGGGGCCGCGACGGCTGGCTTCGCCAAGCACTCACTAGACTTCAAGGGACTACGGCATAACGCAAAGCAAACGAAGAAAACTGATAAGCGCAAGAAGAATGAGAAACGGCCCAACTGGACGGTGGAAGCGTTCGCGAAGCTAACTTCAGGGCCTGTTTACGAGGGATGCGCCGGGATCGACAACCGATTCAAACCTGGAGCTCACGTGATCCACGACGGCGTCTACTGGTCGCCACTGGTCAACTTGAACATTTGCGGGCGCCCTAGCGAGGGAGCCGGGCTCGAATCCGTCGACGTCTTTCCCGACGCTCCCGTTCCATACATCTACGTGCGCCCAAACCGCCTCCGTGGCCTCAAGGTTGATGAAGGGGAGCGGAAGGTCGCTGTTAGCCAGAAAGTTATCGAGCTCGGCTTCTTGGACTACGTTCGAGCAGTTCAAGCAGCTGGTCACGCCGCCCTATTTCCTGAATTCGTGCATCCGGATGGACTGCTGGATTTCGACTGGATGATGCGGAAGCGAGCCATCGACCCCGCTCGGAAATTTCACTTCCCGGGCGGAACCGGCTTGGAACTGCATGGCAAAGCTCCGGACGGCCATTCGCTGCGCGGAACCGGACGCACAGCTCTTCGGGACTTTGGTGTTGAGTTGCCGATGCGTAATTACATCTCCGGTCACGTCGATGGGACCGTCGGAGTGGAAGTATACGAGGCAGATCCTGATCTTGCACTAGTCAGAGATGCGATCGCCGGTCTGGATGCCTTCTTTGAACACCTACGCCCTATGCCGCTCAAAATGAGGCCTACCGAGCGGATGTGTTTCGGCAGCCCAAGGGGGCGGCCTCGCGCTGAGCCCGCGGAACGATCTGCACGCCTGAACGCGAATGTTTAGAAAGAGCGCATCGTCGTTGCGTGATCTGCGTTAGCGATGTTCTTCAGCTCCGCGCCCAATCTCGGCCATTCGAGTGGACGCGACTATTGCCCCGAAAGCGGCCGTTCGTTCAGCCTAGCGCAGATAGCAGCATTGCGCCCTCACCTCGCACGTTCGAGGTTTATCCTTGAACTCCTCAGATCATACATGCTTCTCCGTGAGATCACGGATCGATATCGATGCCTGAAATGGGGTGCAAAGCGGGCATGGGCCCGATGCCTAAAAGGCATGGGCCTCACGCCTAACACAAGTTCCGCGGACGCTGATTCCTGCCGCTAGCTATCAAAATCTGGTTTTCGAGATGACATCCCGTCGGCACGGCGACCACCCTTTGACTGGTGCTCAAAGATTCCGGCCGGTGGCTCGCGTGTACCCTTGATCACGGTGCCCGAAGGCCAGGTCCGGAGCAGTTCGTTCGGTCCGTTGCCGTCGCTTGCGCCGGGGGGAGCAAGACCCGCTCAAATCCCGGCGAACGCCTCCTTTCAAGAAGCGCAACGGTCCGGTACTCTTTCGGCGCAGCTTCCCCACCTGCAGAGAAATCTTGGCAAAGCTTCCGCCGCCTAAATCAGCGCCGCGGAGGCAAGTTCAGCGGGTGTGATGTGCCAGTCATGGTTCACATCGCGGCGATCGTGGTTGGGAGCGCAGGTTTCTACGTTGGCCGCGCCAGTGCACCGAAGGCTGCGGATGCCCATTCTCGTGCGATTGCGCGGCCAACGCCGGGTCCAAGCCCGTCAACCGATAGCGACCCCGTTCTCGGCAGAGCCGACATCATCGCCATGGTCGCTACTGCGACCGACGCGTTGGTGGCTGGAGCGCCAGTCCCAGGGAAAATTAGATCAGCAGTAGGGCGGCGTTTTGAGCTGAGCGTACCCTTCGGTTGCGCCGGTCCTGCGGAGCAGGGCAGCCTAGAGCTTCTGCGCTGGCGTTACGATGAGAGTGAAGAGACCCTGCGCCTTCATGTAGAACCCACTACGTGGTCCCTCGCCGGCTGGGGCCTGCCCGACACCGCAAAGCTCCAAGCTATCGAAGGCTATTGGATCGCCCGGCCTTGGTCATCAGGCAGCGACTGCCCGAGAGCCTCCAGCGCTGGGCGGTCGACCGGGATCGCACCCGTCACACTGGCGGGGCAAACCGTTGCGGTGGCGCAGTTCTTTACGGACGAAACCCGGCGGGAGGCGCTCCGCAGCGGTCGCGCGTTTGAATCGGTGCAGCGAATCCCCCGGAACGCGTTCAAGTCCCCAGTGGGATTTCGTTTCGTCCTGTCAGGGCGGATTGGTCGGGTTCCTGGAGCCGGCCCAGTGCGCTGCGTTCAACCAGGCGGCATCGAACAACGGCCGATTTGTGTTGTGGCCGTAAAGTTGGATGAGGTGAGAATAGAGAGCCCTGCCACTGGAGAGGTCGTCGCGAGTTGGCCGATCTCTGGCGGCTGACATTCGGCACCGCCATCGGGCGCATCCTGGATGGAGCCATCTTTGCGCTCTAGTCGTGAGAGAGGGTGTCCTTCTCCGGGTGGACGAAGTTGCCGACCAATTTGGCGCAACGGAGCGATTGACAGCGTTGCCGGGTTTACCTGGATCGCCGTGTCTCCCACAGTGGCTATTCGCTGGGCATTACTTTAAGGATGCGAGCGTTCCTTTCGTTTAGCCGAAGTACCCGAGCATCCCGTCCGCTCCTGTTGGGCATGTCGATGCATTCTATCCGCCACGGCATCATGAACGCGATTTAACGCTTGGCACAGGCTGGCCACAGTCGGCGTCGCTAACCGGAGGTCTGCAAACTCTCACAACAGGTGACAGACCGTGACATCCCATCGAAATATCTCCTTGCGACCCGGCATCGCTGCGCTGCTACTGGTCGGAGCGGGAGTGGCCGGCATAACCGGCGGCGCTGCGCTGGCCGACTCCATAGACCCGCCGGCAGCCCGCCAATTGATGGCGCCTGGTGCAGCGGCAGTGGCCGCAGCCGGTGCCCACGCCTCGCTGGCCGACATGGTCCAAGCCGTGGGACCCAGCGTGGTCCAGATTCAGGTCAAATCACAGGCGGGCGATCAGCAAGCCGGCGGCTTTGGCCCGGCTCCCGAACTCCAGGATCGGCTGGGCCAACTTTTCGGCTTTCAGTTTCCTCAGGGGATGCCTCAGGAGCAGGCTCCTACACGGGGCGCGCTCGGCTCGGGCTTCATCATCGATGCTTCGGGCCTGGTGCTAACCAACAATCATGTGGTCGAAGGTGCGACCGATGTGACCGTCCAACTCAGTGACGGGCGCGAACTGCCAGGCAAGGTGCTCGGACGCGATCCAAAGATCGACGTCGCGGTAGTTCAGATCGAGGGAGGCGGCCGTTTCCAGCCCATTCAATGGGGCGACAGCGACCATATTCGCGTGGGCGATAGTGTGTTCGCGATGGGCAGCCCATTCGGACTCGGTAACACAGTGACCTCGGGAATTCTGTCGGCACGCGGTCGCGACCTGGGGGCCGGACCCTATGACGACTTCCTGCAAGTCGATGCAGCGATCAATTCGGGCAACTCCGGCGGCCCGCTGTTCGATGCGCGTGGAAACGTCGTTGGCATTAACACCGCTATCCTTTCGCCGTCCGGCGGCAATGTTGGTATCGGCTTTGCAATACCCGCGCACATGGCGCGGCAGGTGGCACAGCAGATCGCCGAACACGGCAGTGTGCAGCGCGGCCGCATTGGCGTCTCGCTACAAACGCTTACGCCGGAAGTCGCGCAGGAAATGGGCGTCAAAGAAGGCAAAGGCGCGCTAATCGCCGGGGTTGAGCCGGGCGGGCCCGCCGCTTCGGCTGGCCTGGCTAGCGGCGACGTGGTGGAGAACTTCGCTGGGCAACCGATCGCGGACAGCCGCGATCTGGCGCGTGCGGTGGCTGCCGCCAAGGTGGGCGCGCACGTACCTGTCAAGGTTCTACGCGACGGCCGGCTGCTGTCGTTTGACCTACCCATCGGCACAGACCGGACCGCAAACTCGTAGGCCCGCATACTTCAGGGGAACCAGCAAGGAGTCCGGCGCGTCCAACCACCGTGGTTCTCAAGCTGATGAATGCGTCTTGAAACTCTTGCTGGTCGAGGATGATGCTCAGACTGCTGAGTACGTCCGGCGGGCGCTTGGCGAGCTCGGGCATCCTTGCGATTACGCGGAGTCCGGCATCGACGGGTTAACAGCCGCGCTCACGGGCAGCTATGATGCGATCATTCTCGACCGAAATCTGCCGGGACTCGACGGGCTGGCAGCGCTGACGGCACTGAGGGCGCAAGGTAACGCCACCCCTGTGCTGGTGCTCTCGGCACTAGGTCAGGTCGATGACCGCATTGCCGGCTTGCGGGCAGGAGGCGACGACTACCTCGCCAAGCCCTTTTCCTTTGGAGAGCTGATCGCGCGGCTCGAGGCAATAGTCCGGCGGAGAGGGGGTTTGCCCGACTCTCAAACTCAGCTCCTCGTAGGCTCGCTTAGGCTCGACCTGCTGAGCCGGACCGGCTCGCGCAATGGTCGGCAAATCGAGCTTCTCAACAAGGAGTTTCAGCTGCTCGAGTACTTGATGCGTCATGCGGGCCAGGTGGTCACCCGCACGATGATGACCGAGGCCATCTGGGACTACAGCTTCAACCCCGGCACCAACGTTATCGACGTTCACGTCAGTCGTCTGCGCAGCAAGATCGATGCGCTTGGCGAAACGCCGATGATCCGCACCATTCGCGGTGCCGGCTATCGTCTCGATGCGGTCTGAAACCGGCTCGCTTGCGCGCAGCGCCGCCTTGCGCGGCGCCTTGTGGATCACACTCATCGCGTTGATTACCACCGGCGCCGCGCTGACCCTGCAATACGTGGGGACTGCCCGGCTGATCGAAGCTCGCCAGCACGCTCTGGTGGACGACGAGGCAACGGCGCTGCTCGGACGGTACCGCGACGGCGGTGTCCTGGGGGTGGCAGGGGCGATCGAGCGCGCGCAGAAACTACCGCGCATCAACGAGTTCTTCTATCTCCTCGCCGATCCTGCCGGAACCCCGCTCGCAGGCAATCTTGTGGCTTGGCCAGCCAACGTCGAAGAGCCCGGGTATCATACCTTTACCACGGAGGTGGTCAGCACGGGCGGACAACCGCGTCAGCGGCGAGTGGAGGCACGAGCAGTCCTGCTCGAGGGCGGATTTCGCCTGCTGGTCGGCAGCCTGTCGGACGAGCAGTGGGTGCTGCGCGAACGCTATGTTTCGTCTATTCTCTGGTCGTTCCTGGCCACCGGCGTGCTGGGGTTGCTGCTGGGCTTCTGGTACAGCCGCCGGGGATTGGCGTTTCTTGCTGCCGCCACTGCGACTGGCGAGCGGTTCCTCGCCGGACGCCTTGAAGAGCGCCTGCCCGTTTCGGGAGTGGGAGATGAATACGACCGGCTTGCCGAGACGATCAATCGCAGTTTCGAAGAGGTGGAGCGCTTGGTGAGTTCCCTGCGCGCGGCGACAGACGGTCTCGCCCACGACCTCAAGACACCGCTCACCCGGATCAGGGCGCGCCTGGAACTAGCTCAGATCGAAAACGCCACAACGGGACGGTTGCGCGAGGTTGTCACGGAGAGCCGGCAGGATCTCGACGGAATGCTCCGCTTGATTGAGAAGGTCCTGACACTCGCGCGGGCCGAGGAGACAGGGGGCGCCAGCTTTGAGTGGGTTCGGTTGGACACAATCGTGGCGGAAGCGGTGGAACTTTTCGAGCCGGTGGCCGAGGACAAAGGCGTTCGCCTGCTCGCCCAGATTAACCCCGTTAGAATGATGGGTTCGCCGACGTTGCTCGCGCAAGCAGCGACGAACCTGCTCGACAACGCCATCAAGTACACCCCGGTGGGGGGCGAGGTGCGAATTAGTTTAGAGAGCGGTGAGGAATTCGCCCGGCTGACGGTGGCTGACACCGGACCCGGCATTCCTGCCGAGCTGCGCGAGAAAGCGTTGCTGCGGTTCGCACGCCTCGACGCGAGCCGCTCACAACCAGGCAGCGGGCTAGGGCTGAGTATCGTTAGCGCTGCCGCTCGCGTGCACCGTGGGATGTTGACGCTGTCCGCAGGTAACCCCGGGCTCGTCGTCGAGATATCGTTCAAGTCGGTCGCGGCCAAGGCGGCCTCCGTCGACTGATTTACGGCATCTCAATTGGGGTCCTTTCGTGGGAATGGGACCCTCGTTGCCTTCCGAACTCGCGGTCGCATGCTGGCATCAAGCCGTTCGATGCACCCGGCCGCGCTGGTCTTTGAGGGTACCATTACCGGGCGACACAGCTCACTCCTGCCCACATGTCCGTTATGCGGGCCCCAGCGGTGGTCCCGTCAAGAACGCCATGAAGGCCTCCGGCGCTGAACTCAGTGCCGAGCGACGTTTGAATCACGTCTGCGTCATACGCACTCTCCAGCTCGGCACGGGTGCTGCCCGGAGCTATCCCTGCCGCGGTCGCAATCTGTCCCTTTGGCCACCGCGCCAGACCCCACCCAACAAAGCGGTCATCCTGAAAAACCAGGCTCAATCCATTCGGCCAGCTTGCGACTTGGACTGGTCCTGCACCACAATCCCGGTTGGTGCCTTGGGTGGCGGGACCGAGCACTCTTTCCAGGGAAGCGAGCACCTCATTCTCCTGACGACCGAAGGGCACGGGGCGTGCGCTGCCGCTCGGCTGAAGGAACCATCGGAGCCCCTCCGGTTCTACGGCAAGGCGTGGACTGCTTTCAACCGTGGGTGTTGCAGGAGCAGCGCGGGCAGGTCCGGTCACGACCGTCGGCGCGGTCGCGGTAGCGGCCGCCGCGGCGGGTTGAGTAGCCGTTCCCTGGTCGGCGACGGGATCCACCGAACAGGCAGACACCACAGAAGTGATACCAATTGCGGCCACTTGGGCCCAGCGACGCATTAGCCTTAACCTTCGCATCAGCTTCTCCAATCTTTATGTGATCATATTCAAGCCTATAATACCGATAATGTGTACGCGTAGTTAGCGACTGGAAGTAATATTATCAACCTGACAGTCTGGCAGGTGCGGTCATTCGAAGATGCCAAGAGAGGGTTCGCGAGAAAATTCCAAGCTCTGGTCTTTAGTGGAAGCTACATTCTAATTCTTCCGGCAACGCACCAAGGGTGCTCGCCTATTCAACTAGGCCCCTGGCATCCCCGAACTTCGCTCCTGCATGTTCGTGCGGTCGAACATAGACCCGATAAATCGAAGGGAAGTCGGCCCGCAGAGATTGCTCGATCTCTGCCACGATGCGCTCGACATCGCTGGCACCGAGCCGGTTGTCGAAATCGACGTTGACCGCGGCAACGATCTGTTCGGGAGCGTTGTGCAGGGTCATGATTTCGCCGACGCCCACCACCCCTTCGCGGGAGACGTTCTGACGGATGCTGGCAATCAGGTTGGGATCCGCCGCCTCGCCGATCAAAAGTCCCTTGGCCTCGCGGGCGAGAAACATTGCCACCAATCCAAGCAGCAGTCCGATGATGATCGATGCCACGCCATCGAAGCGCGGATCGCCGGTAAGCCTGGACACGGCCAGGCCGAGCGCAGCAATAACGAGACCCGCCATGGCCGCCCCGTTTTCCAGAAGGACGATGACCGTCGTTGCGTCCTTGGTCGAGACCAGCGCGTCCCACCAGCTCTTGCCGCCGCGCTTCCGGTTGAACTCCTGAAACGCCGCCAGCGTCGAGCCGCCCTCCAGAATGAACGCCACGGCCAGCACACCATAGGCGATCCAGGGTGAGACCGCGGGTTCAGGGCTGAGGAAGTGGATGACGCCCTCGTACACGGACACGCCCGCGCCCATGGCAAACACCAGGAGCGCGACGATGAAGCTCCAGAAATAGAGCTCCCGGCCATAGCCACCCGGATGCTTGGCATCGGCCGGTTTGGCGGCCCGCTTGTGCCCGTACATCAGAAGCAACTGGTTGCTCGAATCCACGAGACTATGGACGCCTTCGGTCAGCATGGCCGACGAACCGGTGATGGCGGCAGCGACGAACTTCGCGACCGCTATGGCCAAGTTCGCCGCAAGCGCGATGATCAAAACCCTGCTGCTATCAGCTTTCATTCTTGGCCTTACCAATTGTCCGGGCTCGACGATCAGGGGGTCTGCGGGTGATGGTACCGCTCCCCTCCGATGGTGGGTCTGGTTGCTCGACGCACCGAGTGCCCCGCACTGGGTCCGTGGTCTTTGTCGCAACCAACGATCTCGCACCTCCGAACGCCTGATCGTCGATATTGCTCCACTGCCGTGCAAACTGTGACGCAGGCCAAAGCGTAGCCGCGTGTCATCCCCGCGTCCGCTGACGGTCCGCACGGCGGGCCATCTGACGGAAACTGTCAAGCGTGCGCTCGCGACGGTAGGCGTTGTCTGAGAGTAACCGCGCCTTCAAGAACGCCTGGCAAGGAACCGTCAGCAGGCTTCGCTGCTTCTCGTGACATGACCGATCAAGGAGCCGGCTCCATCGCCCACCGGGAAACGGGCGCCGACGCAAATATGACCCGGCCGAATGCAAGAGAACCCGCACGCTTGCATGCGCTACTTCTTGTGGTTCGACGAGCATTTGCGGAATTCCTCGCAATTCCAACCTTCGTGATTGCGGGCTTTCTAGGCCTTGCCGTTTTATCCATCTGGCTCGACCACCTGCGAGTTCAGTTGGGGTGGCCGTCGTTCGTGCCGGGGACGCATGAGTCGTTTCAGACGCTGCTTGGGACCATCGCCGCCAGCATCATAACCGTAACGTCGATCACATTTTCGTTATTGATCGTAGCGGTTCAACAAGGCGCAGCCTCGCTTACCAGCGAAGTATACGATCAGTTTCTCCGGCGGCGCGCTAACCAGATATACTTCGGATTCTTCGTCGGCCTGGCCCTCTACTGCCTGATCATCCTGGCAACCGTGCATCGGACTTATACGCCGGTGTGCGGATCGCTTGTAGCCTTCGTGTTCACGGTAGTGGCTCTCTATCTACTCATCCTGCTGATCTATTCGACAATCGATCAAATGCGCCCGGTCATGATCGTCGAGAACATCAGGCGGCATACCGAACGCGCGCGTCGTCCAATTGGAGTTTCTTCGAAAGACCTGGGTTGCACTGCCACCCGGCGCTGCATCGTCGGCGTCGGCCGGCATCGTGGCGCGTGAGTGCGGCTACCTCACTGCGATCGACGTGAGTGCGCTGTGCGATGCGGCCCGCACCCACCCTCGCGCCAACGCCATCGTTGTCCTCCGCTCGATCGGGGAATACGTAAGCGTGGGGGAGGAGCTGCTCGAGGTACACCTGGACTCAGGTGGCCTTGATGAGCGCGCGGCGGAGCTCCTCCTGCAGGCGCTGAAATTCGACCACCAGCGCGATCTCGACAGCGATGCGGGCTACGGCATCGAACAACTGACCACGATCGGCTGGACTTCGACGTCGACTGCGAAGTCAAACCCTCAGCCCGGCATGTTGGCCTGCTGGAATCTGAGGGACTTGATTGGGATCTGGTACGGACCTCTCGCGGTCGGCGTCGAGCGCTGCGACACCGGCTTTCCAGTCGTCTACCCCGACAGCGTGCCCACCGATCTGCTCCGCGCATTCGAATCGCTGGCGATCGTCGCATCGGAATCCATGCAGCATCAAACGATCGCGTCAGTCTACGGATCGCTGACCTTTGCCCTGCGATACGTCCCGCCAGAGCACGTCGCTCTGGTGGCTGATATCAGCCGGCGGTCTCTCTCCGCATTGGGGGAGCATGTCCTGACGAGGCCACTGGAGGACGCGCTATACGGGCTTGCCGACGCGCTCGAAGGTCGAGGGCAGTTGCTGTCGCAAGTGAAGTGCGAGCTGCCTGCGCTGAGCTGGCGAAGAGCCTCGGCAGACTTCGTTCGCGAGCATCGCGGTCGCCGTGACGAATGGCGGCTGGGTGAATGCCGGGGCTGGCAGCCGCCCATGTCCCGCCAAAAGTCGAACGCGCCTTTGTTTGCGAGAGCTCCGTGCTACTGCAGTGTCTTTCCTGGGGTGGCCCGATGGTCGATGAATTGCACCAAGACGAATACCGGACGCTGGCCGACATACGGTTCGAATTGCGCCGCTTTCTCAAGTTCAGCGAACGCGCGGCGCGAGAAGAAGGTCTGACAACGCGCCAGCACCAGGCGCTGCTGGCGATCTGCGCGGCGCTACCTGATGGGATGGTCATCCGCGAACTCGCTGAAAGAATGTTGCTCAAACCGCATACTGTCACTGAACTGGTCGACAGAATGGAGCAGGCGAAATTGGTGCAGCGACAGCAGGATGACGAGGACGCGCGACAAGTGCGAGTCGTACTGACCGATGCCGGTTCGGCCATGCTTGCCTCGCTATCGTCTGCGCATCGATCCGAACTGCGGCGGCTGCGCCCTCTGCTGACGGCACTACTGGCCAAGCTCTAGCTCTCGGCGAAAAGGGCGTTGATTGCCCCGCAGCCGCTCGCTAAACATTTACCTCGTATTACGAGGGAACTTATTACTCGCGTCCGGATTGGACGTGCGAGGGCTTAGAGGGACACCCATGGTGCGGCTTCGTATTGCATTGGCAATTGCAGGTCTCATGGGGCTTGCGGCCTGCCAGCCGAACGATACGGCATCACCGCCGACGCACAGTGCTTTCGCGCGCGGGACTCACGGTTCATTTAACCCCGCTCCCGGCGGAGCTCCCGGAGACTGGACCAGCCAGGCGCGCGATTACGCGAACTCGCGTTACAGCCCGCTCAACCAGATCAACACGTCCAATGTCGGACGTCTGCGCGCGGCCTGGACGTTTTCCGATGGCGCCCTCTACGGCCATGAGGGCGCTCCACTGGTCAGCGGCAACACGATGTACACCGTGTCTCCCTTTCCCAATCGAGCCTTCGCGCTCGACCTGACCAAGCCCGGCGCGCCGATAAAATGGGTTTACGATCCCGCGCCGTCGCCGATGGCGATCGGCAAGGCCTGCTGCGACCCGGTGCTGCGCGGCTGGGCAGTGGGCGACGGGAAGCTGGTGTACAACCTGCTGGATGCGCACGTCGTCGCCGTCGATCTCAAGAGCGGAAAGGAACTGTGGCGCACCAAGATGGCCGACGTCTCGCGCGGCACGACCATGACTATGGCGGCGTTCATCGTCGGTAACAAGGTCTTCGTCGGCAACTCGGGCGGCGAGATGGGCGTTGCGGGCTGGTTTGCCGCGCTCGACCTTGGGACCGGCAAGGAACTGTGGCGCGCGTACGCGACCGGTTCGGACAAGGACGTGAAGATCGGTCCCCGGTTCAAGCCGCTCTATCCGCAGTATGCGGGCAAGGATCTCGGGCTCAAGACCTGGCCCCCCGGGATGGCGCAGCACGGGGCCGGCTCTTCGTGGGGGTTCGTCTCCTACGACCCGGAGCTCAATCTCGTATATTATGGGACGTCCAACCCCGGACCGCGGGTGCCGAGCCAGCGTCCCGGCGACAACCTGTGGACCTCCGCCGTGTTCGCCCGCGACGCCGATACCGGCGAGGCCGTCTGGGCCTATCAGTTCACTCCGCACGACCAGTGGGATTACGACGGCGTCAACGAGATGATGCTGCTCGATCTGCCGATCAACGGCAAGCTGCGCCACACGCTGGTCCACTTCGATCGCAACACGTATGCCTACGTTCTCGACCGGGCGACGGGCGAAGTTCTCAAGGCCGATACTTTCGCTCCGCAGAACTGGTCCACCGGCTTCGACTGGAAGACCAAGCGGCCCATCATCAACCCCGCCAAAATTCCCAAGGTCGGGGAAGAGGTGAAGAACATCTGCCCGCCCGATATCGGGCAGAAAGACTGGGAGCCGCCGTCCTATTCGCCGCGCACCGGGCTGATCTACGCGGGCATCTTCAACATCTGCATGGACCTGACCAACCACAAGGTGAGCTACATCGCGGGCACGCCATATGACGGCATGGAGATGTATCGCCACTCGGTCGATGGCAAGGGCGGCGACTGGGGCGCGTTGATCGCGTGGGATCCGGTCGCGGGCAAACGTGCGTGGTCGATCCCCGAGAAGTTCATGGTGATGTCGGGTACGATCGCCACAGCCGGCGACCTGGTGTTCTACGGCACCACGGATGGCTGGTTCAAGGCGGTCGATGCCCGCAACGGCAAGCTGCTGTGGCGCCAGAAGCTCTCCTCCGGCGTGATCGGGCAGCCGATCACCTACCTTGGCCCCGACGGCAGGCAGTACGTCGCGGTGGCGAGCGGGGTCGGCGGCGCTGCGATGGTGCAATCCGCACTGCCCGGTTTTCCCGCGCGAGGATCGACCTTGTATGTCTTCTCGGTCGACGGGCTCGACGTGAACGGAGGCAAGCCCACCGCCCGCCGGGGGGGCCCGTAGTGCGCGCGCCGGCCATCGTCGCGATCGCGCTGACGGCCGCCGTGATCGGCGCGAGCACCACCGGCTGGATCCTGAGTTCGGACGACCACGCGCGCAATGGCGTGATCCCGACCAACATGGGCTATCGCGGCCCGGCTGCGGTGCCGCTCGGCGATGTCGCCGGCGCCGCGAGCTTCGGCGCCGCGATCAGCATGCCCAATCCTCTCGGCGACGACCCGATGGCGGTAGAATCCGGCAAGAAGCTGTTCCGCGCCATGAACTGCGCGGGCTGCCACGGCTACAGCGGGGGCGGAGGCATGGGCCCGGCGCTCAACGATCACTATTGGCGCTACGGCGGCGCACCCGCGCAGATATACAAGTCGATCTACGAGGGCAGGCCGCAAGGCATGCCGGCATGGGGCCGAGCGCTTCCGGCGGACCAACTGTGGCGGCTGACCGCGTATGTGAGCTCGCTCGGGGGAGGCGTGCCGCCCGAGCAGGCCGAAGCGGCGCTGCACGGCGACACGGCCGGCCGGACCGTCCGGAAGGCGCAGGACAACGCCGCAGAGGGCGGAAACGGGCTTGAGGGGCAGTGAGGCGCTGCGGCTCCGTGCTGGCGCTGGCGCTGAGCGGCTGCGCGGCCCAGCCTTTAGGGTACATGACCGGGACCGGCGGACACGCGGCGGACCGGCTCCGCGAGATCGGCTGGGGTCTTTCGGCCGTGTCGGTCATCGTCGTCGTTCTGATTGCGGGGCTGATCGGGCTGGCGATCGCTCGCGGACGGCGGCGGCTCGCGGCCGAGGGTGACGGGGTCGGACGCGATTTTGGCGGCCTTTCCTGGATATACTGGGGCGTCGGCCTCTCGTTCCCGGTCCTCATCGCACTCGCCGTGTGGACCTTCATCGTAACCCGCGCGGTCGCCAACCCGCCCAGTCCGACGGCTCTCACCGTGGAAATCACCGCGCACCGGTGGTGGTGGGAAATCCGCTACCGCGGGGAGCGGGCAGCCGACGAGATTGTCACCGCCAACCACCTCGTTCTCCCGGTCGGCATTCCCGTGCGCCTGCTCCTGACCTCCGACGACGTGATCCACGATTTCTGGGTGCCGAAGCTAGGCCCCAAGATGGACATGATCCCCGGCAAGAGCAACGCCACCTGGCTCGAGGCCGATCGCCCGGGCCTCTACCGCGGCCAGTGCGCCGAATATTGCGGACTGGAACACGCGCGCATGGCGTTTACCGTGACCGCCGTGCCGGTGAACGATTTCCGGCGCTGGCGGCGCGAGCAACTTCAGCCTCAGGTTCCCCGGGTCGGTCGGGGAGCGGCGGTGTTTACCAGCGCGTGCTCAGCCTGCCACACGGTGCGGGGAACCGGGGCGGCGGGCATTCTCGGTCCCGACCTGACTCACTTCGCCAGCAGACCCACAATCGCTGCGGGGGTCCTGCCGAACACCGTGTCCGGGCGACTGGAATGGCTCGGCGATACCCAGGGCGTGAAGCCCGGGGCCGCGATGCCGCAGGTGCCGCTCGACGAGGCCGACCGCGGCGCCGTCGCACAATATATCGGGAGCTTGCGATGAGCGCGATCGCGGACGCTGCCCCGGGTCAAGGCGGCCGCTGGACGGGCCCGCTCGACCCCAAGCCACCTGCGTCTCCCAACCCGGCCGAAGTCGCCGAGCGGCTCGAGAATATCTGGGGCGACGCACCGGGGCTGCGCGGCTGGTTCGGAACGGTCGATCACAAGACGATCGGCGTCCGCTACATGATAACCTCGTTCGTGTTCCTGATCCTTGGCGGCCTCGAGGCGCTGGTGATGCGCATCCAGCTCGCTCAGCCCAATGCGACCACGCTTTCGCCCGAACAGTACAACCAGCTGTTCTCGCTCCACGGCGTGACGATGATCTTCCTCTACGCGATGCCGGTACTGTCGGGCTTCTCGAATTACTTGTGGCCGCTGATGCTGGGCAGCCGCGACATGGCGTTCCCGCGACTGAACGCGCTGAGCTACTGGCTGTTTCTGGCCGCCGGCATCTTCCTCTACGCGAGCTTTCCGCTGGGCGCGGCGCCCGATGGCGGCTGGTTCGGCTATGTCCCCAACACCGCCAGAGAGTACTCTCCGGGGCCGAATATCGACGTCTATTGCCTCGGACTGATCTTCCTCGGCATCTCAACGACGGTCGGGGCGGCCAACTTCGTCGTGACGCTGTTGCGGATGCGGGCGCCGGGGATGTCGGTCAACCGTCTCCCGATCATCATCTGGGGCACGCTCACCGCCAGTGTCGCGAACCTCTTTGCGGTGCCCGCTGTCAGCCTGGCCTGCCTGATGCTGTGGCTCGACCGGAACCATGGCACGCATTTCTACGACATCGCGGGCGGCGGCCAGCCGCTGCTGTGGCAGCACCTGTTCTGGCTGTTCGGCCATCCGTGGGTCTACGCCATCGTCCTGCCCGCGATGGGCATGGTGTCCGATGCGCTGCCCGTCCATTGCCGGCGCCCATTGGTGGGATACACGCTGGTGGCGACCGCCACCGTCGCGACGATGGTCGTGGGCTTCGGGGTGTGGCTCCACCACATGTTCGCGACCGGCCTTCCCGTGCTGGCCCTGAGCTTCTTTTCGGCCGCCAGCTTCGTCATCGCCATCCCTTCGGCGGTGTCGGTGTTCTCGTGGATAGCCACCATTTACACCGGCCGCGTCCGGCTGACGGTACCGTTCCTGTTCTTCACCAGCGTCATCCTGCTGTTCGTCATCGGCGGGGTTTCCGGCGTGATGACCGCGAGCCTCGCGTTCGACTGGCAGCTGACCGACACCTATTTCATCGTCGCCCACCTCCATTACGTTCTGATCGGCATCAACCTGTTCGCCGTGGTGGGCGCGATCTACCACTGGCTGCCCAAGATGAGCGGGCGGATGATGGACGAGCGGCTGGGCCGGTGGGTGTTCGGCTTCATGTTCATCGGCTTCAACCTGGCCTTTTTGCCGATGCACTGGCTGGGCCTGATCGGCATGCCTCGCCGCGTGTGGACTTATGGCGCCGACATGGGATTTTCGGCCACCAACCTCGTCGTATCGATCGGCGCGTTCGTGTTTGCGACCGGGATCCTCCTGTTCCTGGTCAATATCGCCACGGCGCTGCGCTCCGGGCGGCCGGCGGGGCCAGACCCATGGGGCGGGCCGACGCTGGAATGGGCGATCCCGTCGCCCCCGCCGGTCTATAATTTCGCGATCATCCCGCTCGTGGCCACACGCCACCCGCTGTGGGAGGATCAGCTCGACGAAGGATCCGAGCGCAGCCAGCTCGCAAGCGGGTTCCTGCTCGACAATGGCAAGGAGACGCTCGGCGTCACCCCGCTCGACGGAGAGCCCGACGTCATTCTGAAGATGCCCGGCGACAGTCTGCTGCCGTTCGCATTCTCCGTAGCTGCGCTGGTGCTGTTCGGCGGCCTGCTCGTGGGAAGCGCCTGGATTGCCGTGATCGGCGGCGCGGCGGCTATCATCGCGCTGGTCGTGTGGTTCCGGCCGCATCCGACGCCGGAAGCGTGCGAGAAGGTGCGTATCTATGACTGAGGCTCGCACGCTCGACCAGACGCTTCCCGTGCACGGCCGGGGCCAGGTCGGCACGGCCTGGTGGGGAATGCTGTGCCTGTTCGCCACTGAAGGCATCCTGTTCGGCTACCTGATTTTTTCCTACGCCTATCTCGGCAGCCAGGGATATTCGGACTGGCCGCCTTCGGGCCCTCCGGCGCTGCGCCTGGCGATTCCCGCGACCATCCTGCTGGTCGGATCGAGCTTCGTGCTCGAATGGGCCAGGCGCAACGCGAACCGGGGCAATGCCGGGCGCGGCCGGATCGGCCTTGGAATAACGATCGCGATGGGCGCGGGGTTCATGGCGTTGAGCCTCAAGGAGTGGGCCGACAAGCCGTTCGCGCTTGCCGACTCCAGCTACAGTTCGATCTACTTCTTGTTGACCGGCACTCACCTGGCGCACGTCGCACTGGGCCTCGCCGCGTTGATCGTCCTGTTCGCGTGGAGCATCGCCGGTAGAGTCGGCGGCGGTCATGAACAACACCGGGCTCTCGCGACCCTGTACTGGCATTTCGTCGATGTCGTCTGGCTGTTCGTCTTCTTGACGATCTACGTCTCGCCGAGAATGGTATGACGGCGCTCCACCCGCTCGCGACCGCGGTTGAACATCCCTCGCCTGCCAAGGGCGGGCTACCCGCGTGGCGGCTCGTGGCCGGGCTCGCGCTCGCACCCGCGGCCTTCTCCGTGCAAGTTGTTGCCAGCTACGTGGTCGCCGCGCTGGGTTGCGGCGACGAAGGTGCGCCGCGCGTGCTCCTCATAATCGTCAACCTGATCGCCGTCGCGGCCACGTTCGGCGGTGCCGGGGTCGCGATCGCCAACTTCCGTGCGACCCGCGATGAAAAGGAGGGCGGTCACAGCCGCCTGCAGGAAGTGGGCGAGGGACGCACCCGCTTCCTCGCCTATTTCGGAGTGTGCGCCAGCCTGCTGTTCGGGCTGGCGGTGCTGGTGCAGTTGACCTCGATCTTCACGCTGTCGCAATGTCTCGGTTTCGCATCCTCAAACTGAGCCCGGCGGCAACGCTTGCCGTCGCGCCCGTGGCCGCATGGGCGCACGGCGGAGAGCACGCTGACAGAACGGGCTGGCAGGCCGAACCGCTTGCTCTGGGCTTGCTTGCGCTTTCGATGAGCTTGTGGACGCTGGGCTATCTGCGCATGTCCCGGCCGGCCCGCGCAGCCATCGCGCCTTTTCCTCGATCGTTTGCGTACTGGACTGCGGTCGTCACGCTCGTCCTGGCACTCTTCTCGCCGCTCGACGCGCGCGCCGACGTGAGCTTCGCCTGGCACATGGCGCAGCATCTCCTGCTGATGCTGGTCGCGGCGCCGTTGCTGGCGGTCTCGAACATCCACCTGATCGCGCTGTTCGCCGTGCCGCTGGGCCCGCGCCGCCGCATCGGCCGGGCGGTCAACGCGGTGCCGGGGGTGAGAAGCGGGGCATCGAGCCGCCTTGCTCCCTACCTTGCCGCACTTGCCGTCATGCTTGGCCTGTGGCTGTGGCACGCGCCGGGGATGTACGACCGGGCGCTCGCGGCGCCGGCGCTGCACACCGCCGAGCATCTGACGTTCCTGTTCACCAGCGCGGTCTTCTGGCGGATGGTCTCGACGGCGGGCAATCGCCGCCTCGATCGCGCCAGCGTGATCCTGCTGGTCACATTGATCGGCCTGCAGGGGAACCTCATGGCAGCGCTCATCACTCTGGCGCCTCATCCGATCTACGCTCACTACGCTGAGCGCGGCCTGGCGGATCAGCAACTGGCCGGTCTCATGATGTGGGTGCCGGCCGGGATCGCCTATCTCGCCAGCACCGTATGGGCCATTCTTCGCCTCGTTCAGCCACGCGGGGATCGCGCGAACCACGAGGTGGTACCAAGGACGCCGCTGCACCGGACCTAGCGACTGCGCTCCATTTCGCCGCGCAAAACCGCCGCCCGCGACCGGAGGAGGTCCTGGCGTGAAATGATCCCGACCAGCACGCCGGTGTCCGCGGCCACTACGCAAATGCGCCCCGTCTCTTCGGTGATCATCAGGTTCGCGACGGCGTCAGCGGGCGTGCCCGGCGTGACTATCGGGAGCGACCGATCGGACAGCTGATCGCCGATGGTGGTATCGTCGTCCCCGTGCTGTTGCCAGCGCAGCGCATCACGGCGCGAGACGAGACCGATCGGACGGTTGCCGGCGTCGACAACGGGATAGCTGCGATGCCGGGCGGACGATTCGAAATACCGCACCGCTTCGGTGATCGTCAGGCCGTCCGACAGCGTCTCTGGGTCGCGAGTCATAAGGTCGCCGGCCATGCCGAGCGCGAGTGGATCGACGGAGAACTCCTGGCTGATATGCCGCCCGCGGCGGGAAATCTTTTCGGTTAGGATCGACCGCTTCAACAGCAGCACCGCAACCGCGAAGGCCGCGCCAGAGGCCGCGACCGTCATCGGCAGGGCGGCAAAGTGGTCGGTCAGTTCGGCCGCGAATACGGCCGAGGTCAACGGCGCGCGCATCGCGGCGCTCATCACGCCCGCCATCCCGATCATCGCCCAAGGGCCGCTGCCGCCGGGGAGCCAGTGCCCGGCCACACCGCCCAGCGCACCGCCGATGATGAGCAGTGGCGCCAGGACGCCTCCCGAAGTGCCAGATCCCAGCGCGACTAGCCAGACCGCGCCCTTGGCCGTCAGCAGGAGCAGCATGGCCCCGACCAGCAGGCGGCCGTCGAGCAGGTCCTGGATGCTGGCATAGCCCGCGCCGAGCACCCTTGGCTCCAGCAGCCCACCCAGTCCAACGACCACCGCGCCCAGCGCGGGCCACCACATCCAGTGGATCGGCAACCGGTGAAAGCCGTCTTCCACCCGGTAAAGCGCGCTCGACAGCGAGATGGCGAGGATTCCGCTGACGCAGCCCAGGCCTGCGGCGAGCAAGAGTGCGATGGCTCCGCCGGGAAGAGCGCCGTCGAATGGGAACAGCGCTCCTTGGCCCACCAGCAACGGCCGCCATGCAAACGCGACAAGTGCACTCACGATAAGGGGCACGAAGCTGCGCGGCTTCCATTCGAACAGCATGACTTCGATCGCGAGGAGGATCGCCGCGACGGGCGTTCCGAAAATCGCGGTCATCCCGGCCGCCGCGCCGGCCACCAGCAGCGTCTTGCGCTCAGCCGCAGTCAGCCGAAAGCGTTGAGCAAACAGGGAGCCGATCGCCCCGCCGGTCATGATAATGGGCCCTTCGGCGCCGAAAGGCCCGCCCGAGCCGATGGAGATCGCCGAGGAGAGTGGCTTGAGGATCGCGACGCGAGGCGACAGCTTGCTCTCCCCATAGAGGATCGCCTCGATCGCTTCGGGAATGCCATGTCCGCGGATCTTGTCCGAACCGTAGCGCGCCATCAGTCCGACGATGAGGCTGCCTACGACCGGAACGACGAGCACCAGCGGTCCACTGGCGGCATCGATGATCTCCGCCGGCTGCGCCGAAAGTCGCTGAAACCAGAACAGGTTGATCACCAGCGCAATCAGATGAAGCAATATCCAGGCAGCAAGTGCACCCCCGGTCCCGGTGACGACCGCCATCGCTGCAAGGACCAGCATACGCTTGTCGGCACTGTGATCGGCAAGACGGGGCCGATGCGCCGCGATCCGCGTCGATCGCACGCTGGTGATGTCGGTCATTTCGGGCCCTTCTGTCTGGGCGTCCTATTATGTCGCATTGCGATATATGGCAATGCGTGGGGCGAAACCGAGCGGATCAGTGCGAATGGCTGTAATGAGCGTGGCGCCGGATATAAGCGGAATGTCGCCTTCCGGCCCAGAAGCAGTCAGGCAGCTACACGCCCAATGCCAGACGAGTTTTCGCCCTGGATGAGCATGTTCGCCGGATCGCCGTCGCCGCCATCGAGAGCGGGCACCGCCTCGAGCATCCGATATGGCACCCGCGCCGCCGCCACCACGTCCTCGCCGCGGGTCATCCAGTCGAGTATCGGCACCTATGCTCCCCTTGTTGTACCCACGGCTACCCCGGATGGAGCAACGATTCCAGCGCACGTCCTTGATGCTCCACACCCCTAGCCCGGCCTAGGCGCGTGTGGCGCACAGCTAGAAGCAGGGTCGTGTCGCTACACGGTCAGAGGAACTGTAGGCCCTCCCGTGCGGCGAGCTTAAACGCGTTGCGCTTGAGCCTCCGCCTCAAGCTGGCCAATTCCGTTGTGTCTAACTCGAGCTCCTTCTCAATGCGCGTCCCCCGCATGTTCATGCCGATCGCATCGACCAGCTTGACCATGAGCGGGTCGCCTCCGTGAAGCTCGCCGAGCAAGCTTTCGAAGTAATTGCGTTCCTGATCGCGCTGGATCTCTCTGACCGGATCTAGGATCGAGCGACACGAGGGCACCTGCTCGCTCACATACTGTAGCGGAACGGCGACGCCGTATTCCGCCGCTCGGCGGCGTGCTTTGGCGATACCGCTTACGATGCTGCGCATGAGCATGGTCAGATAGGGGACGAGGTCGATGTCCGGGCGGGCTGCACCTGGCTTAGCCGCGCGACAAATCGCTATGTGCAGCAGCTCGGCGGCATCGATACCGCACTTGGCGGCGAGCATTCGCGCGTTCTGTCGAACCGGCGCGCCGGGGCTTAGGTCAAGCTTGCAGAGCCTCCGTCGAAAGGTCTGCACGTCGATCTGCGTGCGCGCCGATGCCCTCTCCTCCTGAACATACGTCCGGGAGGCTGAATTCGGACACGCTGTCCGAATTTGGCGCCCACGTTGTAGTTCAGGATGGTTGGTCGATGTTGGTGGAGTGCTGCGCATGGTGGTCTCCGCCGGAGCGCGCGATCATGCTGGATCGGCCCCAGGCCGGACCCGAGAATAAGCACATGACCTCGCCCCCAGATGTCGAGTCATGGCTGGGCCATGTCGACGATGGAGCACTTCACGGAGACGGTCATGCGGCCAGCGATCTGGACGTGTGAAGCGCGATAAGCCCGATTTATGAGTGGCTTGGTCCACTTGCAACACATCGCAAAGAACGCGCCGCCGGCACAGCAGCGTGGAGGCGCGGGGCTGGCCATTTAGCCAGCCCCGCGGCCCTTTATGCCACCCGCGCCATCCAGGTGTTCAACTCCTGGTTGATCTCGCGCCGGAGCCGATCCGCGACGTTGCCGAGGAGCTCAGCGTAGCGCGCGCGGCCGCGCAGCGGACGTACATACCGGATAATGCCAAGTTGGGCGGCCTTGGCGCTGAGGATCTCGCCCTGCACCCCGAGATAGGATGCCAGGATGAAGCCCGTGCTGATGATGTCGACTTCCGACAGCGCCTCAATTGCCCGGAAGTTACCGCGCGAGAACAGTTGCGGGACGCTGCCGGCGTGGCCTGCAAGCTTGCAAGGCACTCTCAGCCTGGTGGCCACTTCCGACATGTGCGCGTAGTCCCCTTCCCCGCCCTTCATCGCGATCGCGAGGTCGAGGTGAACATGGCGGCTGCGGTCGCTGTAGCGCAACTGCAGCGGCAGCTTCAGACCGTGTTCCATCGCAGCGACGCGCAGAACCGGCACATCCGTGGCTACTCCTCCGTAAGTGCACAGCTTATGCCGGGGCCGCTCCGCGAGGAAGGCGAACAACTGCACCAAAAGGCGATCCTCGCTCGCGCCGCTGAAACTTTTGAAGGCTGTAACGGTCAGCTCGCTTCCCTGCACCTCCAGGGCCATTACGCTAGCCGAGACCACCCGCTTCATCGGCCAGCGGCAGCGGGCAGGATCGGGATCGGCCCGGCGGTATCGCTCGTAGAGCGGCAGATCCTTGAGAAACTCGCAGTCGAGGACGACGAAGTGGGTCGCGCCCGAGTGATTGTCGTTGTTAGGCTTAAACATCTAGTATTCTCCATATGATGAAGGCCCGCACAATGGCGGGCCCTCTTGTTGGTCGGTCGAGATGCGGCTCGCCGGGCTCTCTATTTTTCCTTTCCTACCTCATCTCACATCGCGTTGCCGTTGAACGGCTTGCTTCGTTTAGTCTGTCCGGGGCTTCGCTCCTCACCGGCTCACCACCAAAGTCGGAGAGGGCGGGAACACCGGCACTTGGGACCGCCGCCACCGCTGCCAGGCGGCAATAATCTGAGGCCCGAGTTCTTCAGGTAGGTAGGTTTCGCCGAGAGCGAGAAGGCACGCTCCGGCGTTGTCGGCGAGCTCAACCGCGAGCGGATCGTTACCCTCTCTGGCGTGGCTGCGATCGATCGCCTCGTCGCCGACGACCCGCGCTTCGCAGTATGGGGCGATGTCCCCGCTCAGTTCCAGGTCGTGCTCGACGGACAGGTTGTGCACTGTCCTCCGAGTGTCGTCGTTCCAGCCAACATCGAGGGGCACATGTGCCTCGAGCATTCGCTTCAGCTTGGATAGCAGGGCGATTGCTGGAGTGGGCTGATCGGCACCGATCGGCAGGCGACCGAGCCGACTGATGGTATCGTGGAGATCGTAGCCGGCCAGTACGGCCTCCTCGTCAATCGCCTCGGCGAGGTAGCGAACGAGAGCGGCATTCTCGGCATGGCGATGACCGACCCTCACTTCGCCGGTCAGTTCGACGGTGTGGTGCCGGGGCTGAATGGTCAGCAGACAAAACCCGTTAAGCCAGGCGTAGCGGTCGCCGGGGTCGTCAGTAGCGGGGCAGGCGGTGATGAGCAGCTGGATGGGCGGCAGATCCGCCGGGATGTCGTTGTTAGTCATGCTAGTGTTCCTTTGATTTGCACGAGACGCGCGACGTCGCGCCGCAGCTGAGAGCTGCGACGGACGGGCGCGCCACGTGTTGGGTTTAGTAGTGAGTGAGCTCGCCGAAGCTGTCGTCTACCGCCCGCTTGTCACGCAGGTCGGCGTCAAGCTGGGCATTCTCCAAGCTCGCATCGAGCTGCCCCAGCAATGAAAATTGCTGCAACGCCTGCGGGTCGCGGACCTCCGCATAGGGGGCGAGGTGGTCGAGATATTGCTCCTCCGCCCACCGCGCGAACTGCCAGGTGAGCGAGGCGTGGTAGCCTGGATCGCCGGTCTCCATCGCGCGCTGGTACGCATAGGCAAGCAGTGTCGCGCAAACGTCGGTTTCGCAGTATCTCTCGATCGCCTCGAGGTCTCCGCGATCGTAAAGCGCTCCGACTTCGCTGCCGTGGGCTTCCTGTTTCACCGGGATGCCGAGCGCTCCGCACAAGCCCGACAACGAGGCTCCACGAGCCGCGCCATAGCCGGAGATTACGTCTGCCAAATCATAATGCCGCGCGCTCAAGTAGCGCGGTTCAGTCGCTGCTGCGGTTAACGAAGGCAGCGACATCAGGCGGCACTTCTGTGCAGTAAGCATTAAAACTCTGAGGTCGAACGACCGGCCGGCGAACGATATGCACGCGCGGCCACGTAGCAGGTCATCGACGCGGCAAAGCGCCTCTTCTGGGTCCGAAAAACGGACAGTTTCCAGATCGAATGCCCACTCGCCGTGGGAGTCTCTCACCGCGGTGAGTAGGCTGGCCACGACCGGGGTGTGCAGGCACCACGGAGGGAAGCTATTGTCATCCATCTCTTCGCCGCAAATCGTCTCGATATCGAGAACGCAGAGGCTGTTTTCGTTGAATACTGCTCGTGGTCGATGAAAGCTCATCGGACTTCTCCTTGGGTTCGAAGCCCGGGCGGAGCGTCGGCGACTGCCAACATTTTCCAACTCCCTACCGGGCTCTCGCATCGCGCGATCCCAAAGCCTTTTGAAGAACAACAAGGGCTCCGCCCGCCAAAGGGCTATCAAGCCCGCTCCAGGCAACGCCTGCACCCGGCAGCGCCGGCTCCCTGAAGCGAAGCGCAAGGAAGCAACAAAGTCATATGCAGTGGTCTGCATATGACTTTGAGGTATTGCGCCTAAAACACGAGTGCGAATGAGGACCCAGTTCGTCGTTCGTCCGATGTTTCAAGGGGAAAACTAGACGAAATGAATGGGATGAATCCGTTCGTCTGATACTAGCTCTACCACTCAACCGCAAAGATATTTTCGGATGCGGAGGACGAACAGAATTGGGCATGCCAGTTAGCCTCGCTCAAGCAAACTTCCTAAACGCCGGCAGCAACCTTTAACTATTTGTTAGTTTTTAGGCGCAGAAAAAAAGCAATTTCCAATTTGGCAAATTGAATGTGAAGTTCCTACAACCACATTCATGAGACATGAATCTACATCTTCCTTGGGCTTATCGGACGCGATCATAGAGCGCGTTATCAATGGGCTTGAGCCTAAAGAAAAGCACTATCTCCAATTGGTGGATGTGGCCCACGAGAAAGATGCCAAAGGTCGTTTAACGAAGAAAGCCAAGAATGCGAGGCAAGCTCTCCGCAACAGTTTTCTGAACAAGACCCACGTGGGGCGCGTCAAGCAGCTGAACAACTTGGCGACGCTGGAAGCCATGGAAGAGCGAGACAGCGCCCTCAAAAATTTCGTTGCCGCCGAGTTGGCCTATTCGCGAATTCGTCTTCAAGGCGACTTGCTCGACGGAGCTCAAGATGGAGTTCCAAAGTCGCGAGAGGCGCCCGATGAAACGCTTCATGACGCAAACGCGAAGGCCTTCGTAGCAGCCTTGCTGGAAGAGGGCGTTCCCCAAAGCGCGTTCTCGCGGATTGTGAAAGAGGTCATTGGTCCCATCGCTGAGATAATGAAATGGGCAGCCAAAGATCCCGGCTTCGAAGACCCTCGTAACCTCCTCCGGTGCATGGTGCAGTCGGGTTTCCTCGAGGCCTACTGCCAACGCATGGACCTGACTGAGCTCATCGGCGAGGATGCGATGACACTGCTTGGGGACATCGCAGAATACGAGCAAGATCCTGCGTCCTTTGAAGCACATCGTGAGCTGGAGAAGCGTCGAGGCAAACCACTGGACGTGTCCCCTCGGCTGGCGGCTGGTCTGCTGCGATTACATCAACTGCATAGCGATCTTTCGGAGAACCAACGGAGAGCGATGTGGTTCGCCGCCGATCACCGCTGGAGCAAGCAAGCAGTTTATCTCACGCGCATTCTTGGGCTGAGCCCTACTTCGATCCAAGACATTCAAGGCGTTCTTTCGGCGGTGATGTGCCTTCGCGCGTCGGACGACAAAGCAGAACACGAGCAGGAACTGGCGCTTGTTGTCTATGACCTCATCACGTTCATCGACGACCTGGACTGGAACTATGTCCCGTATGAACACTGGCCAATTAGGTTCGCAGCCGAGGCTCTGAAAAGCGATAGGGTCGCATCGCGGTCACTCCCGAACGAGCAGGCCTATAACCATCTGTTGGCTAAGCTTCTGGAGCGGAGCAGGCGGGGCAAACAGTATGATGCTGACGAGCTCGATGACGAAGATTCGATACGCGAGCAAATTCGGCATGTCATCATTGCTCAGCAGCACGCGGAAAGCATCGGAGCTGTCGAACATTTCGTGGGCGAGCAGTTTAAACCTGAGCACCTGCATTATCTGACCGGCTACGAGACGGGTGTCGTAGACGCCCGGGAGGGACCAATTGCTGTCCCTCCTGCTGATGCCGACGAACAGGAGCTAGGTTGGTCACGCGCGGATCATGAGGCCGCCGATATCCCCTCGCCTCGGCCAGCCCCAGATGATCAAAACATGCAGCGGGCGACGAGCGTGTCACCGCTTCATCAACTGAAATCACTTGGCCCTTCGCTTCCCAAGCTGCCCACCATGGCGGACCTCTTCAAGGATGATGACGATGAATGAGCTTACGACAAATCGCGATCAATTCGTTGCCCGGCAGTCCAGAACAATATCAGCAGCCTTAGGTGAGCAGCGACCCCCGTCGATGGGACAGCATCCGGAAACCGTCATCATTTGTCGCAGAGCCGGCGGAGTCGGGGTAGATACGCTGGCCGCCCTGTTTGTGATGTCACGCCCGGACGCTCAGCTCGTTCAGGTGGGAGGTGCGAAAGGACCCGCGTTTCGCAGCCACGCGGCGGAGCGCCGCAATTATCTGCAGATCCTGGACATGCAACCTGGCGCTGTAATCAACGCCCGGTTCGCACACCCGGAGTTGCCGACGGTCATCTTGATTGACCAGAACCTGCTGCGACTAGTTCCAATGCTGAAGGGGATGCTTGACCAGACCTCTTTCGGTGAACGCACGATGATCTGGTATGTGCTAGACGAACACGAACAAATGGCTGCATTCGCCAAAGAATGGTCGCGCACAGGACTGCCCTCCCCAAAGATATTTCGTCGACCCGTCGATTGGTTTGCCGAGAGCTCCGACGATGCAATCCCAATGCCTTGGCTTCCGAAGGGTCTGCAAGACGGGTTCTACCAGCGGTATCTTCCGCTTCGCAGCGCCAGCGAAGAGGCCGAGCCGGGTGATGCTGCCCAGTTTGTCATCGCCGTGCAGGCCTTCCGCGAGCAATTGGCGAACATATGATGAGCCCTGTCGATAAGTGGTGGGCCTACCACTTTGGCCGGGAAATCACACCGGGCGAACGGCTGCGTGTGCTTCGGTTCGCGCGGACGCTGGGGGCGAAGAACCCGCTGTTCATGCTTGTCGCTTCGGTGATCTACTCGACTACCGAAACGCTCAAGGCAGACGAACAGGCGCTACTTAGAATTGGTCCTTCGGTCGGCGAACTTCTCAACAACATCAGTCGGGTTGTCAGCAGCGCCAGCCACTCTGCTGCCATGGCGGCCCAAAGCGCTATGGCGGCGACTGAAGAGGTTGCTCGGGCCGAGGCTACCCTTGTAGCTGCCTACACCCTGATGCAAGAAAGGTCCGATCGGCAGGCGAGCATCTGGTGGCAGCTGCGCCGCCGTGGCTTGGAATTGACCGCCACTTTCGCCTTGGCATTCCTCGGTAGCTATTTGGCGATCAAAGTTGCTTCGCCGACCGCTTCACCCCTGGCCAACACGCAACAGAGCGGCGAAGCGTTCGAAGTAAATTCCACCGGTAGGTGGAACAATGTTCCGACTGCCATCGAGACTTCCGAACCGGACACCAGCCCCGATCTGGATCGGTGATGGTGTCGGTTGAATCATCCCAGCACTAACGGACTACGGCTGCGGGATCTCTCGACCTCCGCGGTAATCCCAACGGAGCAGATGACGCTCTGTCTGTCGATCATTTCAAGTGGCCCTAATCCGCGAAGTGGGACCGATCTCAGGCTTGCGATTGTGGCGCGTGACATCGATGTTCGCGCGGCCATTTGATCCAACGACTGCCAGAGCTTGCGCCTGCGATCAACCAGTTGCTGGGCCGACGTCTTTCCCGATCCCAGCCCCGTCAACTGAATGTCCAGGGCCGTCATCACTGCAATCAACGTCGTTACTGAACGGACAAGCGTGTCCGAAAGTAGGCCGCTTGCTGCCAGTCCGCTTTCGATTGGCAGAGTCCCGGAAGCTGCCACCTTGCGTTCCCCTGTGTAGTCGTTTCAGCGCAATCCGAATTCGTAACGTGCGATGCTTGCCACTGGTCTTGTTGCGAGTAATGATCGGAGCACCAGGGGGTGACCATGATGCGTTCCGTAATGCTCGCCGGCGGCTTTGCGCTTGGTGCACTGTCAATGCCTCTACTCGCTCAGGAGACGGCGAACGCAGATGGGCCCGTGAGCGCTTTTACCGGCGCCGACTTATTTAAGCTTGAAGCTGCCAGGACTCCGCAGGTTAGCCCTGACGGGCGCGAGGTCGCCTATGTTCGTCAGATCGGCGACATCATGACTGACCGCAATCGCCCTTCGATCTGGCTCGTCAATACCGCCGATGAGCGACAGCGGCCGCTAGTGACGGGCGCGGGCGGCTACACCAGTCCGCGCTGGTCGCCCGATGGTTCTCGCATCGCTTATGTGTCGAGCGACGAAGGCGGAGCGCAGTTGTGGGTCAAGTGGCTCGACTCCGGGGCAGCGAGCCGGATCACCAACCTGCCCGATCCGCCCGAAAGCCTCGCGTGGTCACCAGACGGCCGGCAGATCGCGTACACCATGCGCGTGCCGGGCGAAGTATTGAAGCTCGGTGAAGCGCCCGACAAGCCGGAAGGGGCGCACTGGGCTCCTCCGCTCGAGGTTTACGACCGCGCAACGTACAGAACCGATGAAGGCGGTTACGTCAAGCCGGGCCACACACGCATATTCGTGGTGGCCTCCGACGGAGGTGCGCCGCGCCAGGTATCGTTCGGCACCTTCGACGACGATGGTCCGGTTACATGGACTCCCGACGGCCGAACCCTGGTGTTCCACTCTATCCGGCGCCCCAATTGGCAGACCGATTTCAACAACCAAGACGTTTATGCCCTCGACCTCGCCAGCGGCGCGATCCAGCCGCTGACGACCCGCGATGGGCCAGACGCCAACCCTCTGCCGTCGCCCGATGGCAGCCGCATCGTCTATTTTGGCTACGACGACACTCGCCGCGCATACGAGAACACCGAGTTGTACGTCATGAACCGCGACGGCAGCGGCCAGCATTCGTTGAGCGGACCCCTCGACGTTTCGATCGACGATGCCCGCTGGAGCCCCGACGGACGCTCGCTTGTCGTGTCCTACGATCGCGAAGGCGTCAAAAGGCTCGGCAGGCTCGGCCTCGATGGCAAGCTGCAGGAACTGGCGAGTGGCCTCGCGGGAGCCTCGCTCGACCGGCCGTACACTGGCGGAGACTTCGATGTCGGAAGAAACGGGACCATAGCCTATACTGCGGGTGACACGGCGCATCCAGCCGACATCTTCGTCCTCAAGGGCCGCAGTGGCGAGCGGCTGACGCGGCTCAACGACGGCTGGCTCCCGGCCAAGGTCCTCGCGCCGGTTCGCAAGCTCGAGGTGACGGCGCCCGACGGCAAGACTATCGACGCCTGGCTAGCCCTGCCGCCGGATCGCGCCGTTGGTCAGCGGGTGCCGCTCATTCTGGAGATCCACGGGGGGCCGAACACCGCCTATGGGCCGATGTTCTCGACCGACGTCCAGCTCTACGCAGCCCACGGCTACGCGGTGCTCTACACCAACCCGCGCGGCTCGACCTCCTACGGGGAAGCTTTCGCCAAGACGATCGACCGCGCGTACCCGGGCGAGGACTACGGCGACCTGATGGCCGCCGTCGATGCCGCCATCGCCTCGGGAGTCGCCGATTCTGACAATCTGTTCGTTACCGGCGGCTCGGGCGGCGGTATCCTGACGGCATGGATTGTCGGCAAAACCGATCGCTTCAAGGCAGCCGCGGCGCAGAAGCCGGTGATCAACTGGACCAGCGAGGCGCTGACGATGGACGGCGCGCTATTCACCAGCCGTTACTGGTTCGACAGTCCGCCGTGGGTAGATCCTGAGCCTTACTGGAAGCACTCGCCGCTAAGTCTGGTGGGCAACGTCAAAACGCCGACGCTCGTGGTGGTCGGCAGCAACGATTACCGGACACCGGTGAGCGAGGCCGAGCAATACTACACCGCGCTGACGATTGCTGGCGTCCCCACCGCCCTCGTAAAAGTGCCCGAAGCAGGCCACGGCAGCATCGCCGGCCGACCAAGCCAGGCCGCGGCGAAGGCCGCTGCTATACTCGCGTGGTTCGATCGATATCGCGAGCCGGCGAAAGCGGCTGTCTCTGCTTCCAGCCACTGATCTTAGTTCCTGCTATCAGCAGGTTGTGGGCCGGTGGCGGACTGGCCGCTTTTGGTGACCCGAGCATCGTAAGCTGACCTTCCGCAAACGACCCCATTGCGGACGTTCATGTCAGCAGAGACATTGTGCACCTAGCCGAGCCTTTTGCGGCTATTGGGAACCGCCCATCGACCCAGGAGGCGGCGGGGGCGGCGGGGGCTGAACGTAGCCCTCCGGCATCGGCGAGGGTGGAGGGGGATTGAGGACGCTTTCCTCTGATTGGAAATCGAGCTGACGGCCTTTTTCGCCTGTTCCATCTACCAGCACAATCCGGTCCGCTCCGGTGCGGATCACTGCCGGGTTGGAGGTCAGCATTTTCATAACCGCGCTCGGTCCATTTCTTGTCGACCGAGCCACGGTGGGGCAATCACTTAAGTCGACATCTTCTGTTGCTGTGAGCCGTGCGTCTGCGGTCCAGCGAATAGGGATCGGCAGGTTGGGGCATTGCGACCACGACAGGCGCCTACGCTCAATCGTTACAACACCTTGGCTATCTTCGATTCCGATTCCGGCCGAGCCCCAGCCGTCGTAAGTGGTGGACATTTGCGGGACCCAGCGCCCTTCAATTTCGCCGAAATCGGGCTTGTTGACCTGAAGCCAGAGATCTGGCTCAACGAGCACCAATTCGCCCCCCTCGCTCCTCAGGAAAACGCGCCCCGGTCCCATTTTGCGAACTTCGGGGTTGCTGCCGAAGAAGGCAAAGAAGCGCCCGTCGCGTGCCTGGCGAACAGGTCCGCACCCTTGCAGTGTCTGCGAGCGTGACCCGTCGCCAGTATCATGCAGGATGCCATCTGGTCCAAGAGATGCTGAATTACCGGACTGATTGCACCCGACGCTGTAGGTTAACCGGTGATCGTCGATTTGGAGATAAGCACTGCGCCACGGCGTGCCATTTCGCCATGAGGGTTCGAAATCTCCGAACCGCTCTATGAGCCAGAACCCTTCGATCTCACGCAAAGATGTCAGCAGCCGCCTCTGCTCGTCGCCTGTTGTGTCAGAAGCGCTCTCCCTGTGATCTGAAATGTCGCAAGCCGCCATGGATGCGCAGCATGCGCAGGCGAACAGGGTATTGCGAATAGAGGGGACCATTCTAATACGAACCCTTGAAAGGTGATCTAGCTCCGACCTATCGAAAGTGTCGTCCCCATTCCTTTACTCTATCGCGTTGCGGCCCGCCTGGGCTAAAAGCCGACTGTCGTGAAACCACCCAGTATCCGACGTTGACGACCGGCTTTGTCGAGCCTGAGAGCCGACTGTCGGCTTCGGAATCCTCCTGGTCAAAAACCTGCCTGTCGGCATACGACCCCGTTGCGGACATTCAGCCGACTCCAGATCATTGGCGAATTACGCCCGTCATCTGGCAGTCGGGTGATACCGCACCTGTGGGCTAACCCTGAACCAGAGGGCGGTGGCTAATTGAACCCCTCTGGAACCTCTCACTGGTCCACCCCTTTTGAGAGCATGTTATTCGACGGTTTCCATTCACTACTCCGGATAACCCTTGGGGCGATCACCGCTTACGCAGCATTGATCATCTTCCTGCGCATCTCTGGAAAGCGCTCGCTCGCAAAACTTAACGCCTTTGACTTCGTTATCACTGTCGCCTTGGGCTCCACCCTTGCAAGCTTCATACTCAGCAAGGATGTTTCATTTGCGGACGGGTTGTTGGCGTTAGCCATCTTGCTTGGGCTGCAATATGCCATCAGCCGTGCGTCCATCGCTTCTGATAAGTTTGGAAGACTTGTGCGCTCACAGCCCCGGCTCCTGTTGAAAGACGGGCTGTTCGACGAGGGCGCTTTGCAGGAGGAGCGCGTCACGCTCGCGGAGGGCATGGCGGCCATCCGCAAGCACGGGATCGGCAACCCCACAGACGTTGCGGCCGTGATACTAGAGACGGATGGCAGCCTGAGCGTAATTGCAGCTGTGCAATCTGATCAGCTGACCTCGTTGGAGGATGTAAAAGGCTTTGAACCGAGCGGAGGACGTCGGTGACTAGATATGGTGCTTGTCTATTATTCCACGCCCCGACCTTCGGGCGGCCCCAAGAACGGCATGCTTCATGAACGGCCGGCTGAGAGCCAGTATCTACATGTTGCGCTCAAGCTATTGGTTCATCCCATCCATGATGGCCATTATCGCCATCGGGCTCGGCGTGGTGATGATATGGGTCGATGCGCGGTTCAGTCACGGGTGGATCGAGGGACTTAGTTGGTATCAGCAGGTGCGGCCTGAAGGCGCACGCGAAATCCTGTCGACGATCGCCGGGTCGATGATAACCGTGGCTGGTGTGGTTTTCTCAATCACTATCGTCGCGCTGTCCTACGCTTCCAGCCAATACGGCCCACGTGTTCTCACGAACTTCATGAGCGATCGAGGTAACACAATTACGCTGGGCACGTTTATCGCGACGTTTCTCTATTGTCTTGTAGTGCTCCGGACGATCCGGGGCGGCGACGATGCCTTCGTCCCTCAGTATGCCGTTTTCGTGGCCATGCTTCTCGCAGGCTGCTCGATTGGGGTGCTGATTTATTTCATCCATCATGTCCCTCAAAGCATCCACATCAACCACGTCGTAGCTCGCATCGGAGAGCAGCTCATCGCCGATACCTCGGAGCGGTTCCCCGCACGAATTGGTTTAAAGCCCGACGGCTCCCACGTGGGTCACGCGGTGCCGGCCACCCACACCGTGCAGGTTTTCAGCAACGAGGCGGGTTACATTCAAAGCATAGACGAGGACGGCATTCTTGGCCTCGCCACCCAAGCCGACGCACTCATCAAACTAGAGCTTGGCCCCGGAGACTTCACCTCGGCGGGACGCACGCTCGCCGAGGTGACCTATTGGAAGCGCTGGGACCAAGAGCGGTCTGATCAGTTACGCGCGTGTTTGACGGTCGGGAAAAAGCGCACGCCTGAGAACGATTTGCTGTTTCTGGTGAGCGAGCTTGTTGAGATTGCAGCTCGCGCATTGTCACCAGGAGTGAATGACCCGATGACCGCTGTGACCTGCCTCGACTGGCTCGGCGCAGGGGGCGCAGAACTTGCTGGTCGCGAAATGCCCGATGCTGTGCGGGTGGATGAGGCGGGGCGCCCTCGTGTAATCGTGCAGCCCAACAGCTTTTCAGAATTTCTGGCAGAGAGCTTTAGCAGGTTGCGAAGCTACGTAGCCGGTGACGTTATTGCGAGCCTGCATTTTCTGGACGTGATCGGCATCCTGTCGAAAGCTTGCCTGTGCCGTGAACAGATAGACGAGCTCAATGCAGAGTTGACGCTGCTGATTGAACAGGCCCAGGACCGCCTAAATGGCCCAGGGCTGCGCGCCGTCCAGGAGCGCGGGAAGTTGGTCGAAGCAACCCTTAAGCATCGTGCACAATCTGTCACTTTCGCTTAGACATCGAAGTTGTTTAGCAATCGGCCGGGTGGCCTCAGTTGAGGCACGCCAAGATTTCCCACGAGACGAGCTTCAGAACGGACCAGCGATAGCGGGCTGCGCTGATCCCTTCAGCTTTCGCAGCTTGTGGGTGAGACTGGCTTGGAGCTTACTTCAATGCGGGTTTGCTCAACGACACGCTTCCGGGATACCGACACACGATCCTTCATGGGATAAAGTCTGTCTATGAAGTCCGCCCTGATCTTAGCTGCATTTGTCTTCAGCCTCGTCAGTTATCCCTGTGGCGCGCAAAGCGGGCCTGTGGCGGGAGTGGACCCGTCCCCCATTGCGTCTTCCCCCGACGGCACGGCTACGATTTCGTCAACTGAGGCCGCAAACCAGGACAGCGACATCGCCTCGCGACTGCAGGGCATATACCGCGAGCTGGATGGTCTGGAGCCGACCCAAGTGGCGGTCGACTCAGGCGTTGTCGTGTTGTCCGGCTCGCTTGTTCAGCCGGGAGACATCGACCGAGCTCGGCAGATCGCGCTACGGGTCGACGGCGTCGTCGCGGTGCAGAACAATCTCAAGAAATCTGGAGACGTGTCGGAGACACTGTCTCCGGTTGTGGCGCGGCTCAAGGAGCGCCTCGATCAGATAGTCCAATTTCTGCCCCTTTTAGCGATCCCGCTGATCATCATAGTGCTGTTCTGGCTCTTGGGAAGCGCGCTTGCACGCGCGCGGTCTTTCTGGAACCGGATATCACCCAACAGCTTCCTTGCCGACCTTTTGGCGACGACCGCGCGACTGCTGGTGATCGTGACGGGCCTTGTCATCGCACTGGACCTTCTGGGTGCGACGACCTTACTTGGCGCGATATTGGGGTCGGCAGGTGTCGTCGGTTTGGCCATCGGTTTCGCCGTAAAGGATACGGTCGACAACTACGTCAGCTCTATCATGCTATCGATCCGGCAGCCTTTCCGTGCCCATGATCATGTCGTGATCGGAGACCGGGAGGGGCTTGTGATCCGTCTAACCAGCCGGGCTACGATCCTGATGACGCTAGAGGGCAACCACCTCCGCATTCCCAACAGCACCGTCTTTATGTCCGAGATACTGAACTACACCCGCAATTCGGAAAGGCGGTTTGAATTCACGCTCGGGATTGATGCCGAAGATGATCCTGGTGAGGCTATGAGAGTAGGCATCGATCGCTTGAGTGAGTTACCATTCTTGCTGCGTGATCCTGCGCCGAGTGCGCGGCTGGATGAGGTTGGCGATAGCAATATAATACTAAAATTCCTCGGCTGGATCGATCAGACCGAAACTGATTGGTTCAAGGCCCGAAGTGCGGCAATCCGCGCGGTGAAGATGGCCCTGGAAGCGCAAGGCTTTGGGCTCCCCGAACCAACTTATCGTCTCCGCTTTGATCACGGCCACCCGCTAGAGATCGCACGAAGCGGCGCACCTGCTCTCCGTAAGAAATTCAAGGGCGAGGACAAAGCGACGATGGCCGTGGATCATCAAGACGTAGCTGCCGAAACTAATATCGAAAAGAAGGTCACTGAAGAGCGCGAAAGAAGCGTGGAGGAAGATATGCTAGATCGCAGGAGACCTATCGAATAGCGCGAGGTCGAAAACAATGCTGTCATGTATCACCTCTGGAGAGGTTAACTCTCCGAATGCTCTTCGCGATTGCATTGTGCGCACGGCTCAATGGAATGGCCTCCGAGGTGAACAATTCGCCCTACTTGGGCTAGCGGTTTGTGGCACAACTCCGGGCGTTCAAAAAGGCTCGGACGATTGTCCGCTTTCCACCCAATTTGAGACGCTCACACGCGTCCCTGAATTCGCCACGAGCGGACGACGGACGGCAGGAATCGGGCCGTTGCGAACCTTCCACGGCGCGGGGGGAAAGATCGTAATGGGTAGAGCCGAAGTCCGCCAGAATCAACCTCCCTGGAGCAGGCGTAGGCGGCTCGTCTTCTATAGCGCTATTTGCGACTTGCTGTCATTTCGCTTCTGCTCCTGCTGAACTGCTTCCGGAGAGCAGTAGTTCTTCTGGCTCTCGCCAACCCCGCCGGGATGGTCCGCTCCCCACCCACTAGCGACTGCTCCCGTCTGCGGGCCAGTCTGAAACCTGGCCAGCACTTGCAGACCAATTGGGGTCGCCGGCACTGCAGTCGATTGCAGTCTGCCGGGCCCACGCGACAGCAGCGGCACTGCGCCCCTACTGCCCAGCGACAGCGCCTCCGCCCGTAACAACCCTGCCGCCCTTGATGACGATATCGACCCGCTGCAGCACTCGAACGTCGGCGAGCGGGTCGCCTGCAACGGCAACTATGTCGCCGTACCGGCCAACGGCGATCGCGCCCACGTCGCTGGTCCGATCCAGCGCCTCCGCTGCATTCTTGGTCGCCGATTGGATCGCCTGCATCGGGGTCATCCCCCATTCCACCTCCTTGGCGAACTGGAGCGCGTTCTGGCCAGCCGGAAAGACCCCGCCATTGTCGGTGCCGAACACCTGCTTCACTCCGGCATGGACGGCTGCCCGAAACGTCTCACGCTGCTTGCGTCCGATCGCGCGCTCCTTGGCGAGTGATTCTTCATGAACCCCATTCTTCGCGCCCTCCGCGAGGATGTAATCGTCGTCGTATATGTCCATCGAGAACCAGGCGCCGTGCTCTTTGGCAAGGCGAAAGCTCTCATCGTCGGCGAGACTGGCGTGCTCGATTGTGTCGACGCCGGCGCGGAGCGCGTCGTTGATGCCGCTGGTGCCGTGCGCATGCGCGGCGACGCGGAGGCCAAGCATATGCGCCTCGTCGGCGATTGCCTTCATCTCTTCAAAGGTCAACTGCTGCGCCCCAGCGGCGTCGGTACGCGAGAGGACTCCACCGGTGGCGCAGATCTTGATCACTTCGGCGCCATACTTGTGAAGCGTTCGGACCATCTTGCGGCCCGCCTCGGGACCGTCGATCACCGCCGGCTGCGGCAGGCTTGTGAAGGAAGGCGGCAGCCCTTCCGAATTGTCGCAGTGGCCTCCGGTCGAGCCGATCGCGTAGGTAGCGGGGACGATCCGCGGCCCGTCAATATACCCGCCCTCGATCGCCTGCTTCAGACCGACGTCATTGTATCCGTTTGATCCGACGTTGCGCACGGTGGTGAAGCCGGCCTCCAGCATCTTCTTCGCATTGCTGACGCCGACCGCCTGCCAGAAGCTGTCGGTATATTCGAGCCCTCGATAGCCGCTGATCGTCGCGTTCGCGTCGAGATGGACGTGCATATCGATCAGGCCCGGCAGGATCGTCCTCCCAGGAAGGTCGATCCGGGTGGCGCCGGCAGGGATCGCTGGCGGAGCCGAACCCTGCGACGCGACGGAAACGATCCGCCCGTCTGTGATCACGACAACAGGCTGCTCAACGGCCTTGGCGGCAAGCACGTCGATCATTCGGTCGGCGGTGACCACGATGGTTTCCGCCCGCGCCGTACCAGTCGTGAAGGCGCCGGAGGCGAGGCACGATCCCAGTATCGTCGCCGCCAGAAGTATTTTGCGCATTTGTCGATCCCCCAAAGTAACCTGAGAGACCGTAAGCCGCGTAAGTTGCGCCGCAACGATTATTGGCGCCGGATGTTCATCAAAAGCTCGGCTTCCGCTCATCTCGGCATAACGGCCTCCCCCGAAGCTTCACAGTCACCTTGCTGACCGAGCAATCCATGCATCCATTTCAGGCAAGACTTGAGTACTCAAGCGGTGTCGTAGTCGGATGGACTCCAGCGAACCCTGCAAAGGCTGGCGGGCATCTTCGGGCACGTTCTGGTCGATATATTTCTGCAAATCGGCGATCCGGGCCTCGTCCGATGAAAGGCCCGCGATGCCCCCGGCAATCCGCCACTGGGTGGTCTTTTCGATACCAACCTTCGGATCGGCAAGCCGCGGTACGATGAAGTCCCACGCGAGGCTTGGGTGTGCGATCGCAAGAGGGAACATCAGCGCGACGTTGGTCCCCGCCGGAACCTCGTCGCTCAGGATGACATCGACCATGCGACGGGCGAGCACGCGATCCTCCACGCCGGCGAGAGCTTCATAGATTCGCATCTTGACCAGTGGATCGTTGGTCGAACGAGCGCGCGCGAGCAGTGCATCGAAAAATTCGGGGCTCGCCTTCGCAGCTGCGATGGTCAGCGCACTACGTTGCTCGGCCGGCGTGCCGGAATCCTTCTCGATCATGGCCTTGGCGCGCGCTACTGTTTGGGGATCACCAAAACTCCCCAGCGTCTCGATCAAAGTAGCGCGCGCAATGGGCGCGTTGGGGCTCTCGCTCGGACTGGCTGTCAGTCCCAGTGAATCAAGCGCAGGACGAAGCACGCCGATCGCAAACCCCCGGAAAGCGACACGTTGGGGACCATCGACATAAGTGCGGTCTAGCCCACTGAGCATCCCGGCGATGCGCTCCCACACAACGGGTTCGGCGGTTGCCGGAACAGTGGCGGCCAGCGCCAGCAAACGGCTCGTCGGCGCGTAGTTGGCAAGGCCAAGCGCGCGAGCATCCTGGAGCAAGCCGATCTGATCAACCGGCGCCATACGTGGGAGCCTTGGGACCAAGGTGGCAAATGCCACATCGTCGTATAGCACGCGCGCGTAGGCAGTCTGACCGGCGTTCACAAGTGCGGGTGTAGGCACTGGCATGGTGGCGGCGTTGGACAAGAGTAGGTGCTGCTCCTTGCCCTCAAGCGGTGCGACAGTGAGCGGGATGCGCCAGCGAGAACTGCTCGCGTCACCCCCCGGACCCTGAAAAGTGAAACGATCCTCCGCCAGCCGTAGCCCGCTTGGGGTGGCCGTCGCGCGGACTAGTGGAACGCCGGGCTGGGTTGTAAAATCGCGTTCGATGGCGAGGATCGGCTTGCCGGACGCCTTCTGCATCACGCCCCAGAAATCGGCGTCGACTGTGTTAGCGAATGCGTGCGCACGCATGTAGCTCTGTACGCCGCTACGGAACGCCGCGTCTCCGGTCTCGTCCTTGAGCATGGTGATTACCGCCGCGCCTTTGTCGTAAGTAATGCTGTCGAAGGCTTGGCTTGCTTGGTTGGCGGTCATGATCGATTGTACGATCGGGTGGGTCGAAGAGAGTGCATCGGCCGCCTTGCCGCTCTCGAAGATGGACTGTGCCTTCAGCCCCGTTTGCCACTCCGGGTGCAGGGCGTCGGCGACATACGTCTGCATCCAGCGCGCGAACCCCTCGTTGAGCCAAAGGTCGTCCCACCAGCTCATCGTCACTAGATCGCCGAACCACTGGTGCGCCATCTCATGTGCCACCACTAGGAAAACCAGTTGGCGGTCTCCCTCGGTCCCGGCTTGCGGATCGAACAAAAGGTGGTCCTGCGAGTAGAAGATCGCGCCCCAGTTCTCCATCGATCCACCTTGGATCTGGCCCGGTGCTGCGATCAGATCCATCTTCGGGAGTGGGTAACCCACACCAAAGTAGTCGTTGTACCAATTCAGCAGCTTGCCCGCTTCGGCGAGGGAGTATTGAGCCTTGTCGGTGTCACCACGATTGACGACCACCCCCAGATCGACCCCATCGATTGTTTGGTGGACCCGCTCCCAGTCTCCGATGCCCAGGAAGAACAAGTAGCTCGACATCTTTGGGCTCTGCGCGAAGGTGACGCGGTTAGTAACGGGCGACAGGGCGACTGTTCGTGCCACCGGCATGTTGCTAAGCGCCATCCGGTCGGCGGGTGCATCGACCGTAACCGTGTAGGTGGCCTTGATCGCCGGTTCGTCCCAGCCGGGGAACACTTGCCGTGCGCCCGTCGGCTCCAGATTTGTCGCCAGTGTGCGCCGTTTGCCCGCAGCTCCCTCATAATCCATCGCGAAGAAGCCAAGGGTCTGGCGGCCGATCTTGCCGTGGTAGTCGATCGTGATGACGTGCTGACCGGGCGCCACGGGAGACGCAAAATGAAGCGTGGCCCGGCCGAGCTCCTGATCATACGCCGCGGTGGCAGTTTCCCCTGTGTCCAGCCGAACGCTATCGAACGTCAGCCCGTCGGCATTGAGCACGATGTCGTTTGTGGGCTTCCTTACGTCGACAGTGATTGCGTTGGTGCCGGTGAAGGTCAGCGCATCCAGATCAGGTCTGATGGCCAGTTCGTAATGACTTGGGACGACCGTATCGGGCAATACTTCGCGTGCAGCGCTCTGGGCGGCCGCGGGAAAGGCTGCGGCGATACTTGCGCCCGCGAGCAGGTAACTGAGCGTGATTGAACGGTGCATCGACTAGTCCCCCCAAGGTGACCGAATTGGCGGTCGATTGGATGCTAAGCTACGGCACCTCCCGTTACAATGCGGATAGCCTATCAAGTAAACAGATGGATGGGCAGGTGCTTGAAGGAACGAAACGTTCGTACGGCCGCCGCCCGAAAATGGCAGAGACGCCATCCACTATTCGGACCCGCTGATGCAACCTGAACGAATGGCGGCTTTCGGAATTAATCAGCGGCACAATGAAGGACTGGAATTAGGGCGCTTTCCTGTCGTTCAGTTGTGCCGTTTTCCCGCATTGGGTGGGCTGCAACCTAACGCTTGATTTGTGCCAAAATTGTGCCCAAGAATGTGCGCGGCGGCGCTGGTGCCGCTGATTAAATCGGCGGTTTTCAGCCTCTTCCGGCGGCCCGCGATAATTGGTCGGGGATCCTCTTTCCCCGACCAATTCTCTTCATGATACGCCGGGCCTCTGCTTTGCAGAGCGCCGCGAGGCTTGCTCAACCAACGATCAGCGAAGCGAAGAAGATGATCGTCGCGACGCCCATGGTCGCGGTTGCGGTCCACCCGCCGATCCTCTGCGCGCGCGATATCCGCACCCGGCCCATCGCTCGCCAGTTGGTCACGATGAGCATCATCACCGCCATGAGCGGGGCGGCGAGCACCCCGTTCACCACTGCCGTCCAGTACAGCGCCTTGGCCGGATCGATGCCGACGAACGTCAGCAGCGCCCCCGCCAGCGTCGTGACCGCGATCGCGCCGTAGAACAGCCTCGCGGAAAGCGGCTTGGCATCGAGGCTTCCGGCGATGCCCATCATCTCGCTCACCGCATAGGCTGCCGATCCCGCCAGGACCGGAACCGCGAGCAGTCCCGTGCCAATGATCCCGAGCGCGAACAGGGCGAAGGCGAACTGTCCCGCCAGAGGCCGCAGGGCCTCGGCTGCCTGCGCCGATGTCTCGATATCGCGGATGCCCGACGCGTGAAGAGTCGCCGCGGTCGCGAACACGATGGCCAGCGAAATGAGCGTGCTGAACGCCATGCCTGTCAGCGTGTCGATGCGGATCCGGCGCATTTCCGGGCCCGAGGCCACGGGAGTAAGGCACAGCGGCTTGGCGTGATGGCGGTGCTGCTCCTCCACCTCCTGTGCTGCCTGCCAGAAGAACAGGTAGGGGCTGATCGTCGTGCCGAGAATGGCGACCACTGCCGTCGCATATGCGGTTGTCCATTCGATCTCAGGCACCACTAGCGAGCGTATAGCCTGCCCCCAAGGCACGTTCGCCACCAGCACGACGCCAAAGTAAGTGAACAGCGACAGCGTCGTCCATTTCAGCACGGTGGCATAGCGCGAGTAGCTCAGGCCCACTTCGAGCAAGATGGAAACGATGCCGAAAGCCAGCGTGTAGACGACCGGGCTGCCCCCGGCGACCAGCGCCAGCACATCGCCCATCGCCGCCAAATCGGCACCGAGGTTGATGACGTTGGCGATCAGCAGCAGCAGGACCATGCCGAACAACAGGGGCCGCGGGTAATGCCTGCGCAAGTTGCGCGCGATACCCGCCCCGGTCACCCGGCCGATTTCCGCAGCGACCTGCTGGATGGCGACCATCAGCGGGAAACTGAGGATGAAAGTCCACGACAGGCCGAAACCGAACTGCGCGCCCACCTGGCTGTGCGTGCCGATGCCGCTCGGATCGTCATCCGCCGCGCCCGTGATCAGGCCCGGCCCCAGTCGGGCAAGGAAGGCCCGCGGGCCGCGCGGCTCTTCGGACGCTGCGCCGGGTGACGTTTCCTCCCTCATTCGCTTCGATCAACCCCCACGCAGAAGCTGCACGCCCCAATCGCGCTCGAACAGGTAAAGCAGAATGCGCGCCGCCCGGCCGCGATCGCTGTCCAGGCCGCCATCCCGTTCCATCAATAGCCGCGCGTCGTCGTGAGCGATCGGCAAAAGGCGCTGGATCTGCTCGAGGTCGGCGATTCGGAACGGGGAATCGCCCGATTGCCGCGTACCCAGCAGTTCGCCCCCGCCGCGAAGGCGCAAGTCCTCTTCGGCAAGGCGAAAACCGTCCTGCGTCTCGCGCATCAGGGCGAGGCGTTCCTTGCCCGTCTCGCTCAGGGCTTCGCCGCGCAGAAGCACGCAGACGCTTTTCTTGGAACCCCGCCCCACCCTGCCGCGCAACTGGTGAAGCTGTGCGAGGCCGAATCGCTCGGCCTGCTCGATCACCATCAAGGTCGCGTTCGGCACATCCACGCCCACCTCGATTACCGTGGTGGCGACAAGCAGCTTCGCCTCTCCGCGCGCGAAACGCTCCATCGCGGCGTCCTTTTCTTCCGGGCGAAGCTGGCCGTGGACCAGCACGACCTGGTCGCCGAACCGCTCTTTCAACGCCAGGTAACGGGCTTCCGCCGCGGCGATGTCCTCGTTTTCGAGTTCGCGCACCATCGGGCAGACCCAGTAGGCCTGGGCACCTGCATCAAGCTGGCCGGCGAGGCGTTCGACGATCTCACCCGTCCGCTCAGTGCTGATGACCACGGTATCGATTGCCTGCCGACCGGGCGGCATCTCGTCGAGCCGGCTGACGTCCATTTCGCCATACTGCGCCAGCGTGAGCGTGCGTGGGATCGGCGTCGCCGTCATCGCCAGCGTGTGGGGGGTGACCCGCCCCTTGTTGGCGAGCGTCAACCGTTGTGAAACGCCGAAGCGGTGTTGCTCGTCGATCACGACCAGGCCGAGGTTGCGGTAGGCAACCGTGTCCTGGAAGATCGCGTGCGTGCCGACAACGATCTGGATCGAGCCGTCGTGGAGCCCCATCAGGATCGCTTCGCGCCCTCGCCCCTTGTCGCGCCCGGTCAGCAGCGCAATCTCCACGCCAGTGGGCGCGAGCATCGTGCGCAAGGTCTCGAAATGCTGGCGGGCAAGGATTTCGGTCGGAGCGAGCAGCGCGGCCTGCGCCCCGGCCTCAACCGCGATCAGCATCGCTTCCAAGGCGACGACCGTCTTGCCGGCGCCAACATCGCCTTGCAGCAGGCGCAGCATCGGGGTGGACTGCGCGAGGTCACCTTCGATCTCGCCGATCGAACGGCGCTGGGCGCCGGTAAGCGGGAATGGAAGGGAAAGACGTTGGCGCAAGCCTCCGTCGCCTTGCAACGGCTGACCGCGGCGGCGGCGATTGTCTGCGCGCACCAGCATCAGCGCGAGACTGTTCGCCAGCAACTCGTCGTAGGCCAGCCGGTCACGTGCGGCCGGGTGATCGCCCTTGTGCCCCAGCCGCAGCGCGTCACTCCACCTGGGCCACTTCGCCCTTTCGTAGTGACCGGGCTCGATCCACTCGGGCAGTTCCGGAAGCCGCGCGAGCGCCTGCGCGGCAAGACCCGCGACTTTCGGCTGGGTCAGCCCCTCGGATAAAGCATAAACGGGCTCGTTGAGCGTTGCGAGCAGTCCGCTGCTTTCCTCGGCTACGTGGTCGGGGTGCACGATCTGGAGCAGCTGGCCGTACTGATCGAGCCGTCCGGCTACCCACCGCCGCTCCCCGACCGGAAGCTGCTTTCGGGCGGTGTAGCTCGCTTTCCCGAAGTAGGTCAGCGAGCACACATTGCCGAGCGCGTCCTGCGCCAGCACGTTGTAGGGTCCCCGCCCGGTCCTGCTCGATCTGTGTTCGACCACCGTCAGCGGCACGACGACCTGCTCGCCAACGCTCGCTTGGTCCAGGTTTTCGACGGCACGGCGCGTCACGAAACGGTCGGGCAGGTGGTAGGCCACGTCGCACACCCGCGTCAGGCCGAGCTTCTCCAGCGGCTTCATCAGCTTCGGCCCGACACCCTCCAGCGTCTGGACTTCGGCGAAAAGCGGATTGAGCACATCGGGGCGCATGCGGCGCTTAAATCAAGTTCCTTCGCCTGCGTCACCCCCGCCATCCACCGATCGGTATCGCGCCGTGGAACGAGTGGGCCCCCTCGTTGCTTTGGGGAGAGACAATTGTCCAACCGATGAGGGAGTCCATCATGGCCACCGAGGAATTCACCGACGCGATCGCGCTGCTGAAGAATGACCACCGCGAGGTCGAGGACCTGTTCGCCAACTTCGAAAAGGCGAGCGGCTCCGACCGGAAATGGAAGCTCGCCGAGCAGATCTGCAACGAGCTCAAGATCCACACGATACTCGAGGAAGAGATCTTCTACCCCGCTACCAAGGAAGCGGTCGAGGAAGACCTCTACAAGGAAGCCTTCGTAGAGCACGACGCCGCCAAGGTGCTGATCAACGACATCATGGAGAGCGGGGGCGAAGGCGAATTCTTTGAATCGAAGGTCGGCGTGCTGCAGGAAGAAATCGAGCACCACGTCAAGGAAGAGGAACAGCGCGGCGAAGGTTACTTCGCGCAAGTGCGCGGCAGCGATATCGATCTCGTGGCGCTGCGCGACCAGATGCTCGCCCGCAAGGAAGAGCTCAAGGCGCAGGTAGAAGCGGGCGGCCTGCCTCCGGCCGAACTGACCACGGTCGATGCGGACGCGAGCTGATTAGACGGATGACGGACCCGGCCATGGCGGTTAAGGACTGCCGCCATGGCCGAGCCGATCCCATTTTCCGAGCGCATCGCCCGCGCGCGCTTCCGCGCCTGGCACCGCGGAACGCGCGAGGCCGATTACATGATCGGCGGCTTCTTCGACCGCTACGCGAAGGACTGGGGCGAGAGCGATCTCGCATGGTTCGAGGCGCTGCTGGAAGAAGACGATGTGGACGTGATGGCCTGGGCGCTCGGAGTGCAGGAGCCTCCAGCCAATCTGGCGGGGCCGCTGCTCGAAGCCATGCGGAAACTAGACTACGTCGACATAGCCTGACCGGGAAACCGGTTGGCAAACCGGGCGTTCGACCTATCTGACACTCCTCACCTTCCCCCGCCCGAATTCCTCGGGCGGGTCGCCCGCGCGTGCCCCCCGCGCGTGGCCAAGACAGGATCCCGATGCCCGACCTCCAGAAAATCCTGAGCGCGAAGAAGCCGCTGACGCTCGCCTCGATCCCGCGCGGCGCTCAACCCCTCGTGATGGCGGATCTTGCCCGTGCAGCGGCCCATTCCGGCAAGGGCAGCCGCGCGGTTCTGGTCGCTGCCGACGAGGCTGCCATGCGCGCGGTTGCCGACGCCGCGGAATTCTTCGCATCCGAAATCGAGGTCATCGACTTTCCTGCATGGGATTGCCTTCCCTATGACCGTGCGAGCCCGGCGCTATCGGTCAGCGCGCGCCGTCTGTCGGCCCTGCACCGGCTGCAAGGCAAGGCGGGCGGACCGCAGCTCCTGGTCACCACCGTCAACGCTCTGCTCCAGCGCGTGCTCACGCCATTCCGCGTGCGTGAGGCGGTCAAGGAGCTGAAGCCGGGCATGACGATCGCGCGCGAGGATCTCATCGCGCTGCTCCAGCGCCAGGGTTACTCGCGTACCGACACGGTGATCGACCACGGCGAGTTCGCGGTGCGCGGCTCGATCTTCGACGTATTTCCTTCGGGTCTCGAAGCAGGGCTGCGGCTCGACTTCTTCGGCGACGAGCTCGAATCGCTGCGCCTGTTCGATCCCTCCACCCAGATGACCACCGGCACGCGCGATTCGCACCTCCTGCTGCCGGCGAGCGAGGCGCTGCTCGACGAGGATACGATCAAGCGCTTCCGCGGACGCTACCGCGAGCGGTTCGGCGCCAATGCGACGCAGGACCCGCTGTACCAGGCGGTCAGCGAGGGCCGGCGCCTTGCAGGCATGGAGCACTGGCTTCCGCTGTTCGAGGACCGCCTCGCCACACTGTTCGATCACCTTTCGCCCGGCGACTTGATGGTGATCGACAGCGCCGCGCTACAGGCCGCAGACGAACGGCTGACCGACATCGCCGACTACCACCGCCAGCGCGAGGGCGGCTCCTACCGCCCCCTCCCCGAAGACGCGCTCTACCTCTCCACGAACGAGTTCGGTGCGGCGTTGGAAGACCGCCCGGTTCACAGGTCTTCGATCTTCGCGGAACCGGAAAGCGCCACCGTTATCGATTTCGGCTTCCAGTCGGGCCGCGATTTCGCGCCGGAACGGGCCCGGCAGGCCAGCGGATCGGGCGACAGCGTCTATGCCGCCGCCGCCGACCACATCAAGGCCGCGCGCAAGGCGGGCAAGCGACCGCTTTTCGCTGCCTATTCGAAGGGCAGCCGCGCCCGCATCTCCTCGATCATCGGTGAGGCTGGCGCGCCGATGGAGCTGGCCGATAGCTGGCAGGAGGCACTCGGCGCATCGGCAAAAGGAAAGCCCGTCGCGCTCGTCGTCCCGCTGGAAACCGGCTTCGCCAACGATGAAATCGACCTGTTTACCGAAGCGGACCTGCTCGGTGACCGGCTGGTCCGCCGCAAGAAGCGCCGCAAGAGCGCCGACGCTTTTCTTGCCGAGCTGCAGGCGCTCAACGCGGGCGACCTCGTGGTCCACATCGATCACGGCATCGGCAAGTATCTCGGGCTCGAGGCTATCCCCGTCGGCAAGAGCCAGCACGACTGCGTGATGCTGGAGTACCACGGGGGCGACAAGCTCTACGTGCCGGTCGAGAACCTCGAAGTGCTTAGTCGCTATGGCTCGAGCGAGGAGATGGTCAGCCTCGACCGGCTCGGCGGCGAAGCATGGCAAAAACGCCGCTCCCGCCTGAAGGAGCGCATCCGCGAAATCGCGCATGAACTCCTGCGCACCGCCGCCGCGCGGGCCCTGCGCAAGGCGCCGGTGGTGGAAGTCGAGGAGGCGAGCTTCATGCCCTTCGTCGATCGCTTCCCGTGGGACGAGACCGACGACCAGGACCGCGCGATTTTCGAAGTGCTGAGCGACCTGGCCAGCGGTTCGCCGATGGACCGCCTGGTCTGCGGCGACGTCGGCTTCGGCAAGACCGAAGTGGCACTGCGCGCCGCCTTCGCCACCGCGATGAGCGGCAAGCAGGTAGCAGTGGTCGCACCAACCACCCTGCTGGCGCGGCAGCATTACGAGAACTTCGCCGCGCGTTTCTCGGGTTTTCCCTTGAAGGTAGGTCGCTTGAGCCGGCTGGTTTCTTCGAAGGAAGCCACGGCGACTCGCGAAGGCCTTAAATCGGGCGATATCGACGTGGTCATCGGCACTCATGCGATCCTGTCGAAGTCGACCCAGTTCAAGAACCTTGGCCTCGTCGTCGTGGACGAGGAGCAGCGCTTTGGAGTCACGCACAAAGAAAAGCTCAAGCAGCTGCGCGCCGATGTCCACGTACTCACGCTCACCGCTACGCCGATCCCGCGCACGCTGCAGATGGCGATGAGCGGCCTGCGCGAGCTGTCCACAATCCAGACCCCGCCCGTGGACCGTCTCGCCGTGCGCACGTACGTGATGGAATGGGACGACATGGTGATGCGCGAGGCCCTGCTGCGCGAGCACCACCGCGGCGGCCAGAGCTTCATCGTCGTGCCCCGAATCAAGGACATGGCCGAAGTCGAGGACTGGCTGCACAAATACGTGCCCGAGGTGAAGGCGATAAGCGCGCACGGGCAGATGCCGCCCACCGAGGTCGAGGAGCGGATGAGCGCCTTCTACGAGGGCAAGTACGAGGTCCTGCTGTCGACCACGATCGTCGAGAGCGGGCTCGATATTCCCAGCGCCAACACGATCGTCATCCACCGCGCCGACCGCTTCGGCCTCGCCCAGCTCTACCAGCTGCGCGGCCGCGTCGGCCGGTCGAAGCTGCGCGCCTACGCCTATCTCACGACGCCCAAGGACACGGTGCTGAACGAAGTCGCCGAAAAGCGGCTGAAGGTGCTGGGTGACCTCGATTCGCTCGGTGCGGGTTTCCAGCTCGCCAGTCACGATCTCGACATTCGCGGCGCCGGCAACCTGCTTGGCGACGAGCAGTCCGGACACATCCGGGAGGTGGGATTCGAACTTTACCAGTCGATGCTGGAGGACGCGATCCTGGCCGCGAAGGCGGGCGACAGCGGGCTGGAACGCGAAGCCGGCCCAAGCCCGCAGATCACCGTCGATGCGCCGATCATGATTCCCGAAGACTACGTGCCCGACCTCACCGTGCGCATGGGACTTTATCGCCGCCTCAACGATGCGCGAGACCAGGCGGAGATCGAGGCGCTTGCCGCCGAGATGATCGACCGTTTCGGCCCGCTTCCGCAGCCGACCGCCAATCTCGTCAAGCTGATCGAGATCAAGCACCAGGCGATTGTCGCCAACATCGCCAAGATCGATGTGGGCGCCCGCGGTACCCTGGTAACCTTCCACAAGGACAGCTTCCCCGATCCGGCCGGCCTCGTCGCCTGGGTGGAACGGGTGGGCGAAGACGCCAAGCTGCGGCCCGACATGAAGCTGGTGCTGAGCCGGGCCTGGGGCGATCCCAGGAGCCGGCTGAACGGCCTGTTCCAGCTCACCAAGGGGCTGAGCGGCGTCGTCCGGCGGCATGAGCAACTGAAGGAGGCGGCGTGAGCCCCTGAGTCCCGCCCGACAAGAACGGTTTCCTTCTATCGCAGGCAAGAAAAAAGCCCCGGCGCAAACCGGGGCTTTTTTGATGTCGTCAAGGTGCCTTAGCGGCCGCCCCAGACATCCCTAAACCATGCCCACATAAGAAATCCTGCCTGTTACCCATTTGGTAACAAGCAGAGTTAACAGATCGTAAACGTTTGGCAAGCTTTCTAGGCGGCCTTCGCCCCTTGGGCCAATTTCGGGACAAGTGTGGACATCGGGATTGCCTTTGAAAAATAGTAGCCCTGGGCAACATCGCAGCCCATTTCCTTGAGCAGATTCACGACCGCCAGGTTCTCGACTCCCTCCGCAACAGCAACCCGTCCAAGCGAATGGATCATCTCGATAGACGTGCGCACCAGTGCCCGGTCCTCGAGCGACGTATCCATCCCTGTGACGAAGCTGCGGTCTATCTTCACCTCATCGGCGGGAATCTGCCTCAGGTAATGCAGCGATGCATGGCCGCTTCCGAAATCATCGACCGAGAGCTTGACCCCCATTCCCTTGAGGGCGGCCATGTTCCGCGCAACCACCGGGTCATTCTCGATTGGCGCCGTCTCGGTAATCTCGAGCATCAGCCTCGTCTGCGGGAAGCGATACGCCGCGAGCAGGTTTTCGACCTGCTGGGCGAACCTGGGATCGCGCAAATCGAGCGCTGAAATGTTGACCGCCACTGAAAATGCCGGGTCCTGTTCGAGCGCCATCCGGCCTTCCCGCAGCGCGCGGTTGAGGACGAAACTGGTAATCATGTCGACCCGGTTGTGCTCTTCCGCACTCGCGACCACCTGGGCAGGTTCGATTGCGCCTCGAGTCGGATGAACCCAACGCATTAATGCCTCGGCCCCGATGATGCGCCCGGTCGAAAGGAGAACCTTGGGCTGGAAGGCGACCTGCACCTCATCGTTGCGGATCGCCTGTTCGAGCTCGGAAAGGATCTGCAGCTTCCACGCCCGGTCACGAACCACCCCGGCTTCGCTGACCATGAAGATCTTGCCGCCATGCGCGGCGTCTTCTGCGCTCTGGATCGCGCTCTCCGTGCGCTCTCGTAGAGAAGCGTCACGGTTGATGTCGAGGCCGAGGGAGGAGGCCACGTCAGGCGCGTGGGAACCGATCGTGATGCTGGTCCGGAACAGCGCATGAAGCCCGCGAGCGTGGTTCTCGAGTTCCTCCACCGGCAACGCATCGCGGAGCCACACGAACGTATCTTTGTGAAAGGCGAATTGGGCGTCAGGCTCGGTCGCGCGCAGCATGGTCTTCGCCTTCATCAAGAGGAGGTTTATTTCCTCCGGCGAAAGACTTGCACTGATCGTTGCGAAATTGCGGATCTTGAGCGCGATTACATCACACTGGTCGGCTTTTGCCGCAGCTTGCAGGCCTTCGATCCGCTGCAGGCCGGTCGCCCCGTGATAGGCGGTCTGCGCCAATCGCACGAACCGGAACATTGCGATGCCAAGACAGAGCATTGCCGGCATTACGTCGATATTCACGCTCGCAAAATCGAGGGCGAATGGCACGACCAGAAGCATTGCCGCCGCCGCGGTGGACAAGCGATAGGACGGTTGCTGCCGCCTGGCCTGGACCGCCACGACCAATGCGGTCAGCAGAAGAGCAGGCAGCCAGCCGACATCGATCGGAAACCCCTTCTTGAGTGTTTCCGCGCCCAGCACATGGAAATAGACGCCCGGCGCGAGCTCCCGCAATGGAATGAGATGATAGTCGGACGCGACTCGGCTCGACGGAGAGACGATCACGTCCTTGCCCGCAAATTGGGACACGCCGACCCGTCCGTTCAGGACGTCGACGTATTCCACCGTCGGGATCGTCTTGTAATCGACGGCGAAATCGACCCGGTATTCGCCATCGTGATCGACCCCCGCCAGCGCGGCGGAGATCGAAGGCCGCCGTTCGCCCAGCACGTTGGCGCTGGCCGGGAAGACGACGGCGAGGCCGAATGGCGCCTCTTTCCCATCCATTGAGGCAGTCAACACCGATTCGCGGAACACTTGGTGAGGGATGATGTCGGCTGTCGATCCGTCGGACTGATCCAAGCCCGTGATGGCGCCGACGAACACCCGCCCCTTGTGCCGCTGGAACGCGGCGACGAGCTGCTGGTCCTCGGCGGGCGTCGTCGCATCTGCATAGGCGCGATCGAAAAACACGCGCTTGGCTCCGGACGCGAACAACGTCTCGAGCACGCGGGCATCGTCACTGCGCTTGGGGTCGCTCGTACCGAGCGCATTGAGCGTGCGGTCGTCGACGGTGACCACGACGATACTCTGATCGGCTGGATGCATGCGCGCAAACGTGCGCAAGGCGCGGTACCAGTCATCGAGCGGCAGCATCAGTTCGATGGTCCCCGCCAGGAGCGCGAGGCCGATCGCCCAAGCCGCGATACGGGCACGGGCGTTGCGTGGCTTGTCCGCACGCGAGGCACGGCGCGCGGCACGGCGCAGGCGCCTGCGATCGGCCGCATCACGCAGTGCGCCCATTGGCCTAATGCCGAACAAACCTCGCATGCGCGTCACGCGCCATGCCTCCTCGAAAAGCGACCTTCGCGGTCACCCTAGAGGCGCAATAGAAAAGAATTCGTAACCTTATGCCGGCGCCGTGGCGCCACTGGAAGGAGCCGTCAGCTGGCGGAGGCGCCGGGGGCCTTCTTCTGCACCAGCTCGTAGGCCTTCTGGTACCACTCGTTGCCCGGATAGTTCGCGCCCAGGACGGCGGCGTACTTCATCGCCTCGCTCGGCACGCCGAGGGCGAGGTTGGTCTCGGTCAGGCGGTAGAGCGCCTCGGGCGCGTGGTTGGTGGTCTGGAAGTTGTCGACCACGTTCTGGAAGCGGATCTGCGCCGCCAGCCAGTTGCCCACCCGCTCGTAATAGCGGCCGATCTCCATCTCCTTGCCGGCGAGGTGATCTTCCACCAGGTCGAGCTTGAGCTTGGCGTCGCCGGCATACTCGCTGGCGGGATAGCGCCGGATCAGTTCCTGCAGCGCGGTGCGGGTCTGCTCGGTCACCTTCTGGTCGCGGGTCACGTCGCTGATCTGCTCGTAATAGGACAGCGCGATCAGGTAGTAGGCGTACGGCGCATCCTTGTTGCCCGGGTGGATCGAGAGGAACCGCTGCGCGCTCGAGACCGACTTGTCGTAATCGCGCGCCACGTAATAGCTGAACGCGCTCATCAGCTGCGCGCGGCGGGCCCACGGTGAATAGGGGTGCTGGCGCTCCACCTCGTCGAACAGGGCGGCGGCGATCTTGGGCTGGCCGCGGTCGAGCCGGTCCTTGGCCGCCGAGTAGAGCGTTTCCACATCGCGCGCGACGTAGGCTGTGTCCCTGGGCCCACCGCCCCGGCCGGCACAGGCCGAAAGCGCGAGCGAAGCGCCGAGAACGGCGGCGGCGGCAAGCTTGAACGAAGCGCGGGGGACGGTCTGCATAGGGCCGTGCCTATACCCGCGCCTCGGGTGAACGCAAAGTGAAGTTGCGGGGCGCCTTCCTCCCCTTCCCCCGACTATTTTCCTACACGGCTTTTTTCTGCTTCCTGGCCGGTTTGCCAGCCAGGAGCCCGCCCATGACCCGCCGCAAGGACCCCGCCGCCACCCGCACCCCGCTCGCCGAGATGGAGGCGGCCGGCCACGCCCTCCCCCAGTTCGAGCCGGTCCCGCGCAAGTACCGCCACGATGGCTGGACGCCCGAGCGGCAGAAGGCGTTCATCGCCGCGCTCGCCGATACCGGCAGCGTCAAGCGCGCCGCGCGGGCCGTGAACATGAGCCCCGAGGGCGCCTACTGGCTCCGCCGCCAGCCCGGCTCCGAAACCTTCCGCCGCGCGTGGGAGGCGGCGCTCGACTTCGGCGTCCAGCGGCTGAAGGACGAGGCGTTCGACCGCGCGTTGAACGGCCAGCTTTCCCCGGTGTTCGTCGCTGGCAAGCTGAAAGGCTTCCGCCGCATCAAGAACGACCGGCTGCTGATGTTCTGCCTGCGCATGAACGCGAGAGGTCCCGACGGCCGCCGCCTCTCCGCCAGCTACTTCGACCCGAACGGATTCCGATTGTCAGGTAGCCCCTCTCCCCTCGAGGGAGAGGTTGGGAGAGGGGGCTTCCTGCCCTCAAGCAGCGCAGCGATAGGGCGACAAGGATACTCCATCAACCAACCCGCCCTCTCCCAGGCCGAGAAGGACGACATGAACGCCGCGCTGATCGAACACTTCGATCCGGTGAGCCTGTCCCTGCCCGAGATCGAGGCGATGCAGGCCATGCTCACCCAGGCCGCCGCCCGCCACCGCGCCGAGATGGACGGCCCGCCCGAAGGCGACACCCAGACCGACTTCTTCAAGCTTGGCGAGGACAAGGACTTCAAGGCGGTGGGTGAACTCGAGGACGTGATCGAGACCGGCGACGAGCTGGAGCCGTTCGATCCGGAGGAGGATGATTGGAGGGAGCTCGGAGTCGAAGACGGCGCGTAGCGCCAACGGGACTAGCGCCCAAGATTGCGCAGCAGTCGACGCGCTAGGAGCCGGTGCGCGTCAGCGCGTCGAGAGAGTCGACCTACGATATGGTGTAGCCCGAAACGCAGGGGCGAAAGCGCCGGGAAGAGCGGAACGGCACGGAGCGCCACTCACACCGCTGCCTGCCCTTGACGCGCGCAAGTAAAGCAGTTAATATCAAATCCATTTCTATAAATAGAATTCGATATGGTATTAGCCTCTCAAGACGACTGCCACATAGTTCGAGTCCCAAAGCCGCGCAACGGCAAATCGAAGTATTGGTGTATTTCCCACGGCGCTGCCGCGACTGCCAGGTTCGGCGGTCGAATGTCGCGGTGCGAAGGCGCGTACCGGACAATCGCGGACTTTCGGCGATTCCGGCTGGAGCCAGAGCGTTATCCGGGCGGCGTAGCTCTTTGGGGCGCGGTTGAGCCGGTCTACAATACCTCAAAGGTTCCCGCTGAGAGAGGAATACATGTGCATGCTCGGTCTCGGTCAGGGGGAAAGAAAGAGATCGATCTGACTTACGACGCGGTCGAGCTTTCGGTCCCCCGAGACCTCTTTGGCGAGGGCACGGTTCTTATCACGGGCGAAACGGCGGTTGCGTATTACCTCAGCCGCTTTCTGAATCGACAGATCGACACCATTTTCTGCCCCCACTGCGACACTCCTCACCTCGATTCGGACTGGTTCGCAGTGAAGCCCCATCGAGTTCACCTTTGCCATGGTTGCAACAAGCTCTTCAGAATGGATGTAAGGCGCATTTCCAATCCCCTTGAGGCGGTTCGTCACAAGCTGGGGGATCGCGACACGAACAGGAAGCAACGAAGGGCGAAGGGAAACTTAGATATTACGCAGGCGATGTATCCAGGCGGCCTCCAAATTTGGGCGTCCAATCCCGCGTTGCTGTGGACTTCAAACCGTCAGGAGGAAGAGGGGATCCATATCCACGGTTGGACACAGGAAGGTGGGGAACCGAAGCTTGATGGCACGTTTAACACCGTCCGAATCGACGGCATCGAGTTGGACGAACAGCATCTCAGGCACTTCATGGCGCAAAACGCCTTGGTTTATCTGCGGGGCAAAGTGGTTGCGCTCGATTGCCCGACTTGTGGAGCGGTTCAATTCGATCAGGGCGATGCTGCTTTTCGGCCGAGGAGCATGCACGAATGTGCGGCGTGTGGCTCGAACTTTGCCACACCGGGCCGGCGACGATTGGTCGTCAGCAACCCTTTCGTCAAAACCTTGGCCGCGCTAGAGGCTGCGAAGAAACTTGAGGGTGCGAACGCATGAAGGGATACATCTACATTACAGGCACCGGCGCCGACCCAGGGCTGCACGACAACCTCGATGACCCCTTATTCGGTGACCCGCCAACCTTAGGCGCCTGCATGACCAATTTGCGGGACTTCGTTGACCCGGGCGACTACCTGTTCGTCGTGTCGGGTAAGGCCGCCAGCGCTGCGCAATACGTGATCGGGGGAATGAGGGTTGCTGAGAAAATTGACGCTTTGGCTGCGTACGGTCGATTCCCCCAGAACAGACTGCGCGTCGATGAAAATGGCGTGATACGCGGAAACATCATTGTCGATGAATACGGGAATCAGCACCCGCTGGATCATCATGACCCGGATACGTTTGAGCGGCGCGTGAAAAACTTCATTGTCGGCGACGAAGCTGAAGCGCTTCAAACCCAGCGGGAGATTGAACTCGGGCGCGAGCAAACGTTGCGCAAACTGTCCGAGGTGTTTGACCGGCAGGGAAACCGACCAATTGACATTATGGGCCGTCAGAGGAAGTTGGACGAGCAACAGGTACACGGGTTGCTAGACTGGCTTCGGGGCATAAAAGCTGCAGCTACAGCAGAGTAGCGTGGTGAGTAACGTCGCCGATGCCCTTCGCGCCTTAAAAATACCTGCTAAGGAAATCGCCGAGAAGTCTAGGCTACCAATCGAGCGTGTTCTTGCGATTCTAGATGGCAGCAAAGTAGCGCTCTCTGAGCTACGGGCAATCGGTACAGGGCTCAGATTACCGATGCATGTTCTCGCTAAAGGAGAACGGCCCAGCGAAAGGTCTTCAGTTGCGCCGCTCTTTCGCGCCGTTCGAGGCGCGCACCAAGACTACGATGTTACAATTGAAAAAATCGCGACTTTCGTTGAGGCATCACTAGAACTACTTCCGACACGTAGATCGCTGCCGACTTGGCTCCAAGGACTGGAGGCCAAGGCTACGTCATATGAAGAGGCTGATCGCTTAGCCAAGCAATTTAGGGCGATTGTCTACGAACATCCCTTAGATGATCCAGCGTCCGACCTTCCAGCGGTTTTAGGATCGCTCGACGGAGTTATAATCAGTCGGCTTCTATACTCTCGTTATGAGGGTGTATCCCTAATCGCGGGAAATTACTGCTTTATCTTCGTATCACCACGTTTCCAGGGTCGCATGTTGTTTACGCTTGGTCATGAACTTGGTCATGTGATCGCCCATCACAAGAATGGTGGAGAGGCGTTATTCGAAAAAGCGGGCGATATCGGAACGTTCGGCGCGCACTCGCGACAAGAAGCAATGGTTGACGCCTTTGCGAGCTGCCTTTTGCTCCCGGATCGAGGAGTTGCGAAAGCGCTAAGGATGTTCAAGGCTCATTATAACGTCCAAGTGCCAGCGATCAGCGACTTCGAAATTCTCCTCTTGGCAAGGTTCTTTGGAGTGAGTTTCGATGTTGCCGCACGGAGATGCGAAGATCTTGAGCTCATTCCGAGAGGCGCGGGTTTTGCGCTCTCGGGAAGGCTGAAAAAGGAGTATGGGTCTGCCGAGAAGCGAGCCGATCAACTCGGCGTCCCTCCCCGAGCGCCCATTGCGCTACCGGCATTGTCAAGGCAGCTGTCCGCGTCGGTCTCGCAAGCATTGGAAGGCGGCAACGTTTCAATCGGCTGGATCACCGATCGACTGGGTCTCTCAATTGCAGAAGTCTTAGCTGCAAACAAAGGGCGCGCTTCCCTTTGAAGGTAATTGTTGACTCAAGTTCTGTAATCAATCTCTTCAACGCTGATGCGCTGAAATTATTCTGCCGGCTAGCCAGGTGTGAGTTCCTGATCCCCCCGCTCGTGTTCGGTGAATGTGCTCCTTCGTGCGCATCATCTCTTCTTGAACTACGGGATGAAGGTTGCGTCGAATTTCTTAATGACACTGAAATCGACGCGGACCGTTATCTCGAACTTCTCGGCCGCTATTCTCTAGGCGCTGGAGAGACTGAATGTATCGCCGCGTCGGTCGATAATGATTTTCGAGTCTGCTGTGACGACCGAAAAGCCAGAGAAGCGGCGGCCGAAATGATCGGGCAAGATAGGGTGCTTGGGACTGTGCGCCTCCTACGGTGGTGCGTCGAAGACGAGATCGCCGATTGCGGCGAGGCTTTTCGCTTATTTGGTGAAATGAAGGGGAAGGGAGGATTTCTCCCGAACACTCCTCAAGCTTTTTTCTGCGCCGGAGACCGGGAAGGCGCCTGATGGCGAATGGTCACTCCTCCCCCATCCGCAGCGCGGCAATAAACGCCTCTTGCGGAATGCTCACATTCCCATACTCGCGCATCCGGGCCTTGCCCTTCTTCTGCTTGTCGAGCAGCTTCTTCTTCCGGCTGATGTCGCCGCCATAGCACTTGGCGGTCACGTCCTTGCGCAGGGCGGCGATGGTCTCGCGGGCGATGACCTTGCCGCCGATCGCGGCCTGGATCGGGATCTTGAACAGGTGGCGGGGGATGAGGTCCTTCAGCCGCTCGCACATGCCGCGCCCGCGCGCTTCGGCAACGCCGCGGTGGACGATCATGCTCAGCGCGTCGACCGGCTCGTTGTTGACGAGGATCTGCATCTTGACGAGGTCGCCTTCGCGCAGGCCAATCTGCTCGTAATCGAAGCTGGCGTAGCCGCGGCTGATCGATTTCAGGCGGTCGTAGAAATCGAATACCACTTCGTTCAGCGGCAGCTCGTAGCTCACCTGCGCGCGGCCGCCGACATAAGTCAGGTCGGTCTGGATGCCGCGCCGGTCCTGGCACAGCTTGAGGATCGAGCCGAGGTATTCATCCGGCGTGTAGATCGTCGCCTTGATCCACGGTTCCTCGATGCTCTCGATCCGGCTGGGATCGGGATAGTCGGCCGGGTTGTGGAGCATGATCTCGCGCGCGTCGTCATTCCGGCTGGCGCGCAGCTGGATGCGATAGACGACCGACGGCGCGGTGGTGATGAGGTCGAGGTCGTACTCGCGCGTCAGGCGTTCCTGGATGATCTCGAGGTGCAGCAGGCCGAGGAAGCCGCAGCGGAAGCCGAAGCCCAGCGCCGCGCTCGATTCCATCTCGAAGCTGAAGCTCGCGTCGTTGAGGCGCAGCTTGGCGATCGATTCGCGCAGTTTCTCGAAATCGGCGGCGTCGACCGGGAAGATGCCGCAGAACACCACCGGCTGCACTTCCTTGTAGCCGGGCAGCGCTTCGGCCGCCCCGCCCTTCACGGTGGTGATCGTGTCGCCGACGCGGGCCTGCTCCACTTCCTTGATCTGCGCGGTGATGAAGCCGATCTCGCCCGGGCCGAGCTCGGCGAGGTCGATGCGCTTGGGGGTGAAGGCGCCGACGCGGTCGATCAGGTGCTCGGTCTTGCCGGCCATGAACTTGACCTGCAGGCCTTTCTTGATGACGCCGTCGATCACCCGGACGAGGATGACCACGCCGAGGTAGGGATCGTACCAGCTATCGACCAGCATGGCCTTGAGCGGCGCGTTGCGGTCGCCCTTGGGGGGCGGGATCTTCTTGACGATGGCCTCGAGCGTGTCCTCGATGCCGATGCCCGACTTGGCCGAGGTGAGCACGGCTTCGGAGGCGTCGATGCCGATGATGTCCTCGATTTCGGCGCGGACCTTCTCGGGCTCGGCGGCGGGGAGGTCGATCTTGTTGATGACGGGGACGATCTCATGGTCGTGCTCGATCGACTGGTACACGTTGGCGAGCGTCTGCGCCTCGACCCCCTGCGCCGCGTCCACCACCAGCAGCGCGCCCTCGCACGCGGCGAGCGAGCGCGAGACTTCATAGGCGAAGTCCACGTGGCCGGGGGTGTCCATCAGGTTGAGCTCATACGTCTCCCCGTCGCGCGCCTTGTAGTTGAGGCGCACCGTCTGGGCCTTGATCGTGATCCCCCGCTCACGCTCAATGTCCATGTTATCAAGGACTTGCTCGCTCATCTCCCGATCGGTCAACCCGCCCGTCGCCTGGATCAGGCGGTCGGCGAGAGTCGACTTGCCGTGGTCGATGTGGGCGATAATCGAAAAATTGCGTATGTGTCGGAGGTCGGTCATCGCCCGCGCCCTTAGCGGCGCGGTCGCGCCCTGTCAGCAGTCGCTATCAGGCAGCTCTGGACATCGATGTCGGATCGACCTGAAGAAATTGCGGGCGGCTGCGCGGGCCGTCGCCTTGTGGCGGAGCGTAGTGGCCCGGCGGCAGGGCTGCGAGCGGCATGCCTGCCGCGGCCAGCGCATATGGGCTGATCCGGTGCCGGGTGCAGAGCCCATCGGCTCCGTCGCTTATGAGCGGCACCTCGAAGCCGAGCCCCTGGGTGTAGCCTTCCGACCGCTTCACCCGGCACACAACGAGCTGACCACCGCCCAGATCGAGCACGAACTCGGTCTCAAGGGGCACATCGAGCAGCCCTTCAATGCTCGCGCCGGTCCGTGAAAGGTTCCGCAGCACGACTTCGTAGCGGTGATCCTCGTGGATGAGGCCGACGCGGCGGTACATCGTCTTACGGTCCGCGCGGTGTCTCGCGGGCCCGGTGGGATCGAACTTCAGACCGCCCTCTGTGAGGCGGGTCAGGAACTCCTCTTGCGGCAGCGCCTTGGAGAAAATGTAGCCCTGGATGTGACTCGCCCCCAGCCGGGTAATCAGATCCAATTCGTCCATCGCTTCGACGCCTTCGGCGACGGTCTCCATTTTCAAGGCTTCGGCGAGGCTGACGATGGCGGTGATGATCGCCGCGTTGTTGGTATCGTCCTGCGTCGCGCCGGCCACGAAGCTGCGATCGATCTTGATTTTGTCGAGCGGTGCGCTGCTCAAGTAGCCGAGCGACGAGTAACCGGTGCCGAAATCATCCAGCGCCAGCCGCACTCCCATTTTTTTGAGTGTCTTGAGCATGGCCTGGGTGCCCTGCGGGTCTCCGAGGAACACGCTCTCCGTAATCTCGAGCTCGAGACGGGCGGGATCGAGGCCGCTGCGGTCAAGAGCGGTGCGCACTACGCGAGGCAAGTCGTCGGCCGCGAACTGGATGGCGGAAACGTTCACCGCCACCCGCATGGTTTCGGGCCACGCGGTCGCATCCCCGCAGGCCCGGCGCAAGACCCACTCTCCGAGCTTGGTGATGAGATTGGTCTCTTCCGCGACCGGAACGAACTCCGCGGGGCTGATCCATCCACGTTCGGGGTGGTTCCAGCGCACCAGTGCTTCGACGCCGGTGACCAAATGATCCGCGGTCCGCACGATGGGCTGGTAATGCAGTTCGAGCTGGTCGGTCTGAATAGCGTCGCGCAGGTCCTCCTCGATTTGCCGGCGCAGGCGGGCGCCGTCCTTGAGCTCGCTCGAGAAGAAGCGGTACTGCCCTCGTCCGCCACCCTTGGCCGCGTACAGCGCCAGGTCGGCACTGCTGACCAGTTCATCCGGGTCCAGGCCGTCATACGGGGCGATCGCGATGCCGACCGAAGTGCCAATGATCGCACGGCTGCCATTGAGCGAGTAAGGCTGCGAGATCATCTGGATGACGCTGTTGGCGATCTCGCCCAGACGGCCCCGGTCGTCGATATCGGGCAGCATCACCTGAAACTCGTCACCGCCGAGACGACCGATCTCTCCACGTCCGGCGATGATCCGTTCAAGGCGTTGCGCTACCTGCTTGAGGAGCTCGTCTCCCGCCGGGTGGCCAAGCGTGTCATTGACCTGCTTGAACCGGTCGAGATCGAGCATGAGCAACGCGCAGCTTCGCTTCGCCGCTTTGTATGCCGTCAGCGTAGTCGAAAGCCGCTTGCTCATCCGGTGCCGGTTGGCCAGCCCGGTAAGCGAATCGTACTGGGCAAGGCGAGATGCATCCCGCTGGCTTTCGCGGACGGAGGTGATGTCCTTGGCGCTGCCCCGATAGCCGAGAAAGTCTCCCTCCTCGGTCACCTGGGGCTTCGCGCTTATCGACCACCAGTGTTCGGCGTCCCCCGCATCGACCCGCACGGGCACTTCGGTGAGCGAATTGCGCGCGCGAAGCTGGAACGCGAGGGGACGCGCGGTACGATCTTCGTCCTTTGCGTCCTCCTCGGCCAGGAACAACATGGCGACCGGCGTGCCAAGGAGGTCGGCAGATTCCTTCCCGAGTTTCCGTGCCGCGCTTGCGGAGAGATAGCTCAGCTTTCCCTCGGCATCCGTCGCCCAGAACCAGCCGATCTCGGACTCCTCGAACTGGTCGAGCAGCGCGAGCCGTTGCGCGTTGCTATCGGGCGCGCGCGCACCCCCGGCGACATCGCCGCTTCTTCGCGCAAAAATACCGCTCAGTGCCACGTTCTTCGAACTTTCACTTGTGCGGACCCGACTGGCCTTGCTGGCGCCATCGCCGCGGCCTTTGATCACTGCTTAGCGCCGCATTTATAACTGTTTTGCTAACCAACCGCGCCAGAGTCGAAATTCGTCTTTCAGCGGGTGGTTTTCTTTGAGCGGGCGCCTTTCCGAGCGAGCCGCTTGCCATCCTGCATGGCCCCGTGCATGATTTCGTTCATCTACGCGGGCGGGGGACGTGTGACGAGCACCGGGCTGGACTGCCATGCGGCTTCGATGCCCCCGATTCGGTGGGCAAGAGCACGTCGGAACACCGAAAGCGGCTGGTGGTTTAAGGCCCTTCGTACGCAATCAAGCTCAGAAGGGTCCCCCAGTTGAACAACCCGATGAAATCCGCCCGGATTTCCATGATGCAGGCTGGGGGGCGCGAGATGCGGCTAGCAACCTGGCGGCTCGACGGGTCATCGGACCACCTTCCCGTCCTGTTTTTCAACGGCATTGGCGCAAGCATCGAGGCGGTGGCCCCGCTAGCCCATGCGCTGGACGATCGCCCGTTCGTCATGTTCGACATGCCCGGCATCGGCGGTTCGCCCGACCCCGTGATGCCATACACTCCCTTCACCATTTGCGCGGCCACTGCAGCGCTATTGCAGCAGCTGGGGCTGGAACGGGTCGACGTGATGGGCGTGAGCTGGGGCGGCGCGATGGCCCAGCAGTTCGCACTTCAGCACAGCGCGGTGGTGCGTCGGCTGATCCTCTGTGCGACCGGAGCTGGAATGCTGACTTTCCCTGGCAGCCCGGCCGCCTTTGCCGCCTTGTCTGATCCCAGGCGGTTTCTCGATGCCGCCTTTGCCGACAAGTCCTTCGCAGCCCTTTACCGCCGGTCACTTCGCGATACTGGCGGGGAGGCGGCCCAGCTGGGGTGGATCAGGCCGCCCAGCAGGATCGGATACCTCTATCAACTGTTGGCCATGAGCGGATGGAGCAGCGCCCCCGCCCTGCCCTTCCTGACAAAGCGGGTACTTATAATGATGGGCGACGAGGACCCTATCGTTCCTTCAATCAACGGGCGGCTGCTCCATTCGCTGATCCCGCGCAGCGAACTCGAGATTTTCGAAGGTGGCGGGCACTTGTTCCTGCTCAGCCACCGGGATCAATCGATTTCCTGCATCCGGAGCTTTCTCGACAGCTCGGATGACACAGAAGCGGAGCGCAAGGCTGCATGACGCATCACATCGCAATCGTGGGTTCGGGTCCCGCCGGATACTACACGGCGGAAGCGGCGCAAAAGCGGTGGGGTGACGATGTCCGGGTCGACGTTTTCGATACCCTCCCGGTCCCCTACGGCCTCATCCGTACCGGTGTCGCGCCCGATCACCAGTCAATCAAAGGCGTGAGCAAGCGCTACGAGACCACAGCGCTCAGCGAAAACGTCCGCTTCGTTGGCAACGTGACCGTCGGCACCGACGTCAGCGTGGCGGAACTGCAGGACTTCTACGACGCGATCGTGTTTGCCACCGGCGCGCCGCATGATCGTCCGCTTGGCATCCCGGGTGAGGAACTGGGCAACGTGTTCGGCAGCGCCGCATTCGTCGGCTGGTACAATGGGCACCCGCAATTCGCCGGCCTCGCGCCCGACCTATCCGGAAGCCATGCCGTGGTGATTGGCATGGGCAACGTGGCGCTCGACGTCGCACGCATCCTCGCCAAGACCGAGGAGGAGTTTGCCGGCAGCGACATCGTCAATCACGCGCTTGAAGCGCTGCGCACATCGCGGCTCCGCACGATCACGATCCTCGGCCGGCGCGGTCCGCACCAGATCATGATGACGCCCAAGGAGCTTGGAGAGCTGTTGCATCTTTCGCGGGCAAGCCCCCGCGTCGATCCGAACGACCTGCCAGACCAGGGCGAGGACCTCGTTCTTGAACCCGGCCTGCGCAAGTCGGTCAGCCACCTGCGCAGCTTCGCGGCAATTCCTGAGAGCGAAAGGGCCGACAAGGCAATCGAGATCGATTTTGACATGTACGCCTCCCCGATGCGCCTACTGGGAGAGGGCAAAGTCGCCGCCATCGAGGTTGAGCGCACGGTGATCGAGGCAGGTCGCGCCGTCGGGACCGGCCAGACCTATACCCTGCCGGCCGACCTGGTGATCAGTTGCATCGGCTATCGAAGTTCGCCCATCCCCGGGGTTCCGTTCGATGAGCGTGCGGGCCGCTTCGCCAATGACGAGGGACGCATTCTCCCGGGGATTTATACCGTGGGCTGGGCGCGAAGGGGCCCGAGCGGAACGATCGGCACCAACCGCCCCGACGGGTTCGGGGTGGTCGATCGGATCGACGAGGACCTGTCGAGCGGCGCCATTCCAGCGAAGTCGCGCGAAGGAAGGGCGGGATTCGACCGGCTCGCCGCCAAGCGCGGACTGGACATCGTCACCTTCCGCGACTGGAAGAGGATCGAGGAAGCCGAAGCGGAAGCCGCCCGCGAAGGCGCCCCGCGCGAGAAGTTCGTAGATATCGAGAGCATGATCCGAGCCCGGGGCTGAACCTTGCCATTCAACTCCAGCGATATTGCATCCCACTTCATGCGCCAGTTCTCTAGCGAAGGCGGCACGCTGGTTTATCGCCGATTCGGGCGTGGCCCGGCCTTCCCGGTCACGGAGGAACAGGTGGCCGATTTCCTCCAACGGTACATGAGAGAGACGCGCATCGCTCGCCTGGCGCTCCTCGTGACGACAATTGTACTGGGCGGCGGAGCGGGACCCCTGATGGCGCAGTTGCCCTTCACCCCTGGCGAGACCGCTATCGTCCTGGGGATCGTAATTCCCGTCGTCCTGCTGATCGCGGCCTTCGTAGTCGCGGACTTGCGTAACCAGTCCCGCCCGGAGCGCGAGCTATCGGTCCGCGCGCCCGTCGCCAGCGCGATCGACGCGGACGAATGGAGCCGGGCACAACTGCGGCAGGCGCCCTGGCCAAACTTCATTATCCTTCCACTGGCGTCGGCTTTCGTCGTCTGGGCCCTTCGCGACCTGGTGGACCCGCTAACCGGATGGGGCCGACTGATCTGGCTTTTCCCGGCGGCGGCCATCGCGCTCGCCGTCACCCAGGGGCTGCGAAAGCTGCGCGCGGGTTAGGCCAGGCCGCCCCGCCGGAGCGACCAAGGTTGCACAAAGCAACTGGACTCGGCTTTTGCAGCATGTAACTCTCGCCGGTGGAGAGAGGAGCCCATACATGCCCGCATTTGACCTGATCATCCGCAACGGCACCATCGTCGATGGAACCGGCGACCCGCGCTTTGCCGGCGATGTCGCGATCAAGGACGGCCTGATCGTTCAGGTGGGCGAAGTGCGCGGCGATGCGGCCGAGGAAATTGACGCTGCTGGCAAGATCGTCACCCCTGGCTTCGTGGACATTCACACTCACTACGATGGCCAGGCCACCTGGGACCAGGAAATGGCGCCGTCGAGCTGGCATGGCGTGACGACGGTGGTCATGGGCAATTGCGGCGTTGGCTTCGCACCGGCTCACCCGGATCGGCACAACTGGCTGATCGGCCTGATGGAAGGCGTCGAGGATATTCCCGGCACCGCGCTCGCCGAAGGAATGAAGTGGGACTGGGAGACTTTCCCCGAATACCTGGATGCATTGGAGAAGCTTCCTCGCACGGTCGATGTCGGCACGCACGTGCCGCACGGCGCGGTGCGCGCTTACGTGCTCGGCGATCGCGAGCGGCCAGGCGCCGTCCCCACCGCCGATGACATCGAGGCGATGGGCAAGATCGTCGAGGAAGGCGTCCGCGCCGGAGCGCTGGGCTTCTCCACCTCGCGCACCGTTCTCCACCGCTCGATCGATGGCGAAGTGGTGCCCGGCACCACCGCGACCGCGGAGGAACTGATCGGCATCGGCCGTGCGATGGGCCGCGCGGGTCACGGCGTATTCGAGATGGCCAGCGACATGATGCGCGAGTGGGATGAATTCGGCTGGATGGGCCAGCTCAGCCGCGAGACCGGCCTGCCGGTGACCTTTGCGGCGCTACAGTCGATCGCCAAGGAACTGCCGCTCGAAGAGCAGATCGCCTCGATGCGCGCCGAAAACGACAATGGCGCCAACATCATCGCCCAGATCGCACTGCGCGGCAACGGCATCGTGATGGCATGGCAGGGCACGGTCCACCCCTTCCGCCTGCGGCCGAGCTGGCAGGCGATTGCCGACCTTCCATGGGATGAGCAGAAAGCCAGGTTGCTAGATCCGGCCTTCAAGAAACAGCTCCTGTCGGAGGAGAATGACTTCTCCGAGGTCAACCGGGACATCATTGGGCTGATCATGGTCGTCTGCGGTGGATGGGCCATGCAGTATGAGATGGACCCCGATTTCGACTACGAGCCTCAGGCCGACGAGAGCATCGCCGCCCGCGCCGCGGCAGCCGGCATGTCGGGTGACGAATACGCCTACGATCTCCTGTGCCGCGACGATGGAAAGGGGTTCATCTACCTGCCGATCCTCAATTACGCGCAGGGCAACCTCGACTTCCTCGAGGACCTGCAGAACGCCGACGATACGGTGAACTCGCTGTCGGATGGCGGGGCGCACTGCGGCACGATCTGCGACGCGGCCAGCCCGACCTTCATGCTCCAGCACTGGGTGCGCGATCGCAAGCGTGCCAGGGACCGGCAGAACGGACGGATCTCGCTGGAGCATGCGATAAAACGACAGTGTCAGGACACCGCGCGGCTCTACGGCCTCAACGACCGAGGCGTGCTCGCACCGGGCTACCTGGCCGATCTCAATGTCATCGACATGGATCGGCTGAAACTCGGCAAGCCGTGGCTGGCGTTCGACCTTCCCGCCGGCGGCAAGCGCCTTCTGCAGAAGGCCGAAGGCTACTTCTGCACGATCAAGAACGGCAAGGTCACGTTCCGCGAGGGCGAGTGGACCGGCGAGACGCCGGGTGGCCTCATCCGAGGACCCCAGCGCGTGGAGCTTGCCGAAGCAGCGGAGTAGATTCTGATCCCGCAAGTATGACCTGGCGCTGCAGCGCCCGGTATCCTCGCGTCCATCCCAACCCAACCGACCGGAGGCTCATATCAAGGCAATACGCACGGGCGCTTCGCCCTCCACGCTCGAAACGCTGACGTTGACGGACCTTCCCAACGCGGCCGATCCAGGCCCGGGTGAAATCACGGTGGCGATCAGGGCGAGCTCCCTGAACTTCCACGACTTCGCGGTGGTTTCCGGCATGATCCCTGCCGAACAGGGACGCATTCCCATGTCCGATGGCGCCGGCGAGGTAACCGCCGTGGGCGAAGGGGTGACGATGTTCAGCGTCGGCGACGCGGTAGTCTCGACCTTCTTTCCCGAATGGCTCGACGGAGCGCCCCCGACGAGCTCGTTCAGGGTCGTGCCGGGCGACGGGATCGACGGATACGCCCGCCAGGCCGTCACAGCCCCAGAAACCTGGTTTACCCGCGCACCCAACGGGTGGACTCACGCCGAGGCCGCCACTCTGACCTGTGCGGGTCTCACCGCCTGGCGCGCGCTTTTCGTCGACACACACGTGAAGCCGGGCGACACCGTGCTGGTGCAGGGCACCGGGGGCGTCAGCATCTTCGCGCTCCAGTTCGCAAAAGCTGCGGGCGCGCGGGTGATCGCCACCAGTTCGAGCGGCGAGAAGCTCGAGCGGCTGCGTGAGCTCGGCGCCGACGAAGTGATCAATTACAAGGAGGTGCCCGCCTGGGGACCGAAGGCGCTGGAGCTGACGGGCGGACAGGGCGTGGACACCGTCGTCGAGGTGGGCGGACCCGGGACGCTTGACCAGTCCATGCTCGCCGCCCGCATCGGTGGCCACATCGCCCTCATCGGCGTGCTCACGGGCATCGCCGGTCCGGTGCAGACTGCCCTGCTATTCTCAAAGAACCTGCGCGTGCAGGGGCTGACGGTCGGTAGCAGGGCGATGCAGCTGGACATGATTGCGGGCGTGGAAGCCAACGGCATCAAGCCGGTGATCAGCGATACATTCGAATTGGCCAACCTCGCCGATGCCTTCCGGCACCAGATCGCGAACAAGCACTTCGGAAAGATCGCTGTCGCCATCTGAGTCGGGGATGGGCCACGCGCTTGGCGTTTTCCTACAACATACCCGGCAGGCTAGTCCTGCCGGATGCAGCGCCGTCCGCCTTCCACCGCAACGCCGCGATCCGAGGCGCCAGGGGCACCGCCGGTCAATTTCCCTGAACGGTGGTCCATGCGGTCCACATGTGCCGCATGGGGGACGAATGGAGCGTCACACCCTTAAACGGCGGTCCGAGTGTAAACTGACAGTCCGACCGAGCATCTTCGGCCTCCGTATTTCAATGCCTTATCCTCAATTGATCGTCGATGCGACCGGCAGGACGGATTCAAACTGTAAAGCTTCCGCCGTCTTGCCAACGCCATGGACGTCATATCTCATTCGTACGCGGTGTTGTGACGGAGGGCGGCATGGGTCTCGCTTGCCGCCAAATTGCGTCAACGCCCTCTAGGTGGATGCCGCTGTGGAAACGGGATGATATCTGCGTCTCTTGGGCTACCCGACTGCGCAAAGTTCTCACGCACCTTTAGTGACACAATCTCCGCCGCGTCACGGTCGAACCACCCGCGTGGTAGACTGCACAGTGCTTCCAGATCAGCACTTGAGACAGTGAACTCGGTTGCCAGAAGGTCAGCCTTCGCACGCACTCCACTGTCCACGATGAGATTCATGCCGTTCCGCAGAGCCGTTGGAAAGGGAATGGGCCAATGCTGATCCAAAGGTTCACCCTTAGACCAACCCTTGGCAGAGTAGAGCTTGTAGAGCTGTCGTGCGTGGTCTTCGGGTATGATTTCTAGGTCCGCTAATCGTTTGATCTGCGCCTTGATTGAAGTCCTCCAACGCTCCTTCAAACTGGTCAACATCGCAAGCGACGGATGACGAACCTCGTGTGGATAGCTGGTGGAAGGCATGAGGAATGCGCTGGCGAGGCGGAAAGCCTGCTGCTCAATCGTGCGCAGATTCGCTTCGAACTCGTCGTCAGGTACCGAGTGGTGCAACACCGCGTGAGCAAGTTCGTGAGCGGCATCCATCTGGCGCCGTGGAAATGACATCTTGTCAGTTGCCAGAAGGACATGTGGCCGGCCGTCAATGGGTGACCAGCTGCACAAGCCGTCTAGCTTGGTTGTGTTCATAGGGATCGTAGCGACAACGATGCCGATACGCTCCATCAAACCAACAACGTCGGGACACGGACCTTCACCCAAATTCCAATGTGCGCGCAGCCGCAACGCGATCTGTTCGATATCCTCATCTCGAAGCTGGCTGTAACTTGCCCCTTCTAATACGTCAGGAACGTCAAGCTGAGGGAGATCGACATAATGTCCTAGGACGAAGCTGACCTCTTGCAGCCACTTCATCTGCGATCTCTGGTAGGCGAGGTCGCGAACCAATGTACTCGCCAGCGAGCGCAGGAATGTCGGCCGTGAGCTCTCAAAAGGCGGGCGCAGGAAGTACTCTGGACGAACCTGCAGCTCACCCGCCAGCCGAAGAAGCGTCGCGTGATCGGGCGTTTGCTCTGAGAGACCATCCTCCCACCGCGATACTGACGTCGGGCTGACGCCGAGGCGTCGGGCCAGTGCCGTTTTCGTCGCGATGCGGCGGGCCTCGCGAGCTTCCGTGAGTCGGGCTGGGACGAATCCCGGTGTACCGGTGCGCATTCTTCTGGAATCCCCGATGGCTCCGCACCTCGGAAGATGCGGAGCTCACTTTCCTATTCTTGTTCCCTCAATCTACTCGGACGCACCCTCGCCCGGCTTCTTCTCCGGGGTTATCTCCGGAGGGACGAACATTTGCCGAGAAGCCTTAAGCCTCACAGTAGCAACCTGCTCCAACGGTTCCCTCGAGACTTCGTCTGCGCCTTCATCGGAAGCGTAGCCGCTCAAAAATACTTCGAGCGACTCGTAGAAGATGAAGTCTCTGTATTCCGCCCCAATCACTCCGATTGCGATTTCCTCGATCCGACCAGCCCGCTGCCGATCTCGCGCAGTGAGGAAGAGCGCAAAAATATCGGTCGGTTGCACGCTGTTAGGGTCGTCAAACATTGTGGGCTGGAGCGCTAGGTTCAGACTGACACCGGCAGCGCGCGACTGGTTCTTGACCGGCACTTTCCGTGGCTCTGGCATTGCAGCAAAGCCAAGGACAACACCTGTCCCCCGGCCTGGAAACCTCGCGAATGGCTGGAAGATCTTGAGATCGGTACCGATCATCACGCCGTCCACAATGAGCTGGCCACCATGCAGAGTGACAACCTCTTCGTATCCCTGCTCTTGAAGTCGAAAGCGGATCTGGCCCTCGGCCTCTCGGGCGCGTTTCGCATTGACTGGCAGCTCGCGCTTCACAACTTCATAGGCGCGAAGAGCTTCCGCACGCAGGCGATCCTCCAGATCTAGGAGCAAGTCCTTCGGCAAGGCGTCGAGGATAATACGACGGATATCTGGCACAGTTTTCCTCCTGTATGAGGATTTTGTACGCTATTTTTTGCGTATTGCAAGCATCATGTCGGCTTTTTCGCGACCTTCTAATCGCAATGCAGAATCACCTTGGTGGCCCTTGCCCCTAGAGCAGCTATTTGAGAGGTAGACGGTGCTGTATGGTCCCGCCCAGCTTGCTCACCTCCAAAGCCTCGACATCGAGGTAAGCTGGCGCTGAGACCTCCAGCATCGGTCGAGGTTCGTTCCTGTACCAGCGCTTGGCCCGACCTCGCTCCTTCCTAGAGCGCTTCTCGAAGATGTCCCTGTAACGCTAAGGGGAGATCCCTAGAAAGGGCATGAAGCTCACGCGAGTTTCACTCTTCTTTTCGATCTCGATCTCGTTCTTGTGCAACTGTTTCGCCCGGCTTTTGGGATAAGGCTCCATGAAGACCACGCGCTTAATACCAGCAGCCAGAATGTGTTTGGTGCAATTGTGACAAGGGAATGTCGTAACGTATAAAAGAGCGCCCCGCAGAGACTTACCTAATCGCGCGGCATCGCAGACAGCCAGCATCTCAGCATGTACCACCCTACCATACTCTGTAAGGTCGTTAATTTGAGACTGAGATAAGCATCCGAAGTATGGCTTATCTTTATCCTCATCCCCGCGGCCGAGTAGAGTCTCAACAAATTCATCTGAGGATGCTGTTTCTGGATCACCCTCGACAAGCAGCTTAGCTCTAGCGAGCCGCTCGAGGAGGTCCCTCATAACCTCCTTTTTCAACTGGTCGTTGGGGTCGGCTCCAAGTTGAACATCACGGAAGTCCGGCTCTTCACAATCCCAGTATGTTCCACCGAACGCCTTTGGGACTTCGTTACAACCCTGGGTAATCATTTCACCTTCTTCGGTGAAGGCCGCCGCCCCGACTTGCCGGGACAAATCCACTGACCTGAGGGAGGCGGCTTTAGCTGCATACATCCCGTATTCCGCTTTGGTCGGTCCGATATCCACCCGGCCGAAGAATGCTTGAACGAACCGCTCAATCCCGCTCCGCATCGGTCCCCGATTGATACCGTCGACAAAGACGTCTGCGAGGTGAAAGGTATCTCGCAGATGCTGGCCATGGTCTTCGGTGCCTTCGTCAAGGTCACGCGAGATGATCTTAGCTACCTTGAATGTGATATCCTCATCCAACGTCGATAAGGGGAGACTATCGCGGATTTTCTCGCGTAGGCTGTCGCGGCGTGCTTCCTCGCCCCCATATGCGGAAACAAGGATGAATTGCTTTCCATAGATCCGGCGCAGCAAAGCAACTTCAGCAGGTCGCTTAAGTTGCCGGATCACGAACGCCGTCGCCGGGAGAGCAACAGCTTCATCTGAACCTCCGACTTGTGCAGCGCCGAGCTCACGTTCCCTAAGCAGCCCGATTGATTGAACCGCAATGCGCATAAGACGCGCTGAATCGCTTGTCTCTTCGCAGAGCTTGTTGGCGTAATCCATCTTGAACATCATGGTGTTGAAGTGATCTGGGCCTTCGGCAACGACGCCCTGAGCCGGGTATTTCATCATCTCCTCGGTTACCCTGACCGTGAGGGTTCGGTAGCCGACGTCATCGAACGCTCTTTCGAGCTCTTCGCAGATGGCGTTGATATCGATACCGATGGGTCCAGCTATGCCGACAATCAGCTCTGGATGTGTCAGTGCTCTCGGCTCGTCGCTCACGTAGCTCTCTCCCCCATTTTTTCGCGTGACGACCGGCACATATTCAACGTAACGTTCGTTCGCTCGGTGTGAAAGGGGAACCACGTGGCGCAGGAAAGCAGAGCTGAAGCGAAGCCCTATGACCAGAAAGTCAGTGAGGCAGCGGAACGGCTCGCGCGCCGAATGGGGAGTCATTTCGTCCCGGATCAACGTTGGGAAGACGTTGTGCGAGCATCAAAGCAGCGAGCCGCCTGCAATTAAGGCGGGCTTGCAGTCCAATACTGCCACCTGACAACGAAGAGCCAGTGTCTAATCGGATGCTCGTAACGCTCGCCTATCAACAAGCTTGATAGCGGGCCACCAAACATACTGGCAGACCAGCAACCCCGCGAACATGATGCCGGTGTCCTTGTAGCCGTTAGCGCGGCTCCATCCGTCAATGCCTGGGAACACGTATCCCACCAGAGTGACCAGCAGCATGAGGTGGATGAAGAAGGCGAAGATCACCACGGCAAAGATGCCATCGCCGCGCTTCTTCTCGTCCTTTTCGTCAGCGAACTTGAAGGTGCCCGGAAACAGGCCATTGAGCAGCACGCCCATGCCTACCAAGCCCGCGATGCCAAGCGCGAACATGAACGTCACAAACGCACAATAGCCAATGCTGTCGAGATTGCTCCACAATCTCTGCGCAGCGTAGGCGAGGGCCCACAAGCCACCTGCAACCACCATGCCACCAAGTGCGAAGCTAGCGAGCGCTCCAAGCGCCTTGGTGAGCTTATTCCAATGGGTGATGACGTACCAGGCTAGCACGATGCCCCCTGCGATCTGCAGGACCAGCAGCATTGCGCGCCTTACTTCTTATCGTCGGGCTGCTTAGGCTTCGGCGGGTCAGCGTAAGGCTCACGCTCACGGGGCTTTCCTGGTCGCGTCTGCGGCGTCCAGGTCTTCTTCTCATGGTCGCTCATGTGTCCTCCCTGTTAAGTCCCTGCATAACCAATGGCACCCGGAGCACCAAGCCGGCCTCTTACTGGCCGACCTCACGCAGTCGTTTCCGCTCTGATTGAAACCCGCCACGACTTTGCCATTGTTCAGCTCACTGCGCTGCCACTCCGATCGGCCGGATCTTGCCGAAAGCAGCCAGTCCGCAGATGGTCTTCATTCAGTAAGACCGGACCTATGACTACTTGGCAATTCGCCTAAGCCGGACGATTGCGTGAGCCCTCCGCCAAGTTCCTTGTGCAATGCAACGAAGCTCCCGACTACCTCGGCTCGGACCGCCTCTAGCTGCAGTTGCTCGGCCAGTAGCGCGGCCCGCGCCTCGAGCGCCTGGATGCGGTCGTCTTCGCCCCGGCGGAAGCGCAGCTCCGCCAAGTCAGCGACGGCCTGCGCCCTACCCACCGCCGCTGCCCGGTCGCGCAAGGTAAGCAGGGCATTGGCGTAGCGATTGGCCGCAGACTCGCTGCTTGCAAGTGCGCCTAGAACGGCTTTCTCGTAGCGCGCCATAGCAGCGTCGGCGCTCGCATCGGCTGCGCGGATTTGGGCGCGAACGCGGCCGAAGGAAAAGATTGGCCAGCTGAAGCTCGGGCCGATGCTGAAACGGGTGCTTGCGCTTTCCAGCAGATCGCCGGGCGTGCGGGCCTGCCGGCCAATACTGCCCAGCAACGAGAAGCGGGGGTAGAGGTCGGCCGTGGCCACCCCGATATCGGCGGTCGCGGCGGCGAGTTCGGCTTCGGCCGCGCGGATATCGGGACGGCGTTGGAGGAGTTCGGAGCGCACGCCGGCAGCGACGATCTCCGGAGTGGCCGGCAGCGGCTTTGAGCCGCTGAGTGCGGGAAACCACGCCTCGGGTGCCCTTCCGGTGAGCAGGCCTAGCCGGTAGATCGCGGCGGCCGTAGCGGTGCGCGGTTCCTGCACAGCCGCAGCGGCAGCGTCGGCACGCTGCTGCGCCTGCTCCGCTTCGAGGCGGGACGACTCTCCGGCACGAAACCGCAAGCCGTAAAGTCGCGCCGTTTCGGCTCGCGCCACTGCCGTATCGCGCAGCAGCTGCTCGCGCTGCTGGGCCGTGCGCAGATCGGCATAGCTGCGAACGACCTCGGCAATGACCTGCAGCCGGACGTCGTCCACGCGCGCAGACGCCTGCTCGGCCCGCGCGCCAGCCGCTTCTACCGAGCGGCGGTTGGCGCCCCAGAAGTCGAGCTCCCATGACGCATCGAAGCCAACGTCATAGAGGCTGTAGCGTGGATCGAAGCCCGGGATGTTGCCGACGGGCAGCTGACCATTCTCGCTGACCCGTTGCTCGGTGGCCGAGCCCATTGCCCGGACTTCCGGCAGCGATCGCCCAACTGCCGCGTCACGGTTAGCGCGTGCTTCCCGGAGGCGGGCCTGCGTCTCCCGGATATCGAGATTGGTGGCGAGCGCCGCATCCATCAGATCATTGAGTTGGGGATCGTCAAGCCGCTGCCACCAGCGCTGATCGACTTCGCCGGGTGGCAGCGGGGTGATCCACCTTCCGGAAACGCCCGCCAGTTCGGGCCTTTTATAGTCGGGTCCGACCGTCGTGCAGCCGGTGAGGGCAGCAGTAGTCAGCAGAAGAATAAAAAAGCGGCGCATCGGTCTACTCCATGCGGGCGCGGAACTCGTAGACGGCCACGGCCAGCATCACGGTTCCGATGATGAGCAGGGGAAAGATGGTCTGGAGCAGCGTGCCCAAAGGCATGGCCTTAAGAAACAGGCCCTCCATTGCGACGTTGAAATGCTTCAATGGATTGGCTTCGGCGATCCACTGCAGCCAGCGGGGCATGTTATCGACCGGGCTGGCAAAGCCGGATAGCAGGATCAGTGGCGGAGTGACGGCGAATTGGCCTAGGAACGCCTGCTGCTGGGTCTTGGAGATGGCAGACACCGCCAGGCCGATACCGACAACTGAGTAAAGGCCTGCGATCAGGGCAAGATAGAACAGCAGCACAGAACCGGTGAACGGCACACCGAAAAACAACGGGATAACGAGCAGATAAAGCGTACCGTTGATTAGCCCAGCTGCAAAAGGTGGAACCAGTTTGCCGGCGAGGATCTCCCAGGTGTGCAAGGGCGAAACCATCAGCTGCTCGAAGCTACCGAGCTCACGCTCGCGCGCGACCGATTGCGAGCTGACCGAAAGAGCAGAAATGGCGCCGATCTGCACCACCAGCGCCGGCATGATGAACCACAAATAGTCAAGGTTCGGATTGAACCAGTTGACTGCGATCACCCCGCCCGAAGGCCGGGCAGCAGCGGGCTTTAGCGCGACCCCGGTGCTAGCGGCAATCTGGCCGATATAGCCGGACAAAATCTGCGAGGCGTTGGAGCGGCGCCCATCGAAGATCGCTTGGACGGTAGCTGGTCTGCCGGCCGCTACATCCCGGCTGAAGCTCTCGCCTAATACGATGGCGCCGATGACCTGCTGGCGGTTGATCGCCTCGCGGAGCTGCTCGGACGATTGCAGGGCGACGATGCGCCGCACGTTCGGACTGCCGGCCAGCTGATTGACGAATTCGGTCGAGGCCGCACCCGTGTCGCGGTTGAGCACGCCGATATCGACGTTTTTGACCTCCAGCGTCGCCGCTGCGCTGAATAGGATCAGCTGCAGGAGCGGCGGCACGAACAGGATGATTCGCCCACGTGGGTCGCGCAGCACGGCCCACAGCTCCTTTACGATCATCGCCGCGAGGCGGGTGGAGACGAGCCGCATCAGGCGACCTTCCGCTTCGTGACACGCGCGGTCAGCAGGAAGAAGATCGACCCGAAGCCGAGCAGCACGAGGCAATTGCGCGCGAACATGCCCCAGTCGTCGCCGGCAATGAACACCGTCTGCAGGGATGGAATCAGATAACGGGCGGGAATGATCGTGGTGAGCCACTGTACCCAAGCGGGCATGGAGGCGATCTCGAACAGAAAACCCGACAGCATCATGGCTGGGAGGAAGGCGGTCAGCAGAGTGATCTGCGAGGCGACAAATTGGTTCTTGGTCGCTGCGGAGATGAACAGCCCTTGGCCGAGCGCGGGGATGAGGAAGCAGGAGGCGATCACTAGCAGCGCGAGCGGTGACCCGCGAAAGGGCACGCCAAAGACAAACACGGCCAACAGGGTGCAGACCGTCATGGAAACCAGCCCAAGCAGGAAGTAGGGCAGCACCTTGGTGACGATCAGCTCGGCCATGGTGACGGGGGTTGAGAGAATGGCTTCCATGGTGCCGCGCTCCCATTCGCGTGCGACCACCAGGCCGGTCAGCAGCGAGCCGATCATGGTCATCACCACCGCGATCGCGCCTGGCACCAGGAAGAAGCGGCTGGCAAGCTCGGGATTGAACCAGAAGCGCTGCTCGACGGTAATCGGAGCTGCGGCTTCCCTGCCGCGTTCGGTGGACCGCGCTTCGGCCCAGTTGGCCTGCACGCCGCTGGCATAGGCTGCGACGAAGCTGGCCGTATTAGGCTGGCCGCCATCGGCGATCACCTGGATGGTTCCGCCGGCGCGCGCCGCGTCCTGGCTGAAATCCTGGGGAATGACGATGATCCCGCGAATGCGCCCCGCGACCAACGCATTCCCGAGGCGATCCACAGGACCAATCTCCGCGACTTCAAAGTAAGGTGACGCCTGGAAGGCGCCGGCGAGCGACTGGGCCGCCTCGCCAGTGTCCTGCAAAGACATGCCGATACGCGTCTTCGCGGTATCCAAGCTGACGCCGTAGCCAAAAAGGAAGATGAGCAGGACTGGCAGCACAACCGCGATCAGCAGCGATGACGGGTCGCGGATGACCTGCAGCCATTCCTTGCGCATCATGGCGAACAGCCGGCGCCCGTTCATGCCGCTTCATCCATGTCACGATCGGCGCGCTCGATGAGGGCGATAAACGCTTCCTCCATCGTTTCAGCGCCCGCGTCGGCCTTGAGCTCGTCCGGCGTGCCGCTGGCGATCTGCTCGGCACGGTAGATGAGGCCGACCCGGTCGCAATATTCTGCTTCATCCATGAAGTGGGTGGTGACCAGCACCGCCACGCCCTTGCCGACGAGGCCATTGATGTGACCCCAGAACTCGCGGCGTACGAGCGGGTCGACGCCGCTGGTCGGCTCGTCGAGAAACAGGACGGGCGGTTCGTGCATCACGGCGCAGGCCAATGCCAGGCGTTGCTTGAACCCGAGTGGCATGGGGCCAGCATTGTCCTTGAGATAGCGCCCGAGATGGAAGATTTCGGTCACGCGCTCGATGGCTCGCTTCCGCACCACTCCCGAGAGGCCGTAGATGCCCGAGAAAAAGTCGAGGTTCTGGGCGACGCTGAGGTCGCCGTAGAGCGAGAATTTCTGCGCCATGTAGCCGAGCGACTGGCGCGCCTCTGCCCGCGCCTTGCGCAGGTCGTTACCCGCAACCGCACCATCGCCGTCAGTTGGGGTGAGCAGGCCGCAGAGCATCTTGAAGGTGGTCGACTTACCGGCACCATTGGGGCCGAGCAACCCGAAGATTTCGCCCGGCGCGACGGTAAAGCTGATGTCGCGCGCGGCGGTGAAGTCGCCGAATCTCTTGGTGAGGCCATGCGCTTCGATCGCGCAGGTCCCATCGGGTTCGATCGTGCGAAAGGTCTCGGCCAGCGCGCTGCCACCATCTGCCGCGCCGCCGAGGAGATCAATGAAAGCGTCCTCGAACCGGGGCGGCGTAGGCTCTACCTCAACCCCGCCCAGTTCAGCCTGGTCGACGTGCCCGCCAGGAGCGAGGAGCAAGCGCACACCCGTACCCTGTACTGACCCGTCCATCACCTCTGACTGCGCCAGAGCACGAGGCAGCAACTCGCGCGCCGGCCCCTTGCTGCTAACCCGCACCGTCCGACCTTCGACCTGCGCATGGAAGTCCTGTGGGGTGCCCGATTTCAGCAGCTTTCCTTCGCTCAGCAGGAACACGCGGTCGCACTTTTCCGCCTCATCGAGGTAGGCGGTCGACCAAAGGATCCCGACTCCCTCTCCTGCCAACGTTCGCACCATCTCCCACAGCTCGCGTCGGGAGACCGGGTCGACGCCGACGCCAGGCTCGTCGAGCAGCAGCAGCTTGGGCTGGCGGATGAGCGCGCAGGCAAGGCCGAGCTTCTGCTTCATGCCGCCCGACAGTTTGCCCGCCAGCCGCGACTGAAATGGGTTTAGTCGGGTGAACTCGAGGAGGCGGCCGAAGGTTTCCCCCCGCTCCACCGCCGGGAGCCCGCGCAGTTCGGCATAGAGTTGGAGATTCTCGAGGACGCTCAGGTCCTCATACAGTCCGAAGCGCTGCGGCATGTAGCCGATGCGAGACCGATCGGCGTCATTGGCCGGACCTCCCAACACGAGCGCCTCGCCCGCATCCGGATCGATCAGGCCGCCAAGGATGCGGATCAGCGTGGTCTTGCCGGACCCGTCCGGACCCACCAGCCCGGTCATGCCGCCCTCAGGGATGACGAGATCGACCGCATCCAGCGCCGGGGGCAGCGCCGGGTCGAAGCGTTTGGTGACTCTGCGGGCTTCGGCGACTGTGGCCACCCCTCAGTCCTTGCGCGGCATGGCGGACGGGATGCTGACGGTCACCGGCTGGCCCTGCCGCAGCCGCCCGTCCGGATTCTCGATCAGGATGCGAACGCGGTAGACGAGGTCGGCGCGAAGGCTCTCAGTCTGCACCGACTTGGGCGTGAACTCGGCGGTTGGAGAGATGAAGGAGATGGTGCCGCGATAAGTGCTCGGATTGCCGTCAGCGGTCACCTGAGCCCTAGTGCCCGGGGCAATCCGCGACAGGTCCTCCTCGGCGACATAGGCACGGATACGCATCGGCCGATCGATGGTGAGCGTCATGACGGTCTGCCCGCCCTGCACGATCGCGCCGGGTTCCTGCGCGCGGGTCAGCAATGTACCAGCGGAGGGCGCACGCAGCTCGGTATCGGCGATGTCGGTGCGGGCGCGATTGAGGCGCGCCGTCGCGGCTTCGCGTTGCGCTGACGCGGCCCGGATGTCTTCGGGTCGAGAGCCAGCATTCTGCAAGGAGAGCGCCTGCTCCGCCGCCTGCACCCGGGCGAGCGCTGCCCGATACTCGCCACGTGAGGCGTTCACGACCGCCTGGCTGACCGCGCCGCTCGGAAAAAGGGACTCGCGGCGGGCGAGATCGATGCGGGCCTTCTCGGCCAAGGCACGCTGCTCGGATACGTTGGCGCGGGCCCGGGCGATGTCCTGCGAGCGGTTCCCGTTGCGCTGGCGGGCGAGCTCAGCCTCCGCCTGCGCGACCTGAGCCGAGGCATCCGCCACCGCATCATCGAACGTCCGCCGGTCGAGCCGAGCCAACACGGCTCCAGCCCGCACACGGGCGCCTTCCTCGAACGGCATCTCGGCAATTCGCCCACCAACCCGGAAGCCAAGCTCGACCTGCCGCACGTCGACGTTTCCGTAGAGTGTCAGGCCCTGTTCCTCCTTCTTGAGCAAGCCAAAGCCACTCGTCGCCAGAGCGGCGATGAGCAGCCCGGCGCCGAGGATAAACAAGATAATGGTACGGCGATTCATTGATGCCCCTTCAGCTTAAGCCGTCGAGAATGCAGCGCAGATTGTCCTGCACCGCACGGTCGATGAGGTCGCGCTCGACGGCGCCCATGTTCTCCCACCCGGTCAGGCGAAGCAGCGCGGCGTGGGCCATCCGGAACACCAGCACCTGGCCCATCAAGGAAATCACCCGGAGCCGCACCTCGACCTCGGTAAGCCGCTCGTCCGCTACGATTTTGAGGAGTTCGACCATGCGGCCGAGGACCCGGCCCATGATGCCGGTGTAGATGATGTCGAAGGCTTGCGTTGGCTCCTGCTGCTCTCGAAGCATGAAGCGGGCGATGTCGGCTGTTTCGCCCAACATGGCGGCGGTGATGATGCGAAAGAGCTCGGCCAACTGCTGCTTTGCCTGCTCCGGAGTTGGCGTGCCTGCGCGATGCTGCTGGTCCACCGCCGCTGCAATAAAGCCGCCAAGCGTGTCGCGGATATGCTCGGCGCAGGCGAGGTAGAGCCCTTCCTTGCCGCTGAAATGGTAGGTGATCGCGGACATGGGGCGGCCAGCCGCCTTCGCCAGCTCACGCGTCGACGCGCCTTCAAACCCTTTCTTGCCGAAGATCGGGAGCGCCGTGGAAATTAGATGAACGCGAGCATGGTCCATCTGCCCCTAATATTCGTTCGAACGAACAAGAGCAAGAGATATGAATGTTAAACGGTGAATTTCCGCTTTGGGCTCGTAGCGTGGCGTGCAGAACGTCATGAATGGGCGCTAAGCGGCCGCTAAGCTCTCACGCGGCGTACTCGATGTGATGAGGCTCCGGAGTTCAAAGTCGCAAGCTCCCTTACGCTTCTTTTCTCACCATCCCGCCTGCGATCTAAAAAGCGTCTCTAATTCGTCCATGGCGGCATCGCCTCCGGCCTTGATGATATCCAGAGGAGACATTGGTTCGCTGAAGCCGAATCCGCGCCGTGGATGGCGCCACCACTTCGCGTAGTCTGGCTCTCCAAACGTCACTAGTTTGATGGCGTCATGAAAGCTCATGAGCCGTCGAACGCGCGCTAGTTCAGCGTCTGTGACGGCACGATAGTGATTACGCCACTGCCACAACCATTGGGCTGGAAGGTTCGCAACCGCTTCGAAGGTGGCATCGTCCATGCCCCAAGCCGCCTGAAGCAGATCGAACAGCGTTTCGTCCTGAGCTACGATCCGGCGCCTCAAGGCATTGGCAGCCTGATGCTCGGACAGTTGCTGCCACTCTGCAAGATCTCCGGCAGGGCCAGAAAGGAGGTAGCGGCTATTCAAAGTCGTGATGATGGAGCCTTCCCGGTGGGTGCCGCCGATTACTTTGGAGGTGGCGATCGCGTAGCCGTCCGGCCATCGCCCCTTGCGGTCACTGAAGACGCGGCCGACGCCAATGATTAGACCCGCCTGCACGTCGAAGGCCCACTGCCGAAGCTCGGCGTCGTAAGTCTCATCTGGCAAGGTCTTCAGGGCCCCCGTTGCGGATTAGGGGAGGAAGGATCTTGTCTACGAAGCGATCAACCGCTTTGTCCGCTCCGAAGGCCCGAAGGTCTTCGGCCATCTCCTCAAGATATCTAGCAGCCTGTTCTGTTGGAATGTCTCTTAGGTCACCCTTTAGCCACATAGAGAGCCATCTACGTGCTCGATCGCGAGCTCGCCCAGGCTCAAACCAAGTGGCGGGCCAGGATAGGTGCTTTGCGGGCAAAGGTGGCTCATCGATGGACGCCAGCACCGCGTCGGCGATCATCTTGCCGTATCCGGCATTGCCCTTCGGCTTCATAGCGCGCCTCCATGCTCAAAGGAGGCGCCGGCGGTGAGCCGGGTGTTAGGAACCTGCGCTGTCGCCCAGGCGCCACCGCCTTTAGGCGAGCCCTGGACATGCGCGGCGGCCACCCGGCCACGAAGTCGCGACCGGCCGACAGCTCAGGAGGTTCCTACGCCTCACCACCCTCTAATTGATGGCTAGAAAGACTTCGCAGAAGCCCCTCGCAAGAGCAAGCGCAGTTAAGCTGCCGCTGTCTCACTTCCGGAATGGCCGAATAAGCATTGCCGCCTCAACATGGCGCGGGGTGGACGTTTCACAGCTGCATTGAGAACTTCAGGGTCTCCTACGAGCACCACCGTCTTCTTTGCTCGCGTGATGGCGGTGTAGAGCATCTGCCGATCAAGCAGTCGGCTTGGTACGACTGGGATGATGACCCTCTCGAATGCCGACCCCTGTGCCTTGTGAACTGTCACGGCCCAGCCGCGAGAAATTCGATCTAGATCGGTCGCACGAATGTCGGCCTTGGTTGCGCGCTCGTCATCGAACAGGACGCTCGCTCCGACCTGCGAAGGTCGTTGCACGATCCCGAGAGTGCCATTCATGATATCGACCTTCACCGGATCAGTATCGCTCACGGCGCCAGACGGATGATCGTAGCTGTTCTTTGTCCAAAGGATTTTGCTGCCCTCGGCCAAACCCCAGCCCGCTATTGCTGGTTGAGCAGCAAGCCATCGCGCCTCGATAGACTCCGATATCGTCCGCACTCCTGCCGGGCCGTGGATGGTCATACCGAGCACTTGGACTCGGGCTGCGTGAAGCCTGCGTATCGCTTCACGATCAGGTCGCGAGGCTGGCGGCCCTACGAATGCTTCGAAGGCTCCTAGTACCTTCGTCGGCACCTCTGCCGTAGTGCAAGGGAGAAGGAAGACACCTTCGGCAGTAGCATCGTCCGGACGAAAAGCTGGCAAGCTTGGGATGGCGCCCCGACGTAGTTCGCGGGCAACAACTGGGATTGGGCTCGCTCCGCTTTGCCGATGAATGATTTCGAGGGTTGCTCTTGGCAAGTGGTCTTGAGCGACAATGGCGGTGAGCGGGTTGCCTGCACCTATCGGGGGCAGCTGGCCTGGGTCACCCACAAGGACAAGGTCAGTGTCGGCTGAAACCCAATTCAGAATTTGCCACAAGTCCGCAGTCGAGATCATCGAGGCTTCGTCAATTAAGAGTGTGCCTGGCTTGATCTCTCTCTTGCCGTTCGCAATCTCTTTGAGAAAACGATGAACTGTCAGCGCTTCGTGTCCGGTAGCCTCTCGCAAGCGCTTGGCTGCTCGTCCGCTTAGCGCGATTTGGGTGTATGAGCGCTCTTTGAGCTGGACTGCTCGCATGACGGCACGAGTGACTAGGCTCTTCCCTGTACCCGCTGCCCCATCAATAACCGCGAAGCGATGCGTGCTGGCGATACGAATTGCGCTTTCTTGAGCGTGGTCGAGTCGAATACCAAGCTCGGCCTCTACTTCGGTGATTGCCGCTCTGAAGGGAGTACTCTCCGATGGAAGCGCAACAACTCGCGAGTTGATTTCTGACTCGATTTTACGTTCCATCATTGAGGGTGCACGCCCCTGCCAAGCGTCACCGATCGGAATGATCTCACCCGATGCTCGCGCTAAATCGAACGCTTTCGAAGCAGTGGCCGCGGATCCTGACCCAAGCAGCCTTTCAACGCTGCTCGTAAGTTCCTGCTTTGTCGCCGCTGTGTGTCCACCGGCACCTCGTCCCCGGCTCCCATAGCGTTGGGAAATCACCTCGCCGATCGCCGCAAGCAGTCGACGGCTATCATCAGGCCCAACTCCCAAGCGTTCCGCCCGCGCGTCCACTACCCTCCACGGCTGAAGAAGGTTTAGACAGTAGGGATTCTCCTCTAGCTTCTTGATTGCGCCTCTGCCCCACAATCGGCAGGCCGTGATCGCCGTTGCAGCATCGACGCCAGCGCGATCGAAATGCTCAAGAACATCAATTTCGTCAGTGAGGAGGCGAAACTCGGCAATTACTGCGACTGCAGCGGAGGGTCCAAGAAGCGGCACCAAAGGAGTGGCGTCGCCTCCTCGTAGAAGACGGTACAGGTCCACTCCGTGGGTCTGCCAAAGTTTGGCAGCGGTCGCCCTGCCCACACCAGGTATCGCCCGGCTAGCGGCTATCCAACGAGTAATTGCTTCTCCTTGTGGTGGTATCGGGAGAGCTGTTCTTGCTTGGATCTGCGGACCGTGGACTGGGTCTTCGACCCAATCTCCCGACACTCTCCAGTATTCGCCAGGCGCTGGCGGACGGAAAGCCACTTCAGCTCCGATCCTTGCTCTGCGTATCTGCCTTGCAGCCTCATCACGCCCAATCAGGATTCCACCACCGGCAGGTGATTGGTGGAAGGATGTCACTGTAAGCTCAGTTGTATATGGCTTGATGGTCACGGCAGCTGGCCAGTCTCAGCCGTGAAATTGCGTAGGAACGCCAATTCGCGCCTGAGACTGGCAATCTCAGCCTGAGCATAGAGAAGCTCACGCTCGAGGTCGGACACACGCTGATTGGTGACCTCCTTCTCGTCCCTTCCGGCCTGAGCCATTTCCATTCTGCTTAGGCCATGAGAGATCTCCCACTCATCGTAGGCGTTTAGAAGGCGATCGCACCATTCATTGGTCGTGAAGTTCTGCCGATTGAAACGACGTTCTGGAGTACTGATCTCTTTGGCAACTTTGCCGGGTGACGCCTTGCCGGCATGGCGGGGCAGCGGCGTGTTCCCAAGTCCTCGCAAGTAGTCAGCGACCTGCTGGGCATTTAGCCGAGCGGTTGCTGCAGCTGGTCCGCCCAATTGTCGGTCAGGAACTGCCTTCATTTCGGCCATGATCGCGTGGAGAGTCGCTTGAATATCTGATGAAACGCTCATGCTGCGCCCGACCTGCTGGCGAGTGCTTCATAAAGGGCGCTCTTGCCGACCTTCAGGCGAGCCGCAGCCTCGCGGACGGTTAAGCCTTGCGCGATGTGCTGCTTCGCTTTGTTGAGTTTATCAGGGGTGATGACAGGACGGCGCCCGCCTTTCCGACCTCTTGCCTCAGCGGCTCGGAGGCCAGCAGTCGTGCGCTCGATGATGAGGTCACGCTCGAACTGCGCCAATCCTCCGAAGATGTGGAATAACAAACGACCTCCCGGCGTCGTTGTGTCCACTGCCTCCGTTAGAGATCGGAGGCCAATAGAGCGACGCTCAAGTTCTCCAACGACATCGATGAGGTGCCGAACCGAGCGGCCGAGCCGGTCAAACTTCCAAATGACGAGCACATCTCCCTCGCGGAGATACGCCAATGCCTCTGCCAAACCAGGCCGGTCCGTCCTCGCTCCCGAAGCGCAATCCTCAAAGATCCGCTCGCAACCGGCCGCGCGGAGCGCGTCGACCTGTAGATGCAATTCCTGCTCCGACGTCGAAACCCGCGCATACCCGATCAAGTTCACACACTTTCCTCGTGTCCGTTTATCCGTCCATAATTCTGCTTGTCCGATAACCCGTCATCAAGCACGATTTGCGGACAGCTGCCGGTTCATCCGCTAAAGCCCCGTTTTTCGGACAGACTTACGGGTGAGGATCGGAAAAGCTCAAGCGCTTCCGTATTAATACGGAAGCGACAGGAGCCTGATGCCGCTCTAGGATCGGGAGGTTGAGCCCATGGCCTGACAGACGAGGGTGACCCATGCTCAACAAGTATTCAGTCACGAATGATGCTGTGCTTGAAGGCGACAGCGCCAACACACCTCGCCTAGTCCTAAGTTTCGCTGGAGTACCGATAGATACCTCATTGCCAATATGGCGCCTATCCATCGACTATAAGATCAACTTCAGCGTGTTCGCTGGCCATCCGCTCGAATTGGCCGTCCGGTCTTACCTTGAGCAACTTATCAGAACGCGCTCTGCGTCATACACCGCTAACTCATTTAAATGGTTAGAACGTCTCGCGCTCACGGATGTTAAGAAGTCCGTGCTTGAGGCGTTGCAGGTCGTCGGTCATGTCACGATCTCAGTGTACGAAAGCTTCGGACACACCCTGAGGGGTAACGGAAATACCGTTGTAGCGTTCAAGTCGGCTTTCATCCGCTGGTACCTCTGGTGCTGCGATGCTGGAATAAGCGAATTCGACGAAGATGTAGCCACCGAGCTTGAGGCCGTCATGCTTCGCTCACCATCGCGAGGACAGGCGGTGTTGAGCCAAGATGAGGACGAAGGCCCACTGACGTCTGAAGAGGTCGAGAGCCTTCTAGAGCGGCTTCGCATAGCGATCGAAGATGAAGCTGTTGCCTTGGAGCCTGTGGCAGCAGCTTGGTTGATGATTTGCTTCGGAATGAATTCTAAGAACTTACGGCTGCTCGAAGAGCAGGATCTCACGGAGTACACCGCTTCAGATGGTACTCAGGTCTACGAGCTGCGTGTGCCCAGGATCAAAAAGCGTAAGGCGCTTGAGCGATCTGAGTTTCGCACGCGAACCGTGGAACCTCTCATCGGAAAGTTATTGTTCAAGGTAATCGCGAACAATCGAATGCGCTGCCCTCCAAGCAACGACTTCTTTCGCGATTGTAGTGGCATAAAGGTAAGTTACAGCCGTCCCCTCTTCAGAGAGAGAGAGGTCCGCAAGGATGCCATTGGCACCTTCTTTGAGCGGGATGCATACCGACCGCGCAAATACAGGCCGCTCTTTGCACTGCAATATATAGTGAAACACTTCGGCCTTCGCAGCCGAACCGGCTCGCAGCTCCATCTTACCCCACGCAGACTGAGATACACCTTAGCGACGCGCCTAGTTGCGAACGGCGCTTCTCCACGTGAGGTCGCCGATGCGTTAGATCACAGCAGCACTGACCACGTGCTTATTTACTTCAACGCCGGCTCCGAGCTTGTAGATAGACTCGATCGGACAATTGGTCCGATATTAGTGCCGCACGCTCAGGCTTTCTTAGGTAAAATCGTACGCGGCCCTCATGAGGCGGAGCGTGGGGGCGATCCTAACAGCGTGATCGCGCACAAAAGCAAGACGATGGAGAGTCTTAGAAAAGTCGGCACATGTGGCGAACACAGCTTCTGTGACCTTTATGCTCCGATCGCATGCTACACTTGTCGCATGTTTCAGCCTTGGTTGGAGGCTGATCATCGGAGCGTCCTCGACGGGTTGTTGGACACACGAGATGAGCGATTACGTGAAGGCTCTGACCCTAAGTGGACCAAGGTCAACGATCGCACCATCGCTGCGGTGAAGGAGGTTATAGCGATCTGCGATCAAACGCTCGCGGCAGAGGCCGCATGAGCCGCAAGCAGAGAACCACAAACGAGGGCTTCGGAACGACTTTCTCGTCGGCTTCAGAGATTGAGTGTCGAACTCGCATCAATTCTCTAGTCGAGGAGCACGAAGAGAGGCAGCCCGGATGGTCATTCGAGCTGGACTACTGGCCGGTGCCACGGCGCTCTCGCTGTTCGTCTGCGGGAGACGGGGGTGTCTGGTTCTCGAGGTCATCCGTGACACGCTCCGGTCTTCATACACCATTCCCGGAACCGTTCGCTTCGTTCTTGAAGCTTATGGTCGTGATATACGACGGCCGATCAGATGGTGGCTACGCCGCCACTCAGCTTCAGACCTTGGTAGCAGCGGGACGATACCTCTTCGATGAGCTTGAGGGCGTCGGAGGTGATCCAGTTCGCATCGAAAGTTATCACCTTAGTGCTGCAGCCATCAAGGCTCGTTCGAAGATGGGCTCTGGTTCGAAGAATATCGGATCGAAGTTGGCGTTTATCGGTCGAGAGGTAAGCCGGCGAGGCCTCGTGACCGTTCCGTTCACCTGGTCGAACCCTAACAAGGCTGTCGATAAGCACAGCCGCATCGGCCCAGAGGCAGACGAGCGACGACGCAAACGACTGATTGCACCCGAGGTGCTGGACGCTCTCGCAGAGATTTCGGCCACGGCAACAGAGCGTCTCGAACCACAAGACCTCATACTCCAGCGTTGCCTCGATCTACTCGTATGTGGAGGCTTTCGTATCAACGAGGTGCTTACGCTTCCGAAGGACCCGATCGTAGAAGAAGCCATCCTAGACAGACGCGGAAAGCCGCTTCTCGATCGGTATGGGAAGCCAGCCACAAGAATGTTGCTACGTTATTGGCCGGAAAAACGCGGCCATCAGATCACGCGGCTAAAACCTATACCAACTGCCATGCAAGACATCGCGCGGCGAGCAATCTCCGAGATCCAAGAGATTTCGACACCTTTCCGAGCAGTTGCCGAATTCCAGGTCAAGCATCCTGGGCAGACCCTGCTCCAGTCACCTTACCGGGGTAGAAAGGGGCCTTTATCGACTTTTGAGTTGGCGGAACTCGTTGGATGTCGACCTCGCGCGGGGCGCGAGAGAACCTCCCTCCAATCGGCAGGGGCTCAGATCATACGTAATCATGGTCTGACGCTGCTTTCTGACCGCCGCTATGTTGATCAATTGGAGGTAGAGGAGTTTTTGTACAATCGCTCGGACCACGGCAACGTTCTGCGGCGCGACGAGGGCGTTCAAGAAGTTCAGGACTGTCTTTTCCTGATCTCTACCCGTTTTATGGATCGGAGGATGGATGCGGGCTTCAACGGCACGGTTGAGCTTGTCACTGACGCCCAGATCAACGTCTATCTAACGGGGCTGAAGAGCGCAGCGCAAAAGTCAATTCTCGAGAGACTTGGCTTTAGAGACGTAGAGGGCAACTTCTTGCGTGGCACGTCCCACCAATTCAGGCACTGGCTCTCGACACTGGCCGACGAAACCGGGTTTCTCGGTTTAGAGCAGGCTAGATGGATGGGGCGTGCGAAGCTCTCCCACAACTCGGCTTACGATCATGTCACACCCGTAGAGCGCGCCCGCGAAGTGCGAGAGCGAACTGCGAGCCGTCATGGGTCGGAAGGCCCGGTTACTGAGATTGCTACCCGCATCAACGATCCGATCCGTCGATCGGAATTTATTGCAGCAACCGTCCCGACTGCGCATGTCACTGACATGGGACTTTGCGTGCATGATTGGGATGCGGCGCCTTGCCCCAAGCACGGCTCGTGCGCGCTCTGCGACAAGATTCGCATCGTCAAAGGGAAGCAAGAAGATCGTGCTGCAGCCGTGAGCGAACTTCAAGACGTGGAAGAGATGCTGCAAGCCGCACGAAATGAGTCGGACATGGGCACCTATGGCGCCTCGAACTGGATCAGGTCACAGTTGCGGCGCAAGCTGCAGTTGGAGCGCATCATCGCTGTTCATGACGATCCAGCAAGGCCCGATGGCATGATCGTACAGCTAACAAAGCTTTCCGATGCAGAGCTCGACCAATATCTGAACCTTCAGTCCGAGAGAATTTAGATGGGAACCCTGCGCCTTTCATCTGAGCATGTCGCGACCATAGCGGCCGTAGTACGAGGTGAGCCGGATGACGAGCTCATCAATTGGGAGAAGATTCGCGAGATCAGTAAGAGCGTCGTGGGAAAACACTTTACCAGGCAGACGCTGCAGTCTCACGAACCGATTAAGTCTGCTTACAATGACCGCGTCGCTGCTTTCCGTAAACGCAAGCGCACCAAACGAAAAGAAGTCGTCAAACTTGGCGACCCGAAGGATCGCCGCATTGCATCACTCGAACAAGAGATTGAGGCGCTCAGATCGAAGCTAAATGCGTATGATGCCCGTTTCGTTTTGATTCTAGAGAATACAAAGCGCCTCGGCTTCCAACGTGAGGAACTAGCCCGGGCTCTCCCGGCTACAAGCTGATCACTCCAAGCCGAGGTCTCGTCTCTGCTGGGCACGTAGCCGAGCGTTGACCTTCCTCGAGGTTGCCCCCTTCGCGTACTCGAATGGCTGCACAGACTCAGCTGCCCAGCCGAACTTGTACGTCATGTGCCGTCGCCACTCGTCTTCGGGCCACCCCTCGGCATCTGCCAATTCAGTGTCCAGATCGGCCGCGCTGTGACGCACTATGTGTGAGCTGATGCCTCCAAGAACCTCAATCGCCTCCCCGAGACGCTCATAGATGCTTCGAAGAGAGCGCTCTGCGAGCTCGTCTCCGGTCCATTCGACAAACATATAGCCGTGGCGACGAGCATTCGGATACTTGCTCATATCGCGGCGCTCTTTGCGCCAAGCTTCGATAGCCGCGCAAACGTACTCGGGCGGTTCTAACAAACGGCCAAGTGTTTTAACGCGAGGCTTCTTCTTACGCTTATCGTTGGGATCAGGTGCTCGGGGCACAACGACGAGCGTCGGAGGACATTGCTTTGGATCGTAATCGGAGACTCTAAGGCAGAGCTCTTCTCCACCCCTCAATCCGAGTTCCAAGCCCACCAAAATGAGCGCCCGATTGCGGATCTGGACCTTCGGATGAAACGGGTTGTGCTTCGATCCCGGTTTGGTCACCTCGAGCAACAACTCGCGAAGTTGCGGCTTCAAACCGAGCCTATCTGGGTATGTTGGTCCCGCGCTTGAGTTCGGCCGAGCGGCCTTGCTGCGCTTCCTGAATTCATCACGTTGCCGAACCAGCATCTCCTTATTTGCGCCGTGGGCCCGCCCTATGACCGCGTCAGCGTGCCACGTGATGTAGTCTTGAACAGCGTCCCAATAGAAGCCTGCCGTGGCTCCTCCAATCTGTCCTTTGCCATCCGCGCGGGCACGACAGGCAACGCTCAGGTCATTGAGTTCGTCGAGCGAGAGGAAGTCGCCACTTGCGACGCGAGTAATCAGGTCGATGCCTTCTTTTGCAAAGAAAGCGAGGCCTCGATCAATCCCGCGCAGCCTCTGCTCCTGGCTGGACGGCGACTTGCCGCTGTTTCTGCTCAGGGCGAGAACATGCGCGTTAGGTAGAACTTGCGGCAAACCAAGTTCGTCTAGGAGGAGAGGGATTTCCTCTCCGTTGGACATGAGACATCTACGGATTGATACCATGCCATTTTACATACAGCAGGTTCGCGTAACTAGAAGAGCTCGTTTCGACTGAGATCGATCTCGAAGGCGCTAATTTGCCTTGATTTCCGCCATCGAAACTCGTACCTTACACTTTACACACAGTTCGCCGTCTAGACGCGCATGGGCATGAGGACGTAGAGCGCCGGGCTGTTCTCGTCCTGCCGGATAAGCGTCGGCGCGCCCGGATCGGCGAGGTGAAGCTCCACCGTGTCGCCGTCGATCTGGTGAAGGATATCCTTCAGGTAATTCGCGTTGAAGCCGATCTCCATCCCGTCGGCACGATAGTCCGCGGGCACTTCCTCGGCTGCGGTGCCGTTGTCGGGGCTGGTGACCGACAGCGTCACCTTGTCGGTGTCGAGCCCCATCTTGACCGCGCGGGTCTTCTCGGTGGCGATCGTCGCTACGCGGTCGACCCCTTCGTAGAAGCTCCTCGGGTCCAGCCGCAGCAACTTGTCGTTACCGGTCGGAATGACGCGGCTGTAATCGGGGAACGTGCCGTCGATCAGCTTGCTGGTCAGTACCACCCCGCCCTCACCACCCAGGGTGAAGCGGATCTTGCTTGCGGACAGGTCGACCTGCACATTCCCGTCGAGTGCTTCCTCGAGCAGCTTGCGCAATTCGGCGACCGCTTTGCGCGGAACGATCACGTCGGGCATGCCCTCTGCGCCATCGGGGCGCTGGATGGTGAAGCGTGCAAGACGGTGACCATCGGTCGCGGCCGCCTTCAGCACTGGCTGATCCTCGTCGGAAACGTGGAGGAAGATGCCGTTGAGATAATACCGCGTCTCCTCCGTGGAGATCGCGAAGCGCGTCCGGTCGATCAGCTCGGCCAGCGTGCGCGCCGGAAGTTCGAAGCTGGTCGGAAGATCGCCTTCCACGATCACCGGGAAATCGTCACGCGGCAAGGTCGGGAGCGAGAAGCGGCTGCGCCCGGCCTTTACCGTCATGCGGTTGTCGGCGGTCTCCAGGCTGACCTGGCTGCCTTCCTGCAGCTTGCGGGCGATGTCGAACAGCAGGTGCGCCGAAACAGTGATTGCCCCTGCCTGCTCCACGCTGGCGGCGGCCATGTTCTCGACCACTTGCAGGTCGAGATCGGTTGCCATCACCTTGAGCGATCCGCCGTCGGATGCTTCGAGAAGCACGTTCGAGAGAATCGGGATCGTGTTGCGGCGCTCCACCACCGATTGAACGTGGGAAAGGCAGCGCAGCAGCGTCGCGCGTTCGATCGTGGCTTTCATCGGTTCCTACTCTTACCCCTCTCGCCCGCCGGCCACCTGCTTCGCGGCGGCCGGAATCGCCCTCGAGCGTCCGGAAAACATGAAATATCCTTAGCGGGGAGGCCGTTCGGAGCAAGGATGAAGCAGCGCCCGCCCTGATTCGCTGGGGATAACGCCCCCTTACGAGAGCATCGCCATCCCGCCGTTCACGTGCAGCGTCTGTCCGGTGACGTATCCGGCCTCCTTCGAGGCAAGATAGACCACCGCGGCGCCGATGTCCTCGCCCTCGCCCATGCGCCCCATCGGGATACGGGCATTGAGCGCATCCTTCTGCGCCTCCGGCAGCTTTTCGGTCATTGCAGTGCGAATGAAGCCCGGGGCGACGCAGTTGACGGTGATGCCCCGGCTGGCGAGCTCCTGTGCAAGCGATTTGGACATCGCGGTGAGCCCGCCCTTGGCTGCGGCATAATTGACCTGCCCCGGGTTTCCGGTGGCGCCAACCACGCTGGTGATGGTGACGATGCGCCCGAAGCGCGCCTTCATCATCGGCTTCGCCGACGCGCGCATGAGGCGGAACGCGGCTTCGAGGTTGATGCGGATCACCTCGTCCCATTCCTCGTCCTTCATCCGCATCGCGAGGTTGTCGCGGGTGATCCCGGCGTTGTTCACCAGGATGTCGAGCTTGCCGAAGGTATCGAGGGCGGCGGGGACAAGCTCTTCCACCTGCGTTGTGTTCGACAGATTGCAGGTGATCTCCACGTGGTCGCCGCCGACTTCGCGATTGAGCTGTTCGCGAAACACTCGCAGCTTGTCGCCGTTGGAGCCGGACAGCGCAAGCCGCGCCCCCTGACGAGCGAGGGCGTAGGCGATCGACGAACCGATCCCGCCGCTCGCGCCGGTGACCAGCGCGGTCATTCCTTCAAGGTTGAACATCATCCGATCTCCTTCGCGAACGCCTCGATGTCGGCCATCGTGATCACGCTCGTCACTTTCGCTTGCGGGTCGATGCGGCCGATCATCGGCCCGAGCACCTTTCCGCCGAGTTCGACGAACTCCTCTACTCCCGCCGCGCGCATCGCCAGCACGCTTTCACGCCAGCGGACACGGCCACAGACCTGCTCGACCAGCAGGCGCTGTTCCTCGGCCGGATCGGTAACGGCCGCCGCGGTCACATTCGCATACAACGGCAGGCGAAACGTATGCGGTGGGGTCTTCTCCAGTGCTTCCGACATCGCGTCGGCGGCAGGCTGCATCAGGCTGCAGTGAAACGGTGCGGAAACAGGCAGGAGGACGCCGCGCTTGATTCCGTGCTCCTTCACCAGCGCGACCGCCCGTTCGACCGCCTCGCGGTGGCCCGAGAGAACCACCTGCCCTGGATCGTTGTCGTTGGCGACCTGGCAAACCTGACCTTCCGCAGCCGCTTGGGCGAGCGCCTGGGCCTTGTCGAGATCGGCTCCCAGAAGCGCGCACATCGCGCCCTCCCCCACCGGCACCGCCGCCTGCATCGCCTTCCCGCGCAGGCGGAGAAGCCGCGCAGTATCGGCAAGGGTGAACGCGCCCGCCGCGCACAGGGCGGTATATTCGCCAAGGCTGTGACCTGCGACGCAGTTGGCCACCTCGGTTATTGCTAGTCCACCTTCCTTTTCCAGCACCCGCAGGACCGCAATCGCGTTGGCCATGATCGCCGGCTGTGCATTCTCGGTGAGGGTGAGCTGGTCGTCGGGACCCTCGGCCATGATGGCGGAAAGCTTGGCGCCAAGGGCGTCGTCAACCTCCTGGAATACCTCGCGTGCGGCGCTGCTGGCGGCGGAAAGATCCACTCCCATGCCGACCTTCTGGCTGCCCTGTCCGGGGAACACGAACGCTCTCATTCAATGACTCTCCTTTGGCCCGCGCGACTATGCGCGGGCGCCTCCGGCGGCAAGGCCGAAGGGTACGATGGTGTTGGAAGGATCGTGGCCGACCCGCGCCCGGCCAAGGTATGGAATGCCAGCACGATCGCACCAGTAACGGGCGATGTCCTCGGCCTCCGAGCCGAACGGCCGATCATTTTCCGGCACCGCGGTCACGGTCCCGAGGCGCAGCCCTGCGACCCCCCTCAAATGCGCGACTACATGGAAGAACAGGCGGTCGATTGCATAGAGATGCTCCGCCACTTCCTCCACGATCACGACATGGCCTGTAAGATCCGGCATCAGGGACGTCCCCGTGAGTGCGGAGAGCGTCATGAGATTGAAGGCTACCGTGGGCCTGCCATCCAGTCCCGGCTCCAGCCAGTCCTCGCTCCCCGCCAGCCAGGAGAGCGACCGGAGCACCGCGGCGGGTCCCTCTTCCGACAGCACGTTGACCGGCATCGGACCGTGCGCCGGCCTGCCTATCCGTTCCCGGTACAATCCTCCCAGAATAAAGCCGCAATCCGAAAAGCCGAGGTAGCCCTTGCGGCGCGCCGCATCGTTCATCCGCTCGATTGCAGCGCGCGCAATGCGATTTGAGCCGTACCCGCCGCGCGCGAACCACACCGCGTCGAAAGACGAATCGTTGGCGCACTCCAGCAGGGCTGTGAGGCGCGCCGCATCCGGTCCGGCGAAATGGCCATCCGAGGCGAAGCACTGCTCATGGAAGACGAGCCTGATTTCGGGAAAATGGGCCGTGACGAGCGCGCCGACCGCATCCGCCACGTCGCGGGTGATCGGAGTGGCAGGGGCGCAGATAGCGACGCGGGTCATCGCGGGAGGCCTAGCAGCCGCTTCACATCTTGTGCATCCCCGACTAGGCATCCGCCTGAATTATGCAGCAGCCGATCGATCCCGCCGCCCAGCCCTGGTTCTTCTGCGGAATCGGCGGTTCCGGGATGTTGCCGCTGGCGCAGATCGTCCACGGGCTCGGCGGTAGCGTCGCTGGGTCCGACCGCAGCAACGATCAGGGTAGAACTCCGGCCAAGTTCTCGTGGCTTGCCGAAAACGGTTTCGCGCTGTTCCCCCAGGATGGCAGCGGGGTGCAATCTTCCGACCAGATCGTGGTCGCCAGCGCCGCGGTCGAGGACACCGTCCCCGAGATCGTCCGCGCCGGAGAACTCGGTTGCCGCCGGATGACGCGGGCGGAGCTTAACTCCGCCCTGTTCAACTCGGCTGCGCAGAGCATCGCGATTGCGGGTACCAGCGGCAAGAGCACCGTCACGGCGATGCTCGGGTGGATCATGCACCGGGCTGGCCGGCACCCGACGATCATGAACGGCGCGGTGATGAAGAACTTCGTTTCCGCCGCCGATCCTTTCGCGAGCGCACATGTCGGCGGCGGGGATCTCTACATCAGCGAGGTCGACGAGAGCGACGGATCAATTGCGCTCTACCGTCCGTCGGTGGGCGTGCTGCTCAACATCAGTCTCGATCACAAGAGCATGGACGAGCTGCGGGAGTTGTTCCGGGACTTCCTTTCCCTTTCGGGTGCAAGGGCGGTGAACTTCGACGATCCCGAAGCGCGGGCCTTGGCAGGCGAGGAGGGGCAGGTGATCGCTTTCGGCATCGACTCTCCCGATGCGCAGCTCTCTGCCGATGCCGGATCGGTGATCGATTTACCTGCTGGCCTCGAAGCGACCATCCTCGATCGGCGCGACGGCACGACGCACCCATTGCGCCTGTCCATGCCGGGCCGCCACAACCTTTCCAATGCCCTCGCTGCTGTCGCAGCTGCCAGCGCCGCGGGCGTGCCGGTTGCCGAGGCTTCAGAAGCGCTGAGCTCGTTCGCCGGTCTAGCGAGGCGCTTCGACGTCATCGGAACCAGTCCGTCGGGCATCACCGTGATCGACGACTTTGGTCACAATCCCGAAAAGTGCGCGGCGACCTTGCGCACTCTCAAGCAGCATCCCGGACGGGTGATCGCCTTCTTCCAGCCTCACGGATACGGCCCCTTGCGCCAGATGGGGCATGAGTTGGCGGAAACCTTCGCCCGCGAACTCGGTGGCGACGACGTGACGCTGATCTGCGACCCGGTCTATTTCGGCGGGACGGTCGACCGGAGTGAGGGGGCCGACCGGGTCGTCCAGCTGATTTCTGAAGCAGGTGGCCGGGCCGAGCATATTCCGGCGCGGGAGGCCATCGCCGACAGGATCGCGGCACTCGCCCGGCCGGGTGACCGCGTGCTGGTGATGGGCGCGCGTGACGACACCCTGACGGACTTCGCCAAGGAGCTTTTCGCTCGACTTTCCTAGGCAGCTTTCTCGTGCGTTCCGCGCACAAGATGGACCGAATGGAGCAGGACCGCGATGAGCGCTCCGAGCACCAACCCCACCATGGCGGACAAGGCTGCATAGGCAAGCCATCCCAGCACCCCGCCAAGTGCACCGGTCGCAGCCTGCACGCTGTGACGGACACTCTCCACCACATGCTCCGGCCCGTGAACCCCGAGTCCGGTCAGTCCGTGCAGGATGATTCCCCCACCGACCCACAACATCGCCACGGTCCCGACTGCCGACAGGGCTACCAATACGTGCGGCATGGCATGGACGAGCGCGCGGCCGAATCGCTGGACCCACGGTGTACTCCGCCGGGCGAGGTGCAGGCCGATGTCGTCCATCTTCACGATGATGCCGACTGCTCCATAGACCACTACGGTGATGCCGATGCCGACGATCGCCAGCACGGCCGCCCTCGCCAGCAGGCTTTCCGCCGCGACGGATGCCAGCGTGATCGCCATGATCTCGGCAGACAGGATAAGGTCGGTCCGCACCGCCCCGCCGACCCGCGCCTTTTCGAAGGCGATCGGATCATCGATCGGATCCTCGAGCGTTTCCCCGTGCTTCGCGCCCCCTAGGCGCTCGAGGATTTTCTCGGCCCCTTCGTAACTCAGGTAAGCGCCGCCCATCATCAGCAGCGGGGTTATCGCCCAAGGCAGGAATTCGCTCAGGAGCAAGGCCGCGGGCAGCAGGATCAGCAGCTTGTTCTTGAGGCTGCCGCGCGTGATCTTGGCAATGATCGGCAGCTCGCGGTCCGGTGTGAGGCCGGTCACGTAGTTTGGGGTGACCGCTGCATCGTCGATCACCACCCCGGCGGCCTTGGCTCCCGCACGACTTGCCGCCACGCCCACATCATCCACAGACGCGGCCGCGGCGCGCGCGATCACCGAGATATCGTCAAGCAATGCTACCAGGCCGCCGGGCATCGGGGTCTCCTTCATGGCAGGCAGTGCCCGCGCCTTCGCAAGCGCACAAGACTTGCTTTTGGGCGCGCAACCGCTATGAGCGCCCCCTTTCCAGGTTAGCCCGGAGAAAGAAGAAAGCCGGAGGGGCCCCGTCATCCGGACGGACAAGCCAGCGATCGGCATAACCAAAGGACCGCGAAATGGCTCTCTACGAGCATGTTTTCCTCGCGCGCCAGGATCTGAGCCAGGCTCAGGTCGATGCACTGGCTGCCGCGGCCACCGAGATCGTCGAAGCGAACGACGGCAAGGTGACCAAGACCGAGACCTGGGGTCTCAAGAATCTTGCCTACAAGATCGACCGCAACCGCAAGGCGCACTTCGTGCTGCTCAACATCGAGGGCCCCGGCTCCGTTGTTGCCGAGCTCGAGCGTCAGACCCGCATCAACGAAGATGTCATCCGCTATCTGACCGTTCGTGTCGATGAGCACGAGACTGGCCCGAGCGTGATGATGCGCAAGAGCGACCGCGATCGCGGCGACCGCGGTGACCGCGGTGGCGATCGTGACCGTAAGCCCCGCCGTGACCGTGAGGAGCGCGACTGATGGCCCGCCCGTTTTTCCGCCGCCGCAAGTCCTGCCCCTTCTCGGGCAAGAACGCGCCGAAGATCGATTACAAGGACGTGCGTCTGCTGCAGGGCTTCATGTCCGAGCGCGGCAAGATTGTCCCCTCGCGCATCACCGCCGTGTCTGGCAAGAAGCAGCGCGAACTCGCCCAGGCGATCAAGCGTTCGCGCCAGATCGGCCTGCTCCCCTACATCGTGAAGTAAGGAGGGCAGACCAATGGAAATCATCCTGCTCGAACGCATCGCCAAGCTTGGCGCTATGGGCGACGTCGTCACCGTCAAAGACGGCTACGCCCGCAACTTCCTGCTCCCGCAGAAGAAGGCGCTTCGCGCCAACGATGCGAACCGCAAGGTATACGAAGCCAACCGCGAGCGCCTCGAAACCGAGAACGCCAATCGCCGCGGCGAGGCCGAAAAGTCTGGCGAGAAGCTCGCCGGTGCCGAGATCGTCCTGATCCGTTCGTCGTCGAACGCTGGCCAGCTCTACGGTTCCGTCAACGTCCGCGACGTCGTCCAGGGTCTGGAGGCTGCAGGCCACAAGGTCGACAAGCGCCAGGTCGTGATGGGTCATCCGATCAAGACGCTCGGCATCCACGACGTCACCATCGCACTTCACCCTGAAGTGCACGTGACGGTTAAGGCCAACGTCGCCCGTTCGGACGACGAGGCCGAGCTTCAGCGCCAGGGCGTCGACGTCATCGGCGCGATGGCCGAGGAAGAGCGCGGCGAGAGCGAAGGCTTCACCGAAGCGGTCGATCCGTCGCTCGAACCGGGGGAAATCCCGGCCGACCTGCTCGAGGAGCGCGCCGAAGCCGGCGAAGGCTGAACGCACTCTTCAGGAAAGTTCAAGGGGCGCGGCACCAACAGGTCCGCGCCCCTTTTTCTTTGCCGGCAGGCAGAGTAACGGCGGTCGATGCAGTCCGTCGAAACGATAATCCAGCAGCTTACCCAATTCTACGATCAGGCCGTCAGCGCCCTGCGCGACGACGTCCTGGCGTTCGCGCGGGCCGGCACCATACCGCCCAGCTCCCGTCGCCTTGACGGCAGCTATGCCTATCCCGAGCTCGTCGTACGGTACGAAGGCGGCGAACCGCGAGCCGGCCGCAGCCGCGCCTTCGGGCGTCTCAATGCCCCCGGGGTCTACGCCACCACGGTCACCCGGCCCGCGCTTTTCGCAGATTACCTGCGCGATCAACTCGAACATCTCGCCGGCGATTACCCCGTCGAGATGGAAGTCCGTCGTTCGCGGCAGGAAATACCGTTTCCCTACGTTCTCGACGGTGCCGCCGGGGCCGAGATGGCGGGTATCAGCCCGCAAGTACTGGCTCGCCACTTCCCCGCTACCGAGCTGGCCCTGATTGGTGATGAGTTGGCCGACGGGATCGAACTCGACGGCGCGACCATCCCCCTGTCACTGTTCGACGGGCTTCGCACCGACTTCTCGCTTGCCCGCCTGGCGCATTACACCGGGACCCGGATCGAGGATTTCCAGCGCTACATCCTGTTCACCAATTATCATCGCTACGTCGACGAGTTCGTCGACTGGGCGGCGGAGCAGTTGGGCGAGAATGGCTGCACCGCACTGGCCGGAGCTGGTGGACTGCTGTTGACCGAACGTCGCAGCGACGCGCGCCTGGAGCTATCTGACACGGCGTGGCGCCGGCACCAGATGCCTGCATACCACCTCATCGGCGAAAACCGTTCGGGTATCACGCTCGTCAACATTGGCGTGGGGCCCTCCAATGCGAAGACCATCACCGATCACCTCGCGGTTCTGCGCCCCGAGGCGTGGCTGATGATCGGACACTGCGGCGGCCTGCGTCCAAGCCAGAAGATCGGCGATTACGTCCTCGCCCATGCCTACTTGCGCGACGACAACGTGCTCGACACGGTCCTCCCGCCCGAAATTCCGCTACCCGCGATCGCGGAAGTTCAGCAAGCGCTCTACAGCGCGGCGGAGGAAGTCAGCGGCGCGCATGGTGCCGACCTCAAGCAGCGCATGCGCACCGGCACGGTCGTCACCACGGACGATCGGAACTGGGAACTGCAATACACCCAGTCGGCGCGACGCATGTCGCTCAGCCGTGCCGTAGGCGTGGATATGGAAAGCGCCACAATCGCTGGTCAGGGTTATCGCTTCCGCGTGCCGTACGGCACATTGCTGTGCGTGTCGGACAAGCCGCTCCATGGCGAGATCAAGCTGCCCGGCCAAGCGAACAAGTTCTACGAGGAGGCGATCGCGGCTCACCTTCAAATCGGTATCACCGCCTGCCGCCAGCTGCGGGACGAAGGCGACCGGCTGCACTCGCGGAAGCTGCGCGCGTTCAACGAGCCCCCGTTCCGGTGACCCGGCCCAACCGCTCGCGCTCGGTAGCGGGGCGCGTCGCCATCGTCACCGGCGCCGCCAGCGGAATGGGCCGCGCGACGGCGTTGCTCCTCGCCGCGGAAGGCGCGAAAGTGGCGGTGACCGACCTAGACGCGGACGCGTGCGCGCGGGTTGCCGGAGAAGCAGGTGCGAACGCCTTTCCTTACGCTCTCGACGTCAGCGATCCCGAGGCCATTGCCGTCACGGTCCCGCGAATTGCCGAGGAGCTCGGAGCGATCGACATCTTGATCAACAACGCCGGCGTTTCGGCGTTCGCTCCGCTTGACGAACCGGACCACTACGAAGAAGCCTGGAGCCGCGCCATCGCCGTCCTGCTGACCGCACAGCAGCGCATGGTGCGGGCTGCCCTGCCCTTCCTGCGCCGCAGTGACGCGCCCCGGATCGTGAACATCGCCTCGACCGAAGGACTGGGCGCGACTCCTGGCGATACGCCATACGTCGCCGCGAAATCGGGGGTCGTCGGTTTGACCCGCGGCCTTGCGGTCGATCTCGGCAAGGAAGGCATCACCGTCAACTGCGTCTGCCCCGGCCCCATCCGGACGGCGATGACCGCCGGCATTCCGGATGAGGCCAAGAAAACTTTCGCGCATCGCCGCACCGCGTTGCGCCGCTACGGCGAGCCGGAGGAAGTCGCGCACATCACGCTCAGCCTCGTGCTTCCTGCAGCAAGCTTCATTACCGGCGCGATTATCCCGGTCGATGGAGGGTTGATGGCGCGCAACGCCTGAAAACGCGTCGCGCGCGCATCGCCTACCAGCCCTTCGGCTTGCCCTTGTTCTGCTGGTCGAGCCACTTCTTGAGCGGCGCGAAATATTCCAGCATCGGCTTCGCACTCATTTCGCGAGTGCCGGTGAACACTTTCAGTGCATCGGGCCACGGCTTCGAGGCGCCCATTTCCAGCATCGCGTTGAGCTTTTCGCCCACCTGCTTGTCGCCGTAGAAGCTGCAGCGGTGAAGCGGGCCCTTCCATCCGGCCATCTCGCAGGCGGCCTTGTAGAACTGGAACTGCAGGATCCGCGCGAGGAAGTAGCGGGTGTAGGGGGTGTTGCCCGGAATATGATACTTCGCACCCGGGTCGAAGGCATTGGCCGGACGGTCGCCCGGCGGCACGATGCCCTGATACTGCTTCTTCAGATCGACCCAGGCCTGGTTGTAGTTCGCCGGGGTAATCGAACCGTCGAACACGCCCCAACGCCACTTGTCCACCAGCAGGCCGAAGGGGAGGAACGCCACCTTGTCCATCGCCTGGCGCAGCAGCAAGCCTATGTCCTTGTCCGCGCTCGGCACGGCAGCCTTGTCCAGCAAGCCGATATCGACAAGATACTGCGGCGTGATCGAGAGGGCGACGAAGTCGCCGATCGCCTCGTGGAAGCCGTCGTTGGCGCCGTTGAGATACAACAGCGGCTGATCCTTGTAGGCCCGCTGATAATAGTTGTGGCCCAACTCATGGTGGATGGTGATGAAGTCATCCGCATTCACCTTGGTGCACATCTTGATACGGATATCGTCCTTGTTGTCGATATCCCATGCGCTGGCGTGGCAGACGACTTCGCGGTCGGCCGGTTTGACGAACATGCTGCGCTTCCAGAACGTTTCGGGAAGCGGAGCGAAGCCGAGCGAGGAGTAGAACCCCTCGCCATACTTGACCATGTCGAGTGGCCCCTTGCCCTTCGCCTTCAGCAGTTCGCCGATGTCGTAGCCAAGATCGCCGGAACCTTCAGGAGCGACGAGCGGGTAGATGTTGCCCCACTCCTGCGCCCACATGTTGCCGAGCAGGTCCGCACGGATCGGGCCGGTCTTGGGCTGCACGGCGTCGCCGTACTTTTCATTGAGCTTCCAGCGCACGTAAGTGTGCAGCGCCTCGTAGAGCGGCTTGGTCTCGTTCCAGAGGCGCTCGGTCATGGCCGTGAACTGCTCGGGCGTCATGTCGTAGCCCGAGCGCCACATAGCGCCGGTATCGGTGAAGCCGAGTTCCTTTGCGCCTTCGTTGGCGATCGCTGCCATGCGGGCGTAATCGTCCTTCATCGGCGCGCCGACGTTGTCGTGCCAGCTGGTCCACATCTCGGCGAACTCGGCCGGTGTGTGTTCGAGGTTGCCCATTTCGGCCTCGATGTCCGAACCCGAGATCGGTTTGCCGTTGAGCGTGCCCTGACCCTTGCCATACTGGCTGTTGAGGCTGGTCGCGATCTCGTTGAGTTCGGTCGCGGCGCCCGGGGTGGTCGGCGCCGGAAGCACTATCCCGTTGCGCAGGATGTCCAGCTTGCGCTTCACATCCGGCGACAGGCCCGGCAGGGCGGCATACTTTGCCGCATCGAGTGCGTACCGCACCGACTTCTCGGTGCCGATGGCGTTGATCCGAGCAGCCATCGCGTCGGTATCTTCGGTAATGTAGGTGTTGTTGACCCAGTTCACCTGGCTCGACTGGACGGTGTAATCGAACAGGTCCTTTTCGGCGGCCGCGACGAATTGCGCGGCGCCTTCTGCGGTCATCGGGAACGCGGCTGCCTGATCGGTCGCCATCTGGTGCCCGGAATGTGCGTCCTGCGCGTCCTCAGCATAAGACGGGGCGGCGAGAGCCACGGCAAGCGCGGCGAGCGCGGTGGAAGCAAATCTCATGGGGAGCATCCTCAAGGTATACGTCTGGTTATGGTTTCAGCCGATACCGATAGTGCCTGTGCCCAGCGTTAATCAAGCCGAGAGGAAGCGGACCAGTTCCTCGCCCAGCGCCGGTTCGGTCACCGAACTCATGTGGGTGCCCGGTATTTCGACGAGGCGGGCATCGGGGAGCGTGTCGACCAGAGCCTGGGGGTCGCCATTGTCTCGATCCTGCGCCCCGCATAGCACCAGGCAAGGCATGGTGATTTTCGCCAGATCGGCCGCATCGGTGTCGGCCACCGATTGCAGGAGCAGTCGCGCCGCGACCCGGTCCACCTTCTGCGTTTTCATGAAGCTGACTGCAAAAAAGGCCGGGTCCCCGTGCCTGACGCTGTCGAACCGGTCGATCGCATCAAGGAAGAACGCCGCTCTCCGGCTCCAGCCGGCCAGTCCCTGCAAGCCCATGCCCGACAGGACCAGCCGCCGCGGGCGGAGCCCCTCGATTACCGCGCGGGCAGCAGTGCGCGATCCAAGCGAAAATCCGACCAGATCGAAATCGGCCAGGCCGAGTCCAGACACGACATCGAAAGCATCGCGCACGAGCACATCGTGCGGATATGCAGCCGGCGAATGCGATTTCGAGCTGGAACCGTGTCCGCGCAGGTCAGGCATGATCGCTTCGAAGCCCGCATCCACCAGGCGCTGGGCGTGACCGAACCTGATCCAGTTGGTGTTGGCTTCCGAGAACAGGCCGTGCAGCAGGACCACGGCGCGACCTTCGCCCAACTTGTGAACCGCAAGTCGTTCGCCGTCGCGCGCGGTAATCGTTTCCGTTCGCACAGTCATGCCGGCGGCTGCGAGCCAGCGTCCTTCCACTTCTGCACGAGCGCGTCGTATTCATCGCTGCGAATGCGGGGCAACCCGCTGGTATCGAGCCATGCCTCGTGCAGGCTTTCGGCACCGAAGTGGCGCTTGGGCACGAAATCGGCCGGGTCGTCGAAACTCCCCACCGTTAAATCCATGTTGTTCGACCCTTCCTTGAACCTGAAACCGAGCGGAGTGCCACAGCGTGAGCAAAATGGCCGATCCGCGATAGGCGAGCTCGCGTACCAATCGGGCTCGCCCTCCCATTCTACGTCCGCTTGGGCAACGCTTACGAACGCCGCGGCGACGCCACCGGTCGCGCGCTGGCACATGCGACAATGACACAGGTATGCCTCGCCGGGATCGACCGCGGCGGAGTAGCGAATCCGCCGACACTGGCAACCGCCCGTCTTGATTATGCGCCTCATCGAGCCGACCTTAATCGGCCTTCGCCGGAATACGAAAAGCATTTGAGGCGTTGAGGACCATTGCATTCAGCAACTGACTGGGCTTGAGACGCACCATGATTTACGGCCTGAACCCCCTGACCCGTCATGGCTGAAGCGGATCCGATGCATCCTGCGGCTGTCGATGGGGACAGGACAGAGGAATTTCCGGTGGCCGAGAAGCCCAAGCGCCGGCTTGGACGACTCGCGCTGATGATCGCCCTTCCGCTGGCGCTTGTCGTTGGCGGGGCGCTCTACTGGCTAAGCCTGCAAGGCAAGGTTTCCACCGATAATGCGTACGTCCAGCAGGACAAGGTTTCCATCAGCTCGGAAGTCGGTGGAAAGATTGTCGAAGTGGCCGTGAAGGACGGCCAGACCGTCAATCAAGGCGATCTCCTGTTCCGCATCGATCCTGAGCCTTTCCGGCTGCAGGTCCAGCAGGCTGATGCGCAAATTGCGTCGGCTCAAGCGAACGTGACTGCGCTGCAGAACTCGTCGGCGCTGTCCGGGGCTGACATCTCCGCGGCGCGGGAGGACATCGGTTTCGCGCAGGCGGCCCTGAACCGCCAGCAGGCTCTGTGGAACCGTGGTTTCACCACCAAGGCCGATCTTGAGGCGGCGCAGCATGCGGTGGCCGAGGCGCGTGAGCGTCTGCGTGCCGCCGAGGCGCGGCAGGCGGAAGCAAGCGCCAAGCTGGCCACCGGCGCGCAAGTGCCAGGCGAAAACCCGCAAGTCGCGTCGGGCCGCGCCCAGCGAGCCGTAGCCGAACTCAATCTCGCTCGAACCGAGGTGCGGGCGCCGGTCAGTGGGCGGGTCGCGCAAGCAGACCGGCTCCAGCGCGGCCAGCAAATCATCCAGGGGGTACCCGTCCTTACCCTGGTGGCGACAAAGAGCACTTACGTCGAGGCCAATTTCAAGGAGACTGATTTGGCCGACATGCGGGTTGGCCAGCCTGCGGAAATGACATTCGACGCCTACCCGGACATAGTCGTAAAAGGTCATGTCGCATCGATCGGCGCGGGGACCGGATCGGAGTTTTCGGTCCTTCCCGCACAGAACGCCACCGGCAACTGGGTCAAGGTCACGCAGCGAGTACCGGTCAGGATCGCAATTGACGAAGCGCCCCCGCGCGAGATGATTGCCGGACTGTCGACGGACGTGACGGTCTTTACCGACGGCCGCAAGCACTAGAGCCATGGCGTCGGCTGCGGCTCCCGCCGGACGGAACGCTGCGCCCCCGGTCGCCCCGGCGGTAGACCGCCCCCAGCTTCCGGTCCGCAACCAGCCGCTGCTCCTTGTCGGCATCATGGCGGCGTCGCTGCTGCAGATTCTCGACACGACGATCGCGAACGTCGCGATCCCCCACATGCAAAGCTCACTGGGTGCCACGGCGGATACCGTCACGTGGGTCCTGACGAGCTATATCATCGCCAGTGCCGTCGCCATGCCAATCACCGGATGGCTGGCCGATCGCGTCGGTGCGCGGCGCCTGTTCATCCTCTCCGTCGCCGGCTTCATCGTTGCATCCATGCTGTGCGGCATGGCTCAGAACCTGGAGGAGATGGTCATCTTCCGCGCGCTCCAGGGCGTTGCCGGGGCCTTCATTCCACCACTGAGCCAGAGCTTCATGCTCGATACCTCCCGGCCCAGTCGGCACGCGCAGGTGATGGCCATCTGGGGAATGGGCATCATGATCGGGCCCATCGCCGGGCCGATCCTCGGTGGATGGCTGACCGAAAGCGCCAACTGGCGCTGGGTATTTTATGTCAACCTACCCTTCGGAATGCTCGCCCTGGCCATACTCCTGGCCGAGCTCCCCCACCGTGATGCGACCCCCCGGCGGTTCGACCTGTTCGGATTTGCGCTGCTCGGGCTGGCGCTCGCATCCTTGCAGCTGATGCTCGACCGGGGAAATCAGCTCGACTGGTTCGAGTCGGGCGAAATTTGGGTCTACGCCTTCGTCTGCTTGAGCGCCGCTTGGGCCGTCGTCGTCCATCTCGCGACGGCATCGAAACCCCTTTTCGACAAGGCCCTCTTTGGTGACCGAAACTTCGCTCTGGCGCTGGGTTTCATGGTCGCGATCGGGGTGGTCATGTTCGCCAACATGGCTCTGATGCCGCCGATGTTGCAGCGATTGTTCGGATACAGCGTGATCGATACAGGCCTGGTCCTGATGCCGCGCGGCGTCGGCGTTCTCGTGTCGATGCAATTGTCCGGGCTGATGATGCGTCGCGGGGCGGACGCGCGGTTCATCGTCGGGACGGGATTTCTCATAACGGCCTTTTCCCAATACCAGATGGCCCATTGGTCGCTCGCCGCGGATGTGTGGCATTTCGTAATCGCGGGCCTGATCCAGGGGCTGGGCATGGGCCTGGTGTTCATCCCTCTCAACGTAACCGCATTCTCCACGCTACCGCCGCGGCTTCGGACCGATGGGTCGAGCTTGCTGAACCTCGCGCGCTCTCTTGGAGCATCGGTCGGCATCTCCATCACGACCATTCTGCTCGCTTCGAACCTGCAGCGCAGCCACGAGGAGATCGGCGGTCATCTTACGAGTGCGAGCATAGGCGCGATCGACCTGGCGACCATCGATCGCTATCAGTCGGCGGCCGACGTGGTGATGCGGATGCTCGACAACGAAGTGAACAGGCAGGCGGCAATGATCGCCTACATCGATGATTTCTACCTGATGATGTGGCTGGCGCTGGCGGCGGTGCCGCTGACTGTCTTCATGCGCAAGTCACGCCAGCAAGCGGGCTCTGCGCCTCCGCCGATGGAGCATTAGCCAGTCTCTATCGGGCTTTTAGCCCTTTCTGCTCCATGCGCCAGCGGGCGATCGCGATACGGTCCTGCCCGAAGAAGGGCTCGCCTTCGAACACGAGGGTCGGCACTCCCCAGTGCCCGGCCTCCTCCAGCGCCACCTGGTTGCCGGCAATTTCCTGGTCCAGGCGTTCCGGATCGCCTTCGATTTCAGCCTCTAGTTCGGCAAGATCCAGCCCCGCTCGCTCGGCAGCGCCAGCCAGGTGCTCCCCTTCGTGCCAACCTTCCGCGCCGCCCCAGATCAAAGCTGCTGCCTCGGACGCGAAAGCGAGGCCCTTGCCCTTACGCGAGGCAGCCTGTCCGAGGCGGGTAATTCGGTAGATATGGGGCTGGTCTGCAGCGATTCGCCGGGTGGCGATATCCTGTACGATCGGATCGGGCCGAGGAGCGCCGAACGGGATACCCTCGAACTGGGCCACCCGGAACATGTCGGTGAAGGTATAACGCAGCCAGTTGGGGTGGTTTCGCTCGAAGAAGTCGGGCTGGCGGATCGCCAGCGGATAGACGGGACGAAGCGCGATTTCGACGGTATGGGTTTCAGCTAGTTGGCGATAACGGCCCACGGCCAGATAGCTGTACGGGCTGCGGAAGCTGAAGAACAGGTCGGCGGTCAGCATGGCGCACCCTCACCGGAAGAAGCAGTTAACTCCTGCGTACAGGCTGTCCACTGTCGCGTCACGCCCCTGCCCCTTCACGAAACCACCGATGGGGTGCCCGTCGGCGGCCAGGTAATCGAACTCGCCTTCGAGGGTGCTATCGGGGATCATCCTGACGCTGCGGGCCACTCTCAAATCGCGCAATTTTGTCCCCGGACGAATGCCGTCGCTGGTGACGACCTGCGCGCCTTCATGTGCGAGCCAGCCGACCAGCTTCCCATCCTGGAAATTAAGGGTCAGCGGACCATAGCGCGAAAACTCAATCGGGCCGGCGCCGCACTCATCGTTCCGTGACCGTTCGTCGGGGTGGCCGAACATACGCTCGGCCAACCCGTCCACTTCCGTGCGAAGCGAGCCGAACACGAACTCCCGTGTCTTGCCAGCCGGCGAATCGAATATGACGCCTTGCGCGTCGAGCACGGCCTTGTTCGCCGGCCTTGGCGTTGTCCGAATTTCGCGCCCAGCTGTTTCTGAAGGCACTGGGGCCGTCGCCGCAGTGCTGACCGGAGCGGAAGGGGCCTTGCCGGGCTGTGTGCCGCAACCGGCGAGAAGAACCAGCGCCATCGCGGTGAGCGTGCGCACGCTTACCCCTTTTGCAGGTATCGCCGGCCCAGAAGCTCGGCGATCTGCACCGCGTTGAGAGCCGCGCCCTTGCGCAGGTTGTCGGAGACACACCAGATGTTGAGGCCGTTTTCGACGGTCGGATCCTCCCGCACACGCGACACGAACGTTGCCGCATCGCCCACGCACTCGATCGGCGTGACGTATCCGCCATCCGCCCGTTTGTCGACCAGCATGACTCCGGGCGCCTCGCGCAGGATGTCCATGGCCTGCTCGGCCGATATCTCGCGCTCGAACTCCAGGTTGATGGCTTCGGAATGACCGACAAACACCGGCACCCGCACGCACGTCGCGGTCACTTTGACCTTCGGATCGAGGATCTTCTTGGTCTCGACGACCATCTTCCACTCTTCCTTCGTCGAACCGTCGTCGAGGAAGCTGTCGATGTGGGGGATCACATTGAAGGCGATCTGCTTGGTGAACTTCTTCGGCTCTGCCTGGTCGCCGACGAATATCGCGCGGCTCTGCTCGAACAGTTCATCCATGCCCGCCTTGCCGGCGCCGCTGACCGACTGGTAGGTCGAGACGACCACCCGCTTGATACCGGCAGCGTCGTGCAAGGGCTTGAGCGCGACCACCATCTGCGCGGTCGAGCAGTTCGGATTGGCGATGATATTGCGCTTTGAATAAGCGGCAATTGCGTCGGGATTGACCTCGGGCACGATGAGCGGAACGTCCGGATCCATGCGATAGAGCGAGGAGTTGTCGATCACGACGCAGCCTGCGGCCGCCGCCTTGGGCGCGTATTCTGCGGTCGGGCCGCTGCCAGCTGCAAACAATGCGATGTCCCAGCCCGCAAAATCGAAGTGCTCGAGATTGCGGCACTTGAGCATGCGCCCCGTATCGCCGAACTCGACTTCCATTCCCGTCGAGCGCGAGCTGGCCACAGCAGCTACCTCGTCGCATGGAAATTCGCGTTCAGCGAGTACCGCGAGCATTTCGCGTCCGACGTTGCCGGTCGCTCCGACAACTGCCACCCGGTATCCCACTGCCGTCTCCTTCGCACCTGCAATAAGCGCCGAGGTCTCTACGCCTCTCGCAGCAAAGCGCAACGGGCGGACAGGACAAGCGGTCCTGGGCCGTGGTTAAATCGCCGTTGACCCATTTCCTTGAGATTTGCCTAACGCGCGAGGCGCAGATTTGCCCGGCCGGTTGAAGGAAGCTCGCTTGCTTCGCTTGGCACCGGCATGGAACCCGGCCGCGTCAAAATAATTGCGAGCCGTCCGCCTTCGAGCGGGAGGATCCAGACGGCGTCGCAGGCCGTCTTGTCCTGACAGCATAATGCCTCGACTGGCGGGACGGCACCACTGGCCCCCCGGCGCCGTCCCGCCGCATTTTTTCCTCGGGGCAGCAAAAAGGGCGCTCCGGTTACCGAAGCGCCCCTGAATGCTTGCCGACACTTGCGGCGAGCGCCGTTACTGGCTCGCGGTGTCACGCCGTTCGGCGATGCGGGCGCGCTTGCCCGTCCGGCCGCGCAGGTAATAAAGCTTCGCGCGGCGCACGATGCCGCGGCGAACGACCGTCACGCTCTCGATGTTCGGCGAGTAGAGCGGAAACACGCGCTCCACGCCTTCGCCGAAGCTCATCTTGCGGACGGTGAAATTGCTGTTGATGCCCCGGTTCGAGCGCGCGATGCACACGCCTTCGAAGTTCTGGGTACGGGTGCGGGTGCCTTCGACCACGCGCACGCCCACGCGAACGGTATCGCCGGCGCGGAAAGCGGGGATTTCCTTCCCCTGGGTAAGAGCCTCGACGGCCTCGGCCTCGAGCGTCTGGATCAGGTTCACTGGTCCTTGTCCTTCGTTTCATGCCGCGCACCAGAGGCAGGTCGGCCCCGAACGCTACCATAGCGTTCCCAAAGGTCCGGCCTGCGTAGCCGAGTATCGGTTTCGGACATGGCCTTGCGCCAAGCCGCGACCTTCGCATGATCCCCCGATCGCAGCACTTCGGGGATCGTGCGCCCTTCCCATTCGAATGGTCGGGTATATTGCGGGTATTCGAGCAACCCTTCTTCGAAGGATTCCTCGGCCCCGCTCAAGGCCGCGCCCATTACGCCGGGAATGAGGCGAATGCAAGCGTCGAGCAAGGCAATGGCCGCTGGCTCTCCGCCCGACAGCACGATGTCGCCGAGCGACACTTGCTCGATGTGGGAACGCGCCTCGAACAGGCGTTCGTCGAACCCTTCGAACCGGCCGCACAGGATGACCGCGCCCGGTCCGCTTGCCAGATCGCGGACGCGCGCCTGGGTAAGCGGCGCACCGCGCGGCGTCATCGCGAGAATAGGCCGCTTATCGGCCACGCTGTCGACGGCGGCGGCGAGCACATTGGCCTTCAACACCATCCCCGCCCCGCCGCCCGCGGGCGTGTCATCGACTGTGCGGTGTTTGTCCTTCGCGAAATCGCGGATCTGCACCGTCTCGAGCGACCAGTCGCCGCGTTCGAGCGCGCGACCGGCGAGGGAAATACCGAGCGGGCCGGGAAACATCTCGGGATAGAGCGTTAAGACGGTGGCGGCGAAGGTCATTGCCCTCGCCCCATGCGCAAGCGCGGAGGGCATGGCAAGAATGACCGAAGACCAGACGCCGGACGATTGCATCATCATCGGCGCGGGTCCCGCCGGCCTGACGGCGGCGATCTACCTTGCGCGCTATCATCTTTCGATCCGCCTGTTCGATAGCGGGACCAGCCGCGCGGCGTGGATTCCCTGCACGCACAACCACGCCGGCTATCCTGACGGAATTGCGGGCAAGGAGCTGCTCGCCCGGATGCGCGAACAGGCGCGCAAATACGGCGCGATCCGCGAGGAGAAGCAGGTCGACCATCTCGCCAAGGTCGGCGACCACTTCATCGTCGGCACTGACAGCGGCACTTACCGCGCCCGCTCGGTGCTGCTGGCGACCGGGGTGGTCAACCGGCGGCCCGACGCGCTTCCGGACGAGGTCCACGATGAGGCGCTGGCCCGCGGGTTGTTGCGCTACTGCCCGGTCTGCGACGGCTACGAGGTGACCGACAAGCGCGTTGCCGTCATTGGATCGGGCAAGCACGGCACCGCGGAAGCGATTTTCCTGCGCGGGTTCACGAAAGACATCACGCTGGTCTGCCCGCAAGGCGATCACGATCTCGACGAAAATTGTTCGGCCCAGCTTGCGGATGCAGGAGTCGTGGTCGAGAACGGCCCCTGCGGCGGCTATGCAATCGAAGGCGAAAGGCTGGCGTTCGATACCGCCGACAAACGGCTCGCCTTCGACAGCGTGTATCCGGCGCTCGGGAGCCACGTGCGGTCAGAACTGATCGGCCTCATCGGCGCCCGCACGAGCGAGGACGGCTGCGTCATCACCGACGATCACTATGAAACCTCTATCCCCGGGCTCTTCGCCGCGGGCGACGTGGTCAAGGGCCTCGACCAGATAAGCAACGCCATGGGTCAGGCGGGAGTCGCGGCCACGACCATCCGCAACCATCTCGCCAGAGAAAAGCCGATCCGGCGCTAGGCTTTCTTTTCGGCCTTTTTCTTCTTCATCGTGTCGTGGAAACGGTCCGCCCAGCCGGGCTTCACAAGCTGTTCGGCGCGCACCATGCGAAGTTCGCCATCGGCGACATCGCGGCTGACCGCGCTGCCGGCCGCGACGATCGCATCCGCCCCGATCCTCACCGGAGCAATCAGCGCGCTGTTCGATCCGATGAAGGCACGCGGTCCGATGACCGTCTTATACTTGAAGTAGCCGTCGTAGTTGCAGGTAATGGTGCCCGCGCCGATGTTGGCGCCCGCGCCCACTTCCGCGTCGCCAAGGTACGTCAGGTGGTTGGCCTTGGCTCCTTCACCGAGAACCGCCTTTTTCATCTCGACGAAATTGCCGACCTTGGCGCCCCTCTCCATGACCGCGCCGGGGCGCAGCCGTGCGAAGGGGCCGACCTCGCATCCCTCGCCCACGATCGCGCCTTCGAGATGCGAGAAGCCGCGAATGGTCGCGCGGTCGGCGACCTTCACTCCGGGGCCGAAGACGACGCTCGGTTCGACCGTCACGTCACGGCCCAACTCGGTATCCCAGCTAAAGAAGACCGTCTCCGGCGCGCGGAGCGAGGCGCCGTTCGCCATCGCTTCCTCGCGCTTGAAATCCTGCCACTGCGCTTCGGCCCGCGCCAGTTCGGCGCGTGAGTTGATCCCGGCGACTTCGTTCGCATCGTCGGTGATCACCACCGCGCTCTTGCGTCCATCGGCCCGCGCGACGTTCACGACATCGACGAGGTAGTATTCGCCCGCTGCGTTGTCGTTGCCGACCCGGCCGAGCAGGTCGAACAGATCGTCCGCCCGCGCGGCCATCAGGCCCGAGTTGCACAGGCGGCACGCGCGCTCGGATTCGCTCGCATCCTTGTGCTCGACCATCTTCTCGATCGTGCCGTCGGCGCCGGCGATGACGCGGCCGTATTGCAACGTGTCCTTCGGCTCGAACCCCAGCACGACGATTGCAGGGGCATCGTCGGCATGCAGCCGGTCGAGCATCTTCCGCATCGTGGACGCGCGCACAAAAGGCACGTCGCCGTAGAGGATGAGGACATCGCCGCTGAAGCCCGCAAGGCTCGCCTGCGCCTGCTGCACGGCGTGTCCGGTGCCCAGCTGCGGTTCCTGCAGCGCGGTGACGGCGCGGCCGGAAACCGCGCCTTCGATCTGCTCTCGGCCGCTGCCGACGACGACCACGGTATGCTGCGGGCCAAGCTCGTCGACGCTCGCCATCAGGTGATGCAACATGGCTCGCCCGCCGATCGGGTGAAGGACCTTGTGCAGCGAGCTTTTCATGCGGGTGCCCTGCCCCGCGGCGAGGATGATGGCGGCGAAATCTCTCATTTGCGGGGCAATGGCACCAATTGGTTGCGGTTGGAAGAATGCAGGGTATCGCCACTGCCGATGACCCGCTTTCCATTCGACATCGTCGGTTTCGACCTCGACGGCACGCTCCTCGAGACCCACCGCGACCTCGGCGCCGCGGTCAACCACGCGCTCTCGGTGGGCGGGTTCGAACCGGTGCCGGTCGAGGGCATCGAGGACCTCATCGGAGGGGGCGCGAAGATGATGCTGAAGCGGGTCGTCGACAGCCGCGGGGGCCTGCCCGACGATGAATTCCGCGTGCTCTACAAAGCCTTGCTCGCGTTCTACGCGGAGAACAACTGCGTACACACCCGCGTGTACGAAGGTGCGAATGAAGCGCTCGATTTGCTCGCCGAACGCGGTGTTCGGCTGGCGCTGATCACCAACAAGTTCGAAAGCTTCGCCCGCACGATCCTGACGCAGCTCAACCTGGCCCGCCGTTTCGAGATCATCCTTGGCGGCGACACCCTGGGCAAGGGCCGGTCCAAGCCGGCGCCCGATCCGCTGATCGAGGCGCGCGCCCGGCTCGGCGGTGGACGCTTCGCCTATGTCGGCGACAGCAGCTACGATGTGCTCTCGGCCCGGGCCGCCGGGGTGCCGGTGGTGGTCGCGGGCTATGGATATTGCGACCTTCCGCCTGACGAACTGGGCGGCGATGCGGTCATCCAGTCGCTCGACGAATTGATACCGACGCTCGAAAGCATCTAGCCCGGTTGCATCGCGCCACGGATGGTGCCAACGCCGGGGCGCTACTTTACGGGCGCGTAAACCTCATGCGCCGTCAACTCGGGAGAACACTGCCATGACCATCTCGTTCAAGGACAAGGTCGCCATCGTCACCGGCGCCGGCGGCGGGCTGGGCCGCGAATACGCGCTCGAACTGGCGCGGCGCGGCGCGAAGGTGGTGGTCAACGATCTCGGCGGCGCGCGCGACGGCACCGGCCATTCGGACATGGCGCTCAAGGTCGTCGAGGAAATCGAGAAGATGGGCGGCGAGGCGATGTCGAACGGCGGCAGCGTCACCGAGTACGACCAGATGGAAAAGATGGTCGCCGACGCCAAGCAGAAGTGGGGCGGCGTCCACATCCTGATCAACAACGCCGGCGTGCTGCGCGACAAGACTTTCGCCAAGATGACGCCGGAAGACTTCGAGTTCGTGCTCAAGGTACACCTCACCGGCAGCGCGTTCGTGACCAAGGCGTGCTGGGAACTGATGCGCGAGCAGGCCTATGGCCGTATCCTCATGACCGCGTCTTCGACCGGCCTGTTCGGCAACTTCGGCCAGGCCAACTACGGCGCTGCGAAGCTCGGCCTCGCGGGTCTGACCAAGACGCTCCAGCTCGAAGGCGCGAAGTACAACATCAAGGTCAACACGCTCTCGCCGGTGGCGGGCACCCGCATGACCGAGGACCTGTTCCCCGAGCAGGCATTCAAGATGTTCGGGCCGGAGAACGTCGTTCCCGCCGCTCTCTTCCTCGTCAGCGAAGACGCGCCGACCAATGCCATCGTCGGCGCGGGCGCGGGCGGCTTCCACTCCGCCTGGGTGATGATGAACGACGCCGTCTGGCTGCCCGAAAACGAGCGGACGGTCGAAGGCTTCGCCGCGCACTGGGACGAGATCTCGGCCCAGACCAACCTGCATGCGCCCAATTCGGGCTCCGAGCAGTCGGGCGCGATCCTCAAGGCTATGCAGAAAGTCATGGGCGACGCCGCACCCAAGAGCACGCGCGGCTGACCCGCTACGGTGGGCGGCTGCTATTCGCCCACCGCCTTCAGCAGGCGCCGCTCGACCGGGGCGAGCACACCGGCAAGCTCGTGCCCGCGCTTCAGCACCTGGCCGTGCTCGCCGAACAGGGTCCACATGCCCTGACGGGCGCGCAGCGCGGGGCGCTTCTCGATCCGCGCCTGGGGCCGCTCTGCCGTGCGGCGGAAGGCGGCGAAGGTCGCGTACTCCTTCGTGAAGTCCATCGCATAATCGCGCCATTCCCCCGCCGCGACCATCCGGCCATAAAGGTCGAGAATGCGCGAAAGCTCCTCCCGCGCGAAACCGACCTGGCTGGGGGCACGACCCGGAAAAGGCAGCACCACGCCGGTCGGCGAAGCGCCTGCACCCGGCTTCATCCGCGCTTGGCTCCGCTGCGCCGGGCGGCGGGAGCCTTTTCAGGTGCGGCCTTCGCCGGCAGGGCAGCCTTCAGCTGGGCGATCTCGGCCTTGAGCGCGCCCAGTTCGGTTTCCAGTTTCTCGACGCAATCGCGGCTGGGGGCGCAGGGTTCGTCGCAGGGCGTCCCATAGGGGATGAACTCCTTCAGCCACTGGTCGGCGGGGACAAGCGTGGAGCGGGCCTTGAGGCCGATCATCGTCGCGCCTTCGGGCACTTCGTCGGTCACCACGGCATTGGCGCCGATGCGCGCGCGGGCGCCAAGCGTGATCGGGCCGATAACCTGCGCGCCGGAACCGATGATCACGTTGTCGCGCACCGTCGGGTGCCGCTTTCCCCCCACGCCGTTAGTGGGATTGGTGCCGCCCAGCGTGACGCACTGGTAGATGGTGACGTTGTCCCCGATCTCGGCGGTTTCGCCGATGACGGTGAAGCCGTGGTCGATGAACAGGTTCTTCCCGATCACCGCGCCCGGATGGATGTCGATCGCGGTCAGGAAGCGGCTGAAATGGTTGACCAGCCGCGCGAGGAAATAGAGCTTCGCCTCATACAGCCAGTGCGCCACCCGGTGGAGGCCAACCGCGAGCACGCCGGGATAAAGCAGGATTTCCCATCGCGTGCGCGGTGCGGGATCGCGCGCACGGATGGAGTCGAGGTACTCGGTCAGGCGATCCAGCATTGCCTTCAAGACTCCCACCAATCGCGCTTCAAAGCAAGCGCGGCTGCTCGGCCCCCTGCACCTCCTCCAACGCGTCGCGCCAGACCGACAGCGTCGGCGGTGTCTTGCGTTCAAGGCTCAGCCGGTCGATCGCGGAAACGACCTGCTCGATCGCGCCGAAACTGCGCTCGAGCCGGGGAACGAGATAGGTAAGCGCGCCTTCCCCGAGCGCAAGGGAACGCGCCTGCGCGTGGGCATCGATCAGCGCGGCGATCATCTCATCGTCGGGCAGTCCGATGGCAAGGTGAAGAGCCGCGCCGAGCCGGCTGCGCAGATCGGGCAGCGCGATGTCCCACTGATCGCTGCCGGTGATCAGCAGCAAGGGACGGCCGCTCTCCTGCGCGGCGTTCCACCGGTGGAAGAGCGCGACTTCCTCGCAGCGGTCCGCATCGTCGACGATCTCGATCCCGTGGCGTCCTTCGGCCCAGCGGGCGAGCAGCGACTTGCCGCTCCGCGGTGGCCCGGCCAGGATCGCGGTGCGGAATGGCCAGGCGGAAGGATCGCCCAGCGCCTCGATCACAGCGCGGTTGGCGTTGCCGACGACGATCCGCGCCGGGTCGTCCGCCCGCCGCGTGGTCAGCGGCAGCGCAATCTGGCTCACCCTGCCCCTGTCCTACCGGCTGATGGACAACGTGTTGCCGGACTGGCGCACATTGTAACCGCGCGCCTTCAGCGCCGCCGCGAGCCCCGCGGCATCGCCGGCGAAGCTGACGTTCATCACCGAGACGCCGCCGATCGCAGTGCTGGTGACCGCCCCGCCGCGTACCCCGATAGCGGCCCGGATCGATGCGACCGCCCCTTCGAACGCGGCTGCATCCGGAGACGGGAACTGCACGGTGAAGCTGTTGACCACGGCGGGAGCGCCGGTTTCGGATGGCGTGGGAGCAGGCGAGGCGGCAACGTCGTTCGCCGCCGCCGCGGCTGCCCGCGCTCGCTCCTGCGCGTCCGCTGCGCGGCCAAGCTCTATCAGCCGCTGGATGGCAGGATCGATCTGCGGGGTGCCCAGGTTGAGCGTGGGATCGGGCTTGAGCTTCCCGTCGTTCAGCGCCTGCTCGTACATCGAATTCAGCCGCAGGACTGCCTGGTCGAGCATCCTGGGCAGTGCCGCCTGGCTGGGCGCTGTCATCGAGAAGCTGCCCAGGAAAGTGTCGTCCGGACCGTACCGCGCGGTAAACGTTCCGCGGACCGGACCGCCGGGATACTGGTAATCCAGATCGGCAATCGCGATCAGCACGTCGCTCGCGCCGAACTGATCGAGGACGTTGCGCCACCAGGTGCGGCTGCGGCGAGTGGTCTGGCCATATGTCACCAGCAGCGAATCGCTGCCCGCTCCGGTGGGTCGGACATAATCGATCCGGCTGGCGCCCGGCTGGTACTCGGCCCACGCGCGCTGCCAGGGATTGCGAATCTCGTACACGGTCTGCGTCCCGCCGGTCACCAGCACGGGGACGAGCAGGAGCGGAGCCGAATGCTGCACCGCCTCGCCCCGCCCGAGCAGGCCTCCGGCACGCGCCCGGTCGAACACGACGCCGAGCCGCGCGATATACCGGTTGGCTCCCAGTTCCTCGCTCTCGATGACAACGGACGATACCATCGAATAGAGCTGGCCATCGGGAATGGCCGGCCCGCCGATCTTCTTCCAGGCGAGCTTCATCGCCTCGCGCCAGCCCTCCTCGCGCGCTTCTTCCGCAGTCTTGGCGGTAACGTCGACCTCCACACCGCCAACCTGGATATCGCCCGATGCGGCCACCGGCGCGATGCCGCGGTCGCCCGCGATCTGCGCGATCAGCGCCTGTGCGCCGAGCGCGGCGAGGACGATCGCGGCAAGCGCGACAACGGCGATCAGGGCGGCGCGGCGCGGATCGCGTGGGAGGGTGGGTGAACTGGCCATAGGGGAAAACGGGGGCCTTTTGCCGAAACGGTCATGGAAATCCAAGCGCGATGTCACTAGGCGAGCGCAATGAGCGACGACACACGCCGCAACAACTCGTACACTTATGCCGGATCAGGCGTGTCCATCGATGCCGGCAACGCGCTGGTGCGCGCGATCGCGCCGCTGGCGAAGGCCACCGCACGGCCAGGCGCGACTAGCGAGCTGGGCGGATTCGGCGGCTTCTTCGATCCGAAAGCGGCGGGTTACAGCGACCCGCTGCTGGTGGCCGCCAACGATGGGGTCGGCACCAAGCTGAAGCTCGCGATCGAGCATGACCGGCACGATACCGTGGGCATCGATCTCGTCGCGATGTGCGTCAACGACCTGATCGTGCAGGGCGCCGAGCCGCTGTTCTTCCTCGACTACTTCGCTACCGGAAAGCTGGAGAACGGCATTGCCGAGCGCGTGATCGCGGGCATCGCCGAGGGCTGCAAGCAGGCGGGCTGCGCGCTGATCGGCGGGGAAACCGCCGAGATGCCGGGCATGTACCAGGCAGGGGACTACGACCTCGCGGGTTTCTGCGTCGGCGCGGTCGAGCGCGGAGAGCAGGTTACCGGAGACAAGGTCGCGCCAGGCCACGTCCTGCTCGGACTCGCCAGCAGCGGCGTGCACTCGAACGGCTATTCGCTCGTGCGGCGCCTGGCGGCTGACAAGGGCTGGCGGATGGACCGCCCCGCCCTGTTCGATCCAGAGACGCTGCTGGTCGACGCGCTTTCCGCTCCGACCCGGATTTACGTGAAAGCCTTGTTGCCGCTGGTCCGCGCGGGCAGGATCGACGCGCTGGCGCACATCACCGGCGGCGGGCTGCTCGAGAACATTCCCCGCGTGCTGCCGGACGGCGCCCACGCGGTGATCGACGCCGATGCCTGGGCCCAGCCGGGCCTCATGGCGTTCCTGCAGGCGCAGGGCGCGATCGAACCGGCGGAAATGGCGCGCACCTTCAACTGCGGTGTGGGCATGGTGCTCGCCGTCACGCCCGACCTGGCGCGCGAAGTGGCGGCGGAACTGGAGGCGGAAGGCGAAGGCGTCACGCGCATCGGCGAGGTGATCGCAGGGCCCAGGGGCTGCACCGTGCGCGGCAGCGCGGGCACCTGGAGCGCGCGCGAAGCGTGGGAAGCGCGGCACCTTGCCTGACGAGGGGCCCGCGCGGCGGCGACCCGCGCGAGTCGCCGTCCTGATTTCCGGCAGCGGCACCAACATGGCCGCGCTCCTCTACGCCAGCCGGCTGGAAGGGACGGCCTACGAAATCGTGCTCGTCGCCAGCAACGATCCGCGTGCGCCCGGCCTGCGGCTTGCCCAAGCGGAGGGCGTGGCGACCTTCGCGCTCGACCATCGGGGCATGTCCCGCCCCGATCACGACGCAGCAATGCATGATGCGGTGGAGGCCAGCGGCGCCGAGTACGTCGCGCTTGCCGGTTACATGCGGGTGCTGGGCAGCGAGTTCGTAGCCCGCTGGAAGGGCCGGCTGCTCAACGTCCACCCATCGCTTTTGCCCAAATACCGCGGCCTCCATACGCACCGCGCTGCGCTGGAGGCGGGCGACACGTGGGCCGGGTGCAGCGTGCACCTGGTGACGGACGAGCTCGACGCGGGCGAAGTTCTTGGCCAGGCGTCGGTCGCGGTGCTGCCCGACGACGACGAGGAGACCCTCGCCGCCCGCGTGCGGATCGCCGAACACCAGCTCTATCCGCGGATCCTGAACGGGTATGTCTCCCGCCCCTACCACGCCGAGTGGCTGACCGCGCAGGTCCGCGAGCGGGCGCTGGCACAGCCGCAAAGCGAGGAGACCGTCAGCCACGGCATGGCCTGCTTCGGCATCGTGAAAGGCAAGAGGTTCGCCTGGGTGTCATCCGACCATCACGGCGACGGTAAGACGGCCTTGCTGGTGCGGGTCAGCGGACCGGACGAGCAGGCGCAGCTGATCGAGAACGATCCCGAGCGATACTACCGGCCCGCCTATTTCGGTGCGGACTGGATCGCCATCCGCCTCGATCTGGGCGACACGGATTGGGAAGACATAGATGGCTGGCTGGCGCGCAGCTGGCGCACGGTGGCGCCCCGCAGGCTGACGAGCCTCATCGACGCCGCCGACGAGTTCTAAGACCGCCTCAGGATGAGCCCGGCTTAGCCGGCGCGCGGTCCGACATGTCGACTGTCGCTTCGGGTGAGTAGGTGCGATTGAGCGGCGGCGGGCCGCCTTCGGCCCAGGCCTGCCATTCGGCGAGCAGTCCGTCCTCGCACCGCGCGCGCCACACGGCCCTGCGGCGACCGACTTCGGGATTGTCGCTGGTAACCCAGCCGCGCATCAATGCGAACGGATCGCTGAAGCTGATCGATTCGACCTCGATCCCGAAGCCGGGATCGCTCGCGAACAGGAGCCTGGCGCCTTCGATCACCTGTTCGCGGCCAGTCACGCCTTCGCGCCAGCTGTCGATGTAGGTGAAATCCGCGGTGACTAGCGCGCGCATGGCGTCGGCGTCATGCGCGTTCACGGCCGCGACGAACTTCTCGGCCAAAGCCTTGCATTTCTGTCCGCGACGCCAAAGCATCCGCAGCCAGTAGCACGGGGACGCCCGAAAGCGCCACCCGCATTGCTACCCTCGTAAAGCGAAGTCCGTCGTAACGCGACAGGATTAGCCGACAATTTCTTCCGGCTTGAAGAAATAATCAATCTCGATGCGCGCGTTTTCTTCCGAATCGGACCCGTGGACCGAATTGGCTTCGATGCTCTCGGCGAGCTCCTTGCGGATGGTGCCGGGGGCTGCGTCGGCAGGGTTGGTCGCGCCCATGATGTCGCGATTACGCTTCACGGCGTCTTCGCCCTCAAGGACCTGCACCACCACCGGACCGCTGGTCATGAAATCGCACAGCTCGCCGAAGAAGGGGCGCTCCTTGTGGACGGCGTAGAAGCCCTCGGCCTGTTCGCGGGTCATCTTGATGCGCTTCGAACCTACGACGCGAAGGCCCGCATCCTCGAGCATCTTGGTGACCGCGCCGGTCAGGTTGCGGCGGGTGGCATCGGGCTTGATGATCGAAAATGTGCGGGTAACCGCCATGGGAAAGATCCTTGCAATGAGGGTGTGGGGAGTTGCGCGCGCCCCTAGCGATGCGCCGCCTGCCACGCAAGGGTCAGACCTTCTTCACCCACTTGCCATCTTCCTGCGCGAAATAGGCGCGGGTCACGTCCTCCCGCCCGTCGAATTGCCGCCAGACCTTGCGGGCCTCCGCGACCTCGTTCTGGCCAAACAGTAGGATGGTGCGGTCGAACGCCTCGCCTCCTTCGCGCCATTTGCCATCGGCGAGGATAGCGAAGCGGGCGCCGTTGGCGGACGTGCAGGTATCGGACAGGAGGATCGGCTGGCGTTCGGCGTGGGGATCGCCGCTCTCTCCGTTGGCGAGGAACGCCTCGGGGCTCGCCTCCCACAAGGCGCGGATGGTGGCGGCGCGCCGCTCGGCATCGCCGTCCACCACCAGCACTCGCTGGCCGTCCTTGATCGCACGCTCGGCAATCAGAACGACGATGCGCTCAACCGGCCCCTGCGAGTACTGCCAGAAATCGAGCTGCATTATCTCGCCACCTGTGGCCGAAGCACTCGCCCTCGATCAGCTTTCGAGCACGTCGCGCACATAGCGGTCGATCAGGCGCACGCCATAACCGGTCGCGCCCTTGTCCCACGTCGCGCCCGGCTTGGACGACCAGACCATGCCCGCGATGTCGCAGTGTGCCCATGGGCGCCCCTTGTCGATGAAGCGCTGGAGGAACTGCGCCGCGGTGATCGAACCGCCTTCGCGCGGGCCGATGTTCTTCATGTCGGCGATCGGGGAATCGATCAGCTTGTCGTAGGCGGGGCCGAGCGGCATCCGCCACAGCTTGTCGCCCGTTTCGCGCCCGGCTTTCAGCATCGCTTCGGCAAGAGTATCATCGTTCGAGAAGATGCCGCCCTGCTCGGTGCCCAGGCTGATGATCATTGCCCCGGTCAGGGTCGCGAGATCGACGATCGCCACCGGGTCATGCTCCTTCTGCACCCAGCACAGCGCGTCGCACAGAACCAGGCGGCCTTCGGCGTCGGTGTTGAGCACCTCGACCGTCTGCCCGCTCATCGTGGTGACGACGTCGCCCGGGCGCATTGCCTTGCCGTCTGGCATGTTCTCGACGAGGCCCATGACGCCGACGACGTTCGCCTTCGCCTTGCGCCGCGCCAGCGCCAGCATGGCCCCGGCGACCGCGCCGGCGCCGCCCATGTCCCACTTCATGTCTTCCATGCCCGGTCCGGGCTTGATGGAGATGCCGCCGGTATCGAACGTGACGCCCTTGCCCACGAAGGCCATCGGACGGGCGCCCTTCTCTCCCCCGTTCCACTTGACCGCCAGCAGTCGCGAGGGACGTTCGGAGCCCTGGCCCACACCGAGCAGCGCCCCCATGCCCAGCGCGGTCATCTCCTCTACGCCGAGAACGGTGACTTCCAGCCCGGCTTCCTCGAACCGGCCGCGCACGCGCTCGACGAACGATTCGGGGTAGATGACGTTCGCCGGCTCGGTCACCAGTTCGCGGGTCAGCTCGATGCCGTCCGCCAAAGCGGCCGCATCGGCCCAGGCCGCTTCGCTGCCCTCAGGCGCGCCGACCACCACAACGCGGGTGAGCGTGATCTTCTGCTCGTCCTTCATGCGCGTGCGATAGACATCGTAACGCCATGCGCGCAGGCGCAGGCCCATCACGACCGCGGCGACTTCCTCGACGGCCAGGCCGTCAGCTTCGATCGCCAGCGATTCGGCACCCGAGCAAAGGAACTTGGCGGCCAGCGCGCCGCCGGCCTTTTCGAGATTGGCAAGGCGGCCTTCGTCGCCCTTCTCCCCAGCGCCGGCCAAAACGGCGCGGACCACTTCGCCGCCACGTTCGGCAAAACCGTCGAACACCTGACCCGCCCGCCCCTTGAACCGCGCGGCCCGGGCGCCCGCGGCCAGCGTGGGCTCGAAGCCCTCGGGCAGGACATCCTGATCGACCACCCGGACGACGATGGTTGTTCCGGCAGGGACGGTGGAGGCGAATTCGATCTTCATGAAAACTCCGGCAAAGGCTTGGTCCGAACGGTTCGGCGCAGCGAAACGGCAGGGGCGGCGATGGCGATTGCGATTAGGCGGCAGTGCTGCGATAGGCAAGCGATGCTCCCCGCTCCGACCGGTTCGCAGCAAGCCACGCCACGCCGCTTGTTCCGCTGCGCTGCGAGCGCGATTGCGCTGTCGCTCGCGCTGATGGTTGCGCCTGCGATGGCCCAGGATGGACCGGCTTCCGGCATGGGCACTCCGCAAGAGCCGCAGGGCGAGCCGCCTTCGCTCTCGACCCCGGTTCAGCCGGTCGACGAAGCAAGCTTGCCGCCCGCGCCCACGGGAGAGCGGCAGATCAATTTCGAGGCGAACGAGGTCGCCTACGACAACAATGCCGATACCGTCACCGCTTCGGGGAATGTCGTGCTCAGGAGCGAAGACCGCTCGGTTCGCGCCGACCAGGTCACCTGGAGCCGGACGACCGGCCAGATCGTCGCCAGCGGCGACGTGCGCTTCGTCGACGAGGACGGCAACCAGCTCTACACCAGCCGCATCGAGCTGACCGACAAGTTCGAGGCCGGGGCGATGGAGGACCTGCTTCTGGCCCTGCGCGAAGGCGGGCGGCTGGCTGCCGCAACCGGGTCGCGGCAGGCGGACGGCACCATCGAGCTTACTCGCGCCGCGTACACCGGGTGCGAGGTGGTCACGCCTGACGGCTGTCCCAAGGAGCCGAGCTGGCGGATCACCGCGGACCGCGTCGTCTACTCTCCGGCCGACAAGCGGGTCCGCTTCCGCGGCGCCTATCTCGAGCTGTTCGGGGCGCGTCTCCTGCCGCTGCCAGGTTTGGCAATCCGGACCGACGGACGTCCAGTCTCGGGCTTTCTCGTCCCCGACGTGCAGCTTTCGGAAAACAACGGATTCGAAGTCAGCGGCAGCTATTACTTCAACCTCGCGCCGAACAAGGACCTAACGGTCAGCGCCTATGCGTTCACCGATGCGCCGCCGATGGCCAGCGCGCAGTGGCGGCACCTGACCGACAAGGGTGCGTACCAGGTAACCGGGTACGGCACGGTCAGCCGCCGGTTCGATCCGACCACCGCGATGCCTGCGCCGGAGGACGAGTTCCGCGGATACATCTTCAGCAACGGCCGCTTCCAGTTCAATCCCAACTGGAACGCGAATTTTTCGTTGAGGAGGGCAACCGACCGGACCTTCCTGCGCCGGTACGACATCAGCCGCGACGATCGCCTGCGCTCGATGATCGAAGTGGAGCGGATCGATCCGGATTCGTACCTCGCCATCTCCGGCTTCGCCACGCAGACCCTCCGGCTGGGCCTGCCGCAGGGACAGGTGCCGATCGCGCTGCCGCTGATCGACTACCGCAAGCGTTTCGACGACCCGTTCCTGGGCGGGAAAGTCGAACTTATGGCCAACAGCCTCGCTCTGTACCGTCCCGAAGGGCAGGACACGCAGCGTGCGCTGGCCGGCGCGCGCTGGGACTTCCGGCGCATCACCGGCTGGGGCCAGTTGATCACGCTGACCGCGCTTGTCCGCGGTGACGTCTATCACTCGGACGAAAACGGCCTCACCGCGACGGCTATCTATCGCGGCAACCCGGGGTGGGAAACCCGCGGGGTCGCGCTCGCCGCAGCGGATATCGAGTGGCCGCTCGTCGGGCATTTCCTGGGGGGCACCCAGGTGCTCACTCCGCGGGTCCAGCTGGTTCTCAGTCCGAAGATCAAGAACCTGGCGATTCCTAACGAGGATTCGCGCGCGATCGACCTGGAGGATTCCAACCTTTTCGCGCTCAACCGCTTCCCCGGATACGACCGGATCGAGGATCGGCCGCGGATCACCTACGGGGTGGACTGGGAATTCACGCGCCCGAACTGGCGGATCAGCACGACCGTCGGCCAGTCGTACCGGCTGAACAACGGCGGCTCGATCCTGCCCGACGGGACCGGCCTGTCCGAGCGCGTCTCCGACTTCGTCGGCCGAACGGACATCCGTTACAGGGATTTCGTCAAGCTGACTCACCGCTTCCGCCTCGACAAGGACAACTTTGCCGTGCGCCGGAACGAGATCGACGCGACCGTGGGATCGAGTCGCACTTATGCCGAGGTCGGCTACCTGCGCCTCAACCGCGACATTTCCCCCACCATCGAAGACCTGCGCGACCGCGAGGAAATGCGAGTGGCCGCGCGGGTCGCGTTCGCCCGTTACTGGTCGGTGTTCGGCGCTGGCGTGTTCAACCTGACCGACCGGACCGAGGATCCCACCTTCTCCTCCGACGGCTTCGACCCGATCCGCACCCGCCTGGGCCTTGCCTACCAGGACGATTGCCTCGAGATGGGAGTGACCTGGCGCCGCGACTATCTCGACCAGGGCGACGCGCGGCGCGGCAATACCTTCCAGCTCTATTTCGCCCTGCGCAATCTCGGCTTCCGCTAGGCCGTTGGCAGCATGGCGCAAACGCGCTATCCGGCGCGCACTCAGCTTGGGTTCAGCCGTTTGGCGGCACCCGCGGGGCCGATGAAGGGCGCGCGATGTGCCTTGACCAAGACGGATGACAGCGTGATCGACAAGACCGTTTCCAGACTGCTTTGCGGCATCGCCGCGCTTTCGCTCGTAGTTTCGCCGGTTGCCGCCTCGGCCCAGGCCGCCGCGGCATCGAACGGCAACGCGCTCGACATTCCCGCAAACGTCACGATCCTGGGCAAGAGCGATCCCAATGTCCGCAAGCCCACGGCGGTCGTGAACGGGCAGATCATCACCGGCACCGACGTCGATCAGCGCGCGGCGCTGGTCGTTGCTGCGTCGAAGGGCAAGATCGAGGACGAGGAGATGCAGCGCCTGCGCACCCAGGTCCTGCGCAACCTTATCGACGAGACGCTGCAGATCCAGGAGGCGAAAGCTCAGGACATCGCGGTGACTCCGGCCGAAGTCGATCAGACCTACGCCCGCCTGGCGGCGCAGAATTTCGGCCAGAATGTCGATGCGATGGACGAGTACCTGGCGAAAATCGGCTCCTCGCCCGCTTCGCTCAAGCGCCAGATCCTGGGCGAGCTGTCGTGGCAGCGGCTGCTGCGCCGCAACGTCGCGCCGTTCGTCAACGTCTCGGCCGAGGAAGTGAACGAAATGATGGCCCGCCTCGAGGCGAGCCGCGGCACCGAGGAATACCGTCTCGGCGAAATCTGGCTGGCCGCAACCCCCGAGACGCGCGAACAGGTTCTCGCCAACCTCGGCAAGATCATCGAACAGCTCAAGCAGGGCGGCAGCTTCGTCGGCTACGCCCGCCAGTTTTCGCAGTCCTCGACTGCCGCTGCGGGCGGCGATCTCGGGTTCGTGCGGCTCGAAATGCTCCCGAGCGAGCTGGCGGTCGCCGCGCGCCAGATGCAGCCGGGTCAGCTCGTGGGTCCGATCGAGAACTCGGGCGGGTTTTCGATCCTCTACCTCATCGACAAGAAGGCCGTGCTGACCGCGGACCCGCGCGATGCGGTGCTCAGTCTCAAGCAGATCTCGCTCAAGTTCCCCGAAGGGCTCAGCGAGGCCGAGGCGAAGGCCAAGCTTGCCTCGTTCACGTCCGCCGTCAGCGCGATGCGCGGCTGCGGCGATGCGGAATCGGGCGCGGCCGCGATCGGCGCCGAAGTGGCGGCGAACGACGGGATCGTCCTGCGCTCGCTGCCCGAGCAACTCCAGCCGCTGTTGGCGGATCTGCAGGTCGGCCAGACCACCCCGCCGTTCGGATCGGCGCAGGACGGCGTGAGTGTGCTCATGCTGTGCGGCCGCGACGATCCGCAGACCTCGGGCGCGCCGAGTTTCGACGACCTGATGGCGCAGCTCGAAGACGACCGGGTCAACAAGCGGGCCCAGCGCTATCTTCGCGACCTGCGCAACGACGCGGTGATCGAGTACAATTGAAGCCGCTCGTCGTCTCGCTCGGCGATCCGGCGGGGGTAGGCCCCGAACTGGTCGCCGAAGCGTGGATTGCCCGGGATCGTGAAGCCCTGCCGCCGTTCGCGGTCGTCGGCGGCGTGCGCCTGCTGGCCTCCGCCGCCGCGGCTCGGGGACATGCCCTTCCCGTCGAGCCGGTAGCCTCCTTGGACGAAGTTGCCGATGCCTTCGGCCGCGCCCTGCCGGTGCTGGGCGATCTCGACGCGCCATGGCGTCCGGGGGAGCCCGACAAGGATGGCGCGGCGCTGGCGCTTGCCTCGCTGGAGCGGGCGACCGCTCTCGCGGTGTCGGGCGAGGCTGGCGGGCTCGTCACCGGCCCGATCGCCAAGTCCCTGCTGGGGGAAGTCGGCTTCCATTTTCCGGGACAGACCGAGTTCGTCGCCCACGCCTGCGGGATCGCGGCGCAGGACGCCGTCATGATGCTGGCCGGACCGCAGTTGCGGACGATCCCCCTCACCGTCCACCTCCCGCTGGCCCGGGTGCCGGGCCAGATCACGCTCGACCTGCTGGTTCGACGAGGCCGGATAGCTGCGGCGGCGCTGCAGCGAGACTTCGGCATTGCCGCCCCCCGGATCGCGGTGGCCGCCCTCAACCCCCATGCCGGAGAGGACGGGCGAATGGGCGACGAGGAAATCCGCATCATTGCGCCAGCCATCGCCGCGCTGCGCGGCGAAGGCATCGAGGCGACCGGGCCCTACCCCGCCGACGCCTTGTTCGCGCCCCGCGCACGGCGCGATTACGATGTTGCCTTGTGCATGTACCATGACCAGGCGCTGATCCCGCTCAAGGCGCTCGACTTCGACAGAGGGGTGAACGTGACCCTGGGCCTGCCGATCGTGCGGACCAGTGCGGATCATGGCACCGCGTTCGGCATCGCGGGCAGCGGCCAGGCCGACCCCGGCGCGACCATCGCCGCGATCCGCATGGCGGGCGAGTGCGCGGCGCGGCGGGCCAGCATTGCCTGACCTGCCGCCCTTGCGCGAAGTCGTGGCGCGCCACGGCCTGAGCGCCTCGAAGGCGCTCGGGCAGAACTTCCTGTTCGACGAGCAACTGCTCGATCGCATCGCTGCCATCCCTGGCGACCTCGCCGGGACCAGGGTGCTGGAGATCGGCCCCGGTCCTGGTGGCCTCACGCGAGGCCTGCTTCGCGCCGGCGCCGATGTCACCGCAATCGAAATGGATCGCCGCTGCCTGCCAGCCTTGGGCGAGCTGGAAGGCGCCTTTCCGGGTCGCCTGAGGGTCATCGAGGGCGATGCCTTGACGCTCGATCACGACAGCCTCATGGGTGGCCCCTATGCCGTGGTTGCCAACTTGCCCTACAATGTCGGCACGGCGCTGCTGGTTCGCTGGCTGGGCGGGCAGGAATGGCCGCCCCGGTGGACCAGCCTGACGCTCATGTTCCAGCAGGAAGTGGCCCAGCGCATCGTAGCGGAGCCGGGCAGCGACGCCTACGGAAGGTTGGCCGTCCTCGCGCAATGGCGCGCCGTGCCGCGCATCGCGCTCAAGGTGCACCGGAGCGCGTTCACCCCGCCGCCCAAGGTGATGAGCGCGATCGTCCACATCGTGCCCAGGGCGATGCCGCCAGGGGTGAATGCGCGCACGCTCGGGCGGGTGACCGAAGCGGCTTTCGGCCAGCGCCGCAAGATGCTGCGTCAGAGCCTAAAGGGCGTGCCCGGCGCGCTGGATGCCCTCGCCTCGCTCGGCATCGATCCGCAGCGCCGCGCCGAAACCCTCTCGGTCGAGGACTTCGTCGCGATCGCGCGGGAGCTTGGCTAGGCGGAGATTTCCTTCGCCTTCTGCCGCCATGCGTGCAGCAGCGGTTCGGTATAGCCCGAAGGCTGCTCGACGCCCCTGAACACCAGATCGCAAGCCGCGCTGAAAGCCGGTCCGTCCTCGTTTCCGACGAGCGGAACGTAGGCGGGATCGCCGGCATTCTGCGCGTCGACCTTCGCCGCCATGCGGCGGAGCGAATCCATTACCTGTTCGCGCGTGCACACGCCGTGAAGCAGCCAGTTGGCCATGTGCTGCGAGCTGATCCGCAGCGTCGCGCGGTCCTCCATCAGGCCGACGTCGTGAATGTCGGGGACCTTGGAGCAACCCACGCCCTGCTCGATCCAGCGGACGACGTAGCCGAGTAGACCCTGTGCGTTGTTGTCCAGTTCCTCGCGCACTTCTTCCTCGGACCAGTTGGTCCCGTGCGCGAGGGGAATCTTGAGCAGCTTGTCCAGACCCGGCGCTTCGCCAAGCTCCTTCTGCCGGGCGAACACGTCGAGCTGGTGGTAATGCAGCGCGTGGAGCGTCGCGGCCGTCGGGCTCGGCACCCAGGCGGTGTTCGCGCCTGCCTTCAAATGGACGATCTTCTGTTCGACCATGTCGCGCATCATGTCGGGCGCGGCCCACATGCCCTTGCCGATCTGGGCGCGGCCCGACAGCCCGTGGCGCAGGCCGATGGCCACGTTGCGCGCTTCGTACGCGGCGAGCCACGTGCTGCTCTTCATCTCCGCCTTGCGGGTCATCGGACCGGCCTGCATCGAGGTGTGGATCTCGTCGCCGGTGCGATCGAGAAACCCGGTGTTGATGAACACGATACGGTCACGCACCGCCTCGATGCACGCCGCCAGGTTGGCGCTGGTGCGGCGTTCCTCGTCCATCACGCCGACCTTGACCGTGTGCCGGGGCAGCTCGAGCAGGTCCTCAACCGCGTCGAACAAGTCGTTGGTAAACGCACACTCTTCCGGCCCGTGCTGCTTTGGCTTGACGATGTAGATGGAGCCTGCGCGGCTGTTGCGGTACCGGCCGAGGCCGGCAACGTCGTGCGCGCCGATTGCGCTCGTGATCACCGCGTCCATGATGCCTTCGGGGACTTCGGACCCGTCGGGCAGGATGATCGCGGGATTGGTCATCAGGTGGCCGACGTTCCGAACGAACAGAAGGCTGCGCCCGGGAAGTGAGACAGGCCCACCCTCGCCTTGGCAAGTCTTGTCGCCGGCCAGTCGCCGAGTGAGTGCGCGGCCGTTCTTCTCGAACGTGTCCTCCAGGTCGCCGCGGATGACACCGAGCCAGTTGCGGTAGGCAGCGACCTTGTCCGCCGCATCGACCGCGGCGATCGAGTCTTCGAGATCGACGATCGTGGTCAGCGCGCTTTCGAGCACGACATCCGCGATGCCCGCCGGATCGTCGCGCCCGACCGGATGCTCGCGATCGATGACAACTTCGATGTGCAGGCCATTGTTGCGGAACAACAATCCCTTTTCGGTCCGGCCGCGATATTGCGCTTCATCCGCGAGCAGGGGAACAGGCTCGCCGCGCAGGTCAGTCCAGCTCCCCTCGCGCAGGGGCAGCGCCTGATCGAGGAACCGGCGAGCTTCCGCGATCACCGCAGCGCCGCGGTCGGCGTCGTAGCCGCCCGGTCGTGCAGCCGGCGCATCGAGCGCGTCGGTGCCATAGAATGCATCGTAGAGGCTGCCCCAGCGCGCATTGGCCGCGTTGAGGAGGAACCGCGCGTTCAATACGGGAACGACAAGCTGGGGCCCGGCCATCGTCGCGATTTCCGGGTCGACATTTTCCGTCCCGATCGTGAACTCACCGGGTTCGGGCACCAGGTACCCGATCTCCTCAAGAAAGCGAACGTAGGCGAGCGCGTCGTGCGGTTGCCCCGCCCTTGACCGATGCCAGTCGTCGATCTGCGCCTGGAGTTCCTCGCGCCGCGCCAGCAAGGCGCGATTGCGAGGGGCGTAGTCCGCCAGCAACGCCGCGAAGCCCTGCCAGAAAGCCGCGCTGTCGTGGCCAAGCGGGGCCAACACCTCGCTGTCGACGAACTCCGCCAGTCCGTGATCGACCTGCAGCCCTGCCTTGTCCAGATACTCGCTCATCTTCCCTCGCACGATGCGGCAGCGCCAGAATCGGCGCAAACCTCGGTTTAGCCTGACATCCGGGGAGGAAGCGAGCGGCGCCTATGGCGAACGGCGTCGTGCAATGCAACATTCGGCAGGTTGCGCGGGAAAGCGCGGGGCGGCTAGGAGCGGTTGCAGATGAAACGAACGGCTGACCATATATCCGCCTCGATCGACCCGGAGGCGATGCTGGAGCAGGCCCGCGCGTGGAGCCTGATCAATACCGGGACCGGAAACCTCGCCGGCCTTTCGCACCAGGCTTCCGTGCTTGCCGAGGCTTTCGCATCGCTTCCGGGCGAGATCGAGCTGCATCAACCGGCCCCGGTCTCAACGATCGACACCGACGGGCGCGAGGTCGAGAAAGCGCATGGCCGGCACCTCGTGGTGCGGGTGCGCCCCGAAGCCGAGCGCCGGCTACTCCTGACGGGGCACATGGACACCGTGTTTCCCGCCGACCACCCGTTCCAGCACCAGACCTGGATCGACGACGAGACCCTGTGCGGTCCCGGTCTTGCCGACATGAAAGGCGGCATCGCCGTGATCCTCCACGCCCTGTTGGCGTTCGAGGCATCGGAGAGTGCGGGGAGGATCGGCTACGACGTCATGATCAATTCCGACGAGGAGACGGGATCGCTGTCTTCCTCCGCGCTGATCGACCGGCTCGCGCGCGGCAAGTATGCGGCGCTGACGTACGAGCCTTCCGCGCTGCCCGACGGCACGCTCGCTCATGCCCGTGGGGGGAGCGGGAATTACAGTCTCGTCGTGTCTGGCCGCGCGGCACACGCCGGGCGCAATCCCCGGGAAGGGCGCAACGCCATCGTGGCGGCGGCGGATTTCGCCGTCCGGGTCAAGGCGCTCGGCCATGAGGCACTCTCCGTGAACCCCGCCCGCATCGACGGCGGGTCGGCCAACAACGTCGTGCCCGATCACGCCGTGGTGCGTTTCAATATACGCCCGCGGACAAGTGAGGCTGCGGAATCATTCCAGCAATATCTCAATGACTTGATTGGCGAAGTCGCGAAGCGCCATGAAGTCACGCTATCGCTTCACGGCGGTATCACGCGTCCTCCGAAGCCGGTCGACGGCAGGGCGCAAAAGCTGTTCGACCTGGTGCAGGCCTGCGGCGCGGAGCTGGGCCAGCAGTTCGGCTGGCAGTCCTCTGGCGGCGTGTGCGATGGCAACAACATCGCCGCCTGCGGAGTGCCGGTGGTCGATACCATGGGCGTCCGGGGCGGCTCGATTCATTCTTCCGACGAGTACCTGGTCGTGCCCAGCCTAGCCGAGCGCGCATCGCTGTCGGCGCTCGTCCTCACCCGCCTTGCATCCGGAGACCTGACTTGACCTTCCGCCTGCGCGCCGCGCACCCCGGCGACCTTGAGCCGCTGTACGAAATGGCCAAGCTCACCGGCGGCGGGTTCACCAACCTTCCGGCCGATCGCAATGCGCTGGCCGGCAAGCTCGAGCGGGCGGAGGTCTCGTTCGCCCGCGACGAGGACAGTCTTGCCGATGAGCAGTTCGTCCTGGTCCTGGAAAACACCGCCACCGGGGATGTGCGGGGGACCTGCCAGCTGATGACGCAGGTCGGACAGCGCTGGCCGTTCTATTCCTATCGCCTCAACACGCTGACCCAGCATTCGCAGGAGCTGGAACGGACCGTGCGGGCCGATCTGCTGAGCCTCGTCACCGACCTCGAAGGCTCGAGTGAAGTGGGCGGCCTGTTCCTCCATCCCAACGAGCGGGCCGGTGGGCTCGGCCTGCTGCTCGCGCGGAGCCGCTACCTCTTCATCGCCATGCACCGCTCGCGTTTCGCCGACCGGATCCTCGCGGAGCTGCGCGGGATCATCGACGCGCGCGGCGGTTCGCCGTTCTGGGACGGGGTAGCCGGGCGCTTCTTCGGCATGACTTTCCAGGAAGCCGATTACTTCAACGCCATCAACGGCAACCAGTTTATCGCCGATCTCATGCCCAAGCACCCGGTCTACGTGGCCATGCTGGACGATGAGGCGCGCACCGCAATCGGCATGCCCCACCCGACCGGCCGTGCCGCGATGCGGATGCTGGAGGACGAGGGATTTCGGCACGACGGGTACGTCGACATCTTCGATGGCGGGCCAACCATGACGGCCCGCACCAATGACGTGAAGTCGATCCGGGAGGCGCGTCCTGCCCGGGTGGCATCCACCAATCTCGACCTTGGCGAGCGCGCGATAATCGCAACCGGTACGCTGGGTACATTCCGCTCTGCCTTCGGCATGCGCGACTTCCGGCCCGATGGCAGCATCGAAATCGACCGCATCTCCGCCGCAGCGCTGGGTATCTCTGAGGGCGACGAGGCCTGGAGCGTCGCCCGATGAGCGCAGGGGCTAACCTGGTCGAGATCAATTTCGACGGCATCGTCGGCCCCAGTCACAACTACGCCGGCCTGAGCCTCGGCAACCTCGCCGCGAGCGCCCATGCGGGCGATGTCAGCTACCCTCGCGCGGGGGCGCTCCAGGGCCTCGCCAAGATGCGGCACAACATGGCGCTCGGATTGCGCCAGGGCTTCTTCGTCCCGCTTCCCCGCCCGAACGGCGCTTTCCTCGACCGGCTGGGCGCGGACGCCAGCACTGACCCGGCCCTCACGGCGGCTTCATGGTCCGCGTCGTCGATGTGGACCGCCAACGCCGCCACTGTCAGTCCCCCTCCGGATACGAGCGACGGCCGCTGTCACCTGACGCCCGCCAATCTCGTCACGATGGCGCACCGGGCGCAGGAGTGGCCCGACACGGCGCGCCAGCTCGCCCTCGCCTTCGCGGACCGGACGAGCTTTGCTTTGCACGATCCGGTGCCGCCCAGCTTCGGGGACGAGGGGGCGGCCAACCACATGCGGCTGTGCGAACGTCACCAGGCCGCTGGCGTGGAAGTCTTCGTCTACGGCAGGAGCGGCGGCCCCTTCCCCGCGCGCCAGCACGAACAGGCGAGCCGGGCCGTCGCCCGGCTCCATGGCCTCGACCCGGCGCGCACCGTGTTCCTGGAGCAGAACCCCGCCGCGATCGCGGCCGGGGCTTTCCACAACGACGTCGTCGCCGTGGCCAACGAGCATGTCCTGTTCACGCATGAGGCCGCCTTCGCCAGCCAGGTAGCGGCTTACCAGGCGATCCGGGAGGTCTTCCCGGCGCTCGAGGTGGTGGAGGTGCCGGCCTCCGAAGTGTCGCTGGAAGATGCCGTGCAGAGCTACTTGTTCAATGCACAGCTCGTTACCCTGCCAGAGGGGGAAATGGCTCTGGTCGTGCCGAGCGAGTGCATGGAAAATTCTGCCGTCACGGCATGGTTGAAGAGCCTGTTGGCAAGCAACGGCCCCATCCGCCAGGTGCTGCCGGTCGACTTGCGGCAATCGATGGCGAACGGCGGTGGTCCCGCGTGCCTGCGGCTTCGCGTCGTCGCCGATCCCGCAACGGTCGATCCACGCTTCCTCCTGCACGATCGAGTCGCCGAGCGGATCGAGTCGGTGATCCGGAATTACTGGCCGTCCCAGATCGATCCGACTGACCTCGCCAGCCCAACCCTCGCGCGGAGCGTCACCGCCGCCCGGCTTGCCCTGCTCCAGACGCTTGATCTTCTCCAGCTGGGTTAACGCGCTGGACCCGCTGTCGCGGAGCTTTACACTTGGTCATGCATTAACTTCGCCAGGCACGCGATTCCGGCAATGGCACGGATATTGCTGGCACTGGCGTTAAGGAAAAGCGTGGACACATGTTGAGCAAGATCAAGCGCCTGTTTGTCATCAAGACGAAGTTCGAAGCGTGCCTGATCATCTACGCGCTTGGCCTCGGAGCGATCGAACGGGGCTCGGTCTATCTGCACCAATATCCGGGTTTTGGAGGGAAGCTGCTGTTCCTTGCAGCGACGGGCTCCGTTTTTCTCGGCGGCGCCAAGATCTTCGACTGCCTGCGCTTCGAGCGCGAGCGAAGCGAACGGCAGGCAGCTGCCGAACCGGCAACATAACCAGGATACGATTTCGGCAGGTGCGGTCAGGCTTGGTGAATCGTTCCGTAACCCTGTAGCCGAACCAAGCGTTAGCTGCCGCGGGTCTAACAGGCTGGGACCACCGCCGCAGGAAGTATTCGATGCCCGTCCGGTCGCAGCCAATTCGCTCGCAGCAACGTTCCGCAGCAGCCCGCACCTTCCAGCGGCCCAACTCGCCACCTGTGCCGGTTAACGATGACCTGCCTTCGGTAGATCGGGACATCGTGCTGCACGCGGCCCTGCACCATTTTGCCCGTCATGGGCTCGGCGCGGCGCATGCGGCCCTGATCGAAGCCGAGAAGGCGTTGGCTGCCGGTGACCTGCGCGTTGCACACCACTGGCAGCACATCTGCAGCACATTCGACCGGCGCCTCGCCGCAAGACTTCGCCGCCCGCTCGACGAGAGTGCGAAAACGCCCGCGCTTCGCGATTTCTCAAGGTAAGCACTGCGTTAACCGTCCAGTGACCTGTCCTGTCTAGAGCGGGCTAATGGCTGCTAATCATGCGATCCGCTGGATGCGGTTTCTGCACAGGCGGATTGTTCGCAAGGACGCGCTCAACGAGCGGGTCCGCCGGACGCTCGTGCGTTCGCTCTACACTCAACCCATCAGTCTCGCGATCGGCGTTGCGGTCGGCGTCCTTTCCGCTGCGGTCTCTGCCGTCCTGAGCGGCGCAGCCGTGCTGTACGCGGTGTGCGGAATGCTTGCGGTCATCGCGGCGGGCCGGCTGGTCATCGCGTTCGGCATCTGCGCCGACGATGCGGACGTCAGCACCACGAAGCTCGAGCGGCTCTATGCCACGGGTGCGGTCACTTATGCCCTGTTCCTGGGTATTTTCGCCGGACTGACCATCGTGCTTCATGCCGAGCCCGGCATCCAGGCGCTGATGCTCGTCAACGCCATCGCGTACGGCGTCGGAGTTTGCGCCCGCAATGCAGGCCGGCCTGCGATCGCGCTCGCTCAGTTGGCACTTGCGGCGCTGCCGCTGCTGGTGGCGGCACTGTGGGAAGGCTCCGTCGCCCATTTCGCGATGGCCGTCGCGATGACCCTGCTGATGGGGGCGATGTCGTCGATCGTCACTAACCTTTTCACGACCTTGCGAGGCGCGATCGGCGCCGCGGAGACGAGCGCGGAACTGGCGACCAAGATGCAGCTGCTCGCGCGGACCGATGTCGTCACGGGTCTTGCAAACCGCGCCGGCCTGAATCACGCGATGACGCAGAAGCTGGAGGCGGTCTCCCAGGACGAGCGGCTCGCGCTGTTCTGGCTCGATCTCGACCGCTTCAAGGAAGTGAACGACCTGCTCGGCCACCCGGTCGGGGACCGGGTCTTGACCGAGGTCGCCCACAGGCTCCGCGAAAGTGCCCCGGCAGATGCCTCGATGGCGCGTTTCGGCGGCGACGAGTTCATCATGTTCTGCAGCGTGGAAAGCAGGCTGGAGTGCGAACGGCTGGCTGCACGGGTCCTGGATACCGTCACCCGGCCGCTGCGGATCGACGAAACCCGCCTGGAGGTGCCGTGTTCGATGGGCATCGCGATCCTGCCAGAAGATGCGGACGACGCGGATTCGCTGATGCAGGCAGCTGACCTGGCGCTCTATCACGCAAAGGTAGGCGGCAAAAACCACAGCCGGTTCTTCGAGAAATCCATGAGCCGCAACCTGATGCGCCGGCGGGAGATCGAGGCCGAGCTGAGAGCGGCGATCCAGCGTGACGAGTTGTCGATTTTCTTCCAGCCGATCATCGACCTTGCGACCGGGCGCATCCGAACTTTCGAGGCGCTGGTGCGCTGGTTCCACCCGGAAAAGGGTGAACTGAGGCCCGACGAATTCATTCCGGTGGCAGAAGAGACGGGGGTTATCGTCACACTCGGCAACTGGATCACCGCACAGGCAGCGCGCGCCGCGGTCCACTGGCCGGAGGACGTGACCCTCGCCGTCAACCTTTCACCCATGCAGATCAGGGCGCCGGGCGCGGCGCTCGGCATACTCACGGCGCTGCGGGACGCCGGACTGGCCCCGTCCCGCCTCGAACTGGAAGTGACCGAGAGCCTGTTTCTCGATGATAACCAGTCCACCGCCAACTTCATCAACGAACTTTCTGCGGCGGGAATACGTTTCGCGCTGGACGATTTTGGCACGGGCTATTCGTCTCTCGGCTCGATCCACAAGTTCCCCTTCAGCAAGATCAAGGTCGATCGCAGTTTCGTGTCCGGCGCCAACGTAGGCCGCAAGAGCGAGGCGATCATCCGCGCGGTCGCCGAAATGGGCGCGCGGCTCGACATGGAAATCGTCGCCGAGGGACTGGAGACCGTCGATCAGGTGCGCGCGGTCCGGGCGACCGGCTGCACCCTTGGCCAAGGATACTATTTCAGCCGCGCAGTGCCCGATTACCTCGCGGCGATGTTGATCGCACAGGAGCGCGAGGGCGCACCGATGCGGGCAAGCGCCTGACCCGCCGCCAGCCTCACAGCGGGCCATCGAGCAGCGGCAGGCCTCGTCCTGCAATTGCGAACTATTTGCAAAGATAGTTTTGACTAAGCGGTCTATTGCCGGTTGCAATAGCCCCACCGCAAGCCTAGGTCCGCCTCGAATTCAGGCCGCCTCCGCCTGCGGGACGGGGTTGCGCGCCTTGTGATGGCCAGTCCCGCGCGACGGAAGGATTTGTTTCCCCATGGCCCGCAAGAAAATCGCGCTCGTCGGCGCGGGGATGATCGGTGGCACGCTCGCCCATCTCGCCGCGAAGAAGGAAATGGGCGACATCGTCCTGTTCGACATCGCCGACGGCATCCCCCAGGGCAAGGCGCTCGACCTCAGCCAGTGCGGTCCGATCGAAGGCTTCGACGCCAGCATCACCGGAACCAACGACTATGCCGACATTGCCGGCGCCGACGTGGTGATCGTCACCGCCGGCGTTCCTCGCAAGCCCGGCATGAGCCGCGACGACCTGCTCGGCATCAACCTCAAGGTGATGAAGTCGGTCGGCGAAGGCATCAAGACCCACGCGCCCGACGCGTTCGTAATCTGCATCACCAACCCGCTCGACGCGATGGTCTGGGCCCTGCGGGAGTTCTCCGGCCTTCCTCACAACAAGGTGGTCGGGATGGCCGGCGTGCTCGACAGCGCGCGCTTCGCGACGTTCCTGGCGTGGGAATTCGGCGTTTCGGTGCGCGACGTGAACGCGTTCGTCCTCGGCGGCCACGGCGACACGATGGTGCCCGTCACCAGCTACACCACGATCAGCGGCATCCCGGTCGATGACCTTGTCGCCATGGGCAAGTCAAGCAAGGAGCGCATGGACGAGATCGTCAAGCGCACCCGCGGCGGCGGCGGCGAGATCGTCGGCCTGCTCAAGACCGGCAGCGCATACTACGCCCCCGCCACCAGCGCGATCGCGATGGCCGAAGCCTACCTTGGCGACCAGAAGCGCATTCTTCCTGTCGCAGCCTATGTCGACGGCAAGTATGGCCTCAACGGCCTCTATGTGGGTGTCCCGGCGGTAATCGGCGCGAACGGCATCGAAGAGGTCGTCGAGATCAAGCTCAACGATGACGAGAAGGCGAACCTCAAGACTTCGACCGACGCGGTCGAGGAACTGCTGGTGGCCTGCAAGAACCTGGACGGAGACCTGGCATGAGCATTCTGGTCGACAAGAATACCAAGGTCATCACGCAGGGGATGACCGGCGAAACCGGTACCTTCCACACCCAGCAGGCGCTTGACTACGGCACCCAGATGGTCGCCGGCGTCACCCCCGGCAAGGGCGGGACGACGCACATCGGCCTGCCGGTCTATGACACGGTGCTCGAGGCCAAGAAGGCTACCGGCGCCACTGCCAGCTGCATCTACGTCCCGCCGCCGTTCGCAGCGGACTCGATCCTCGAGGCCATCGACGCCGAAGTCGAGCTGATCGTCTGCATCACCGAGGGCATCCCGGTGCTCGACATGGTGCGCGTGAAGCGCGCGCTCACGGGCAGCAAGAGCCGCCTGATCGGCCCCAACTGCCCCGGCGTCCTGACGCCGAACGAGTGCAAGATCGGCATCATGCCCGGCAGCATCTTCCAGAAGGGGAGCGTCGGCATCGTGAGTCGCTCGGGCACGCTGACCTACGAGGCGGTGCACCAGACCACCCAGGTCGGGCTTGGCCAGACCACCGCGGTCGGCATCGGCGGCGATCCGGTCAACGGAACCAACTTCATCGATGTGCTCGAGCTGTTCCTCAAGGACGACGAGACCAAGTCGATTGTCATGATCGGCGAGATCGGCGGCAGCGCGGAAGAAGAAGCCGCGCAGTTCCTTGCCGACGAAGCGAGGCGCGGACGCAAGAAGCCGGTCGTCGGCTTCATCGCCGGCCGCACGGCTCCTCCGGGGCGCCGGATGGGCCATGCCGGCGCGATCGTTTCGGGCGGCAAGGGCGGCGCGGAAGACAAGATCGCGGCGATGGAAGCCGCGGGCATTCGCGTATCCCCCTCCCCTTCCGAGCTTGGCACCACGCTCGACGCGCTGCTGAAGGAACTCGCCTGACGGCAGGACCGGCGCGTCTCCTCCCCGGGAGCGCCGGACCGGCCCGGGCATTACCTCACCGAAGGTAGGCACCCCGATGGGTAACGAAGCACACGATTTCTTGCCGGATGATCCCCAGCCGGGGCCGTCGTGGGACAACCCGCGCTGGCCCCTGGTGGGCGGCGAGAGCGAGGACGAGCTCACCCAGGCACTCGATCCCACCGCCATGACGCTCGCGGTCAAGGCGGCGGCGGCGAAGGCCGGCAAGGCGATGGACGAGAAGGCGGTGGAGCAGGCCGCCGGGGATTCGATCCGCGCGATGATGCTCGTGCGCACTTATCGGGTTCGCGGCCACCTTGCGGCCGAACTCGACCCGCTCGGCCTGAGCCATCGGGAGCTGCCCGCCGACCTGACGCCCGAATATCACGGCTTTACCGGATCCGCGCTCGAACGCCCGCTCTATGTCGGCGGGACGCTCGGGCTCGAGTGGACGACGATGGCCGAACTCGTGCGCATCCTGCGCAAGAATTACTGCGGCCATGTCGGCTTCGAATACATGCACATCGCCGACGTGGAGGAGCGCCGCTTCATCCAGGACCGCATCGAAGGGCCGGACAAGGTCATCACCTTCACGCCCGAGGGCAAGCGCGCAATCCTGTCCGCGGTTATCCGTGGTGAGCAGTACGAAAAGTTCCTCGGCAAGAAATACGTCGGCACCAAGCGCTTCGGGCTCGACGGCGGGGAATCGATGATCCCGGCGCTGGAAGCCGTGATCAAGTATGGCGGCCAGATGGGCGTGCGCGAGATCATCTACGGCATGGCCCACCGCGGCCGGCTGAACGTGCTCGCGAACGTGATGGCCAAGCCCTACCGCGTCATATTCCACGAGTTCTCGGGCGGCAGCGCCAACCCGGAAGACGTCGGCGGTTCGGGCGACGTGAAATATCACCTCGGCACCAGCACCGACCGTGAGTTCGACGGGATCACGGTTCACATGAGCCTCGTCCCCAACCCCAGCCACCTCGAGGCGGTCGATCCGGTCGTCCTCGGCAAGACGCGCGCCCAGCAGGCGGTGCGCGGCGATCTTGACGAGCACCAGCAGGTTCTGCCCGTGCTGATTCACGGCGATGCAGCCTTCGCCGGCCAGGGCATCGTGTGGGAGTGCCTCGGATTCTCCGGCGTGCGCGGCTACAACACCGGCGGCTGCATCCACTTCGTCATCAATAACCAGATCGGCTTCACCACCAGTCCGCAGTTTGCCCGATCCTCGCCCTACCCTTCCGACGTCGCGAAGGGCATCCAGGCTCCGATCCTGCACGTCAACGGCGACGACCCTGAGGCGGTGACATTCGCCTGCAAGCTGGCGATAGAATACCGCCAGCTGTTCAGGCGCGACATCGTGATCGACATGTGGTGCTACCGCCGCTTCGGTCACAACGAAGGCGACGAGCCGAGCTTCACGCAGCCGCTGATGTACGCAGCGATCCGCCAGCACCCGAAGGTCAGCGCCCTCTACGATGCGCGGCTGCAGAAGGAGGGCGTGGTCAAGCCCGGCGATGCCGACGCGATGTGCAACGAATTCGTCGAGCACCTCGAGACCGAGTTCGCCGGCGCGGCTGATTACAAGCCCAACGAGGCTGACTGGTTCGGCGGGCGCTGGGCCGGCCTGAACAGGCCGCTCGACCCGGAAGAAGCGCGCCGGAACGTCGATACCGCGATCCAGGGCAAGCTGTTCGACAGCCTCGGCCGCACGCTGACCACCGTCCCGGAAGGGTTGACAGTGCACAAGACGCTCGAGCGCGTGCTCGAAGCGAAGCGGACGATGTTCGCCAGTGGAGAAGGCTTCGACTGGGCGACTGCGGAGGCACTGGCGTTCGGCAGCCTGGTGACGGAAGGCTATGGGGTCCGCCTCTCGGGCCAGGACTCCGGGCGCGGCACCTTCAGCCAGCGTCACGCGGTGTGGATCGACCAAAAGGACGAGCACAAGTACATCCCGCTCACTCAGCTGCCGCACGGCAAGTTCGAGGTCTACGACAGCCCGCTGTCCGAGTACGGCGTGCTCGGCTTCGAATACGGGTTCGCGATGGCCGATCCCAAATCGCTGGTGCTGTGGGAAGCGCAGTTCGGCGATTTCGCCAACGGCGCGCAGATCATTATCGACCAGTTCATCGCTGCCGGCGAGGCCAAGTGGCTGCGCGCGAACGGTCTCGTGATGCTGCTGCCGCACGGTTACGAAGGCCAGGGACCGGAGCACTCCAGCGCAAGGCTGGAACGGTTCCTGCAATTGTGCGCCAACGACAACATGCAGGTGTGCAACATCACCGTGCCGGCCAACTATTTCCACGTATTGCGCCGCCAGATGCTGCGTCCGTTCCGCAAGCCGCTGATCATCATGACTCCGAAGAGCCTGTTGCGGCACCCGATGGCGAAAAGCGCGGTGGGCGAATTCACCGGCCAGAGCCACTTCCGGCGCATCGTCAGCGACACCGCCGAGATTGCCGATGCGAAGATCCGCCGCCTCGTCCTGTGCAGCGGCAAGGTCGCGTACGACCTGATCGCGCGGCGCGACGAAGCGGGACTGGACGATGTGTCGGTCGTGCGCGTCGAGCAGCTTTATCCCTTCCCCGGAGAGGCATTGACCGTGCGCCTGCAGCGCATGACCGGTCTGCAGGAAGTCGTCTGGTGCCAGGAGGAGCCGAAGAACAACGGCGCCTGGTTCTTCGTCGAAAGCCACATCGAGGCCGCATTGGGCCGTGCCGGCAAGAACGGCATGCGCCCGGTCTATGCCGGCCGCGAGGCTGCCGCGTCGCCCGCCACCGGCTTCGCCAAGCGCCACGAAGAACAGCAGCGCGCGCTGGTCGCGCAAGCGCTCGGGCTCCCGTCCGAGGTCCCGACACAGACTGCCGCCAAGAAACCCGCCTGAGGAAAGCAGATGTCCAAGCAAGTCATGGTCCCCACGCTGGGCGAATCGGTCACCGAGGCCACCATCGGCGAGTGGCTCAAGAACCCCGGCGACCCGGTGAATGTCGACGAGCCGATCGTCAGCCTGGAAACCGACAAGGTCGCGGTTGAAGTCCCCAGCCCGGTCGCCGGCGTCATGGGCGCGCATGCGGTCGAAGTTGGCGCCACGGTCGAGGTCGGCGCGTTGCTTGCGACGATCGAGGACGACGTGGCCGCAGGCGAGAACACCGATGTCGAGCCGCGGGAAGAGTCGCCCGCGCAAAAGCAAGCCGCCCCGGCTTCGGACGGACAAGGTGCGCGTGCGGACGATGGAACGCTGGAAGACGCCGCTCCTGCCCAGGCAAAGATACACGATCCCGAAGCGACCCAGACGATGTCGCCAGCCGTGCGCCGCGCGGTACTGGAGCACGGCGTGGATCCAACGCGGATCAAGGGCACCGGCAAGGACGGGCGGCTGACCAAGGAGGACGTTCTCGCCGCCGCCGAGAACAAGAAAGCTCCATCGAGCGCTGAGGCTCCTGCCCCGGCGCCCGCTGCCACTGCGGCTACCCAGGCCCCCGCTCAGGGCGATCGCCGAGAGGAACGCGTCAAGATGACGCGCATGAGGCAGACCATCGCGAGGCGGCTCAAGAGCGCGCAGGAAACGGCTGCACTGCTGACGACTTTCAACGATGTCGACATGACCGCAGTCATCGAAGCGCGTGAGAAGTTCAAGGACACTTTCGCCAAGAAGCACGACATCAAGCTCGGTTTCATGAGCTTCTTCGCCAAGGCCGCCTGCCTCGCGCTCAAGGACCTGCCGAGCGTCAACGCGCAGATCGACGGTGATGAAATCGTCTATTTCGATTACGTCGACATCTCGGTCGCGGTCAGCGCGCCGAACGGCCTTGTCGTGCCGGTGGTGCGCGATGCCGACAGCAAGTCGTTCGCCCAGATCGAGAAGGACATCGCCGATTTCGGCCGCCGCGCCAAGGACGGCACTCTGACGATGGAAGACATGAAGGGCGGCACCTTCACCATTTCCAACGGCGGCGTGTTCGGCGGGCTCATGAGCACGCCGATCATCAATCCGCCGCAGAGCGCGGTGCTCGGCCTGCACCGGATCGAGGATCGCCCCGTCGTGCGCGACGGCCAGATCGTGATCCGGCCCATGATGTACATTGCGTTGTCCTACGACCATCGCCTGGTCGACGGTCGTGAGGCAGTGACGGCGCTGAAGACGATCAAGGAAGCGATCGAAGACCCGATGCGGATGCTGATCGATCTCTGAGGAACAGGTTACAATGGCTGAATACGACTACGACGTCCTCATCATCGGTGCCGGTCCCGGGGGCTACGTGGCCGCGATCCGCGCCGCGCAGCTCGGGCTGAAGACCGCTTGTGTCGAAAGCCGGGAAACCTTGGGCGGTACGTGCCTCAATGTCGGGTGTATTCCGTCGAAGGCGATGCTTCACGCGAGCGAGTACTACGACGCGGCGAAGAACGGCATGATGGCGAAGATGGGCGTCGTCGTTGAACCCAGTCTCGATCTCGAACAAATGCACGCCCAGCGTCTCGACGCGGTCAAGCAACTGACCGGCGGCATCGCGTTTCTGTTCAAGAAGAACAAGGTCGACTGGAAGAAGGGCCGCGCCTCCTTTGTGGATGCGCACACCGTGGACGTGGACGGTGAGCAGATCACAGCGAAGAACGTCATCATCGCTACCGGATCCTCCGTCACCCCGCTCAATGGCGTGGAAGTGGACAACGAGAAGCAGGTGGTCGTCGACAGCACCGGCGCACTGGAACTGCGCAAGGTGCCCGAAAAGATGGTCGTCATCGGCGGCGGCGTGATCGGTCTGGAGCTCGGCTCGGTCTGGCGGCGCCTCGGTGCCGAAGTCACCATCGTCGAATTCCTCGACCAGCTCTTGCCGGGCATGGACATGGACGTGCGCAAGGAAGCGGCCAAGATTTTCAAGAAGCAGGGCATGAACCTCATGCTCTCGACCAAGGTCACTGGCTGCACCGTCGATGGCGAGCGCGCCACGTTGACCATCGAGCCAGCGGCGGGTGGTGATGGCCAGACACTGGAGGCCGATTGCGTCCTGGTGTCGATCGGCCGGCGGCCGAACACCGAGGGCCTCGGCCTCGAGAACATCGGCCTGGAAGTGAACAAGCGCGGCCAGATCGAGACCGATCACGACTTCCGCACCAGCGTCGACGGCGTATGGGCGATCGGCGACGTCATCCCCGGCCCGATGCTGGCGCACAAGGCAGAGGATGAAGGCATCGCCTGCGCCGAGAACGTCGCCGGCCAGACCGGCATCGTGAACCACGCGGTGATCCCGGGCGTGGTCTATACCTGGCCGGAGATGGCCGGCGTGGGCCTGACCGAAGAAGAGGCGAAGGCCAAGGGAGAGATCAAGGTCGGCAAGTTCCCCATGCTCGCCAACAGCCGCGCGAAGACGAACCACGAGCCCGAAGGCTTCGTGAAGGTCATCTCCGACGCCTCGACCGACCGGGTGCTGGGAGTATGGTGCATCGCCAGCGTCGCGGGCACGATGATCGCGGAGGCCGCGCTGGCGATGGAGTTCGGCGCGACCAGCGAGGACATCGCTTACACCTGTCACGCGCATCCCACGCACAGCGAAGCGCTCAAGGAAGCGGCGATGGGCGTCCAGGGCAAGCCGATCCATATTTGACGCTCCCATTTGACGCACGGGCATCGTGCGCGCATCCCTGCGCCAAAGGGAGAGCCGCATGATTCCGAAACTGACCGAAGAGCCCGGCGCGATCGAGACCGCGGCGCAAATCCGCTCGGGCGCAATGTCGCCGCTCGAGGCGGTGGACGCCTGCATCAAGCGCATCGAGGCGCTCGACGGCCCACTGAATGCCGTGGTGGTCCGCGATTTTGACCGCGCGCGCGATGCTGCTCGGGCACTTGAAGGCCAGGACGCCGAAGACAGGCCCCTGTTCGGTGTGCCGATGACGGTGAAGGAAAGCTTCAACGTCGCCGGCCTGCCGACAACGTTCGGGCATCTGCAGTTCAAGGACTACATCGTGAACAGCGACGCGCGGGTGGTCGAACTGCTCAGGGAGGCAGGCGCGATCATAGTCGGCAAGACCAACGTCCCGCCCGATCTCGCCGACCTGCAGTCCAACAATCCGGTGTACGGGCGCACCAACAACCCGTTCGACCATTCGCGCGTCTCTGGCGGATCGTCCGGCGGCTCGGCCGTCGCGCTGGCCAGCGGCATGGTGCCCGCCGAATACGGCAGCGACATAGGCAGTTCGATCCGCAACCCGGCCCATTTCAATGGCATCTTCGGGCACAAGACAACCTTCGGGCTCGTCAGCCGCCGGGGACATGCGCATCCGATGACTGGCGGGCGCGAGGTGCACGACGGCCCGTTGTCGGTCGTGGGTCCGCTCGCCCGTTCTGCCGAGGACCTCGCTCTCCTGCTGGAGGTGACTGCGGACAAGCCAATGCCGCGGCGAACGAGGACGCTGAAGGAAATGCGCTTTCTGGCCATTCTCGACCACCCGGTCAGCGAGGTCGACGCCTCCGTGCGTGATCCGATCGAAGCGGCGCTGGGAGCAGTCGAGCAGGCGGGAGCCAAGGTCGATCGTAGCAGCGACCTGATCCCCGATCTCGCGGAACAGCACGCCAATTACATGCGATTGCTCAACGCCGCGATGGCGCGCGGACGGCCCGGGCCCGATGGCCAGAGCATGAACCTGGCGGACTATTACCTCCTTCTCGATATCCAGGCACGCAATCGCTACGCGTGGGCGGACTTGTTCGAAGAGTACGATTTCGTGCTCGCCCCGCCCCTCCCCTTCGTCGCCTATGCGCATGACGACACTCCGATCCGCGACCGGCGCATCACCATTAACGGCAAAGACAGCCCCTTTGCGAACGCCCTGGCCTGGGCCGGGCTGGCGACGTTTCCTGACCTGCCCTCCACCGTTGTGCCAGTCGGAGAAAGCGGCGGGTTGCCATGCGGGATGCAAGTGATGGGGCGCGAGTGGAGCGACCTTGACTGCATCGCGGCCGCGGGAGCAATCGGCGAATTGCTCGGCGCCTGAAATGGCCCGGCAGCGGTGGATGACGCGGTTTGCGCGCTGGCACATCTGGCTTGCGTGGCTGACTGCCATCCCGGTTCTCATCTGGACCGTAAGCGGCCTGGTGATGGTCGCGCGCCCCATCGAGACTGTGCGCGGGCAGGACTTGAGGATTGAGGAGCGGGCCTTGCCGTTGCCCGGCACCACGGACGTGAGCGAAGTCAGGACGTTCATGGATCGAGGCCGTGCCATCGCCCTCGTGACCCATTTCGACGGGAAGGTTTCACGGGTCGACGCAGCGACAGGAACGGTCCTTCCATCGATCGATGCCGCCAAAGCGCGCGAACTGGTCGCAAGCTCGATCCGGGGAGGCGAGCGGGTAGAAAGCGTCCGGGCGTTTTCTGCCGATGAAGCACCGCTCGAACTGCGCGAACCGATTGCGACCTGGCTTGTCAGCCTGGCCGACGGAACGCATGTCTACGTCAACCGCGACACCGGCGAGATCGAAGCGGTGCGAACGTCCTGGTGGCGCTTCTATGATTTGATGTGGGGCCTCCACATCATGGACCTGCAGACCCGCGAGGACAGCCACAACGCCTTCGTGGTGGTGTTCGGCTTTCTGGCGCTGATCGGCGCGGTTCTCGGCACAATCCTGATGTTCCGGCGGCGCAGGGCCAGGGTGGTGGCATGACGCCCGCCGTCCTTCCGCCCGCGCTGGATCTCATCGGGACGGCGATCTTCGCGCTCACGGGCGCGCTCCTCGCGGCGCGCTTGCGACAGACTTTCGTGACGATGAGCTTTTTTGCCCTCGTCACCGGGGTCGGCGGCGGCTCCTTGCGCGACATGCTGCTGGGCGCTCCGGCATTCTGGCTGCACAACCCCTGGGTAGCGCAGGTCATTTTCGCCACCGCGCTCATCGCTTGGTTCACCCCCCGCAAGTGGTGGGAAGGAGAATTGCTCGAGTGGGCCGATGCGGCCGGCCTTGCCGCCTTCGCCGTCCTCGGGACCGCAAAGGCGCTCGCCTATGGAGTGGCGCCAGTGCCTGCCGCCGTGCTGGGTGTGGTCACCGGCTGCGCGGGGGGTGTGGCCCGGGATGTCATCGCGGGTGTGCCCTCGATCATCATGCGCCCGGAACTCTATGTGACGGCGGCCGCGTTCTCAGCGGCCATCACGGTGGCCGGCTCGCTCGCCAACCTGGCTGATGCCATCACCTGGGGAGCGGCATGGGCTGGCGGTTTCGCCCTTCGCGGCGCTGCCATCCGCTTTCATCTCGCGCTGCCCGCCTATCGCGAGCAGCGCGAAGACTGAGCCTCAATTGCCAGAGGCGGATTCGCCGTAATAAACGTCCCCGTCGGGCGCATCTCCCGGGACGGAACCGCCGGGGTATGCAGGCGAAGCGTTGCCATCCTGGGCCCGGCGGGCCGCGGCGTAGCTGTCGTCATCCCACTGCCGGTCGTCAAAAGCGCCCCGCGCGCCGTAGTCGACCGTCTCGACCCGCCCATCGTTGCCGATCGAGCAGGTGAAGTCCTGCCCGTTGGCCAAGCGCCCCGTCACTCGCCAACCGGTCGCGGTGCGGTCCGCGCCTTCGATGGTATCGAGTCGCCCATTGCGTTCGACCTCCCGCGCGCACATGTCCACTGCCCGGTCGATACCGCGGCTGTCGCCATAGCGCGAATCGAGCGGCCGGTTGCGGTAATCGTACCGATCGTCTGGATAGGGATAGCGCTCCGGATACCGGTAATCGCCGCGCCGGTTGTCCCGCGTCGCCGCGCTGGCGATTGCGGCGATCGTCCCAAGGACCAGCACGCCGGCCACCACGTCTCCCGCATCGACCCGGTCGCGCCGGTGCCAGCGGTGATCCTGGGCGTTTACCGCGTTCGTGCCATAAATACCCGATGCAGTCGGTACACTCGTGCGCGGAAAATCTGCAGCAGCCAGCGGCGCCGCAGTCATGGAGGCTACCGCGGCGATGGCGGCGGCGTTGGCGAAGCGAAAGAACATGACCGGCGGATCCCTAATCCAGGTCGCGCGGCCCAGCGCCGCATGATGCCAAAAAAATAGGCGGTCCAGGCTTGCAACAGCCTGAACCGCCTGTCGTGCCTCTGCGGCGTCTTGGCGCTTAGCGGTAACCGCGCAGGCCGCTGAAATCGAGGTCCACCACCCGTCCATACTGGACATCGCAGGTGAAACGGCCCTGATCGTAGTTGCGGCCATTGTAGCGGTAATTGTAGTCACGGCCCCAGCCGCGGCCGCGTTCGTTGACGATGACCGTCCCCTTCACGCGGTAGCCGTAGCGGTTGCGGTCGATATCGCGGATGTCGGTCACCCGCGCGCCGCGGGCGCTGCGCTGGGCGGCATTGACGCACTGCTGAACCGCCTGGCGCGAATTGCCGTAGCGGTTGTAGTTGTAGCCGTACCGGTCGCCGTAGCGATCGTCGTAACGGCCGCCGCCGTAGTACGGCCCGCCATACGTGCCGTTATAGCCGTAGTCGTTGTAGCGGTCCTTGCCGATCGAACTGGCAACAGCAGCAATGCCGCCGATCACCAGCGCGCCAGCGATAATGTCACCGGCGTCGATGCCGTCGTCATGACGGTCGCGAGCCATCGCGGGAGTGGCTGAAGCCAGAGCCATCGCGCCAGCCGCGACGGTTCCGACCAGGGCTTTGGAAATGGTCTTCATGGCTTACCTCACAGGTTGGGCGAGAAGTCTCTCTCGCCTTGGACCACCGTAGTAGGCGATTCGCCGTGAGGTGCTCCTGAATTGCCGTGACAGCTTTCGTTAAGGTAAGTTACCAGCTTCCTGAACAACTATTCCCCCATGATCGGCTCGGCATCGCCAGGGGGCGGCGGCAATTTCAGGCCCGTCCATTTGCCCAGGAAGGTGAGCACATCCGCCCCTTCCTCGATCGCCTTGTCAGTCGGCTTGCCGCTTCCATGTCCGGCGCGGGTCTCCACCCGGATCAGATGGGGCTTATCGCCCGCGTCGGCCGCCTGGAGAGCTGCGGCATATTTGAAGCTGTGGCCGGGCACCACGCGGTCGTCGGTGTCGGCGGTGGTCACGAGGACCGCCGGGTAATCCACTCCGGAGCGAATGTTGTGATATGGAGAGTACTTACGCAGGACCTTGAAATCGGCTTCGACGCTTGGCTTCCCGTAATCGTCCACCCAGTAACGGCCCGCGGTCCAGCGATCGAACCGCAGCATGTCCATCACCCCGACAGCGGCATGCGCGGCATCGACCAAGTCCGGCCGCTGGTTGACCACAGCGCCGACCAGCAACCCGCCGTTTGAACCGCCTTCGATCGCGAGGCCCTTCGCTGTCGTCACCCCGTTTGTCTTGAGCCACTCTCCCGCGGCGGCGAAATCGTCGAACACGTTCTGCTTGTTGGCGAGCCTGCCGGCGTCGTGCCATTCCTTGCCGTATTCACCGCCGCCGCGAATGTTCGCGAGCGCAAACGCGCCGCCGGCTTCCATCCAGGCCATGCGCGTTGCCGAAAATCCCGGCGTCAGCGACACATCGAACCCGCCGTAGCCATAAAGCAATGTCGGCGCCGGGCCCTTGAGATCCTTGCGCTTGGCGATGAACATCGGGATCTTCGTCCCGTCCTTCGAAGGATAAAACACCTGCTCGACCGTGTAGCGAGCGGGATCGAAGGTCAGCTTGGGCGTCGCGAACGGAGTGCTTTGACCGCTGGCCAGATCGAGCCGATAGATCGTGCTCGGACGATTGAAGCTCGAGAACGAATAGAACGTCTCCGGATCACCCGGGCGGCCGTTGAAGCCAGCCGCGGTGCCCAGGCCATCGAGCGCGATCTTGCGCTGGGGTTTGCCATCGAGAGCGAAGACTTCCGCCTGGCTCGTCGCGTCCTTGAGATAAGTGACGATCAGCTTGTCGCCCACGATGGAGGCGCCGTTGATCGGCTCGGGCCGCTCAGGCACCACCGTCGTCCACTCGGGCTTTTCAGCTGCCAGGTCCACTTTGACGATGCGGTAGCGCGGCGCGCGGGCGTTGGTCATGAACCATGCCGTGGTGCCGATCGTCTCGACTGGGAACCACGCATTATCGAATCCGGTGACGAGAGGGCGGGAGGCCCACCCCAGCTTTTCGCGCTGCGATAGGTCGATCACCTGCACTTCGTTGCGGGCATCGGTGCCAATGGTGCTGGTGACAAAGCCCCAGCGTCCGTCGTCCGACACGCTCATGCCGTGGCCATACTCGCGGTGGTCGGGGGTGGAAAACACCAGCTGGTCATCAGACTGCGGGGCGCCCAGCTTGTGGTAGTAGATGGCCTGGTTGTAATTGAGCGCCTGGAAATCCTTGCCCTGCTCGGGCTCCGGAAAACGCGAATAGAGGAAGCCTTCCTCGCCCACCCAGGCGAGTCCGGTAAACTTCGCCCAACGGATTTCGTCACCGGTTTCCTGGCCGGTGGTCACGTCGAGAACCCTGAAGATGCGCCAGTCGGTTCCGCCGTCCTGGACGCTGTAGAGGAGGTACTTGCCTTGCGGCGATGGAGCCCAGTCGCTCAGTGCAGTGGCGCCGTCCTCGGCCCATGTATTCGGGTCGATGAGGATCCGGCGGGCACCTTCGAGACCCTCCTGCACATAGAGCGGGCTCTGGTTTTGCAGGCCCGAGTTGCCAGTGTAAAAGTAGCGAGTGCCCTTCTTTACCGGGATGCCGAAGCGCTCGTAGTCCATCAACTCCGCAATGCGCTGCTTGAACCATTCGCGACCCGGTAACGTGGCTAGATACCCTTCGGTGACATTGTTCTGATCCGTCACCCACTCGGCAACCTTGGGGTCGCTGCGCACGTCGTTCTCAAGCCACCGATAGGGATCGGCGATCGCCTCGCCGAACAACGTTTCGACCGTGTCGCCCCGCTCGGTGTTGGGATAGGCCGGCTTGGCGGGATCGACCGCGGTGGTGGACATGTGTTCTCCGGTAGGATGATGGCCGGTCACGGACTGCGCGAAAGCCGGTGCGGCGAGGACGAGTGCGGAAACGGCGCCGGCAAGCGCGGTGGGGCGGAGGATCATGCTGAAGCTTCCCTGGAATCGATCACACCACTCTACCCAAGGCGCCCGCCCCATCAACCGCTCTGACCCGCGCAGGCAAAAGAAAAGGGCCGGAGGATTGCCCCCGGCCCTTCGTTTTCGATTGGTTACGCGACTTAGGCGGCTTCGAACTCGTCCGCGTCGGCGTTCATCACCGGGCCCGAGTCCTGGCCCTTGGCTTCCACATCGCGATCGACGAGTTCGATGATCGCGATCGGCGCGGCGTCGCTCGCGCGGATGCCAGCCTTGATGACACGGGTGTAACCGCCATCGCGACCGGCATAACGCTCGGCCAGAACCTCGAACAGCTTCTTGAGCTGGGTCTCGTCGCCGAGGCGCCCCATCGCCAGACGCCGGTTGGAGAGCCCGCCACGCTTGGCGAGCGTGATCAGCTTCTCGAAGTAGGGACGCAGCTCCTTCGCCTTGGGCGTGGTGGTAAGGATCTGCTCGTGCTTGATGAGCGAGGCGGCGAGATTGCGCAGCAGCGCGGCGCGGTGGCCGCTCTTGCGCTGCAGCTTACGGCCCGAATGTCCGTGACGCATGTTCAGTACTCCGTTCGTAGGGGGTCCGTGTCAGGTAACCCGATGCAGGCCGGAAGAAGGGGTCCGGCCGATGCCCCTTGTCGCCTGATTAGCCGAGCAGCTCCTGCTCGAGCTTCTTGGCCATTTCCTCGATGTTCTCGGGCGGCCAGCCCGGGATGTCCATGCCAAGGCGCAGGCCCATCGAGCTCAGGACTTCCTTGATCTCGTTGAGGCTCTTGCGGCCGAAGTTTGGCGTACGGAGCATCTCGGCCTCGGTCTTCTGGACCAGGTCGCCGATGTAAATGATGTTGTCGTTCTTGAGGCAGTTGGCCGAACGAACCGACAGTTCCAGCTCGTCGACCTTCTTGAGGAGGTAGCGGTTGAGCTGGTTGGCGTCGCTTTCTTCCGGCTGCGCCGCGAGACCGATCATCGGGCTCGAGGACTGCGGGATGCCGTCTTCGAAGTGGACGAAGAGCGCGAGCTGGTCCTGCAGGATGCGCGCGGCATAGGCCACGGCGTCTTCCGGAGTGACGGTGCCGTCGGTTTCAACCGAGAGCGAGAGCTTGTCAAAATCAAGCTCCTGACCGACGCGGGCGTTCTCGACCTTGTAGCTGACCTGGCGAACCGGCGAGTAGAGGCTGTCCACCGGGATCAGCCCGATCGGCGCATCGACCGGACGATTGCCAACCGCGGGGACATAGCCCTTGCCGGTGTCGGCGGTCAGTTCCATGTTGAGATTGGCGCCCTCGTCGAGATGGCAGATCACGAGATCCTTGTTCATCACCTCGATGTCGCCCGAAACAGCGATATCTCCGGCGGTGACTTCGCCCGGACCAGTGGCGGCAAGCTGCAGCCGCTTTGGGCCTTCGCCTTCCATCCGCAGCGCGATCTGCTTAACGTTAAGGACGATGTCGGTAACGTCCTCGCGCACGCCGGCGAGCGAAGAGAATTCGTGCAGCACGTTCTCGATCTTGATCGAGGTAATCGCCGCACCCTGCAGGCTCGACAGGAGCACACGGCGCAGCGCGTTGCCGAGGGTGAGGCCGTAGCCGCGCTCCAGCGGCTCGGCGACGAAAGTGGCTTTGCGGCCCTTCGCGGCGTCCTTCACTTCGAGGCTGTTGGGTTTCTTGAGTTCCTGCCAGTTCTTGGTGTTGACGGCCATGGATATCCCCTGGGGTTCAAATGCGTTTCGGACCGGCGCTGGCGGCGCGTCCGGTCCGTGAAAGGCGGCGCAGGGAGCGACCCTGCGCCGGGCAGGTACGGATCAGACGCGGCGGCGCTTGGAGGGCCGCACACCGTTATGCGGGATCGAGGTCACGTCGCGGATCGAAGTGATCGTGAAGCCAACTGCCTGCAGTGCCCGCAGCGCGCTTTCGCGGCCCGAGCCCGGGCCCTTGACCTCGACCTCGAGGGTGCGGACGCCGTGTTCCGCAGCCTTCTTGCCGGCGTCGTCGGCAGCAACCTGCGCGGCGTACGGAGTCGACTTGCGGCTGCCCTTGAAGCCCATCATGCCGGCCGAGGACCAGCTGATGGCATTGCCCTGGGCGTCCGTGATGGTGATCATCGTGTTGTTGAAGCTGGCGTTGACGTGCGCGACGCCGCTGGAAATGTTCTTCCGCTCGCGGCGCCGAATGCGCTGGGGTTCGCGTGCCATGATCCTGTTATCCTGTAACTAGCTCGAAAAGAGAAAAAGTCGTGACGCCTGAAAGGCGCGACGCTTACTTCTTCTTGCCGGCGATTGCCTTGGCCTTGCCCTTGCGGGTGCGGGCGTTCGTGTGCGTGCGCTGGCCGCGGACCGGCAGGCCCTTGCGGTGACGCAGGCCACGATAGCTGGCCAGGTCCATCAGACGCTTGATGTTCATCGCGGTTTCGCGGCGAAGGTCGCCCTCGACCTGATGCTCGCCATCGATCGTTTCACGGATCTGCAGCACTTCGGCATCGGACAGGTCGGACACGCGACGCGTGTGATCGATGCCGAGCTTGTCGGCGATCTTCACCGCGGTCGTGCGGCCGATTCCATGAATGTAGGTGAGCGCAATGATCACGCGCTTGTTGGTGGGGAGGTTTACCCCGGCAATACGAGCCACTTTATTCTCCATGCTCCACAGGGGCTTGACCGGTCCGTCTGGTGACGGGGGCGGCCCCTATCTCATCGCTGTTACTCGACAGAAGGCCTAGGGCCATTACGGCAAAAAGCCCGGATGGCGCGCATGCGTTGACGCGCCTGCCGGACTGCTGCCGATGTGTCGAATAGGGCGCGCGCTTAGGACGATTCGATCATCCCGTCAACCGTCGCGAAGGCGAAATCGCTCGCGGATGCTTCATGCCACCTCGTTATCGGTTCAATGGGGCCAACTGCAACCAAGTGCAGCAGACCGAGGACAGGCGCGGTCAAACCGGTCAATCGCCCTTCCCTTCATCGAGTGCGTCGATTGCGGCGCCCACATCATCGGACGTTCGTTGCTCACCGACCCCTTTCGGCGCGGGCTTGGCGACCGGCGCCTGGTTGGCCGGGGGAGCGCCGGCTCTACGCAGCTTGTCGGCCAGATGACCCAACTGCTGGCTCATCACCTCGTCAACCGAAGCGGATATCTTGGGCACCGGATACCGCATGTGACCGGCGACGACATACTCCCAGACCAGCTTGGTACCACCAGCGACCGGCTGCATCGTTATCGTGAGGACCCCGTCCACAGGCTCGCTCTGTAGCGGGCCAAGAGCGCCCCGCATCCGCAGGACTTTCATGGGCTCGGCCATAACGACTGTCATGTGCTGTGCGCTCCCGGCAAGACCGACTTCGGTCGCGCTGTCCTTCTCTGGCAATCTTTCGCAAAAGCATCCACCAGCCTGAGGTGCCAGCGACAGGTTGGCAGCCGAGCCCGACCAGGTGTGGCTCTCATCCCACCATTCGGCGGGATCGATGAGTGCCAGCCAGGAAGCCTTGGGCGCCGCGGCGACGACGACGCTATCGCGCGTCACGAAGTGATCGGCAGAGCTTTCCACCACTTCGGCTCGCGCGGGGACACAGGCCAAAGTCATGCCCCCAAGAGCGGCCAACGCGCCGCGCAAGATCGTGATCATCGCATCCCTCCCCTCCGCCTTATTCCACGGAGCGAGGGAAGCGAAAAGGCTTAACCCGCGAGGATCGCTTCGATGGCGCTGGTCACCTGCTCGATATCGGCCATGCCATCTATCCGGCGCACGATACCGCGGTTTTCGTAAATCGGGAGGATCGGGGCCGTCTTCGCCCGGTACTCGGCCATGCGAGTGCGCACCGTTTCCTCATTGTCATCCGGACGTCGCTTGAATTCGGTCGAGCCGCAGCGATCGCACAGGCCCAGCTGAACCGGCCGCTTGTAGTTATCGTTGTAGCCTTCGCCGCAGTTGGCACAGGTAAAACGGCCGGTGATCCGCTCGACAAGTGCGTCCTCGTTCACCTCCAGCTCGATTACATGATCGAGCCGGCGACCATGCGCGGCGAGAATCACGTCCAGCGCCTCCGCCTGGGCGGCAGTACGCGGATAGCCGTCGAAGATAGCGCCTGTCCCCGCCCCCATTGCGGTGAGTTCGGCGTCGATCAGCCGGGAAACGATGTCGTCCGACACCAGTTCGCCCCGCTCCATCACCGCCTTGGCTTCCAGACCGACAGGGGTGCCGGCCTTGACCGCGGCGCGCAGCATGTCGCCCGTCGAAAGCTGCCGCATCCCGTGCCGGTCGACGAGCCGCTGGGCCTGGGTGCCCTTGCCCGCTCCGGGCGGTCCGAGAAGGATGATGTTCACGCGCGTCCCCCGATCCCCTGTTGGCTCGCCCTAGCGCAGACGGCCCTTGAGCTTCGCCTTCTTGATAAGGTTGCCGTACTGGTGCGCAAGCAGGTGCGACTGGATCTGGCTGATGGTATCGACCGTCACGTTCACCACGATGAGCAGGCTGGTGCCGCCGAGGAAGAGCGGAATGCCCGTCTGCGCGATCATGTATTCAGGAATGACGCACACCAGCGTCAGGTAGATTGCGCCGATCACGGTTATGCGGGTGAGGACGTAGTCGAGGTAATCCTGCGTCCGCTTGCCCGGACGGATGCCCGGGATGAAGCCGCCGTTCTTCTTGAGATTTTCCGCCGTCTCTTCCGGATTGAAGACCACCGCGGTGTAGAAGAACGTGAAGAAGATGATCCCTGCCGCGTAGAGCAGCAGGTACAGCGGCTGCCCGTGCTGGAGATAGAAGTTCAGGGTGTTGATGACGCCGCCCGCGGTTCCTTCCGGATCGATTGCCTGACCCGCGAACTGACTGATCGTCAGTGGCAGGAGCAGCAGCGAGCTTGCGAAGATAGGCGGGATCACGCCCGAGGTATTCAGCTTGAGCGGCAGGTGGCTGCGATCGGCCTGCATCATTCCGCGCTGGCTGGCGCGCTTGGGATACTGGATCAGTAGCTGGCGCTGCGCGCGCTCCATGAACGAGATGAAAATGATCAGTCCAACGATCATGACCGTGAAACCGACAATCACGAACGGGCTGATCGACCCCGAGCGGCCACCCTCGAACAGGTTTGCCCCAAAGCTGGGGAACTGGGCCACGATTCCTGCCATGATGATCAGGGACACGCCGTTTCCGATCCCGCGGCTGGTGATCTGCTCACCCAGCCAAAGGAGGAACATGGAACCGCCGAGCAGGCTGATCACCGCGGTGATGCGGAACGTCAGACCGGGAAAAACGACCGCCTGGAGTCCGCTGGAAGCGCCGTATGCCTCCAGCCCCGAAGCAAGGAACCAGCCCTGCACTGCACACAGGAACACCGTGCCGTAGCGAGTGTACTGATTGAGCTTCTGGCGCCCCGAAGCACCTTCCTTCTTCATTGCCGCGAGTGCGGGATGGAGCGATGCTGCCAGCTGGATCACGATGGAAGCCGTGATGTACGGCATGATGCCGAGCGCAATCAGGCTCATGCGCTCAAGGCTGCCGCCCGAGAAGGTATTGAACAGGTCGAGGATGCCGCCCTGAGTCTGCGCGTAAAGTTGTTCGAGCACGAGCGGGTTCACGCCCGGAAGAGGTACAAAGCTCAGGAAGCGGAAGACGATCAGGGCACCGATCGTGAACCAGATGCGGTTCTTGAGCTCGGTGGCCTTGGAAAAGTTCGCCAGGCTCAGCGAGCTGGCGATGTTGTCGGCGCGTGATGCCATGGGATTACCCGAAAATCCTGTTTTGGCGCCAAGGGGTGTTAGGCTCCCTCCCGGCACAGGGAGGCTACATAGGAAGCGGGGGTCCGGATGTCGAACCCCCGCTGTCCGTTATTCGCTACTTCGCGGCCTTGGCGGCGGCATTCGCCTCGCGGCGGGCCTGCTTCTTCTCATGCTCGGGCTGCGGCTTGGCGATAACTTCGACCGAGCCGCCGGCCTTCGCCACCGCTTCCAGCGCACCCTTCGACGCGCCGGCGACGCGGAAGCTTGCCTTGGAGGTCAGTTCGCCCTTGCCGAGCAGACGCACGCCATGCTTGGAGCCCCTCGCGACTCCAGCGTTCTTCAGCGCCTCGTGATCGATCACGCCGGAAGCATCGAGCTTGCCCGCGTCGATGAACTTCTGGACAATGCCCAGATTAACTTCAGCGTAGTCCTTCGGATTGAGCGCGTTGAAGCCCCGTTTCGGAATGCGCATGTGGAGCGGCATCTGGCCACCCTCGAAGCCGGCGACCGATACGCCCGAGCGCGCCTTGGCACCCTTCTGGCCGCGGCCTGCGGTCTTGCCCTTACCCGAGCCGATGCCCCGGCCGACGCGCATCTTGCGATGACGCGCGCCTTCGTTGTCACGGATGTCGTTCAGTTTCATGTCAAAGCACTCGCTTTCGCTTAGTTCGCGCCGGTGAGACGATGCCCACCGCAGACCGTCGCGTCTGACGGTCGATTTCGAAGTTATCCTTCGACCACTTCCACCATGTGGGGCAGCTTGGCAATCGCGCCGCGGACTTCAGCCGAATCCTCGACCTCCACCACGCGGTGCATCTTGCCGAGGCCAAGGCCGATGAGGACCTTCTTCTGGCTTTCGGGACGGCGGATCGGGCTGCCGATCTGCTTGATCTTGATCTTCGCCATCTGGCTTACTCCACAATCGCGGCAGCTTCGGCTTCCGCCTCGGCGTCACTCGCGCCGCCACGGCCGAGCAGATCCGCTACCTTCTTGCCGCGGCGCTGGGCGACGGACTTCGGCGAAGTCTGGTCCTGCAGCGCGTCAAACGTGGCGCGGATCATGTTATAGGGGTTCGAAGTGCCGACCGACTTGGTCACCACGTCGGCCACGCCAAGGCTCTCGAACACCGCGCGCATCGGGCCGCCGGCAATGATGCCGGTACCAGCGGGCGCGCTACGGACGTTGACCTTGCCCGCACCGAAACGGCCCTTGCCGTCGTGATGCAGGGTCCGGCCTTCCTTGAGCGGAACGCGGATCATCTTCTTCTTGGCCGAAGCGGTAGCCTTGGTGATGGCTTCCGGCACTTCGCGCGCCTTGCCGTGACCGAAACCCACGCGGCCGGCGCCGTCGCCAACGACGACGAGCGCCGCGAAGCCGAAGCGCTTGCCGCCCTTCACGGTCTTGGAGACGCGGTTGATATGCACCAGCTTCTCGATGATGCCGTCGTCTTCTTCCTCGCGTCCGCCACGACGGTCGTCGCGCCGGCCGCCACGGTTGCCGCCACGGCCGCCCTGACCGCCGCGCCCACCACGATCGCCGCCACGGTCACCACCGCGAGCGCCACGCCCACGGGGCTGCGTGGGATCGCCGCTCTCGACATTCTGCGTCTGCGCGGCCTCCGAGGGAGTATCGGCGACTGCCGGCTGCTCGTTCACCACGGCGTTCTGCGTTTCGGCAGTCACGGCTTCGTTGTTTTCGTTTTCAGGCATCATCAGAACTCCAGCCCGCCTTCACGGGCGGCGTCGGCCAGCGCTTTCACGCGGCCATGGAACAGGAACCCGCCGCGGTCGAACACCACCGCGCTGACACCGGCCTGCTTGGCCGCTTCGGCGATGGTCTTGCCGACCTGGGCGGCAGCATCGACGTTGGCACCGCTGGACGAGATGCCCAGCGTGCTGGCAGCGGCCAGCGTGCGGCCCTGCTTGTCGTCGATGACCTGCGCATAGATGTGCCGGCCGGTACGGTGGATCGAAAGCCGCGGACGATCGCCGGCGCGGGCCTTGATCGCGGTGCGCACGCGGCGACGGCGGCGCTCGAAGAGGGAAAGCTTGGCCATCTTACTTCTTCTTCCCTTCCTTGCGGAAGATGTACTCGCCGCGATAGGCAATACCCTTGCCCTTGTACGGCTCGGGCTTGCGCCAGCGACGGATTTCGGCGGCGAACTGCCCGACCGCCTGCTTATCGATGCCGGAGATCTCGACCGTGGTCTGATCGGGCGTCTTCACCTCGAGGCCTTCGGGCACATCGAGATCGACGTCGTGGCTGTAGCCGAGCTGCAGCTTCAACTTGCGTCCTTGCGCTGCTGCGCGGTAGCCCACACCCTTGATGTCGAGCGTCTTGGTGAAGCCGGCGGTTACGCCCTCCACCAGGTTCGACACCAGCGTGCGCTGCATGCCCCAGAAAGCACGCGCCGCCTTGCTGTCGTTCGCCGGCATGATCGAAATCGCGCCGTCCTCGACCTTGTAATCGATCAGGTCGGACATGCCCATCGCGAGGGTGCCCTTGGGCCCCTTCACCGACAACGTGTTCCCGCTGATGTCGGCGGTGACCCCGCTGGGGATCGCCACCGGCCGTTTGCCGATGCGGCTCATCAGAATACCTCCGCCAGCACTTCGCCGCCGACGTTCTGGCTGCGCGCCTCGGCATCCGAGAGCACGCCGCGCGGCGTCGAGACGATGGTGATGCCAAGTCCGTTGCGAACGTTCGGGAGGTCCTTCGACCCCGAATAGACGCGCCGGCCCGGCTTGGAGACGCGAGCGAGATGCTTGATCGCAGGCTCGCCCTCGAAATACTTCAGTTCGATCCGCAGTGCGGGGTGCTTGCCGGTTTCGTCCTCGGTGAAGCCGCGGATGAAGCCTTCACGCTTCAGCACTTCCAGGACGTTGGCGCGCAGCTTGCTGGCGGGAGTAAGGACCGAGTCCTTCTTCGCCTGCTGGCCGTTACGGATGCGGGTGAGCATATCACCCAGGGGATCGGTCAATGCCATCTTTAGGTCCTCACCAGCTCGACTTGGTCAGGCCCGGAATGAGGCCCTTGTTGCCGAGATCGCGGAGCTCGATGCGGTTGAGCCCGAACTTGCGGTAGTAGCCGCGCGGGCGGCCGGTGGTGGAGCAGCGGTTGCGCACCCGGGTCGGGTTTGCATTGCGCGGGATTTCCGCCAGCTTCAGGCGAGCCATCAGACGCTCGCCATCGTCGAGCGACTTGTCATCGGCAATAGCCTTCAACCGGGCGTACTTGCCGGCATACTTCTTCACGAGCTTCTTGCGCCGCTCGTTCTTGTTGATCGAACTCAGTTTCGCCATGGACTTAAGCTCTCTTCCTTAAATCTGAGTCACGCGGCCTGCTGCTCGCCGGTCGATTCCGGAGCAGCGGCTTCTTCGCGCGGGAACGGGAAGCCGAACAGGCGCAGCAGCTCGCGCGCCTCGTCGTCGGTCTTCGCCGTGGTGGTTACAATGATATCCATCCCGCGGACCTTCTCGATCTTGTCGTACGAGATTTCCGGGAAGATGATCTGTTCCTTGAGGCCCATTGCATAGTTGCCGCGCCCGTCGAAGCTCTTCGGGTTCAGCCCGCGGAAGTCGCGGATGCGGGGCATCGCGACGGTCACGAGCCGGTCGAGGAACTCATACATCCGCTCGCGGCGAAGGGTCACCTTGGTACCGATCGGCATGCCTTCACGCAGCTTGAACTGGGCGATCGACTTCTTGGCCTTGGTGATGACCGGCTTCTGGCCAGCGATGAGCGCCATTTCCTCGGCGGCGGTCTGGACCTTCTTCTTGTCCTGGCTCGCTTCGCCCACGCCCATGTTGAGCGTGATCTTCTCAAGCTTGGGCACTTCCATCGCGTTCTTGTAGCCGAACTTCTCCGTCATCGCCTTGGCGATCTCGGCTTCGTACTTGGCCTTCAGACGCGGAGTATACTGCTGATCAGCCATCGATGGTCTCCCCGGACTTAACGGCAACGCGAACCTTGCGCCCGTCCTTCGTTTCGAAGCGGACGCGGGTCGGCTTGCCATCCTTCGGATCGGCCAGCGCAACCTTCGAGATGTGCATCGGCGCAGGCTTGCGATCGATGCCACCCTGCGGGTTGGTCTGGCTCGCCTTGCGGTGGCGGGCCGACACATTGATGCCATCGATGACAACCTTGCCATCCTTGGGCATCACGGCCTGGACGGTGCCGGTGCGGCCCTTGTCCTTGCCCGAAAGCACTACGACGTTATCGCCCTTCTTGATCTTGGCGGCAGCCATCACAGCACCTCCGGAGCAAGGCTGATGATCTTCATGAAGCCACGACCGCGCAGCTCACGAACCACGGGCCCGAAGATACGGGTGCCGATGGGCTCCTCGTTCTTGTTCACCAGCACGGCGGCATTGCTGTCGAAGCGAATGACGCTGCCATCGGCGCGACGCACATCCTTGCGAGTGCGCACGATAACCGCGCGATGAACGTCGCCCTTCTTCACGCGGGTCCGCGGCTGCGCCTCCTTCACCGAGACGACGATGACGTCGCCCACGCCGGCGGTGCGGCGCTTGGACCCGCCCAGCACCTTGATGCACTGGACGCGCTTGGCGCCGCTGTTGTCAGCGACGTCGAGCGTGGATTGCATCTGGATCATAGATCCGGTTCCTTCTCGTTCGGCTTGCCGGAACCAGTCCGGCAGTTCCTAAAAAACTTGGCTCAGTTACCGGCTTCGGCAACTTCGATGTCGGCTTCGACCGCCTGGACGCCGCCAGCCAGTACCCGGTCCTTCACGGTCCAGGTCTTGGTCTTGGAGATCGGCCGGGTTTCCTCGATCCGCACCACGTCGCCAGGATGAAACTCGTTGGCTTCATCATGCGCGTGATACTTCTTCGAGCGACGGATGATCTTGCCGTAGAGCGGGTGCTTCACCTTGCGCTCGACCAGCACGGTCACGGTCTTGTCGGTCTTGTCGGAGACGACTGTCCCGACCAGGATACGCTTGGGCATCGCTACTTCCTTACTTCGCTTCGGCAGCGCGAGAACGCTCGCCCTGCAGCGTCTTGATACGCGCGATGTCGCGGCGCACCTCGCGGATGCGCGCCGGGCGCTCCAGCTGGTTGGTCGCGGCCTGAAAGCGCAGGTTGAACGCCTCGCGCTTCAGCTCCACGAGTTGCTCGCCGAGCTGGTCATCGGTCTTTGTGCGCATATCCTCGGCCTTGCTGCCGGCGGGTGCTTTGGTGGGCTTCTTCGCCATCACTCGGCTCCCAGGTGGCTGGTGTCACCCAGACGGGCGATAACCTTGGTCTTGATCGGCAGCTTCATCGCCGCACGGCTGAACGCCTCGGCAGCAAGGGGGCCAGGAACGCCGTCGAGTTCGAACAGCACGCGGCCCGGCTTCACACGGGCGGCCCAGTATTCGATCGAGCCCTTGCCCTTGCCCTGGCGGACTTCGGCAGGCTTCTTCGACACCGGCACGTCGGGGAACACGCGGATCCACAGGCGTCCCTGACGCTTGATGTGACGCGTGATCGCACGGCGAGCCGCCTCGATCTGGCGAGCGGTGACGCGCTCGGGCTCGAGCGCCTTGAGGCCGTACGAGCCGAAGTTCAGGCTCGTGCCGCCCTTGGCGTCACCCTTGATCCGGCCCTTGAAAGCCTTGCGGAACTTGGTCTTCTTCGGTTGCAGCATGATTTTTCTCTACTTCCGAAATCAGCGGGCCGGCCGGACGCCGGAGGTCTGAGCCTCCATCATCAGGCGGTCCTGGGCGGTCGGATCATGGCCAAGAATCTCACCCTTGAAGATCCAGACCTTGATTCCGATGATTCCGTAGGCGGTGAGTGCCTCGGCATCGGCATAGTCGACATTCGCGCGCAGCGTATGCAGCGGCACGCGGCCTTCGCGATACTGTTCGACGCGGGCGATTTCGGCACCGCCAAGGCGGCCGCCGCACATCACCTTGATGCCTTCGGCACCCAGGCGCATGGCCGATTGCATCGCGCGCTTCATCGCACGGCGGAAGGCCACGCGGCGCACAAGCTGGTCGGCAATACCCTGCGCGACGAGCTTGGCATCGATCTCCGGCTTGCGGATCTCGACAATGTTGAGCTTGACGTCGCTCTTGGTCATCGTCGCCAGCTTGGCGCGAAGCTTCTCGATGTCCGCGCCCTTCTTGCCGATGATGACGCCCGGACGGGCGGCATAGATGGAAACGCGGCACAGCTTTGCCGGACGCTCGATCACGACCTTGCTGATCGCGGCCTGCGGCAGGCTGTCGACGATATACTTGCGGATCTCGATGTCCTCGCTGAGCAGCTTCGCGTAGTCGCGCCCTTCGGCGTACCAACGGCTGTCCCAGGTGCGGTTGATCTGCAGGCGCAGGCCGACGGGGTTTGATTTATGACCCATGGATCAGGCCTCCTCGCTCTCGCGGACCACGATGCGTAGCCGGCTGAACGGCTTAAGGATGCGGGTGCTCTTTCCGCGTCCGCGCGTGTGGAAGCGCTTCATGGTGACAGACTTGCCGACCGACGCCTCGGCGACGACGAGCGCGTCGACATCGAGGTTGTGGTTGTTCTCGGCGTTGGCGATCGCGCTTGCGAGCACCTTGGAAGCGTCACGCGCCATCGCCTTCTTGGAGAAGGTGAGGATGTTCATCGCTTCCTCGGCCTTGCGGCCACGGATCAGCGCGGCGACAAGGTTGAGCTTCTGCGCCGAACCACGGATCGTGGTGCCGACGGCGAGCGCCTCGTTGTCGCCCACGCGGCGGGGAGCTTTCTGCTTGCCCATCAGCGCTTGCCCTTCTTGTCGGCGGCGTGGCCAGGGAAATTGCGCGTGGGCGCAAATTCGCCGAGCTTGTGGCCGACCATGTCTTCGTTGACGGAGACCGGAATGAACTTCTGGCCATTGTAGACGCTGAAGGTCAGTCCGACGAACTGCGGCAGGATCGTCGAGCGACGCGACCAGGTCTTGATCGCACCGCGCGCGTTCTTCTCCTGCGCGTCCTCGGCCTTCTTCAGCAGGTGGAGGTCGACGAACGGACCTTTCCAGACGGAACGAGCCATCTCGATTACCTCTTCTTCTTGGCGTGACGCGAACGGATGATCATCTTGTCCGTCGCCTTGTTATGACGGGTCCGCGCGCCCTTGGTCGGCTTGCCCCACGGGGTGACCGGGTGGCGGCCGCCCGAGGTGCGGCCTTCGCCGCCGCCGTGCGGGTGATCGACCGGATTCTTAGCAACGCCGCGGGTCAGCGGACGCTTGCCCATCCAGCGGCTGCGGCCGGCCTTGGCGAAGTTCTGGTTCTGGTTGTCGGGGTTCGACACCGCGCCAACCGTACCCATGCAATCCGAGCGCAGGTAACGCTGCTCGCCTGAATTGAGCCTGACGATGACCATCCCGCGGTCACGACCGACGACCTGGACGTAAGTCCCGGCCGAACGGGCAATCTGCCCGCCCTTGCCCGGCTTCATCTCGACATTGTGGCAAATGGTGCCGACCGGCATCGTGCCGAGCAACATGGCGTTGCCTGGCTTGGTGTCGGTCTTCTCGCCAGCAACCACAGTGTCGCCGACCGCGAGGCGCTGCGGCGCGAGGATGTAGGCGAGTTCACCGTCCTCGTACTTCACCAGAGCGATGAACGCGGTGCGGTTCGGGTCGTATTCGAGCCGCTCAACGGTCGCCGGCATATCCCACTTGCGCCGCTTGAAATCGACGTAGCGGTACTTCTGCTTGTGGCCGCCCGCGATGCCGCGGCTCGTCACGTGCCCCTTGTTATTACGGCCACCCGTCTTGCGCTTGCCTTCGACCAGCGCCTTGACCGGCTTGCCCTTCCACAGGGCGGACTTGTCGACCAGGATCAGGCCGCGACGGGCCGGGCTGGTCGGCTTGTAATTCTTGAGTGCCATTGTCCCTGCCCTCAGATCCCGCTGGTGACGTCGATCGTGTCGCCGTCCGCCAGAGTGACAATCGCCTTCTTCATGTCCGTGCGCGTGTAGGGCTTACCCTTCCAGCGCTTGGTCTTGCCTTTGGCGACGATGGTGTTCACGCCGGTCACCTTGACACCGAACAGCGCCTCGACCGCTTCCTTGATCTGCGGCTTGGTAGCGTCGTTGGCGACCTTGAAGACCACGCCATTGTGCTCGGACAGCAACGTGCTCTTCTCGGTGATGTGGGGCGCGAGGATGACGTCATAATGACGCGCGTCGATCGCGATTTGCTGGTTCTTAGCCATTGAAGCGCGCCTCCAGCTTTTCGACCGCCGCCTTGGTCAGGACCAGCGTGTCGTGCTTCAGAATGTCGTAAACGTTGGCGCCCACAGCCGGCATCACATTGACGCCGGGCAGGTTGCCAGCGGCACGGGCGAACGAACCTTCGACCGAGTCCCCGTCTATCACGAGAACCTTGCCGCCCCAGCCATTCTTGTCGAACTGGCCCTTGAGCGCCTTGGTCTTGGCATCGTCGAGCACAAGGCTATCGACGATCACCAGGCCGCCCTTGGCCTTGCTCGACAGCGCCATGCGCAGACCCAGCGAACGGATCTTCTTGTTCAGCGAGATGTTGAAATCACGCTTACGAGCACCGTGAGCCTTGCCGCCGCCGATGAACACGGGGGCCGCGCGGTCGCCATGTCGAGCCGTACCGCCGCCCTTCTGGCGGCCGAACTTCTTGCCGGTGCGCGAGACTTCACTGCGCTCACGAGTGGGACGCGCCGTCGCGCGACGGTTCCACATCTGCCAGGTGACGACGCGGTGCAGGATGTCCTGCCGCGGTTCGATGCCGAACACGTCGTCGTTCAGCTCGAGATCGCCCTTGACCTCGGTGCCGTCGAGTTTCTGGACCTTCACCTTCACGGGATCAGCCCTCCTTGCTCTCGTCCGAGCCGGCAGCGCCGCCTTCGGAAGTTTCTTCGCCCACCGCAGGAGTGGTTTCGTCACCCGCGCCGGCCTGCTGCTCCTGAGCGAGCTGCTCCTGCAGCTCCGGGCTCACCTGATCGTGCACTTCGTGCTCTGCGGCGGCCTCAACGAGACCGGCAGGCGCCTCCTCGTGCTGGGGAACGTTGCGGTCGATGATCGCGGCCGGGAACGGAAGCTCGGCCGGAGCCTTGAGCTTGACGGCATCGCGCACCAGCAGCCAGCCATTCTTCGCGCCAGGGACCGAGCCCTTTACGAAGATCAGGCCTCGCGCCGGATCGGTGCGGACAACCTCGAGGTTTTGCTGGGTGCGCTGCTTGTCACCCATGTGGCCGGCCATCTTCTTGTTCTTGAAGACCTTGCCCGGGTCCTGCCGCTGCCCGGTCGAACCGTGCGCACGGTGGCTGATCGAAACACCGTGCGTCGCACGCATGCCTCCGAAGCCCCAACGCTTCATGGCGCCGGCAAAACCCTTGCCCTTGGTGCAGCCGGTGATGTCGACCTTCTGGCCAGCAATGAAGTGCTCGGCCGAAATGCTCGACCCTACGGGGATCAGCGCATCCTCGCCATCCACGCGGAATTCCGCGACGCGCATCTTAAGGCCAACGTTGGCCTTGGCGAAAGCTTCGCGCTGCGGCTTGTTGACGTTCTTCTGCTTGGCCTCGCCCGCACCCAGCTGGACAGCATAGTAGCCGTCGCGGTCCTCGGTACGATGCGAAACGACCTGGCAATCTTCAAGCGCCAGGACGGTGACCGGGACGTGCCGGCCATCTTCCTGGAACAGGCGGGTCATCCCGACTTTCTTAGCGATCACGCCGGAGCGCATGATCCATTCTCCTTACAGAGGCACCGAGGACCATCCCCGGTGCGTGCTTCGGCCCTGGAAAATCATGCGTCGCCCCGTCCGGGCCAAAGTGCCTCCCGAAGGAGGCGAGACGGGGGACGCTACCCGGCAACTTGCCGGAGGTATCCCTTGTCAGCGGACCACCGCGGTCCGCAGTGAAATCAAGCGAGCTTGATCTCGACGTTCACGCCAGCGGCCAGATCGAGCTTCATCAGCGCGTCGACCGTCTGGGCGTTGGGCTGCACAATGTCGAGCAGCCGCTTATAGGTGCGCACCTCGAACTGCTCCCGCGACTTCTTGTCGATGTGCGGACCGCGGTTCACGGTGAACTTCTCGAGACGCGTCGGCAGCGGAATGGGGCCCCGGATGAGCGCGCCGGTACGACGCGCGGTGTCCGCGATTTCTCCGGTCGCCTGGTCAAGCACGCGATGATCGAATGCCTTGAGACGAATGCGGATGTTCTGAGCTTCCATGTCCACTAACCGATGCGAAAGAGCCAAGCGAGCGCGGGTGCCGACACCCTGAACCCGCAAAAAAGAAAAGGCCCGCCCCGCTTGCATCCGGTTCCCCGGTACGGGCGGCCTTCCCATGAATTTCGTTGGAGGAGACGAATCCCCGCCGGTGCCGCGCCTATACGGAGGAGCCCTCACGCTGGCAAGCCCCGAATTGCGTTGAATTCACTGCCGGCACTCCGCTGACGCGTGGCAGCGGCGACGGCCCCTTCAAAAGGAAAGGCCCGCCCTCCCCGAACGGGAGAGCGGGCCCAATCCTGGAGATCGCGAGACTTACTTCGTGATCTTCGACACGACGCCCGAACCGACGGTCCGGCCGCCTTCGCGAATGGCGAAGCGGAGGCCCTCATCCATCGCGATCGGCGCGATCAGCTTGACGCCGATCGTGACGTTGTCGCCCGGCATGACCATCTCGGTGCCCTCGGGAAGGACGACTTCGCCGGTCACGTCGGTGGTGCGGAAGTAGAACTGCGGGCGGTAGTTGGCGAAGAACGGCGTGTGACGGCCCCCTTCGTCCTTCGACAGCACGTACACTTCGGCTTCGAAATCGGTGTGCGGGTTGACCGAACCAGGCTTGGCCAGAACCTGGCCACGCTCAACGGCTTCACGCGCCACGCCGCGGATCAGCGCACCGATGTTGTCGCCGGCTTCACCGCGATCGAGGAGCTTGCGGAACATCTCGACGCCGGTGACGGTCGTCTTGGTGGTGTCCTTGATGCCGACGATCTCGCACTCGTCACCGACGTTCACAACGCCCGATTCGACGCGGCCGGTGACAACCGTACCACGACCCGAGATCGAGAAAACGTCTTCGATCGGCATGAGGAACGGCTTGTCGATCGGACGCTCCGGCTGCGGAATGTACTCGTCGACAGCCTTCATCAGCTCGATGACCGAGTTCTTGCCGATCTCGTCGTCACGACCTTCGAGAGCAGCGAGAGCCGAGCCCTTGACGATCGGAATGTTGTCGCCGTCGAAGTCGTACGAGCTGAGCAGCTCGCGGACCTCGAGTTCGACGAGCTCCAGAATCTCGGCGTCGTCGACCTGATCCACCTTGTTCATGTAGACGACGAGCGCCGGCACGCCGACCTGGCGGGCGAGAAGGATGTGCTCGCGAGTCTGCGGCATCGGGCCGTCAGCAGCGTTCACCACCAGGATCGCGCCGTCCATCTGGGCAGCACCGGTGATCATGTTCTTCACGTAGTCCGCGTGGCCCGGGCAATCGACGTGCGCGTAGTGACGGGCGTCGGTTTCATACTCGACGTGAGCGGTCGAGATGGTGATGCCGCGCTCGCGCTCTTCGGGAGCCTTGTCGATGTTGGCGAAATCAACCGCCGCGCCGCCGTGGAGTTCGGCCATCACCTTGGTGATCGCGGCGGTCAGCGTGGTCTTGCCGTGGTCGACGTGACCGATGGTGCCGATGTTGCAGTGCGGCTTGTTCCGCTGGAATTTTTCCTTAGCCATTTTGACTCTAACCTCTGTCTGGGATTGAATTTCACCAAGTCGGGTTGCGGCACCCGGTGAATCGGGTGCCGCCCCTAGACGCTCACCCTTTCTTAGGCAAGCTTCTCCTTGACCTCGGCTGCCACGTTCGCGGGCACTTCGTCATAGTGCGAGAACTGCATCGTGTACTGCGCGCGCCCTTGAGTGAACGAGCGCAGCTCATTGACGTACCCGAACATGTTGGCGAGCGGCACCATTGCCTCGACCGCCTGGGCATTGCCCCGGCTGTCGGTGCCCTGGATCTGGCCACGGCGGCTGTTGATGTCGCCAATGACGTCGCCGAGGTAATCCTCGGGAGTGACGACCTCGACCTTCATGATCGGCTCGAGCAGCTTGATGCCCGACTTTTGCGCTACTTCGCGCATCGCGCCGCGACCGGCGATTTCGAACGCGATCGCGCTCGAGTCGACGTCGTGGTACGCACCGTCATATAGCTCGACGGTAAAGTCGATGATCGGGAAGCCCACCAGATAGCCGCTCTCAGCCTGCTCGCGCAGACCCTTCTCGATTGCCGGAATGTACTCCTTCGGGATGTTGCCGCCCTTGATGTTGTCTTCGAACACGAAGCCCTGACCGCGCTCGCCCGGAGTGACCTTGATCTTCACACGGCCGAACTGACCCGAGCCGCCCGACTGCTTTTTGTGGGTATAGTCCACGTCGACCGGCTTCGCGAGGTACTCGCGGTACGCCACCTGCGGCGCACCGACGTTCGCCTCGACCTTGAACTCGCGCTTCATGCGATCGACGAGGATGTCGAGGTGAAGCTCGCCCATGCCCTTGATGATCGTCTGGCCCGATTCATGGTCGGTCGAAACACGGAAGCTCGGATCTTCGGCCGCGAGACGATGCAGCGCGACGCCCATCTTCTCCTGGTCGGCCTTTGTCTTGGGCTCGACCGAGAGTTCGATGACCGGCTCCGGGAATTCCATGCGCTCGAGAATGATCGGCTTGGCCGGATCGCACAGCGTGTCGCCCGTGGTGGTTTCCTTCAGGCCCGCCAGTGCAACGATGTCGCCTGCATACGCTTCCTCGATGTCCTCGCGATTGTTGGAGTGCATCAGCAGCATGCGACCGATCTTTTCCTTCTTGTCCTTAACCGAGTTCAGGTACGAACCCTTGGTCAGCTTGCCCGAATAGATGCGGGTGAAGGTGAGCGAGCCGACGAACGGATCGTTCATGATCTTGAACGCAAGTGCAGAGAACGGTGCCTCGTCCGACGAAGGACGGGTGTCCTCCTCGTCCGTGCCCGGCTTGACGCCCTTGATCGCGGGAACGTCGATAGGGCTCGGCAGGTAGTCGACAACTGCGTCCAGCAGCGGCTGCACACCCTTGTTCTTGAACGAAGAGCCGCACATCACCGGCACGAACTTGTGGTTCAAGGTGCCCTTCCGGATCAGCTTCTTGAGCGTGGCAGCATCAGGAAGTTCGCCTTCCAGATACTTCTCCATCACGTCGTCGTCCTGTTCGACAGCGAGTTCGATTAGGCGTTCACGATATTCGGCGGCCTTGTCGGCCATGTCGGCGGGGATTTCGGTGTAATCGAACTTCGCTCCGAGGCTCTCGTCCTGCCAGATGATCGCACGATCATTGACGAGGTCGACCAGACCCTTGAAGCCACCTTCTGTGCCGATAGGCAGATAAAGGACGGCCGGAACCGCACCGAGACGATCGATGATCGTCTGAACGCAGTAGTAGAAGTCAGCGCCCGTGCGGTCCAGTTTATTGATGTAGCACATCCGCGGCACGCCGTACTTTTCAGCCTGGCGCCAGACGGTTTCGGACTGGGGTTCCACGCCGGCGACGCCGTCGAACGCGGCTACTGCGCCGTCCAGGACGCGGAGGGAGCGTTCGACTTCGATGGTGAAGTCGACGTGCCCGGGGGTGTCGATGATGTTCAGGCGGTGCTCGGGGCCCTGGCCGTCTTCGGCCTGCCAGAAGGTGGTCGTCGCGGCCGACGTGATGGTGATGCCGCGCTCCTGCTCCTGCTCCATCCAGTCCATCGTGGCGGCGCCGTCATGGACTTCGCCGATCTTGTAGGACTTGCCGGTGTAGTAGAGGATCCGCTCGGTCGTGGTGGTCTTGCCGGCGTCGATGTGCGCCATGATTCCGAAATTGCGGTAGCGCTCGATGGGATGGCTGCGGGCCATGGAAAAATTCCTCAGGGAGTAGCGGGGGCGGCCCTCAGCCGAGAGCCGGCCCCCATATAGTGATTACCAACGGTAGTGCGAGAAGGCGCGGTTCGCATCGGCCATGCGGTGCGTGTCCTCGCGCTTCTTGACCGCGTTGCCGCGGTTGTTGGCGGCATCCATCAGCTCGCCGGAAAGACGCGCGGCCATGGTGGTTTCCGCACGGCCGCGGGCGGCGGTGATGAGCCAGCGGATGGCGAGCGCCTGGGCACGCTCGGGACGGACCTCGACCGGCACCTGGTAGGTGGCACCGCCGACGCGCCGCGAACGGACCTCGATCTGCGGCTTCACATTGTCGAGCGCGCTGTGGAACACCGCGATCGGATCGGCCTTGGCACGGGTCTCGACCGTCTCGAGCGCACCATAGACGATGCTCTCGGCGACGGACTTCTTCCCGTCATACATCAGGTTGTTCATGAACTTCGACAGGACCTGATCACCGAACTTGGGATCAGGCAGGATTTCCCGCTTCTCGGGACGACGACGACGTGACATGTTTTCTAACTCCTTCGGAGTGGCCGTCCACCTCCGTGGACGTCCTGCGGCTCCGGCCCGCTCCCCCTCCCGGCCACCCAAGGACTACCTTCGCAGGTAGCCGGCAGGCGGATCGGTCCGGAGCCGGGCTAGCGCCGCGCTAAACCCTTACTTCGGACGCTTGGCGCCGTACTTCGAGCGGCTCTGCTTGCGGTCCTTCACGCCCTGCGTGTCGAGGACGCCGCGCAGCACGTGGTAGCGCACGCCCGGAAGGTCGCGCACGCGGCCGCCGCGGATCAGCACCGGGATGTAGGTGATGACCTCGCGCTGGTTGGTGAGGCGCACCTTGGCGACCTTGCGCAGCGCCGAGTTCGGCTTCTTCGGGGTCGTCGTGTAGACGCGGGTGCACACGCCGCGCTTCTGCGGGTTGGCATCCATCGCAGGGACCTTGGACTTGGCCTTCTGCGGTTCGCGGCCCTTGCGGACCAGCTGGTTGATCGTCGGCATTAAGACGTTTCTCTCTTCACCGTATGGGAGTGCCAGGCAATGGATGAAGGGAGAAAGGACCATGCGCGCGGCCGGCGGACTCTCGTGCGAGAGCCGCGAAGCGAGATGCATCGCACGAGCCTGAAACACTCCACCCGCGTCCACGGACACCGGGTTACTTTGACGGCCGCCCCGAAGCGCCCCGCGATGGGCCGCGCCTCAATAGAAAAGAGCCTTCGCGCAACCGGGCCCCATCAAAGTACTACTTTGATGGGATCCCCCTAGCGCCAGGCCCGGGACGACACCGCCAATGTTCAGCTCTATCTGCCCGAGGCGAGCCTCACTTCGAGACGAAGCCTGCCCTGGATGGGGCGCCCTTAGTTGGATTCGGGCGAAGGGTCAAGAGACGCGCCGGGCTAGCGGTTCTCGTAATACGAACGAACAGTGCGCGAAACCGTGGAAGTCGGACAGTACGTATAGCGACCGCCATACCGGCTATCGGTAAAGCTTTTCCGGCTGCCAACGGTTATATCCATCGTGCTCGGCGTCGATCCATTCTCGTCGTGTTCTCGTCCGATCAGCCGGTAGCGGTTGCCGCCGAGAGCCTGAAAGCGCTGTATCTCGAACCGACCGATGTAACCCCCGGTCGCGGTCAGGTAATGGAGGCTTGCTTCGTCCGGAGGTAGCTCCGCCGCTTCCTCAATAGCCTCCGTGCAACTCACGCCCCCGGCCCAGTAACCCGGTTCGAACGGCAGTGGAGGCTTGCTTCCAGCGGCCCCCTTCGACTGTGCGGCAAGGGCGCAGCCCTCCTTGTCAACGCGCTGGCCCTTGCTGTCGCGGCGTTCAACGACTTCCATCTCCTGCCCGCTCCAACCCCACACGGAAACTGCCACTTCCCCGCAATTCCCGAAGTATCCACCCGGAAACTCGACGAAATCCTTGCCATCGCGCTGCTTGACCATCTGGGGTTCGAGCGCACCGGCAAAACCTTCGACGGCACGATATCCATCTGACCTGGATATTACGAAGTCGGTCGCTCCGGGCCCCGGCCCCTCTCCGCTGCAGCCCTGACCACTCGTTACGACAACGAAGTCGGGCTTCCCGTCACCATTGAAGTCGGTAGCAACAAAGCCTCCACGATCGGGCCTGTCGGGCGCTGCCGTGCCTGACAGCGGTGTAAAGCGGACGGAGCTGAAGCGCTCGCCAATGGCACGACATTGCTCACGGGCATAACCTTCCCACGCAGCGAGCGCCGCAGCAGGCAGACGGGCGGCGCCAGGCGCTGCAGTCGAAGGCGACGACGCCAGCGATCCGGTATCCTGCACGGAGTCGTTCGCTGCCAGATTGCCCGTGTCCGCATTGGCGTCGCCTTGAGTGCATGCAGTCAGGACCAGAGCGGCGAGCATGAGCGGATAGGGGCGAATATTCGCGGCGTTGAGCATGCAGTGTCCTTTCGCTGACCGTTATGAACCCAAACTACGCGGCGGCGCCGTTCTCGCCGCATCGAGCCTCTGCTGTATCAAGTTCCTGATCTGCGCCCTCAACTCCCCCGCAACGCGCGTTTCGCGCCGGCCCCGGCGAAGCATCACGACAAAGGCAACGAAGGGCGAGGCGAGCCAGGCTACGGCAAGGAGAAGGGCGATGGGGGAGTCATCGCCCAGAATGCCCAATGCAAACCGGGACGCAGTCCCGAGAGCCAAAAACGCCAGGATCGGAACGACAACCAGCAGCAAGCAGCCAGCCTTCGAGCGCGGGGCCAATCCTTCTATCGTGGCCGTGCAAATGCTCTCAACCCCTGTATCGTGGTTGAGAATGCCCGCCGCCCGGCCGGCGCGGCTGCTCCTGGTCCCGGCAAAAAGGATCGTCAGACGATTGCCTGCCCGCACAGGAATGGAAAAGTCCTGCAGCACAACGCTGAACTCGTTTCCTTCGTCATCGCGCAGAAACAGCGTCAGGTATTCGGTCGTGGATGAGCTTATTCTACCGCGGCCTCCCGATACCGATCCATAGACCGAGGTTTCGGAATCGGCCTGTCGGTCAATGACCACGCCCGACTTCGTGAACACGTTAACATCGTCGATCGACGCGACCGGCATGACAGCCGACGGAGCTGGCCCGGTCATGCGACAGGCGCTATTTGGGTCTCAGCGGCTCGCTCGTCGATCAGGCGCTGCGCACGTGTGTCGAGCTCCTCTGCAAGCACTCTCAGTTTGGGAGATTCCACCAGGAGCGTGAATCCGGCGTAGGCTGCGATGATCAGGACAAAGAGCATCCAGGACTCGGCAAGAATGCCGAGTGTTACGGCAAGCGCCATGGCCCCGAAGAATATCCACACGTTCGGGTTGCCGATGATCTTTCGGTAGGCGGTTGGCACCTTCGCAGACTGCTCAGTGTGATGATTATGCAGGTGCGTGAGCCACTGCCATTCGTCTTGCTGGTGTCCGGCATAGACCGCGGTCACACGGTGTCCATCGCGAACGCTGAATGGAACGCCCGCCAACGATATCTCGATTTCCTTCCCGCCATCCTCGACGAGGAAGAAGGCATGGTGCGTCGTGTTGCTGCTGGTGACCTTGGCAGCCTGCACGTCGCCGCCCTGCGGACCCACGTAACCTCCTCCCCCCGATGAATGCACCTGTGTCGAGCTCCAGGTCTTCGACCCCTGCGCGATCCCCGATCGGGCGTAGATGTTGAAGTCCGACGGGCTTTTTTCGGTCGCCGTGCGCTTGCCAGCCATCCGTGGTTCCCCCTTCCGAAAGGTAACTTAAGATAATTTCGTTTATGCTCAAGATACCTTGTGAACCTGCGCAACTTAGGCGCCATCCTGAAATACAGTGCCGTCTCAAGCGCTGTCATGCGGAGCGCCGCTCCGGGTCCGCGAATTCCTCACCGGGCTGTGATCGTTTTCCTACACACCTTGAATCTGCAATGTGTCTGCGGACCGTGACTACCTCGCACCCTCTGGACTCTCGTCATCGCCCCCTCCCCACCCGTGCCACGCCGCGCCAGGCGACCTCGGCCGCGGCCTATTCGCCCTCCCCGCTGCCTTCCGACGACGACCCGCTGCTCGCGTTCGCGCCCTACCTCCACAAGCGTCCGCGGCGGAACTCGATCACACCCGAACTGCAGCGGCACTTCGTCGCGACGCTCGCGGCGACGGGGATCGTCAACCAGGCGGCGCGGTCGATCGGGAAATCGATGGAGGCGCTCTACAAGCTGCGCGCGCGGCCCGGGGCGGAAGGGTTCGCGGCCGCGTGGGACGAGGCGCACGCGTGGGGGCTGCAGCGGGTCGAGGATTGCGCGCTCGAGCGGGTGCTCTCGGGCCAGTCCGACAGCCTCGTCAATTACGTATCCAAAAGCCCGGAAGGAGTCCTGTGCATGCTGCTGCAGATCCGGGGCGAGCACAGGGTGGACATCCGCGATCTCGTTCCCGGTCATCCGGTTTACGAAGCGATCCCCAGCCGGGTGCTGGAGGAGAACGCGCAGGGACAGGAATCGGACACGACTTTGGTCCGGACCGAAAGCGCGTAAGCGAAGGCTAATTTTTCAGCCGCCGGCGAGCGGTTTCTTTTGGGGTCGAATTACTTAGGATCAGCAAGAACTGGAACCTATCCTTCGGTATATATCGAGTCTTGCTCCGCCCTGTATTGTTTTCGCATGGACGAAGACTCAGGCGCCGGCAGCGATCTTTGCGTTAGTTGCGGCATCTGCTGCGAGGGGTCCTTGTTCGACCAGGGTCCGATCTTCCCCCATGAAGAACCGGAAGCCGGCGAGCTCGGCTTTACGATAGTGCAGCGCAATGATGGCGAGCGATTCTTTCTTCTCCCATGCGGAAACCTGTGCGGTTCCGTCTGCCAGATTTACGAAAAGCGGCTAACCACCTGTCGCACCTACAAGTGCCCAACCCTGGAGGCGGTCGAGGCGAGAGAGATCGACCGAACCGAGGCCGACCGGCGGGTGGCGGCGGCCAAGGCGGCGATCGCCAATATCCGCCAACGCCTTCTGCCCGGCGAGAGGTTCGACGAGCTGCGCATCCGCTTTGGCGCAGACCCCGCGCCATCGGTGGTCTGGAAGCTCGCCATGGTGCAGTGGGACATGGTGCTGGACCGCTTCTTCAGGAAACCTCACCAGCGCGTAGTGCGACAGAAGGCGTAGGAGCCGGCCAGCGCGATGGAGCCAGCCGCCACGGCTCCGCCCCCTGCCCAGCGCCGCCACAAGCGGGCGCGCACGGAGCCGCGGGCCTCGCCTACGGCTCGGGCAAAAAGCCCCCCGCGCAGGCGCGCCTGAAGGGGGTAATTCTTGCTCCGGCCCGCAGCCGACGCAGCCTACCAGTGCAGCGTGTAGACGCCTTGCGCCGGCACATCGAAGCGGCACAGCAGCCCGGGTACGACCTCTCCAGGGGATAGCAAGGTGCCGTCGGCGTCGCGCAGCTTGGCTGCGATCCTTGGGCGGCCCTTCCCTTCGGGGACCAGCGAGATAAACGCGCCCAAGCCCGCCGGTCCGTCCAGCGCGAAGGTGGCCGCGCGCTCATCGATGCGGACGAGAGCGCGCAGGAAGCGGTCGGTGTGGAGGAGGAACGGCGCCCCCTCGATCCGGTGGAAGGTGCGGGTGGCGAAGACCATGGCCGCGCCTGCGCCGTAGATTTCCTGGCCGACCTGCCCGGCCTGCTGCCCGTCGGGATAGAGGTCCTCCACCGGGAAGGAGAGCTCGCGGTCGATGTGGCCGTTGCGGTTTGCCGAAGCCAGCGCTTCGGGCGGAAGGGCGTCGGGATAGAAGTACCATGCCCGGTCGAGCGCGTAGCGGCAGTATTCGCTCACCAGCAGTCTGGCCGACGGGATCAGGTCCGGTCCGGCCAGGTCGAGGTAGCGCTCGAACGCTGCGAAGCTGTCGAAGCATTCATAGACCGCCATGTAGGGCGCGTCCTGCAGGCAGGTGGCGCCGAGGAAATTGGAATAGTGTTCGGCCAGGCCGATCCTGCTCTCCCAGATCTCGCAATTGTGAAAGAAGCTGGCGAGATAGACGTAGCTTTGCGCCAGGTAGTGCTTTTCGCCGGTGATGCGCCACAGCTCGATGCAGGCGGTCGCGCCCCAGGCGGTGAGGTTGGCCTGGTAGTTGAGGTCGAAGCGCATCCCGTCGGCCGCATCGATCGCGGTCCGCGCCTCTTCGAGAAAGCGCGGCTCGTGCGAAAGCTGGAAGGCCTGCAGCATGACCCAGGCGTACATCCCGCCGACGTCCGTCTGGCCAAGGTCATCCGCCTCGGCAACGTCGGTGATCACCTCGAAAGTGTCGATCTTGTACTGGATCGGCCACTTGTAGTTGAAGTGGTGCGCGGCCTTGATGCCGTAGTCGATGACGTCGAAGAACAGCTCCCGCGCGTCTTCGTCGCCATCCAGTGCGAGATCGCCGAGGTTGCGCATGGGGTGGTAGAGATACCAGCTGTCCACCGCGTCGGCGTCCTTGTCGGAAGAAACGTCCGGCAGGTAGCGCCTGAGCGCGCCCAGCTTCTCGTCGTAGAAGCCCCGCAGGCCGCTGGCGTTCTCCCGTTCGAGAGGGTGCTTGCGCCCCGTCCACCGGCTCCATTCGTGGACCGCCCCCAAGATCGATAGCTGGACCATCGAATCCGGGTTCTCCGAGGCGGTATAGGGGTGGAAATAGACATGGTCCCGGTGGCGCGTGCGCGCTTTCGGACTGCGCGACAGATCCTCCAGAGTGCGCTCGGATCGCTCCACCCAGTTTCGGTATTCGAGCGGTTGGAAGTCTAGCCGCCGATAGATCGCGCCGAGCATGTCGAGAAACTGCCAGGCCGAGCTGGTTTCCTCCTTCTCGGCAAAGCGGCGGATCAGCAGGTAAGCGCGGCTGATCACCGTCTCGCGTCCCCCTGGCAGGGCGGACGAGGGATCGAGCGGATTGGTCGGCGGCAGGTATCCGACTTCGGGCCATTCGCCGCCGACGGCGTTTTCGGGCTTGGTGCCGGTGGCACGGAAATAGGGGTTCAGCCGGGTCAGGTCCTGGAGATAGAGGACCTTGCCGAGATCGGGCTCTTCCAGGCTGAAATAGCACAGGCCGGTATTCAGGCGCCGTTGGCGCGCCTCGATCCGGCCCCGTGGCCGATCGGGACGCGAGGGAGGACCTACCGCAATCAGGTCCCGCGGCATGAACGGAATGTGCAGCTTGCCGTTGGGCCGGAAGCGCGTGGTCAGGACGAACAACGCGTGCTCGGAAGGATCCGTCTCGATCGAGATCCGGTGGCGGCCGGCCGGGCTTGTGGATTCCAGGACCATCAGTTCCTGGCCTTCCGGTTGCAGCTTGCGCACCTTGGCCGCGTCGCTCAGCAGCGCAACGCGCCACATCAGGCCGCCCTCTTCCCCCTTGCGCGCGATCATCACCCAAAGGTCCGAGCCGCTCGTGGAAGCCTCCACGGTCAGATCGCCGTGGCGCGCCCTGGCGATGATGCGCGCGTTTTCGAGTGCAGTCTCCGTCTGCCGGACTGCCAGGGAAACGGGGCTCATGGCGCGGTGATCCCGAGGTCACACTGGATAATGCAGTGCATGGTGCGTCCCTTTGGCTCAAATGCGAAAATGAGCGCACGGTGCGACGGTTCCGTCCACCGGACCGAAGTGCTAACCATCAGGTCAGCCGCCCCGGGTCGCCACGAGGAAAGACATGTCCAACGATCGCCGCCAGGCCGCGCCCGGCCCGATCCATACCCGGCTGGAAGATGGCAGCGCCGTCTGCATCCGCACGATCGAGCCGGAGGACGAGGCACGGATGCGCGCCGGGATCGCGAAGATGTCGCCCCGTTCGCGCTACCTGCGCTTCTTCACCGGACTGAACACACCGCCCGATTCCGTGATCGACAGGCTGATCGCGGCAGACGGCTATCGCCACATCGCCTGGGGCGCGATCGCAATGGATGCCCCGGGCCAGCCGGCCGCCGGGGCGGTCCACGCCTACCGTTCGAAAGAGCAGGACGGCTGCGCCGAATTCTCGGTCGCGATCGTAGACGCGTGGCACGGGCTCGGGCTCGGCAAGCTGCTGACCGCGACGATCCTGCTCGACGCCGAAGCACAAGGGCTGACCGAATTCGCAGCCTATACCTTGGCGGAGAACAGGAGCGCGATCGAGTTCATCACCTCGCTGGGCGCCCGCATGGTCGGACGTGACGGCGCAGCGCTGGAGTTCCACCTGCCTGTTTCGGGCGCCCTGGAAGCGCTTCGATCGCGAGCCGAGCCAGAGGGACTGAAGGACGTATTCGCGGCTTTCGAGCAGTCTGCGGAGTCCGCCGCCCCTTCGCCCGGGTCCTAGAGACCGATTGCCCGGAGCGGGCGCCCGCTATTTCCTGGCTTGCGCGTCGAAAGGCTTGGCGTGACCGCCGTGTCGCAGAAAGCGCCGGTCTATGTCGTCGATCAGCGCATCGGCGTCTTCCCCGGCTTTGAGGCGAATGAGCGCATCGATCTTGGCTTCCATGCGGTCGTCGCCTTCCTTCGAGGACGGTGAGCCGATGTAGAGAAAATAGGCGAGGCCAACCACCTGCCAGAGAAGCTGGAGGAATTCCGACTGCCAGTTCTCGAACGTGTCGCGCCCCATTTCGTGAAGATATTCGGCCAGCTTCGGCGTTTCCCCATGCGTGTGGGAATCGTCGACGAAAGCCTGCCATCCGAAATACCAATGAAGCGCGAGCGAGACGAGGAAGAACGCCAGTGTCAGCCAGGCGTACGAGTATTTTCCGAGGTTCCCCAACCGCGCCGCGCGCTGTTCCTGCTCTTCGGACATTTTGCCTGCTCCTGGACAAGATCGCCCGGCTTCAACGTCTGTGAAGAAGGCTGTTTCCAGCCAGGGTGAAGAGGGCTGCGTCAGCCCTGCGTCAGGAAGGCGACCAGCGCCTTGACCTTTTTCTGCCGCCACTGGGGCAAGGGTGCCACCAGCCAGTAAGCGCGCCGTCCCTCGTCAGGCCCCTCGAGGATTTCCAGGCGTCCGCTTTCCACCGCCTCTTCCACCAGCAGCAGCGGGAGCATCGCCTTGCCGAGGCCGGCAATCGCGCTGGAGAGCGCCTGACCGGGGTTGGCGACCTGGACCATCGGCTCGACATCGTCGGGCAACGGCGCACCGGGCCACGCGATCCACTGGTCGGGCGCGCCAGGGGCAGCGACGACCACGCGGCGCGCCGGCGCAAGCTCAACGCCCTCGAGATCGCCCGGCCCATCGACGAGCCGGATAGCAACGTCGAGGTTCGTTTCGGTAAAGTCGGCGTTCTCGTCGGCTATCAGTTGCAGGCGGATACCGGGATTGGCCTCGCAAAAGGCGGCCAGGCGATGGCTCAGCCATTGCGCGTAGAATTCGCGGGGGGCGGCGATCGTATAGCGATCGCTTGCCTGTCCCGCCTGCATGGCCTGGACCGCCTCTTCGAACTTGAGAAAGCCTTCACGCAGGGCATCCAGTCCCGCACCAGCCTCGTCCGTCAGCTCAAGCCCCTTGCTCGTGCGGCGGAACAGCACCGTGCCGAGGTGATCCTCCAGCGCGCGAATCTGCTGGCCGACTGCTGCGGGCGTAACCGCCAGCTCGTCGGCCGCGCGGGTGAACGACTGGTGACGCGCCGCGGCATCGAATACGCGCAAGGCATTGAGGGGAAGGTGGGTACGCTTCATCTAGACCGGCATCTAGCGGCGGAACAATGCTCGCTCAAGCGGCACCGAAAGCGCGCGAGGACGCGCGTCAACGGCTCGCTTCGGCGGGGGCGGCCAACGGGAAAAACGGGATGCGCACTTCGAGCGGGCCCGAGCGGGACCGGTGAAAGGTGTAGAAACCTTCCATCGTCCCGTGCGGCGTAGTCAGCGGGCAACCCGAAACGTAGTCGTGGCTCTGCCCCGGCTCGATGATCGGCTGTTCGCCCACGACCCCTTCCCCGTCGACGATGTTGACCATTCCGCGCGCGTCGGTGATCCGCCAGTGCCGGCTTACCAGCTGCACCCGATCGTCCGAACCGTTCTCGATCCGGATGTGATAGACCCAGAACCACTTGCCGTCCTGCGGGCGCGATTGTTCGGGAAGATAGTTCACCGCCACGCGAACGGTGATCCCGTCAGTGATCGCGGCATGCTGGAACAGTTGTTTCATCGTAACCGCCAAAGTAGCCCTCCACTGCTCCGGCGCAAGGGGCACGGCTGGACGTTCACAACCCTGCCTTGGCCAGCGCGCGGTCAATATCCTCGGTAAGGTCTGCGATGTCTTCAAGGCCGACGTTGATCCGCAGCAAGCCTTCGGACACCCCCATCGCCTCGCGCGCCTCGGCGCCCAGGTTGGCGTGAGTGCTGCTGGCGGGGTGGCACAAAAGGCTGCGCGTATCGCCGATGTTGTTCGAGATATCGACCAGTTCCAGCGCGTTGAGAAGCGCGAAGGCTTGCTCCCGTCCGCCAGGAACCTCGAATGCGAAAATAGGGCCGGCGGCGTCCATCTGGCGCATCGCCAGTTCGTGACGGGGATGGCTTGGCAGGCCGGGATGGAGCATTCGGGCCACGCGCGGCTCGATGAAACGGCCGAGCGCGAGAGCACTCTCGCTCTGAGCGCGGGCGCGCAAGTGGAGCGTCTCGAGGCCCTTGTGCACCACCCAGGCGCTGAACGGGCTGAGATTGGGCCCGGTGTTGCGCTGGAACGGCAGCAGCTTTTCTTCGATGAACTGGCTGGAACCGCACACGGCACCGGCGAGCACCCTGCCCTGCCCGTCCATCAGCTTGGTGGCCGAATAGGCGACCGCGTCCGCTCCGAATTCCAGCGGGCGCTGGAGCACCGGGGTGGCGAAGGCGTTGTCGACCACGGTGACGATGCCATGCGCCCGCGCGAGGTCGCAGACATACTGCATGTTGACCACGTCCAGCGTGGGATTGGCCGGCGTTTCGAAAAAGAAGACTTTGGTGTTGGGCCGGATCGCCCGCTCCCACTCCTCGTCCACCGCGCTGTCGATAACCGTCGCCTCGATCCCGAAGCGCGGGCAGAGGTGATCGACCAGCCAGCGGCACGAACCGAACGCGGCGCGGGCCGCCACCACGTGATCGCCAACCGAAAGCTGGCAGAGCAGCGCCGCGGTCATGGCCGCCATGCCGCTCGCCTGGACGCGGCACGCCTCCGCGCCCTCGAGCAGGGCGATCCGCTCTTCGAGCATGGCCACGGTGGGGTTCTGGAGACGCGAATACGTCATCCCCGTAGCCTCGCCGGTGAAGCGGGCGGCTACCGTCTCGGCATCGTCGTATGAGAAGCCCGAGCTCAGGAAGACCGCTTCGCTCGTCTCCCCATGCTCGCTGCGCCACGTGCCGCCGCGGACCGCGCGGGTGGCGGGGCGCCAGTGCCGCGTCGCGGCACGATCCATACCGGTCGTCTTCTTCATCGCTCGCGCTCTAGGAGGGTGGGCGAGACAGTTTCAATGGCAAACTGGGAGGGCTTACGAAAAACGGGGCCGGTGAAGGCCCCGTCTCGTGAATTTTCGCTGCTACGGCCGCCCGATCAGGGGCTGACCGGCTTGTTGTTGTCGTCCAGAAGGAGAACTCCCCCGACGATGATGAGGATTGCGGCGAAAATCCATAGCAGGCTGCTGCTACGAAGTTCGCTTTCCTGCGCAGAAGGCGCGCTGGCACGATCGACCGGAGCAGCCTGCGCTGCCAAAGGCGAAACGGCAAGAACCGCTCCCGCAAATAAGATCGGAAACTTGCGAATGGTCATCAGGAACTCTCCCCTTATAATCGAATTCACATGATTGCCCTTAAATACCCCGGTTGCAACAGTATTGTATAAAAGCGCCTTGGTAGGTTCGACCCACGGTAGCCTGCTGCTCCCCCTTCCCCTGCGCGCGCGTCGCAGCTATGCGCGCCGGCCGATGAATTCTCCACCGCATCACCTGCGTGACCCGGCCGGCTGGTGCGCGGCGGTGGCGTTCGCTTTCCTCGCGCTGGTTTGCTTGAGGCTGGGGATCCCGTCGAAACCCTATTTCGACGAGATCCACTACCTGCCGGCTGCGCGGGCGCTGCTGGCGGGCACGGACTGGCTCAACCGCGAACACCCCATGTTCGGCAAGGTGATCATCGCCGCCGGCATCGGCCTGTTCGGCGATCATCCCTGGGCCTGGCGACTTCCGAGCGCGCTCGCCGGCACGCTGACGGTGTGGGCCGCGATGCGGGCGCTGTGGTTCGCCTCGCTCAGCCGCTTCGCCACCCTGGCCTATGGCGTGTTGCTGACGAGCGGGTTCATCCTGTTCGTCCATGCGCGCATTGCGATGCTCGACGTGTTCATGGTCGCGCTCGTCACGGTCGTATTCTGGCAGTGCGCCGCGGCCGTGCGAGAGCCTGAGCATGGACGCCGCAGTCTGGCGATCGCCGGAGTGGCTCTTGGACTGGCCCTCGGGACAAAGTGGAACGCGATCCCGCTGGCGCCGCTCCCGGGCCTCGCTTTCCTGGCCGCGCGGCTGCACGCCTGCGGCTGGCGCGGGCTCATCGGCCGACGGGGCCCTCCGGTTCCCGGCATTCGGCTGGGGGAGGCCGCAATATGGTTGGGGATCGTGCCGCTGGCGGTTTACGCCCTGACCTATCTTCCGGCATTTCTCGTCGATCCGGCGGAAGCGGGCCGCCGGGGGTTGATCGGCATCCACCAGATGATGCTCTCGATGCAGGAGAGCGTGGTCAAGCCGCATCCCTATCAGAGCGTGTGGACCGACTGGATCATCAATCGGCGCGCGATCTGGTATCTCTACGAACCCGTGGACGGCGCCCAGCGCGGCGTGCTTCTGATCGGCAACCCGCTGACAATGCTCCTGGGGCTTCCCGCACTGGCATGGTGCGCATGGGCGGGGTTTGCCCGCAAGCGTGCCGATGCACTGGCGGCGTTCCTAGTCTTTGCCGCCAGCCTGGCGATGTGGATCGTCGCGGCCAAGCCGATCCAGTTTTACTATCACTACTTTCTGCCCAGCATGGCGCTGCTTGCCGCGCTGGCGCTGGCCCTTGATGCCCTGCGGTCGCGAGGCTGGGGCTGGCTATCCTGGCTGGTGCTCGCCGGCTCGGTCGGCGTCTTCGCGTGGTTTTTCCCGATACTCGACGCCTCCCCCCTGCAGGGACAGCGCGCGTTCGAGCATTGGATGTGGGTCGATAGCTGGCGCTAGTATTTGCCCCACACGAACCGGCTGGACAGGGCGTAATTCCACACCGATCCGATGACGATGCCCGCCAGCGCCGCGGGGTAGGTATGCACCCCCATCCTCACGAGCACCGCCGCCACGCCGATATTGGCGAGCAGGCCGACGGAGCAGGTCATCGCGAACTTGAACCATCCGCGAAGCATTCCGCCAACGCCGCGCAGCCGCTGGTCGGCATAAGTGAGCGAGTTGTTGAGCGTGAAGTTGAACGTCATCGCCACCAGGGCGGCGATCGTCTGGCCGATCTCGAACCCGGTCACCGGATGGGCTGAAAACCCGGGACCGGCGAGGCGGAAGAACAACCACAGCACCGCCATGTGGACCACCACCCCCGCCGCCCCTATGGTGCCGAACAGCGCGAAGCGAGTGGGGATGATCCGGCCCAGCCACTTGTCGTAGAGGCCGACCAGGAATTCGAACACGACGGTACGGTCCAGCTTGCTTTCTCCGGTAGCGCGCGCTGCAAAGGCGAGCGGGAATTCCCTCACGCGCAATGGCGGCTCGGCGGTGGCGAGCAGGTCGAGCAGGATCTTGAAGCCAATGCCCGACAGACGCGGAGCGGCGGCCCGCGCGGCTTCCGCCCGAAGCATGAAGTAGCCGCTCATGGGATCGGTCAGTTCGACCCCGGTGACCTTGCGCGCAATACGGTTGGCAAAGAGAGAGCCCCTCTCCCGCGCGGCGCTCGACAGCCCAGCCGCGCTGCCGCCCTCGACGAAGCGGCTGGCGACAGCGATGTCGCACTCCCCTTCGCGCACCGCCGCGAGCATGGCGGGCAGGAGCGCCGGATCGTGCTGGTGGTCGGCATCCATCACCGCGACGAACGGCGCGGCGGTGGCGCACATTCCCTCGATAGCCGCGCTGGCGAGGCCGCGGCGCCCGATCCGCTGGATCGCCCGCACCCGGCGGTCGGTCAGCGCGAGGGCGCGCGCTTCGTCGGCGGTGCCGTCCGCGCTGTTGTCGTCCACCACGATCACTTCCCAGCCCTGGGGCCCGAGCGCCGTCTCGATCCGTTTCACGAGCGGCGCGAGATTGTCGCGCTCATTGAGCGTCGGGAGAACGATCGCCAGTTCGAGCATGGTCAGAGCCGCTGGAGGATCGCGTCGCCGATCGCGGCGGTGCCCGCGCTGCCACCAAGATCTCCGCCGCGCACGCCTTCCGCCAGCGAGCGGGCCACCGCCGCCTCGATCCGCGCCGCCTCGACCTCGCGGGCGAACGAGTGGCGCAGCATCATCGCGGCCGAAAGGATCGTCGCCATCGGATTGGCCTTGCCCTGTCCCGCTATGTCAGGCGCACTGCCATGGATGGGTTCGTAGAGACCGAAAGTTCCGAACGCGGTTTGCCGATCGCCGAGCGCGGCACTGGCGAGCAGCCCGATCGAGCCGACGCACATCGAAGCCTGATCCGAAAGAATGTCGCCGAACAGGTTTCCGGTCACGATCACGTCGAACCGGCCGGGATCGCGCACCAGCTGCATCGCGGCGTTATCGACGTACATGTGCTCGAGCGCGACGCCGGGGTAGTCGCCCGCCACTTCGCCTACCACGTCGCGCCACAGCTGGCTGGTTTCGAGAACGTTGGCCTTGTCAACGCTGCACAGCCGGCCCTTGCGCCCTTGCGCGGCGCGAAAGGCGACGTGGGCGATGCGGCGCACCTCGTCCTCGGCATAGCTCATCATGTCCCACCCCCGCCGCCGGCCATCGGGAAGCATTTCGAGCGCCTTGTCGCCGAAATAGACGTCCCCGTTGAGCTCGCGCACGATGAGGAGATCGATCCGCGCCGCGATCTCGGGGCGCAGGGCGCTCATGTCCTCGAGCCCGGCGAAAGTCCTCGCGGGGCGGAGATTGGCGAACAGGCCAAGCTCGCTGCGCAGGCCGAGGATCGCTTGCTCGGGCCGCAACGCGCGCTCAAGACCGTCGAACGAGGGATCACCGACCGCGCCGAACAGGATCGCATCGGCCGCCCAGGCCATTTCCAGCGTCTCGGCGGGCAGCGGGTGGCCATGCCGGCGATAGGCTGCGGCGCCGACATCGCCTTCGAACAAAGTCAGGCCGGGCAGCTCGAGCGCCTCCAGCACACGGACCGCCTCGCGGATTACCTCGGGGCCGATCCCGTCGCCGGGCAGCAGCGCGACTTTCATGGCTTCAGCTTCTCCAGTCGCTCGCCCAGCATGACGCGCGAGGCCATAGCATCGCCCTTCCGGTCGGCAAGGAGGTAGCGCTCCAGCGGGGCCGCCTGCCGGGCAAACAATTCCAGCAGGTCGCCAAGATCGTCTTGGTCGGGAGCGCCCCCGCCATAACCGAGTTCGCGAAGCAGCAGCGCCTCGTAGAGAACCACCGCCCGCAACCATCCACGCGCCGAAGGAGCGTGACAGATCGCATCAAGAGTGGCCGACAACGCGCTGTAAACACTCGGGTATGGATTGCGCTCCGGCAAAACCGCGGCTGTCAGCGTGGTGACCCAGGCGATCGCCGCAGCGGGCAGCGGCTCGTTAAGCCAGGGACCGCGGCTTGCGACCAGCTCCAGCTTCAGGAAGGGGAGCTGCGCATCGCTCCGCGCGCTGAGTTCCGCGGCGACGAGGTTTCCGGGGATGAGCACCGGGCGCAGTTGACGCCCGCGCCCGCCCGCGACGTAGCCAGCGACAAGACCGTAATCTTCCGTCAGCACCCGCGCTATCGACGCGGTCTCTCCGTGGGGGCGCGCGGCGACGACTATGGCCGAAGCGCTCAGCTGCATTCATTCACCTTCGGGCAGGGCGTCGCGTACCGATGCCGAAGTGGCGCGCACCAGCTCTTCCACGCCCTGCGCGGTTGGATGGATGCGGTCGGCCTGCAGCATCCTGGCATCGGCGAAGACCTTCGCGGTAACGAAGGGAACCAGCGCCGCGCCATGCTTTCGCGCCAGCTCGGGGAAGATCGCATCATACTGCGCCTGCCATTTCGCGCCGTAGTTCGGCGGCGCCTGCAAGCCCATCAGGGCGACCGGGATCGTCCGCTTGTCAAGTTCGGACAGCATGGCATCGAGGTTCGCTCGGGTCTGCTCCGGCGGCAGGCCCCGCAGCAGATCGTTGCCGCCGAGTTCGAGCAGGACGAGATCGGGCTTGACGGGCTGACTGTCGAGCGTGAACGCGAGCCGCTGCCGACCTGCAGCGGTGGTGTCCCCGGACACGCCGGCGTTGACGATCCGGACGTTGAGACCTTCCTGGCGCAGAGCCTGCTCCAGCCGGGCCGGATAACTCTGGGCAGGCGAAGCAAGCCCGTATCCGGCGAAAAGCGAATCTCCAACGGCAAGCACGTCGATCTGCGGCCCCTGGACCGGCGCCGCCGAAGCAATTGTCTCAGCCGAGGGACCGGCAGCGGGCGGTGGGGCGGCGCTATCGCACCCGGCAACCAGCGCAAGCGACCCGATCGCCACCCACTGGACTATCCGCATCGGTCTGTCTCCCTTTCGGCCGTATTGCCGCCCCCGACCAGCTATGCCATCGCAAGCTGGTGACAAGCCCTTCCCCGGCGATTTCCGCCCGCAACCTCACCCTCACCCTCGGCAGCGCTGCCGCACCGGTCGAAATCCTCAAGGGCATCGACCTCGATGTCGCGGCCGGCGAGGTCGTCGCGCTGCTCGGGCCATCCGGATCGGGCAAGTCAAGCCTGATGGCGGTGCTGACCGGCCTGGAACGTGCCAGCGGGGGAACGCTCGAAGTCGCCGGAGCGGACTTTTCCGGCATGAGCGAAGATGGGCTGGCGCAGGCCCGACGTGGCCGCATAGGGATCGTCCTCCAGGCATTCCACCTGCTGCCCACGATGACCGCCGAGGAGAACGTCGCCACGCCGATGGAGCTGGCGGGTATGGCTGACGCGCGACAGCGGGCTTGCGCGGAACTTGCGGCCGTGGGCCTCGGCCACCGGCTCGGCCATTATCCAGCGCAGCTGTCGGGCGGCGAACAACAGCGCGTCGCCATTGCGCGCGCCACCGCTCCGCGGCCCGCCCTGATCTTCGCCGACGAGCCGACCGGAAACCTCGATGCCGCCACCGGGCAAACGATCGTCGACCTGCTGTTCGACCGCCGTGCCGAAACGGGGGCTACGTTGCTCGTCATCACGCACGACGCCCAGCTCGCGGCGCGCTGCGACCGCGTGGTGAGCCTGGCGGACGGCCGTATTGCGAGCGACACCGCGCGAAGCCCTGCAACGTGAGCTGGGCGATGGCATGGCGGATCGCGCGCCGCGATCTCAGCGCGCGTTTTCGCGGACTGCGGCTGCTTCTCGTCTGCCTGTTCCTCGGCACCGGCGCTCTTGCCGCGATCGGCACCCTTACCGGCACGATTGAACGCCAGCTTGCCGATCGCGGGCGCGAGTTCCTGGGGGCGGACCTGCAGGTTTCTCTGTGGCAACGCGCGCCAACGGCCGAAGAACTGGCGGCACTCCGCGCGCTCGGCAGGGTCTCCGGAGGAACGCGGATGCAGGCAATGGCCAGCACCGCAAGTGCCGCCGCGCCAGTGGAACTGAAGGCAGTGGACGGGCGATGGCCGCTCTACGGCCGCGCGACACTGCAAGACGGGCGGACGGTCGGCGCTCCGCCGGCGGGGCAGGCGTGGGTAGCGCAAGGGGCGGCCGACCGCCTGGGATTGCGGGTCGGCGACAGCTTTGTGCTCGGCACCAAGCGGCTCGAGGTCGGCGGGCTCATCGGCAACGAACCCGATCGGCTGGGCGAAGGATTTCAGCTTGGACCCACCGTGATCGTGCGCGCCGGGGTGCCTGAAAGCGCCGGACTGACCGCGCCGGGGGCGATGTACCGTTCGAAGACCAACCTCGCGCTCGCTAATGGCACCGATCCACAGGCGGCAGAGGCTGCGCTCAAGAAACGCTTTCCCGCCGCCGGTTTCGAGATTCGCACGCGCGACAACGGCGCCCCTGGAGTGGACCGTTTCGTCGGGCGGATGGGGGAATTCCTCACGCTCGTCGGGCTGGCGGCGCTGGTGATCGCGGGAATCGGCATTGGCGGAGGGGTGTCCTCCTACCTCGATGCGCGGCGACAGGGGATCGCGACGCTGAAGGTGCTGGGCGCGACGAGCAGCGACATTGCCCGGATCTATGCGCTGGAGATCGGCGCGGCAGCGCTGGTCGGCAGCCTCGCAGGGATCGGCGCGGGAGTTGCCATCACCCCGCTGCTTGCCCGTGCACTTTCCGGGCTGCTGCCGGTCGGGGACGGGATCGTCTTCGCGCCCGGCGCGCTGCTGACGGCACTCGCCTACGGCCTGCTGGTTGCGCTGGTGTTCGCCGCCCCACCCTTGCTGCGGGCGCGCCGCTTTCCGGCGATGGCGTTGATGAGGGAGCGCGTATCGCCCCTGGGAGCCGATCGGACGGCCCTCGTGCCGGTCGTGCTCGGCCTGGCCGCTATCGCCGCGCTTGCGCTCTCGACGGCGAAACAGCCCCTGCTCACGGCCGGTTTTCTTGGCGGAGCGGCCCTCGCGCTCGCGTTGCTCGCCGCGCTCGGTTTCGGCATCCGGCGCCTGGCCTCGCGGCTCCCGCGTCCGCGCGACCCGCTCTGGCGCGCGGCGCTGGCCAACCTCCACCGCCCCGGGGCCGCTACCGGCACGCTGGTGACTGCGCTGGGTTTCGGCCTGTCCGCCTTCGTTCTGCTCGCGGCGGTGCAGACGAGCATCGACGGCACCATCGCCAAGCGCGTTCCGGCCCAGGCTCCCGACTACTTCGTATTGGATCTCCCGAAAGACGGGGTGCGCCCGTTCACCGCGCTGGTGGAGAGGGCAGCGCCCGGTTCACAGGTCCGGGCGGTGCCGGCGCTGCGCGGGGCGATCCTTGCGTACGGGCCCCGGGACCGGATGACGCGCGTGGCCGACCTCGGTGACGATCTCCCAGACGGTGCCTGGGCTCTGCGCGGCGAGCGTGGTCTCACTTATGCCGACGCGGTGCCGCCGGGCAACACGCTGACGGCGGGCCAATGGTGGCCGAAGAACTACACGGGCGAGCCGCTGGTCTCGGTCGACGAGGATCTCGCAAAGGCCATCGGGCTGGAGGTAGGCGACTACCTCACCATAGGCGTACTCGGGGTCGAGCGGCAGGCGCGGGTCGCTTCGTTGCGGCGGATTGACTGGCAGACGATGGGCTTCAACTATGTGCTCGTCTTCAGTCCGAACACTCTCGCAGGCGCCCCTCACAACATGGCTGCGACGATCGAGCTGCCCGATGGCGCGGCGAAGGGCGAACTGCTGAGAAAGCTGGTGGAGGCCTTCCCTTCATCGAGCGTGATCGAAACCGGTCCGGTGCTTGTCCAAGCACGCGATCTGCTCGATCAGGTGGGCCTCGCTACCCTGGCCGCGGCATCGGTCGCGGTGCTGGCGGGGTTGGCGGTGCTGCTGGGGGCGATCGCGGCCGCGCGCGCCCAGCGAATCTACGACACCGTTATCCTGCGCGTACTGGGTGCAAGCAGGCGGCAGGTGATGGTGCTCGCGCTCGTCGAGTATGGCGCGCTTGCGGCGGTTCTTGCTCTTGTCGCGCTCGCGCTCGGGCTGGCCGCCGCGTGGGGCGTGGTCACCCAGCTGTTCGATTTCGAGTGGCTGCCGGCGTGGGACGCGGTCCTCGCAGTCCTCGGCGGAGGCCTGGCGCTGGTGGTCGGTTTCGCGCTCGCCGGAGCCCTTCCCCTGCTGCGCGCCAAACCGGCGCAGGCGCTGCGCGAGCTCTAGGCCCGGCGCAGCGCCCGCCGCGGATCAGGCGAAAGTCTCGGCCTCGCCAATACCTTTCGGATCGGGACCGAAACGGTTCGGACCGGGCGTGCCAGGCAGCGCCAGGATGACCAGGAACGCGATCGATACCAGGAAGCCGACGACCGGGATCATGCTGCCGATGATAGCGCCGAGATACCACCAGCCGCTCATGTCGCGATCATGCAGGCGACGGATCGTCACGGCGATGCTCGGCAGCAGGACCGCGAGGCCGTAAACCAGGATAAGCAGGCCCGCTCCGCCGAACAGCGCCATCATCCCCGCGCTCGGATCGCCGCCCGCTTCGAGGTTGGTCATCGCACCCAGGCCGCCGGTGGCGAACATCAGCACCGTCACAACAATCACGTTGAGCAACGTGAACATCCAGTATTCCATGCGCCGCGAGCGACCGCTGAATTCAGCGTAGCGCTTGAACGGCAGGATCATCCAATTCATCGCGAGTTTCCCCCTGTTGCGATTTCCCCGAAGCGGAACGCATCACAAAGCCGTTGAACGCGCAACGAAAAAGGGCCCCGCGAACGGGGCCCTTCGACGTTTCTGCAAGAACGCGACCGCGTTCGATCAGAACTTGAACCGCGCCGACACACCGTAAGTGCGCGGCTGGTTGCTGTAGCCCGAGATCGATCCCTTCTGCGCAACCGAATCGAACACCGTGGTGATGTTGCGGTCGTCCAGCAGGTTGCGGCCCCACAGGCTGACTTCGAGACCGTTCTGCATCGCGTAGGTGATCGACGCGTTGAGGTCGTTTACTTCCGCGCGGAACGGACGGGCAGCGGCCAAGGCCGGGCCGAAATCGCGCGAGCCGTCGGGGTTGATGACGATGAAGCCTGGAAGCCCCTGCACCACCTGCACCGGCGCCGAGTAGCTGAAGTCGCTGCGCAGGATCAGGTTGTCGCCGTTGCCCAGTTCCTGGTCCCACTGCGCGCCGAACACCGCCGACAGCTTGGGGATCGTGACAATCGACTCGCCCGACAGGTCGCCGAACGGTGAATTGACGAAGCTGTCGTACTTCGGATCGAGATACGTCATCGCCAGCGACAGAGTCAGCGGCTTGATCGGACGAACATAGCCGTCAAACTCGACGCCGAAGGTGGACTGCTCATCAGCGTTCGAGAAGATGAAGCCCGTGCCGGTAAAGGTGTTGGTTTGGAAGTTCTTGATCGACTGCTGGAAGAACGTGAGGTTGGCCGCGGCCAAGCCCCAGTTCCCCTTCAGGCCCAGTTCGTAGACCGTCGAATCTTCCGGCTCCGCGAAACGCGACCCGGCGGCGAGATTGGTAACTGCAAGGCCCTGCTGGCGCAGCGCCGCCGCGTCGGCCTCAGTTGGACGGCTGTCGCGGCTGAGGTTGAACGACGAGGCTTTGAACCCCGTTGCGTACGATGCGTACATGTTCAGCGTCGGGCTGATCTCGTACGCGATGCGGGCGGTGTAGCTCCAGTCGCTGTCGTGAGTGCGGCAGTCCTCCACCGCGTTCGGGCAATTTTGGAACGGCGGCAGGAACTGCAGCGGTCGCAAGGCGAGCAGAGGGTTGACCGCCGGGTTGCGCGCGTTCGCTGCCGCGAAAGCCTGCACACCCGTGTTCACGGCGGCGAAGGCGGCCGGATTGGCGCCTGCAAACGCCTGGATCTCGGCGCCCGTAGCGAGGCGGCCGAGGCCGAGCAGCGTGCCAACCTGCGTGGCGAGACCCTGCTGATAGATCGCAGTGCGGCCGATCGCCGTCAGGTCGAGGCCCGAGAACACGTCGGTGCTGACGGAATCGGTCACGACCTTCTTGCGGTCGTCGGTGTAGTTCGCGCCGAGCGTGATGGTCAGCCCGTCGGTTACTTCGAAGTCCACGTTGCCGAAGATCGAGAACGCTTCGTCCTTCTGGGTCATCCGGTTGAAGAAGCCCTGGCCCGGCTGGAAGAACTTGTTGATGTAGTTCTGGCCGGTAAGCGCGCTGATCGTGCCTTCGAGGCTGTCGACCGCGAAGTCGTTCGGCGGGCTCGTAACGACCGCGGGACCGCCGATCAGGATGTTGGCGTATTCGCGGAAGTCCTCGCCATAGACGATCTGGTCGGCGGTGTTGACGTCCTCATTGAAGTAGTAGCCGCCAACGAGGAAGTTCACCGGGCCGTCGAAATCGCTGGCCAGGCGCAGTTCCTGGGTGAACGTCTTGAGCTTGGCCTGGCCGACGTTCGCACCGGTCGCCGAACGGGCGCTGGTGAAGTCCACGTCCTGATCGGCGTTCAGCTTGGTCTGGCGATAGGCGGTAATCGAGGTGAGCGTCAGCGCGCCGAGTTCCAGGTCGCCCTGGCCCGAAACGCCCCAGTTGCGCACCTTGCTGTCGGGCACGACGTCCGAATAGATCACGTCTGCGAACGGGGTGCGATAGTCGTTGACGTCGCCGCCCACGGCGCGGATCGCCAGGGTCGCCGCCGACGGCTGGACGTTGAGCACGCCGCAGCACTTTTCGTTGATCGCGTCGTAGTCGCCGATCACGCGGAACTTGAAGGTGTCCGAAGGCTCCAGCAGCAACTGGCCGCGCACGAAATAGCGATTGCGATCGTTGACGTCGTCGCCGTTGTAGGCGTTGGTCAGGTAACCGTCGCGGCGGTTGTAACCGCCCGCGATCGATGCGGCGACGGTGTCGGTGATCGGCCCGGTCAGGTAGCCCTTCACCACCATCGCATCATAATTGCCGTAGCTCGCCTCGACGCTGCCGCCGAAATCGAAGCTCGGCTCGCGAGTGACGATCGAGATGACGCCGGCGCTCGCGTTCTTGCCGAACAGGGTCGATTGGGGGCCACGCAGCACTTCGACGCGCTGGATGTCCGGAAGGTCGCTGATCTGCGCGACCGCGCGGCTGCGATAGACGCCGTCGACGAACATCGCGACCGACGGCTCGAGGCCGAGGTTGTTGCCGTCGGTTCCGAATCCACGGATCGAGTAGCGGGTGGCGAACTGGCTCTGGTTCTGGCTCACCTTGAGCGACGGGACGACCGAGGCAAGGTCGGTGACGTCGCGAATCTGCGCGCGCTCGATCGTCTCGGCGGTGGTCACACTCACGGCAACCGGCGTTTCCTGGAGCGTCTGCTCGCGCTTGGTGGCGGTGACGATGATCTCGTTGCCGGTACCCGCGTCCTGGGCATCGGAGTAGTTATCGGCGTCGGAATTGGTCTGCGCCTGGGCATCCTGCGCATCGGTGCTCTGCGCCTGGGCGGCTACGGGGAACGCCAGCGTGGCGACGCCGGCAAGAAGCACGAAACGGGCCGAGCCGGCAAAGCCGGAAACGGTCTTGGTCATGAGTTGAAAATCCTCGTCCGATTGCGGATGACCGCTTTCGCGCGCGAACCATTCGCGCGGCGCGGCGACCCTTAGCTGACAGCGGAGTCAGTAATCGGGGGATTTTTTTCCTCAAGGCCGCTCGTCGAACGGCATCGGTTGCTCGTCGGACTGTGGCGTAAGCGTCACACAACCGCCCGTCTCGGTTGTGTTCTGGCGCACTCTCGGCTAGGGGCGCGCCGCCCGCGCACCGCGCTGCCCCCTATAAGAGACAATTTCGATGAACCTTCGCAACGTGGCGATCATCGCCCACGTCGATCATGGCAAGACCACGCTCGTCGACCAACTGTTCCGCCAGTCCGGCACATTCCGCGACAACCAGCGCGTGGAAGAGCGCGCAATGGATTCCAACGACCTCGAGAAGGAGCGCGGGATCACCATCCTCGCCAAGCCGACCTCGGTCGAATGGGCGCCGGAAGGGTCGAGCGAACACATCCGCATCAACATCGTCGACACCCCCGGGCACGCCGACTTCGGTGCCGAGGTGGAGCGTATCCTCAGCATGGTCGACGGGGTGATCCTGCTGGTCGATTCGAGCGAAGGCGCGATGCCGCAGACCAAGTTCGTCACCGGAAAGGCTCTCGCGCTCGGCCTGCGGCCGATCGTCGTAGTTAACAAGGTCGACCGTCCGGACGAGCGCATCCAGGAAGTGCTCGACGAGGTTTTCGACCTGTTCGTCAGCCTCGATGCGAATGACGAGCAGCTCGATTTCCCGGTTCTTTACGCCTCCGGGCGCAACGGATACGCCAGCGAGGACCCTGACCGCCGCGAGGGAACTCTCACGCCGCTGTTCCAGAAGATCGTCGATCACGTTCCCGCGCCGCGAGTCGACGAAACCGGTCCTTTCAAGTTCCTCGCCACCCTGCTCGATCGCGACAACTTCATGGGCCGCGTGCTGACCGGGCGCGTCCATTCGGGGACCGTGCGCGTCAACGACCCCATCCGCGCGCTCGACATGGACGGCAAAGTCGTCGAGGTGGGCCGCGCGACCAAGCTGCTCGCCTATCGCGGGCTGGAGCGGGTGCCGGTGGACAGCGCCCAAGCCGGCGACATCATCGCCCTGGCCGGTCTCGAGAAGGCCACGGTGGCGAATACCATCGCCTCACCCGACGTGACCGAGCCGCTCAATGCTCAGCCGATCGACCCGCCGACGCTGTCGATGCGCTTTGCGGTCAACGACAGCCCGCTTGCCGGGCGCGAGGGCGACAAGGTGACGAGCCGCATGATCCGCGACCGCCTTCTTCGCGAAGCTGAAACGAACGTCGCCATCCGCGTGACCGAGAGCGCCGACAAGGACAGCTTTGAAGTCGCCGGCCGCGGCGAGCTTCAGCTCGGAGTTTTGATCGAGACGATGCGCCGCGAAGGCTTCGAGCTCGGCATCAGCCGTCCGCGCGTTCTGTTCCGCGAAGAGAACGGCGAACGGACCGAGCCCTACGAGCAGGTCGTCATCGACGTCGACGACGAGCACTCGGGCACGGTCGTGGAAAAGATGCAGCGCCGCAAGGCCGAGCTGACCGAGATGCGTCCCAGTGGCGCTGGAAAGACCCGCATCACCTTCTCCGCACCCAGTCGCGGCCTCATCGGCTATCACGGTGAATTCCTCTCCGACACGCGCGGCACCGGCATCATGAACCGGCTGTTCGAAAAGTACGGCCCACACAAGGGCGCGATCGAGGGCCGCCCCAACGGCGTGCTGATTTCCAATGCGACCGGTGAGGCGGTGGGATACGCGCTCAACAGCCTGGAGGAGAGGGGCATCCTGTTCCTCGGACCACAGGCCAAGATCTACGAAGGCATGATCATTGGCGAAAACGCCAAGCCCGAGGATCTCGAGGTCAATCCGCTCAAGTCGAAGCAGCTGACCAACTTCCGCTCGACCGGCAAGGACGATGCGATCCGCCTGACACCGCCCAAGGTGATGACGCTGGAGCAGGCGATCGCCTATATCGACGACGACGAGATGGTCGAGGTTACGCCCAAGTCGATCCGCCTGCGCAAGGCGATCCTCGACCCGCACGAGCGCAAGAAGGCGCGCCGCAAAGCCGATTGAGCCAGCTTTTCCGGGCGCAACCTGTCCGGAACACTACGAATGCCCTGCCCTCTCCTCTCGATGCACCTTCCCGGGGCCCGAGAGGAGAAGCTCATGTCCCGTCGCCTCGCCGTTCCGCTTGCCATGATCGCCGCGGCCGTGTCGCTTCCCGCCCACGGTCAGGTGAGGACGATAACTCCTCCCCCGGCGGTACAGGCACAGCCTTCGCTGCATCAGCCTTCGAACCTCGACCTGCAGCTTCAATTCAACCAGCTCACCGAGCAGGTGTCGGTCCTTGCCGAGCGGCTTGCGGCGCTCAATCAGCATATCGCCTCGATCAGCGGCTCGATCGGCACGCTCAATGCGCGGGAATCAGATCATTTCGCGCAAGAGCACGCGACCACCTATGTGACTTGCAAGCTGCTCTACCAGCACCATTGGGCGCCGAATGGAGCCAATCCGACGCCGGGCGATCCCTATGTTCCGGACGATTATTGCAAGGCAATCGGCTGGCAGAGCCAATTCAAGGATTAACCGTTCAGCGCGAAGGGGTTTGCGCGGACACGCTTCGCCCGCCGGCATCTTCTTCCCACCGAAGCTGCCGCCGCTTGGGAAGACAGAAACTTGGCCGATCATGAAAAGCTCAAGGACAACCGCGTTCTCGTAACCGGCGGGACGACCGGGATCGGACGCGAAACCGTGCGGCTGCTGGCGGGTCGCGGCGCTCGGGTGCTTACCTTCGGTCGAGATCCCGCAGCCTTGCGCGAAGCGCTCGAATGCGCGCCCGGTGCCATCGGTCTGACCGCCGATTTCTCGACCATAGAAGGGTTGGAGCGCGTCTTCGCCGAGGTCGACAGCCGCCTTGGGGGAATCGACATCCTCGTCTCGTGCGCCGCGCTGGGCGCCGAGCCGATCCACGAGATGGCGGACGAAGATTGGCGCTACGTCATCGATACCAACCTCCGGGTCGATAACTGGCTGGGCGGGCTCGACATTCTCGTGGCCTGCGCCGGCGTCGGATCGGGGCCGCTGATGGAGATGGACGACGCCGGCTGGCGACATGTCATCGAAAGCAACCTCGTCAGCTACGTCGCCTGCACCAAGGGACCCATCGACCGGAGCAAGACCAGCGGGACGAAGGATGGCATGATCATCCTCGTCGGCTCGATCAGCGTAAACATCCAGGCGGTCGGGGAAAGTGTTTATAACGCCGGCAAAGGCGGAGTGGCGTCTTTCGCGGAAACGCTGCGCAAGGAACTGATCCCCGCGAACTTCCGCCTCACCCTGATCGAGCCGGGCGCGATAGCTTCGGCCATGCAGCCCTTCCCGCCCGAGGAACGGAGGCGCCAGATGGAAGCGTACAAGATGCTGCCGCCTGAGCAAGTGGCCGAGGCCATCCTGTTCGCCGCTACCCGGCCAGCGGGAATCGACGTGGTCACCCTGCGGATCGAGCCGCTCGACCAGAAGATCTACTAGCCCCCCCGTATCTCCCCAGCCTTCCGGTCATGCGGTTCACACGGCGCCGCGCGCCTGTTAGCACCCCGGCCATGCAAACCGGGGTCATCGTTTCGCTCGCGCTATACTTCATCCTGATGCTCGGCATCGGAATCTATGCGTGGCGCAAGTCCACCGCCGACAGCGAAGGGTATCTGCTCGGCGGGCGCAGTCTCGGTCCGGCGGTGACCGCCCTGTCGGCCGGCGCCTCGGACATGTCGGGCTGGCTGCTGCTAGGTCTGCCCGGAGCGCTCTATGTAAGCGGCCTCGTCGAGGCGTGGATCGGCATCGGCCTGTTCGCCGGCGCGCTCGTCAACTGGATCGTCGTGGCACCCCGCCTGCGGCGCCAGACCGAGGAACTGGGCGACGCGCTGACCATCCCGGAATATCTCGGCAACCGCTTCCCCTCCCACGCCGTGGCGCTGCGGCTGACGAGCGCGGTGATCGTCGTCGTGTTCTTCACCGTTTATACCGCCGCCGGAATGGTCGGAGGCGGCAAGCTGTTCGCCACGGCGTTCGGCGGCGACTACATGACCGGCGTGTGGGTCACCACCGGCGTGGTGTTGGCCTACACGATGATCGGCGGCTTCCTGGCAGTCAGCCTTACCGACTTTGTCCAAGGCTGCATCATGTTCGCTGCCCTCGTCCTGATGCCGCTGGTGGTCATGTTCGGGCCTGGGGGAAGCGCCGGTGAAAGCCTTGCGCGGGTGCCGGTTGAGGGATTCCTCAGCCTGTCCCACGGCCTGACCGCGATCGGTTGGCTCTCGGCGGTCACCTGGGGCCTGGGCTATTTCGGGCAACCGCACATCATCGTTCGCTTCATGGCGATCCGCAGCGTGAAGGAAATCCCCACCGCCAGAAATATCGGCATGGCATGGATGGGCGTCTGCCTTCTGGGTGCGATCGGACTGGGGCTGGCGGGCCGCGCCTACGTCGAACGCAACGGCCTGACGCTGGCCGATCCCGAGACGATCTTCATCCTTCTCGCCAACCTCCTGTTTCACCCGCTGGTCACCGGCTTTTTGTACGCCGCCCTGCTGGCGGCGATCATGAGCACGATCAGCTCGCAGCTGCTGGTCTCATCCAGCTCGCTTACTGAAGACTTCTATCGCCTGTTCCTGCGCAAGCAGGCCGGCGAGCGCGAGGCGGTGCAAGTCGGCCGGATCAGCGTGGCCCTGGTGGCACTGGCCGCGATCGCCATTGCCGCGGACCCCGACAGCAAGGTGCTCGGCCTCGTCGCCCACGCATGGGCCGGATTCGGCGCAGCCTTCGGGCCGATGATCGTGCTTGCTCTCACCTGGCGCCGGATGACCGGTGCCGGCGCCGTGGCGGGGCTGATTACCGGAGCACTCGTGGTTATCGCCTGGATCGCCCTCGGCTGGGACCAGAGCTTCCTCGGCGGCCCAGGCGTTTACGAGATCATCCCGGGCTTCATCGCAGCCTGGCTCGCAATAGTGGTGACCAGTCGCTCGACCCGTGAATCGGGTCAGGCAGATCCCGTTCACGCCATCGATTAGGTCGCTGTTAACCATGATGCGCCAATATCGCACATCATGGCCGGCCGTTTCGCCCTTGCCCTGCTACCCCTGTCGCTGGCGGCTTGCGGTCCGCTCGTCCCGGAAGGCAGCAGCACGGTCAGAGCGCCGGTAAGCGCTCCTCGACCTGCGGCAGTTAGTTCGGACGCGCGCCAGTGCCTTGCCGCGCTCGGCGCTGCGGGGGCGGGCTTTTCGCCTGTGTCGGACCGTTACTACGGTGCCGGGTGCTCGACCGTCGGGACCGTCAGCCTCAGCGAGCTCCAAGGCGACGAGGCGCGCTTCACGCTCGCCAATCTCGGCCCTGTGGCCTGCCCGCTGGCAGAGACCGCCGCCGCTTGGGCGCGCTTCGGAGTCGACCGGGCTGCCCGCCAGGTCTTCGGCAGTGGGCTCGTACGCATCGAGACCATGGGCAGCTATTCCTGCCGCGATGTCGCCGGTAGCAGCCGTCGTTCGGCGCATGCGACCGCCCGGGCCATCGACGTTTCGGCCTTCATACTGGCCGACGGACGGCGTGTAAGCATCCTCGGTGACTGGAGCGACGGATCACGGCAGGAGCGCGAGTTCCTGCGGCTCGTCCACCAGAGCGCCTGCCGCCGGTTCGGCACGGTGCTGGGGCCCGATTACAACGCCGCGCACAAGGATCACCTCCACCTCGAGGCCGGAGCGCCCGCTAGCTTCTGCCGCTAGCCGGCCGATTCCAGCCGCGCTTCGAAACGCAGGCGGACCACTTCCGCGGGGTGCGATGCGCCCAGCTTGTTCATCATGTTGGCGCGATGGATCTCGACCGTGCGCGGGCTGATGTCGAGCACTCGTGCGATCGACTTGTTGCTGCTCCCGCGCGCAAGCCAATCGAGGACCTCGCGCTCGCGCGTCGAAAGCACCCCGATGCGGCTGCGCGCTTCGATCATGCGGCGGCGCGCCTCGGCATGAATGCGGGCCTCGTCGCCGATGCAGCGGAGCATGGCAGCGAGCCGCGCCGGTTCGAGCGGCAGGGGCAGGTAATCGAGCGCGCCGGCCTTGATCGCCGCCACCACGCGCCCGGTGCTCGGAGAAGCCGACATCGCGACCAGCGGCAGCCAGATCCCGCGGTCGGCGAGATAAGCGAGAATATCGGCGGCACTGCCTTCGCCACCCTCATCTTCGTCCCGATCGCAAACCGCGATGACGCCTCGGCATGGTGGGTGGTCGGCAAGTTCCGCAATGTCCGCGTAAACCTCGGCATGGTGCCCCAGGGCGAACGTGATGCGGGCAAGATCGGCGCGAAGATGACTGTCAGAGGCGACGAAATGGAGGATCTGGCGTTCGGTCATAGGCGACCGGATGCCCGCTAAAACAAGACGATAAACCCTCGAATTGCTTCTAAATGGACCGATAGCATTAAGTAGAGCTGCGGATTGCGCCGTGGCGCGCCCGAGCGGATCGGCACCAGATCGGATGAAAATCTCGCCCCTTGCCCGGCCTGTAGGGTTCTAGGGTGTATCCTGAGGTTGCGAATAGAAGCTGTAGTCGGGCAGCGCTGTGAAGGCGTCTTTCAGTGCCTCGCTCCACCCGGCGGATATCGCCTGGTAGTACTCATCTTCATGCGTGATGCGTCGCTCGTGGGTGGCCGTGAAAGTGTCCCGCTCGATGACCATAAGGTCGAGCGGCAGACCGACCGAGAGGTTGGCCTTGAGGGTGGAATCGAAGCTCACCAGCAGCAGCTTGACCGCGTCCTCGAAGCTCATTTCCCGGTCATAGGCACGGATGAGGATTGGGCGACCGTACTTGGTTTCGCCAATCTGGAAGAACGGCGTGTCCCAGCTCGCTTCGATGAAATTGCCTTCGGGATAAATCATGAACAGCCGGGGCTCCATGCCCCTGATCTGTCCCGCGACAATCATAGAGGCGGTGAAGCGGCCTTGTCCGGCTGGTCCATTGGCGGCCTGCCGTTCCTCGATGGTTTCGCGCAGCAGCCGCCCGACCTCGGTAGCTACCTGGAACATCGTGGTTGAATCGAAGACGGTGTTCCGCCGTTCGCCCGGTGCCTTGGTGCGCTCTTCCAGCTGGCTGATCACCGCCTGGGTCGTGGCGAGGTTGCCCGCCGTCATGATCGTGACGATCCGCTCCCCCGGCACCTGCCAGGAGGTCATCTTGCGGAACACCGAGATGTTGTCGACGCCCGAATTCGTGCGGGTGTCGCTCATCATCACCAGTCCCCGGTCGAGCACCATTCCCACGCAATACGTCATCTCGATCCTCGGCTTGCTCAGGCGGGAAGTTTGGGCAAACTCCCCGTCCGCGTCACTGTTCCTGTTGCTGTTGTTCCACAGCGACCTCGACGTGCAGTTCCTCCCTCGCCCCGCCGTAGCTGATACCGGTGACCGGCGCTGCGTCGCGATAGTCGCGCCCGGTGGCGAGCCGGACGTAGCGGGGATCGGGGCTGATACCGTTCGAGACGTCGAAGCCCACCCAGCCCAACCCATCGACATGAGCTTCCGCCCACGCATGGGTCGCTTCCTGGTCGATCCGGTCGTTCATCATCAGGTAGCCGGAAACGTAGCGCGCCGGGATCCCGGTCAGCCGGGCCGCGCCGATGAAGATATGGGCGTGGTCCTGGCACACGCCGCAACCCGCTTCTAGAGACTGTTCGGCAGTGGTGTTGGCCCCAGTAGCTCCGGTTCCGTAAGCCACCTGTTCGCGGATGGCGGCGGACAGGGCGTGGAGATATTCCAAGCGGCTGCGGTCCGGCGCCTCCAGCCCGCGCAACAGGTGACGAAGGCGCGACCCGGGCCGGGTGAGGTCCGTCTGACCGACGAAGCTCCACAATGGCAGGTGCCCGGAATGGTAGCCGATCACGCCCGCGTGGTCGCGGGTCTCCACCGTGCCCTCGCAGGTGATGACGACCTCCTCCACCCCCGGCTCGACCGAGATGAGGGTGACGTGGTTGTGATGCTGGTCCTCGTACTGAAGTTCCTCGCGGGCACCCTCGAGGCGCATCGACCAGTCCAGCACGACCTGCCCCTGCGTCGCCTTGGGCGTCAGGCGCAGGCGCTGGAGCGCGTGGACCACCGGCTGGTCGAACGTGTAGCGGGTGGCGTGGCGGATAGCGAGGCGCATGGGATGCTTGCCCTTCCTTACCGCTGGAACCGGTAATCGTCGGAAATGGCGAGCGCGATCCGCGCGTTGCAGCCCATGAACTCGACCAGGAATTCGTGTAGTCCCTGCTCGAAGATCTGGCCCACGGTCAGATCGCCCAGGCGGGCCGCGGAGCGGCGAATGAGACCGGTGCTTTCAAGTCCTTCCTTACGGTTCTTCGATAGCGATTCCAGGTTCTGCTGGAGCAGCGAGTGGCAGTAAGCGAGGCTGCGCGGGAAGCGTTCGTCCAGCACGAGGAACTGCACGATACCGCGGGGGTCGGTCTGCCCGGCGTTGAGCCAGCGGTAGGCCCTCTGGCCGGAGACTGAACGCAGCACGTGATCCCATTGCCCGCTGTCCAGCGGAGTTCCGACGTAGCTGAGCGACGGAAGCAGCAGGTAATACTTCATGTCGAGAATACGGGCTGTATTGTCCGCTCGCTCGACCAGTGTTCCAGCACGCGCAAAGTTGTAGCCCGCATCGCGCAGCATCGAATTGGCCATCGCGCCATGGGCCAGGGTTCCCGCGCGTTTGACCAGCGCAATGACGTCACCCACCGACCCCTGAGTCACCGGCCGCAAGAGGGCATCGTCCAGTTGCATCCAGCTTTCGTTGACCACCCGCCACAGCTCCCCGCTGATGGCATTGCGCACGGCGCGCGCGTTCGTGCGCACCTGTCGCATCATCGCCAGCACGCTGCCGCTGTTGTCCTTGTCCCGCAGGATGTGGTTCCACACCTGGATGCCGGTGTAGGTGCCGTGTTTGGCGCGGTAGGCGCGGCTCTCGCCCGCGGCATGGATGACCGACCGCCATTCCTCTTCGGCAGTGATCAGGTCGCGGGTCAGCGCCATCCGCAGTCCGGCTTCGAGAAGGCGCGCGGTGTTCTCCGCCCGCTCGAGGTAGCGGAACATCCAGAAGAGCCCGTTGGCGGTGCGGCCTAGCATGACGGTATGCCGCGCATCAGTCTTTCAGCACCCAGGTGTCCTTGGTCCCGCCACCCTGCGACGAATTGACGACCAGCGATCCCTTCTTGAGCGCGACCCGCGTAAGGCCGCCGGGCGTGATCTCGATTCCGTTGGGAGAGACGAGCACATACGGACGCAGATCGACATGGCGCGGCGCCAGGCCGCGGCGCGTGAACACCGGACAGGTCGAAAGCGCCAGCGTCGGCTGCGCGATATAGTTTTCCGGACGCGCGACCAGCTTGCGGCGGAATTCGGCGATCTCCCGCTTGCTGGCCGCCGGGCCAACGAGCATTCCGTAGCCTCCCGACCCGTGGACTTCCTTGACCACCAGTTCGGCCAGGTTGTCGAGAACGTATCTGAGGCTGTCGGGATCTGCGCAGCGGAAGGTCTCGACATTGGGCAGCAGCGGCTTCTCGCCGGTGTAGAACTCGACGATATCCGGCATGAACGAATAGACCGCCTTGTCGTCGGCCACCCCGGTCCCCGGCGCGTTGGCGATCGTGATCCTCCCTGCCCGGTAAACGTCCATCAGGCCGGGCACCCCGAGTACGCTTTCCGGATTGAACGTCAGCGCATCGAGGTACTCGTCATCCACCCGGCGATAGAGCACGTCGATCGGCTCGTAACCGCAAGTGGTGCGCATCGCCACCCGGCCATCGACCACTCGCAGATCGGACCCTTCGACGAGTTCCGCGCCCATCTGGTCGGCCAGGAATGCGTGTTCGTAGTAGGCGGAGTTGTAGATTCCGGGCGTCAACACCGCCACCACCGGCTTGCCCATTGTCCCGGGCGGTGCGCAGGCGGCCAGGCTGCGGGCAAGCCGCATGGGATAATCGCTGACCGTTTCCACCTGAGAGCGAGTGAAGAGTTCGGGGAACATCCCCATCATCGTCTCGCGGTTCTCGAGCATGTAGGAAACGCCGCTCGGGGTACGGGCATTGTCCTCCAGCACGAAGAAATCGTTCGGTCCGGTGCGCACGAGATCGATGCCGACGACATGCGTGTAAACCCCGCCCGGCGGGGTAAAGCCGACCATGTTGGGCAGCCAAGCGGCGTTGTCGCGGAACAGTCGTTCGGGCACCCGGCCGGCGCGGATGATCTCCTGCCGGTGATAGAGATCGTGGATAAATGCGTTGAGTGCGCGCACGCGCTGCTCGATCCCGCGGCTAAGGCGGCGCCATTCGGCTGCGGAGACGATGCGCGGGATCATGTCGAACGGGATCAGCCGTTCCTCCGCCGCATCCTCGCCATAGACGTTGAAGGTGATCCCGGTACGGCGGAAAACCCCTTCCGTCTCCTGGTTCTTGCGCCGCAGCCAGCCGGGTTCCTGCGCTTCGAACCAGGCAGCGTAGTCGGCATAAGCCGGTCGCACCGCCCCGTCGGCGTCGTACATCTCGTCAAAAGTCTGCGCCGCGCCGCTCATGAAAGCCCTGCATAGTCGGTTTGCGCGGCTCTTGGCATACGCGACGAAGCCTGTCCCCCGCCCATTTCAGCAAGCGTCATCCGGGATCGAGCTCGCGCAGCACGGCAGAGAGCGCCTCGGGATCGTAGGCAAAACCGAGGTGGGTGCAGCGCAGCGCCAATTCCCGGTCGCGCTCTCCCGCAATACCTCGAGCGGCCCGCGGATGCACGATTCCGTCGCGGGGGCTCCACATCGCAACCGTCTCGACCGGGGGCTTGACCGACAGGTCGACGGCGACCGGAGGTTTATCGACCGGGTGGCCGGTAATGAGCTGGTAGGCACGCCACACGTTGTTTGCCCGGGGCGAATAGGAAAACGGCGAACCCATGGTCACCACCTTGGACACCGCTCGCGGCCGCCGCTTGGCGACCTCGCGTGCGAACAGGCCGCCCAGGCTCCAGCCGACCAGCACGATCGGCTCGCCGCAGCGCTCCGAAAGAGCCTGCGCTCTGGCCTCGAGCCGGTCGAGCCGCTCCGCGCTCGCGCCCCAGTTGAACCCCTCGCCCCAGTGAAACACCCGATGCCCCGCTTCCCGCAATCCTCGGGCCAGGAAGCGCATCCGCACCGGATGGGTTGCGAAACCTGGCAAGAGCATGACGGACCGGGAAACAGCCGCCAGGGGGATGGGCGCGCGGGGGCGAAAGGGCCGGCGAAAAGGTTCGCCCAGGGCCGAAAGCTCACCCGCAAGACGTCGCAGCGAGGGTCCGCCCGCTGCTTCCGGCGCCGGCTCGCGCGCCAGCGCGAGACGATGCGAAACGCTATCGCAGGCGTTGCTGATAGTCTCGATTGACAGCAGTGCAGCCATCGGGCCGGTAATCTCCTGCCGCGATGGTCCGCGGTGAAGCTTCAACGCGCGAACCTCGGCCCCGGTTTCACCAGTGCCCTCACGAACTGCAATCGCCCGTGCGGCGCGAATCCATCTGCATCTCCATGCGCATTTCGCCGCCCGGGATCATCGAGGTCTTCTGGGTCATGGCCATGTGCATCGCGGTGCTTTGGGCCGTGGCCGTGCCATCGATCTTCATCATCGATTCCATGCCTTGGGGGCCCTTGCAGGTCATTTCCGCGGAAAGCTTGCCGCCATCGACATCGAACCGGGAGAATTCGCAATTCACCCCGCCCTGCCCCTGGCTCATCTTGCGAACGGATTCCTCGAACCCCTTCTTCGCTTCGTCGGGCGTCAGGCAATAGCCGGAGGACTTGCCGCCGACGTCGCCCATCATGCCCTTGACCTTGTCCGCCTGCTCCTCGGAAAGGCCCGGGACGGAGAAGCTGAGCAGCTTCACGCTGGTTTCGTATTGTCCCGGTAGCGGCCGGGCGAGTTCCCCCGCCTCGGCGATGATCCTTTCCTTCGAGACGGGTTCCTTCGCTTCCTTCCCGCCGCAACCTGCAAGGGCGAAGGTGGCCAGGAGGACTGACGCGAGCGGGAGATGGTTCATGGCAACTTCCTTCCGGACCGGGAGAACAGCGCGCAATCTAGCTCAATCGAGCAAGCGCGCCATCAGCGAACTGACTTCGGACACAAAGTCGCGTCCTTCCAATCGTTTCCGGCTGCTTACCGCTATAGGCCCGGCAGACGAACAGGGGTTGCACGAAATGAAGAAGCTTCTCGCCGCTAGCGCGCTGGCGCTTGCAGTTATCATCGGCGGGCAATCGGTGGCCCCGATCGCGACGCCCGCCATCGCGCAGGCTGACGCCTTCGAGAATGCGCATCACTACGTCGTCAACAAGATGAACGCGCAGGCGCTCGAGATCATCGACCGCGGCGACTTCCCCATCGACCAGGGCAACTATGAAGGCTGGACAATGCTGCATTACGCAGCCGAATCCGGCAACCTCGAGATGGTCAAGGCACTGCTCGAGCGCGGCGCCGATCCGACACTCGCCACCCAGTGGGGCACTTCGGCCTACGACGTAGGCTCGACCACGCTAATCAAAGCCGCCATCGCCGCCGCGATCGAGGCGCGAACCGGCGTGAACCCGGTGAAGCCGGCCGTCTCCGCGCGTCCCTCGTCCACTAGCGCAGCCGCCGCTCCTGTGCGCGCAAGCGCTTCCGCGAAGCCGGGCAAGACGCAGACCGCTCGCGAGAAAATGTGCGAAGGGCGCTGGTATTCGAGCAACGCATTGTGTTCCGACAGCACCTGCAAGATGCGCGAGTACCGCAAGTGGCAAACCTGCCTGAAAACAGGCTCGTACTATTGAGCGTCTGAACGCAGGTATTTAAGGGCGCGGACTGGAACAAAAGGGCATCCGCGCCCATATCCCGGCACATGGCCGAACTGGTAATCCGTCGCGGGCTGGAAGAGCCCGATACCTCCGACAAATTCGTTCCGCACAAGCCCGCGCGTCCCGAAAAGTCGATGGGCGGCCGGCGGTTCGAGATCGTCAGCGACTATGAACCGGCGGGTGACCAGCCGACGGCGATCAAGGAACTCGTCGCCTCGGCGCGCGACGGCGAGCAGACGCAGGTGCTTTTGGGAGTCACCGGCTCGGGCAAGACTTTCACGATGGCCAAGGTGATCGAGGAACTGCAGCGCCCCGCCCTGATCCTCGCGCCCAACAAGATCCTCGCCGCGCAGCTCTACGGCGAGTTCAAGAGCTTCTTTCCCAACAACGCGGTCGAGTACTTCGTCAGCTACTACGACTATTATCAGCCCGAGGCGTACGTGCCGCGGTCCGACACCTACATCGAGAAGGAAAGCTCGGTGAACGAGGCGATCGACCGGATGCGCCACTCGGCAACCCGGGCCCTGCTCGAACGCGACGATGTGATTATCGTGGCCTCCGTTTCGTGCCTCTACGGCATCGGCTCGGTCGAAACCTACTCGGCCATGATCTTCGACCTCAAGAAGGGCGCGCAGGAGGACCAGCGAGAGATCATCCGCAAGCTGGTCGCGCTGCAGTACAAGCGCAACGATGCAGCCTTCCAGCGCGGCAATTTCCGCGTGCGGGGCGACAGCCTGGAGATTTTCCCCTCGCACTACGAGGACATGGCCTGGCGGGTGTCGTTCTTCGGCGACGAGATCGAGGAAATCAGCGAGTTCGACCCGTTGACCGGCCAGAAGGGCGCGTCGCTCAGCTCGGTGCGCGTCTACGCCAATTCGCACTACGTCACGCCCGGGCCGACGATGAAGCAGGCGACGCAGGCGATCAAGTTCGAGCTCGAGGAGCGGCTCAAGGAGCTCCACGCCGAAGGCCGCCTGCTCGAAGCCCAGCGGCTTGAGCAGCGCACCAACTTCGACCTCGAGATGATCAACGCCACGGGAAGCTGCGCGGGGATCGAGAACTACAGCCGCTTTCTCACCGGTCGGCTCCCCGGCGAGCCGCCGCCGACGCTGTTCGAATACCTGCCCGACAACGCACTGCTGTTCGTCGACGAGAGCCACCAGACGGTGCCGCAGATCGGCGCGATGGCGAAGGGAGACCATCGCCGCAAGCTGACCCTCGCCGAATACGGCTTCCGCCTGCCGAGCTGCATCGACAACCGCCCGTTGCGTTTCAACGAGTGGGACGCGATGCGCCCGCAGACCTTCGCGGTCAGCGCCACGCCCGGCAACTGGGAGATGGAACAGACCGGCGGCGTGTTCGCCGAACAAGTCATCCGGCCGACCGGCCTGATCGACCCGCCGGTCGAGATCCGCCCGGTCGAGGACCAGGTGCAGGATTGCATCAACGAGTGCCGGCTGACCGCGCAGAAGGGCTACCGCACCCTCGTCACTACGCTGACCAAGCGGATGGCCGAAGACCTGACCGAGTTCATGCACGAGGCGGGCCTAAGGGTTCGCTACATGCACTCCGACGTCGAGACATTGGAGCGCATCGAGCTGATCCGCGACCTGCGGCTGGGCGTCTACGACGTGCTCGTGGGCATCAACCTGCTGCGCGAAGGCCTCGACATTCCCGAGTGCGGTCTCGTTTGCATTCTGGACGCCGACAAGGAAGGTTTCCTGCGGTCCGAAACTTCGCTGATCCAGACGATCGGCCGCGCGGCGCGCAACGTGGATAGCAAGGTCATCCTCTACGCCGACCGGATGACGGGCAGCATGGAGCGCGCGATCGCGGAAACCGAGCGCCGGCGGGAAAAGCAGCAGGCCTACAACGCCGAGCACGGGATCACGCCGACCACCATCATCCGCGGCATCCAGGACATTGTCGCGCACACTGCCAGCAAGGATAGCGTGCTGGTCGATACCGGCGACCCGGAGCGCAACAACCTCGTCGGCCACAACCTGCGCGCATACATCCAGGACCTGGAAAAGCGGATGCGGGCCGCCGCCGCCGACCTCGAATTCGAGGAGGCCGGCCGCCTGCGCGACGAGATCAGGCGACTGGAGGCGGACGAGCTCGGCCTGCCCGATACCGAGCACAAGGCTCCCATCGTGGGCCGCAGCAACGAAGGCAAGCCTGGCACGCGCAAGGACCGGTTCGGCAAGACGCGCTACAAGAAGATGCGGGGCAGGCCCTGAGGCGTTCGCCGGGTGCGACGACCCCTGGTCGAGCGCGGGGCCCACAGGTTCCCCTGCGGGTGCAATTCATCCAAATAGGGCGCATCGTCATGCATCAAGGGGACATGTCATGAAGAGTCTTGCCGCGCTTGCCGCCGTTTCGTTCGCTGCCGCCTCGCTAGGCGCGTTGTCCGCTTGCGCAACGGTCTCAGGAGAGACCGCCGATGAAGCGGCAACAGGTGCCAGTCTTGTTTCGGCCATCGCCAACCCGGCCCGCACCGAGGAAGCACGCGCGATGGACGAAGGGCGCAAGCCCGCCGAAGTGCTCAACTTTCTCAGGCTGCAAGCGGGCATGGACGCCGCCGATCTGTTGACCGGGAGTGGATACTGGGCACAGATCATGGCTTCGGCAGTCGGACCGCAGGGCTCGGTCGCCGCGTTCGAGCCCGACCAGTTCTACAAGGATGGCCCGGAAAAGCAGAAGCTCGACGCGCTGGTCGCCGCCTCTCCGGGCATGACGCTTGAGCACTACCCGTTCGACCGTTTCGCTCCCCCCGCGAACGCGTTCGACTTCGCGTTGATCAACCTTTCATACCACGATCTCTACTGGGAATCGGAAAAGTACGGCATTCCGCGCACCGATCCCGATGCCTTCGTACGGAATCTCTATGCAGCGATGCGTCCCGGAGCCGTGGTCGGGGTGATCGACCATGCGGGCCCCGCCGGCGACACCCGCGCGCTGGTAGAGAAACTGCACCGGATCGATCCAGCCACCGTGCGCGCCGATTTCGAGCGGGCAGGATTCAAGCTCGAAGCGCAGAGCGACTTGCTCGCCAATCCGGCCGACGACCACTCGCTCAACGTCTTCGACAAATCCATTCGCGGCAAGACGGACCGCTTCCTCTACAAGTTCCGTAAACCGCGCCGTTGAATTGGCCGTCATCGCTGAATAGAGCGCGGGCATGATCCGTCGCACCCTGCCCGCGCTCGTTGCGCTGGCGCTCGCATGCCCCACCCTCCGCAGCAAGCTTGCCCGGGACGCGCGCGCGTTCATCCCCGGCCGATGAAGCGCCTCTCCGCGCTGCTTCTGGCTTCGCTCGCGGCGTGCCGCCCGCCTGCCAGCGACGGCTACGTCCAGCGGATCGAACTGGCCACCGACCGCACGGGCCCGCGCGTGCTCGCCCAATCGCCCGACGTGGCGGGGGCGATCTGGGCCGGGAGCGGGGGACCCGGACGGATCGTCTTCGGCAAGCCCGGGCAGGCCCCCTACCTCGCGATCGCCTGCACGGGTTCCGGCGGAAACCGGGCGATCGAGATCACCCGTTTCGCCGAAACCGATCCGGGTGCGAAGGGAATGATGGCGCTGATCGGAAACGGGCATGTCGAACGTCTGAAGATCGATGCCGTGAACAACGGTCGGGGTTGGCTCTGGCAAGGGCGGTATCGTCCCACCGACACCCGGCTTGAAGCATTGACTGGCACCCGCAAGCTCGAACTGACCATTCCGGGCGCGGGCACCTTGAAGCTGGAAGGAAGCAACGAGCCCGGGCAGCTTGTCGAGCTGTGCCGGCGTCTCTCGGCGCCAGAGGTCAGGAACCAGCCTGCGGCAGTCCTTCCGCCAGCGTGACCAGGCTATCGGGAGTGAGAACCTGCGGCAGGATCTCGCCTTCCTTGCCCGGCGCATACCAGACGTAGAGCGGCACGCCGGCCGCTCCCTGGCGCGAGAGGTAGCGGGCGATCGCCGGATCGCGACGGGTCCAGTCGCCAACCATCGCGACCACCCCGGCCTTCTCGAAGGCGTCCCTGGTTGCCTCCCGCTCGATCGCCACGCGTTCGTTGACCTTGCAGGTGAGACACCAGTCGGCGGTGAACCACACGAATACCGGCTGGCCCGAAGCGCGTGCCTTCGCCAGTGCGGCCTCGGAAAAGGGCCGCGTGGGTACGATGCCTTCCTCCGCGGTTGCCGGCCGGACCATCCGGGTCGGCAGCACGATTGCCAGCAGCGCGACCAGAAGGGCCGCTCCCACCGCTAACCCGCGGCCGCGCCCGCCGTCCGCGAGGCGCGACCTCCACCAGGCAGCGAGCGCCACGACGACCAGTGACGCGAGCAGCGCGGCACCGGCAGCGAACCACCCGCCGCCGATCCGCCAGCACAACCACAGCAAAGCCAGAGCGGTCAGGCCCATGGGCACCGCCATCGCCTTGCGGAAGGTGTCCATCCATCTACCCGGGCGCGGCAGCATCCGGCGCAGGGGGGGCACGAAGCCGAGCAGCAGAAACGGTAGCGCGAGGCCCAGTCCAAGTGTGCCGAACAGCAGCATCGCCTGTGCCTCGGGCAGCAAAAGGGCGGCCCCCATCGCGGCCGCCATGAATGGGCCGGTGCATGGGGTGGCGACGAAAGCGGCAAGCAAGCCGGTCAGGAATGCTCCCGAAGGCTCGCCGCCCCGAGTGAGCGAGAAGGACGGGACCTCGAACAGCCCCGCGAAGTTCGCCGTGATCGCCGCCGCGAGCGCGAGCAACGCGACCACCACTGCCGGCTCCTGCAGCTGGAACGCCCAGCCGACCATCTCGCCCGCCGCCCGGAGCGCCAGCAGCACTGCGCCGAGCGCCAGCGTCGCGAGCACCACGCCTGCCGTGTAAGCGAGGCCTTCGATCCGCGCGTGGGCGTCGCTTTCCCCTGCCCGCGCCAGGCTCAGCGCCTTCAGGCTCAGGATCGGGAACACGCAGGGCATCACGTTCAGCAAAAGTCCGCCGGCGAGCGCGGCGAGAACCAGCAGCCACAAAGGACTCGCGATGTCACTATCGGTCGGCAGCGGCTCGCCTCCTGCCGGCACGTCTCCTGGCACCGCGAGGAAGCGCACCCCGTCACCATGGCCGAGCGACAGGATGCCATCGACCGTTACCGGGCGAACCATCGTCGCCGCCAGCGGCACTTCGGCGACCAGCAGGTCACCCTTGGTGAAGAAGGCCTGTGGTTGGGCGTATTGGACCAGGTCGCGCTGTTCCACGAACAAGTGCGGGGCGGGCTTGTCCAGGGAGGCCGGCAATGGAATCGCCACCCGCAACCTGTCGCCGTCGATCGCAAAAGAGGCCTTCTGGTCGAGCAGCGCCGGTATTTCGGCGCGCCAGCGGTCGAAACGCGCATCGCGACTGGCGTGCCCCAAGTCCACGGTCAGCCGCGCCTGCTCGGGCACGCAGATCTTGTCGGTGCACGCGAGCCATTGGGCATCGACGGCGATCGGCGCCGCGCGCGCTCCCTTGGGCACGGCCACTTCCACGAGCACCGCGTACGGCCCTTCGTAAACATGATTCATCAGCCCGCCGACGACGAGCTGCTGCGGCACCGGATACTGCGGCTCGCCTGCCTTCCACCCGGAAGGGAGATGCCAGTCGAGCGTCAGGCCGTAACCCGCGTCACCCGGGTTTTTCCAATAGCCATGCCAGCCCGGCTCGGGATCGAAGGCAATCGCAAGCGATAGCGGCTCGCCCGGACGAACGGGTCCTTCGGCGAGCAGCCGCGCTGCGATGTGATTGGGCCGGGAATCAGGCGCGCCCTGGGCGGAGGGATGACCCGGCAAGAGAAGGGCAATCAACGCGCAGATCGCGGCCAGCAGAGGCAAGGTCCTTGCGCGCATCGTGGCTTGCGCTCTAGGGCGACGCTCGATGGACGACAAGCGCGACCTCGTGATCCTTGGCGGCGGGCTCGTCGGCATGACGCTGGCTTTGGCCGCCGCTCGCAAGGGCATCTCCAGCCACGTGATCGACCGGGCCGACCCGGAGGAACTGACCGCCGAAGGTTTCGACGGACGAGCATCTGCGATTTCGACTGCGAGCTGGAACCTGTTCAAGAACATCGGCATCGCTCCCGCGCTCGAGCCGTTTGCCTGCCCCATCGCGCGCATCGCGGTCAGCGATCAGCTCAAACCGGGCCGGATCGATTTCGTGCCCGAGCCGCACGAAGGCTCGCTGGGACGTATGTTCGAGAACCGTCGCCTGCGCCTTGCCCTGTACGAAGCAGCCGCGGGTGAGCCGCTGATCGCCTTTCATCCCCGTGCCGAGGTGACCGAGCGTGTGCGAGGGACGCACGGAGTCGCGGCGAAGCTGGCCGATGGGCGAATGCTTCGGGGGAGCCTCCTGGTCGCTGCCGAAGGCCGCCGCTCGCCGACGCGCGAGGAAGCTGGTCTCGCGCTCGCCCACTGGGACTATCGCCACCGCGCGATCATCGCGGGGCTGGTGCACGAGCTGCCACACGAAGGCACCGCGTGGGAAATTTTCTATCCGGCCGGTCCCTTCGCCCTCCTGCCGATGCGCGACGACGAGGCAGGCAATCACCGCAGCGCGCTGGTGTGGACCGTGAACGAGAAAGACGCCGCCGGCACGCTGAAGCTTGGTGACCGTGCCTTTCTTGCCGAAGTGAACAAGCGCATGAGGGAAGTGCTCGGCACCGTCGTCAAGGTGGGGCCGCGTTCATCCTATCCCCTCAGCTTTCAGCACACCGCACGGATCGTGGCCGACCGCCTGGCCCTCGTTGGAGATGCGGCGCACGGCATCCACCCGATCGCGGGACAGGGGCTCAACCTTGGACTGCGCGATGTCGGTGCCCTGGTCGAGGTGCTTGCTGACGGGATGCGCCTGGGGCTCGAGCCCGGGGACGCTCAGCTGCTCGCCCGCTACGAACGCTGGCGCGGACTCGACAGCCTGTCCGTGGCGGTGGCGACCGACGGGCTTACCTGGCTGTTCGGCGTTCCGGGCAAGGCGGCCAGCGCAATCAGGCGCTTTGGCATGGGCGGCGTGCAGCGCCTCTCGCCGCTGAAACGCTGGTTCATGGACGAGGCGCGCGGCGTCTCCGGCACCCTTCCCGACCTGCTGAAAGGCTAGTCGTTCCCTGCCGTCACGGGCGTGGCTGCAGGGCTCAGCTGCTCGACCGGCTGGCCGGCGCCGTTGCGAAGCATGCGCGGTTCCTGCACGGCCGCGGTCTCGATCAAGTCGAGCGCGCGCTGGGCCCGTTCGAAGCGCCGCGCGTTGGCGATCCAGTCGGCCGCGCTGTCGGAGCCTGGCAGCATCTGGACTTCGGCGATCGCCTTGTCGACGCGGCCCGTCTCAAGGAACATCCGCGCCCGTTCGAACCTTCGGGCGGGCTGAGGAGAAGGAGTGGTCTCCCGGCGGATCACGAACAAACCGGCCAGCTCGTCGCGCAAGCGACCCAGCGTCGGTCGGCCCGAGCCTGCCTGCAGGCTGGGCTGAAGACCGTCCAACCGGGCAAGCAACACATCCCGAGTGACCGGATCCTTCGCGAAGTCTAGAACGGTCTGGACCGAGTTCGGCTGCGCATCCCCGAACCGGAGGCGCAACTGATCGCCCAGGTAACCCAGCTCTGCCCCGCGTTCGAGGGCGCGGCGGGTGGCAAAGGCGATTAGCAGCCCTTCGGCACGTGCCGCATTCCCCCCGGCAGCCTGCGCCTGAAGGTCAAGCCGCGCGATGCGCTGCTCGGCCGCGGCCAGGCGCTGCTCTATCCCGCCTTGGGTTTCCTCCACGCGCGCCACGGCAGCGGCGCGCGCGGTTTCGCTCGGGCTGGGCGTCGGCTCGGGGGTCGGAGAATCAAGCAAGGATGGCGAGGCCGCCCCGGTTCCGCCCTGCGGCGCATGTTCCGCCGGCGTGAAAAAGCCACGCCAGGCAAGATAGCCGACCGCCGAAGCTCCCAATAGGAACGACGCCAGAACGGCAAGCAGCACTGGTTTCAACGACGAGCCTTGCCGGCTCGCGGGAGTATACTGGTCCATCAAGTCCCGTTCTGCGATCCCGAAGCTTTTTCGCTCCTGTTATCGTGCGACCCCGTTACGCACCCCCGTTTGGCACATGTCCGCAGCCATGACCAGAAGGGCTCGGTCGCTCGGTTCCTGGGCGGTTGCGACCTCTCGCCAGCCCGTCCCCGCGGCTTCAGCGATGCGCGGCGCGAGCGCAGCGATGGCCACGCCGGCCCGGTCGATCCCCAGCCTGGCGCATTCCTGCGCGAAGTGGCGCGCGGCCTCGCCCGAATGCAGGAGGGCGATCGCGTCATCGAGCAACAGGTCCGCCGCCTCATGGCCGAGGGCAAGGGGCCGGGCGCGATAAAGGGCGCGTTCCTCTATCTCGATACCTTGCGGGGCTTCGAGCATTACACGCTTTTCTCCCGCGAGGCGCAGCAACCGGAGCGGCGGGGCAAGTTGATCGAGAACGCGTTGCAGGTTGGTTGCTCCTGCAGTAGCGACCGTGAAGCCGGCCGTACGCGCCGCGTCGGCAGTGCGCTGACCGACCGCGTGGACCGGCAGTTTCGCAAGGCTCGCAAGTGAGCTGCCGCCGTGGCGGAATGCATTCGCACTTCCTGCCAGGATGCCGTCGAAGGTCTCTGCCGCTGGAGCGGTCCAGGGCACCGGCTCGATCTCGAACAGCGGCGCACCGAGAGCGCGCAGGCCCATCGTGGTTGCCAGCGCCAGGGTCTGCGCAAGCCCCGGCTCTGGCCTCAGGACCAGCAGAGGGCGGTTCATGGGCCGGCGAACAAGGCCGCCACGCCCGGCGTGGCGCGGGCAAGCAGGTCCGCCGCGAGCCGAGCGGGAGCTTCGAGATCGCCGGTCGAGAAAGTCATCGTGCCATCGATCCTTTCCGCCCCGTCGCCGCTGAATATTGCCGCGGTCATCGCCAGGTGCCCACCCTGGCTGCGGGTAAGGACCGCGATCGGGGAATGGCAATTGCCGCCGAGAGCGGCGAGCAGCGCACGCTCGGCCAGCACCTCGTCCCGGCTCTGCGAATGGTCGATGGCCGCGAGCCATTCGAGCGTCTTCGCATCGTCGGTGCGGCACTCGATGCCGATCGCGCCTTGCGCTGGAGCAGGCAGCCAGTCATCCGTTTCCAGCGGATGGCCGACCCCGCTTTCGCCAAGTCGTTCAAGGCCGGCGGCGGCCAGCAGGGTCACGTCCACCTCTCCGGCAGCGAGCCGGGCCAGCCGGGTCGCGACGTTGCCACGTATCGGTACCACCTCCACGTCGGGCCGCCGGTGCAGCATCTGCGCCGCGCGCCGGGGAGCGCTCGTGCCCACCCGTGCCGATTCGGGAATGGCATGGATGCTCGAGGCGCCGATGAGCACGTCGCGCACATCGGCTCGCGGCAGGATCGCGGCAATCGCGAGCCAGTCGGGGCGGAGCGTCTCCACGTCCTTCATCGAGTGGACCGCACCGTCGATCCGGCCTTCGAGAAGCCATGCATCGAGCTCCTTGGTCCACAGCGCCTTGCCGCCGATCTCGGCCAGCGGACGGTCCTGCACCTTGTCACCGCTGGCCAGGACCGGAACCAGCTCGATCTCGTTTTCGTCCCAGCCATGCGACTTGCACAGGCGCGCCCGCGCCTCGTGCGCTTGCGCCATCGCCAACGGCGAACGGCGGGTTCCAAGGCGAAGGCGCGGCACGGTCGGTGTGGGCTGGGTCATCAGGCTCGCTTGCCGTAGCCATGCAAATGCCTAAGGAAAAGTGCGATGGGTGTAGTCCTTGGCATAGAATCGAGCTGCGACGAGACGGCAGCGGCGCTGGTCGGGCATGATCGCACCATCATCGCACAGGCCATCGCCAGCCAGGACGATGCGCACGCGCCCTATGGCGGCGTGGTGCCGGAAATCGCCGCGCGCGCGCACGCCGAGCGGCTCGCCCCGATGATAGAGAGTGTCCTTCGTGAAGGCGGCATGGAGCTGGCCGCACTCGACGCCGTCGCTGCGACGGCGGGCCCCGGCCTGATCGGCGGCGTGATGGTCGGGCTCGTCACCGCGAAAGCGCTGGCGATGGCCGCCGATATCCCGTTGATGGCCATCAACCACCTGGAAGGTCACGCGCTCTCTCCCCGCCTCGCCGAACCGGCGCTTGAATTCCCTTATGCCCTGCTGCTTGTTTCGGGCGGCCATTGCCAGATCCTGCGGGTGGAAGGGGTCGGCCGCTACCGGCGCTTCGCCACCACGATCGACGACGCCCTGGGCGAAGCATTCGACAAGACCGCCAAGATCCTTGGCCTTGGCTTCCCAGGAGGTCCCGCGGTGGAACGGCTCGCTCGCGAAGGCGACGCTGCGGCGGTTCCCCTCCCCCGCCCGCTGGTCGGCAGCGGAGAGCCGCATTTCAGCTTCGCGGGCCTCAAGAGCGCGGTTCTGCGCGCGCACGAAACCGGCCGTCATGCCGATGCCGATATCGCCGCGAGCTTCCAGCAGGCTGCGATCGACTGCGTGGTGGATCGCTTGCGCATTGCGCTCGACACTATGGAGCCCGTCAGCGCGCTGGTGGTGGCGGGCGGAGTGGCCGCCAACGCCGCCATGCGCAGTGCGCTCGAGGCGCTTGCGAATGCGCGCGGCCTCGCGTTTTCAGCACCGCCCCCGCGCCTATGCACGGACAACGCGGCGATGATCGCCTGGGCCGGCCAGGAACGTTTGGCGATCGGGGTGACCGGAGACCCACTGGACATCGCTGCCCGCCCGCGCTGGCCGCTCGACCCGGCGGCGGAGCCGGTGCGGGGCGCAGGGGTCAAGGGATGAGCGTAGCCGTCCTCGGAGCGGGCGCGTGGGGCACTGCCCTTGCCCAGATGCTCGCCAGCGACGGGCGCGAAGTTGTGCTGTGGGCGCGCGAGCCCGAACTGGTCGAGGAGATCAACGCGGCGCACACGAACAGCCTGTTTCTCCCGTCTGCAAGGCTTGCGCCCGGCATTCGCGCGACGGGAGAGCTGTCCGAAGTGGCGACGGCGGGACTGGTACTTGCAGTCACTCCCGCCCAGCATCTCGCCGCCGTGCTGCAGGCAATGCCCCGCCACCCGGTCGATCTCGTCCTGTGCTCGAAGGGCATCGAGGCGGGTAGCGGGAGGCTGATGAACCACGTGGCGCGCGAGGCCGCCCCGGGCAGCGCGGTCGCGGTCCTCTCCGGCCCCACTTTCGCGCACGAGGTCGCAGCCGGCTTGCCCACCGCCGTTACGCTGGCCTGCAGTGGCGGAGACGAGCAATGGCACCGGCTGCACCCGGTGATCGCGCGCGAGACTTTCCGCCCCTACTACTCCGACGACGTCACCGGGGCGGAGATCGGCGGGGCGGTCAAGAACGTGCTCGCGATCGCCTGCGGGGTCGTCGATGGCCTGGGCCTTGGACAGAACGCGCGCGCCGCCCTGATTGCGCGCGGTTACGCCGAGATGCTTCGCTTCGGCGAAGCGCTCGGGGCGCAGAGGGACACGCTCGCCGGCCTATGCGGCCTTGGAGACCTGGTGCTGACCTGCTCATCGACGGCGAGCCGCAATTTCAGCCTCGGCAAGGCGCTCGGAGAAGGTGGCGATCCCGCTATGCTGATGGCCGATCGCCGCACGGTGGCCGAGGGCGCGCACACCGCTCCGGTGCTGACCGAGCTGGCCGCGCGCCACGGCGTGGCGATGCCGATCGCGGCGGCCGTCTATCGCCTGCTTCACGGTGCACCTGCACGCGATATCGTCGCGGAGCTGCTCGCCCGCCCACTCGGGCCGGAAACCGACGCGTGACCACCGAGCAGGCGCGCGCCGAACGGGACCAGGGAGATATCGCCGCGCTCGCCAAGGGCGGGCGGACGAACTTCCTCGGCTTCCTCGTGCGCCTGGCGGGAATGCTGCCATTCCTGTTCATCGCGGGAAGGCTCTACGGAGCCGAGGCTCTTGGCCGCTACGCATCGGCGATCGTGGTCATCGAACTGACGGCGATGATCTGCTCGATGGGGGAGAAACGCGGGCTGGCCCAGCGACTGGCGGAGGCGCCGGACGTTCATCCGACGAACCTGGTGTTCGATGGCATGCTCGTCGCCGCAATCGCCAGCGGACTTGCCTCGGCGTTCTTCTGGCTGGTTCCGGCGCCGATGTTCCCCAGTGGTCAGTACACCGGGCTCGATCGCCTGATCGTGCTCGCGATTCCCGGTTACGCGCTGACCGAAATCGTTTTGGCAGCGCAGGCCTACCGGTTCGATATCGGCGCGACCGTCCGCTCGCGATCCATCGTCCTGCCCTGGACGCTTTCGATTCTCGCAGGAGCGCTCTGGTTCGTCATTCCTGCCTCGGGCCTGTCGATGGCCTACCTCGCGTCGGTCTACGCCGGATTGCTCACTGCGCTGTGGTCCTTCCTGCGCTCGTACGGTCTGCCCCGGGGCTGGCGACCGAGCCCCCGCGCCATGGCGCGGATGACATTGCGCGCTCTTCCCTTGGCCACCGCAGACGCAATCGAGTGGGGTACCCGGCGGCTCGACATCTTCATCCTCGGCCTGTTCGCCGCACCCGCCGCGGTCGGCGTCTACTATGTCGCGCAACAGGTCGCCTCCCTGCCGCAAAAGCTGAAGACCAGCTTCGAGCCGATCCTCGGGCCGGTGATCACCCGCAACCTCAAGGAACGCAATTACGGCGCGATCGCCCGGCAGGTCTGCCAGGTGGGCTTCTGGATCACTGCCGCGCAAGCCGGCATCGCGCTGGCGCTGGGCATTCCCGGCGAGGCTGTCATGGGTCTCGTCGGTCCGCATTTCGTCGGCGGGACCGGTGCGCTCGCGTTCCTGCTTTCCGCCGAAGTGGTGGCGGCAACTGCAGTCGTTTCGGAGGCCGCGCTGATCTACGTCGCGCGCCTGCGCAACCTGATGATTTCACTCGGCACGATCGGTTTTCAAGCCATCGTGACGGTCGGCGCGATGATCGTGGTCGAGCGGCTCGGCTGGCCCGAAACCTTCAAGGCCGCAGGCGCCGCCGCCGCACTGATGCTCTCGCTCGGCGTCGCCAGCCTGGTCAAGTCCAGGGTGCTCGCCCGGATCCTGGGAGAAAGGATCAACAACTGGCGCTGGGCGCTGGTGATCGCGGGCGCTCCGGCCATCATCGTCGGCTGGCTTGCCACCCGCTTGCCCGAATGGGCCGAGCTCGCGTTCGGCATCCCCGCCATTCTGCTTGCTTACGGCTGGGTGATCTGGCGGTACGGCTTCGGCCCCGAGGACAGGGTGCTCTTCCGCCGCAATCTCGAACATGGCGCTCCCGATGCCGACGGCGCGCCCGCAAATGACCTGACGGAGGCACGACCATGACCGCCAATGAATTCATTTCGGCCAACTGGCCGCTGCTTCTCATCGGCGCAGTGCTGGCACTCGCGCTGCTATGGTGGATCATCGCCACGACGCGCCGGACGCGGGTGACGGTGGACCGGCGCGACACCCTCGACGAAGGCGCCGCCCGCGCCGCACGCAATCAGGCGCTGATCGATGCGCCGCCCGTCGCCGTGCGAGAGGATGCTCCCTTAGTTCCGCCGGCCGTGCCGGAGGCGATCGGCGGTGCCGGCGTGGCGGTTGCCGCAGCGGCGCAAGAGGCGCGGATCGAGGCGCTGGAACACGCCGACGACCTCACCCGCATCAAGGGCCTGGGCCCGAAGCTGGCGGCTACGTTGAACGAGTTCGGCATCACCCGCTTCGATCAGATCGCCGCCTGGGACGATGGCGACATCGACCGGATCGACGCGCAGCTCGGCCGGTTCCAGGGGCGCATCCGGCGCGACGACTGGGTCGCGCAGGCGCGGTTTCTGGCAGCCGGCGACACGGCCGGGTTCGAACAGCGCTTCGGCGCCACCTGACGGGAACCGATTGCCACTAATGTTGGTTAAGGCGCGGACGGAGTCGATTTCCCGGCCTCGTTCTCCCGGAGATCCTTCATGGCCCAGCAGTGCGTTCTCGTTGCTGAAGATGAACTCATCATCGGTGTCGACCTGTGCGACACCGTCGAGGAGGCCGGATTCGAGGTCGAAGGACCCTACGACACTGCCAGCTCGGCCATTGACGCGCTCGAGCGGCGCACGCCGGACCTCGCGATCCTCGACGTAAGGCTGGACGACGGAGAGGTATTCCCGCTTGCCGAGAAGCTGATGGCCGCGAACGTGCCGGTGATCTTCCACACCGGGCAGGTCTCACCGAGCGAAGTCAGCGGTCGCTATCCGCAGGCTCATGCCCTGGCCAAGCCCTGCCCGCCGAACCAGATCATTGAAGTCATGCGCGAAGCGCTGGCCGAGGCCTGACCTTCACGTTCAGGCAGCTTGCGCACGAAGCGTGGTCCTGCAAAGGACCGGAGCATGACTCCATTCGACTGGCAAGACCCGTTCGGTCTCGACGCGCAGCTTTCCGAAGACGAGCGGATGATCCGCGACGCCGCGCACGCGTTCGCCCAATCCGAACTGCAACCGCGGGTGATCGAGGCCTTCGCTAACGAAGCCGACGCCCCCGAATTGTTTCCCATGATGGGCAGCGCCGGGCTGCTCGGTGCCACTGTGCCGGAAGAATACGGCGGCGCGGGCGCGAGCTATGTCGCATACGGACTCATCGCGCGCGAGATCGAGCGGGTGGATTCGGGCTACCGCTCGATGGCGAGCGTCCAGTCGTCCCTCGTGATGTATCCGATCTTCGCCTACGGATCAGACGAACAGAAGCGCAAGTACCTGCCCGGTCTCGCCAGCGGCCAGCTCATCGGCTGCTTCGGCCTTACCGAGCCTGACGCCGGCTCGGATCCCGGCGGGATGCGCACTTATGCGAAGCAGGATGGCGACGGCTACTCGTTGTCCGGCGCCAAGACATGGATTTCCAACGCACCCTTCGCCGACGTGTTCGTGGTCTGGGCCAAGAGCGAGGCGCACGGCGGCGCGATCCGCGGCTTCGTCCTCGAGAAGGGGATGGCGGGACTTTCCGCGCCAAAGATCGAGAACAAACTATCCCTGCGCGCTTCGACCACTGGCATGATCCTGATGGACGAGGTCAAGGTCGGCGCGGACGCGCTGCTGCCCGAAGTCAGCGGCCTCAAAGGCCCGTTCGGCTGCCTCAACCGCGCGCGCTACGGCATTTCGTGGGGCGCGATGGGGGCGGCCGAGTTCTGCTTCCACGCCGCGCGGCAGTACGGACTCGACCGCGAACAGTTCGGCGTACCCCTCGCTTCCAAGCAGCTCTACCAGTTGAAGCTGGCCGACATGATGAGCGAGATCGCGCTCGGCTTGCAGGCGAGCTTGCGCGTTGGCCGTCTGATGGACGACCACCAGTTCGCGCCCGAGATGATCTCGATCGTGAAGCGCAACAACGTCGGCAAAGCTTTGGACATTGCTCGCAAGGCACGCGACATGCACGGCGGCAACGGGATCAGCGGCGAATACCAGGTGATCCGCCACATGGTGAACCTGGAAACGGTGAACACCTACGAAGGCACGCACGACGTCCACGCCCTGATCCTCGGCCGCGCGGTCACCGGGATTGCGGCGTTTTGATGCGCCTTCACGCCTATTTCCGCAGTTCGACCAGCTACCGGCTGCGCATTGCGCTTAACCTCAAGGGGCTGGAGTACGAGGTTGTCCCGGTAGACCTGCGCACCTCCCAGCAGAAGGACTCCGCGTTCACCGCGCGCAACCCGTTCGGCAGCGTGCCCATGCTGGAGGCAGATGGACGCGACCGGGCACAGTCGATGGCGCTGCTCGAATGGCTCGACGAAGCCTATCCCGAGCCGCCATTGCTGCCTGCCGGTATCGAGGATCGCTACACCGCGCGCGAGCTGGCTTATGGCATCGCGACCGAGATCCACGCGGTGAACAACTTGCCGGTGCTCAATTACCTGAAGAACGAACTCGGCCATTCGCAGGACGAGATCGACGTCTGGTACCGACACTGGTTGGCGCGCACGCTCGATCCGGTTGAGCGCCTCCTGGCGCAGATCGGCACGGGCGATTTCCTGTTCGATGGTCCGGGCTTGTTCGAGGTCGTTCTGCTTCCGCAGGTCTATAACGCCCGGAAGTTCGCGTTCGGTTTTTCCGCCCACCCGCACATCGAGCGCATCGAGGGGGCCTGCCTCGCGCTGCCCGCCTTCCAGCGCGCCCACCCTGACAATCAACCGGATAGCCCGCAATGAAACTCGCCTCACTCAAGCATGGCCGCGACGGCAGGCTCGTCGTCGTCTCCAAGGACATCACGCGCTATTCCTCGGCGGAGCATATCGCGCCGACGATGCAGTATGCGCTCGACAACTGGGCGGAGGTCGCTCCGCAGCTTGAAGCGCTTTATCGCGACGTCGAGCATTGGACGGTGCCGTGCGGACGTTTTCACGAGCACGACGCCGCCTCGCCCCTTCCCCGCGCCTACCAGTGGGCGGACGGTTCGGCCTACATCAACCATGTGGAGCTGGTCCGCCAGGCGCGCGGTGCCAAGGTGCCTGAAAGCTTCTACCACGACCCGCTGATGTACCAGGGCGGTAGCGACGGCTTCCTCGCGCCGCGCGATCCCATCCCGCTGAAGGACGAGGCTTGGGGATGCGACATGGAAGGCGAAATCGCCGCGATCGTCGATGACGTGCCGATGGGTGTCTCGGCTGAGGAGGCGGCAGGCCACATAAAATTGCTGATGCTGGTCAACGACGTCTCCCTGCGCGGCCTCATCCCGGGTGAGCTCGAAAAGGGCTTCGGCTTCTTCCAGTCCAAGCCTGCCAGCGCGTTCTCGCCGGTCGCCGTTACACCGGACGAACTGGAAGACGCCTGGCAGAACAGCGTCATCAACCTGCCGCTGATGGTCGATTACAATGGCAAGCCGTTCGGGCGCGCCAACGCCGCGCAGGAGGCGACCTTCAGCCTTGCCGACCTCGTTGCACACGCCGCCAAGACCCGGAACCTGTGCGCAGGTTCGATCATCGGCTCCGGCACCGTCAGCAACAAGGGCGCGGATGGTGGCCCTGGCACGCCGGTAAGCGATGGCGGCTCGGGTTATTCGTGCATCGCGGAAATCCGCATGATCGAGACGATCGCGGACGGGAAGCCGGCGACCCGCTTCATGCAGCCGGGCGACACTGTCTCGGTCGAGATGCGCGATGCGCACGGCCATTCGATCTTTGGCAAGATCGAGCAGGAAGTCGTGGCTGGCTGAAGGACTTGCCCAGAGGCTTGCGCAAAGGCGCGTTCGAAAGCAAGGTATCCTCCAAGCAATTACAACAGGCTGGAGGATGCCATGACCGACCCATTCGACCTCACCGGCAAAGTCGCCGTGGTTACCGGATCATCGCGCGGTATAGGCAGAGCCATCGCCGAACAGCTTGCCGCGCGCGGAGCCCGCGTGGTCATTTCCAGCCGCAAACAGGATGCCTGCGAGATCGTTGCGCAGGCCATCAACGCCAAGCACGGTGAAGGCCGCGCGGTGGCGATCGCGGCGAGCATCTCGTCGAAGGAGGCGCTGCAGGACCTCGTCGAGCGCACACATGCCGAGCTCGGGCCAATTGACATCCTCGTCTGCAACGCCGCGTCCAATCCCCACTACGGTTCGCTCGACACGATCGACGATGCGATGTTCCGCAAGACGCTCGAGAACAACATCCTTTCGAACCACTGGCTGATCCAGCTCGCCTTGCCCGACATGCGCGCGAAGAACGACGGTGCGATTGTCGTCATCAGTTCGATCGGCGGCCTGCGCGGATCGACGGTCCTCGGCGCATACACGATCACCAAGGCGGCCGACATCCAGTTGGTGCGCAATTACGCGGTCGAGAACGGACAGCACGGCATCCGCGTCAACGGCATCGCGCCAGGTCTTGTGAAGACCGATTTCGCGAAGGCGCTCTACGAAAATCCCGCCGCCGAGAAGGCTGCCATCGAACGCACCCCGATGGGTCGGCTTGGCGTGCCCGACGACATCGCCGGCGCGGCGGTCTTCCTCTCCTCGCCGGCGGCAAGCTGGCTCACCGGGCAGACTCTGGTGGTCGACGGGGGATCGACCGTCTGATCGTCTGACGCTTGCCGCTTTTCGCAAAAGCGGTATGCTCGATTCGCGCAAGCTGCGCAAAGCGGCTGCGGGAGAGACATGGATGGCGTGGGATTTCGAGACCGATCCCGAGTTTCAGGCGAAGCTCGACTGGATGCAGTCGTTCGTCGACGAAAGGGTCGAGCCGCTCGGCTATCTCGGCATCCACCCCTACGATGTGAAGAACGAGCGCCGTAACGCGCTCGTCCGCCCGTTGCAGGAAGAAGTGAAGCGCCAGGGTCTCTGGGCCTGTCACCTCGGTCCAGAACTGGGCGGCCAGGGCTATGGCCAGGTCAAGCTCGGCCTGATGAACGAGATCATCGGCGGCGCCAGCTTCGCGCCGATCGTGTTCGGTTGCCAGGCGCCCGACACCGGCAACGCCGAGATCATCGCCCACTACGGCACGCCGGAGCAGAAGGAGCAGTACCTCCAGCCGCTGCTCGACAACCGGATCGTCAGCGCCTTCTCGATGACCGAGCCGCAGGGCGGTTCGGACCCGACCGCGTTCGTCACCCGTGCCGAGCAGGACGGCAACCACTGGAAGATCAACGGCGAAAAGTGGTTCTCGACCAACGGCAAGTGGGCCGAGTTCCTGATCGTCATGGCCGTGACCGATCCCGATGCGCCGCGCCACGAGCGGATGAGCATGTTCATCGTCCCCGTCGACACGCCGGGGGTCGAGATCGTCCGCAACGTCGGCGTCTATGGACAGGAGGGCGGCAGCGAGAGCTACGTGCGCTATACCGACGTGCGCGTGCCTGCCGACCACCTGCTGGGTGAGCGCGGCGGCGCGTTCGCGATCTCGCAGACCCGGCTCGGCGGAGGGCGCGTCCACCACGCGATGCGCACGGTCGGCAACTGCAGGAAGCTGCTCGACAAGATGAGCCGCCGCGCGGTGAGCCGCACCACCCGCACCGGCACGCTGGCCGATTTTCAGGGCGTGCAGTTCGATATCGCGGACAGCTACATCGAGCTCGAGCAGTTCAAGTTGTTCGTGCTCAAGACCGCGTGGGCGATCGACAAGTACCAGGACTATCGCCGCGTGCGGAAGGACATCGCCGCGATCAAGGCGCTGATGCCCAAGGTCTATGCCGACATCGCCAAGCGCTGCATCCACATCCACGGATCGCTCGGCGTGTCGAACGAGATGCCGTTCGTCGGCAGCCTGATCGGCGCGATGGTCATGGGCATCGCCGACGGCCCGACCGAAGTGCACAAGGTCACCGTCGCCAAGCAGCACCTCAAGGCCTACCGCGACGTCCACGACCCGGTATTTCCGGATTACTCGACGCTCAACCGGCGGGCGCTGGCGCTCGAGCTTTATCCCGACCCCATCGGTGACATCCAGGACGCGGCGGAGGCGGTCGCGTGAGATCGCCGGAGACAGTGGCGCCGCCGCTCTCGCGCGGGAACCGGCTGGCCTACGGCTTCGGCTCGATCGCGGACGGCATCAAGAGCACCGCGTTCTCGACTTACCTGCTGCTTTATTTCAACCAGGTCCTCGGCGTGAGCGCGGCCATCGTTTCCACCGCGATCGCGCTGACGCTGGTGGTGGACGCCATCGCTGATCCCATCATCGGCCGGGTTTCGGACCGCACCCGCTCGCGGATGGGGCGCCGGCATCCTTACATCTATGGCGCCGCAATCCCCACGGCACTTTTCTTCGCGTTCGTTTGGTTTCCGCCAGCCGGGCTCAGCGACTGGTCGATGGGCGTGTGGATATTCGCCTTCGCCTCGCTCGCGCGGCTCGCCATGAGCACTTACCAGGTGCCCGCCAACGCACTCGGCAGTGAGCTTACGCAGGACTATGCGGAACGAACCCGCCTGTACGGTCTGCGCTACTGGTTCGCCTATGCCGGGACGTTCGCGTTCGCGGCCTTCGCGCTGAAGTTCTTCTTCGTCGCCACGCCCGAGTTTCCCAAGGGCCAGCTTAACCCTGCGGGCTACGTGCCTTTCGCGCTGACGGGCGCGGGCCTGATGCTGGTAAGCATCCTCGTCTGCGGCTGGGGCACGCGCTCGCGCATACCCTTCATCCGGCAGGCGGATGACCGGCCGGTCGTCCCCGGGCTGATGGCTCATCTCAGGGAAATGGGCTCTGCGTTCCGCAACCGCGCCTTCCTGACGATCTTCGGCTTCGCCATCTTCAAATGGACGGCGATCGGGGTCTACGGAGCGACTTCGCTCTACTTCGGCACTTACGTCTATCAGCTCACCTCGGGCCAGCTCGCCTTGCTGACCCTCGACGGGTTCCTCGCCGTGTGCATCGCACTTCCGCTGGCCCCCAGGTTCACCCAGTGGTGGGGCAAGCGCAACGCCGCGCTCTATCTTGCCATGATGGGCGTGCTGCTCGGCACTTTCCCACTCGTCCTGGTCTACTTCGACCTGTTCTTCGCGCCAGGCCATCCCCTGCTCCTGCCGACGCTGCTGCTGGTCGGCGCGATCTACGGCGCGATGGTGGCGGTCAGCCTGATGACGGCATCCTCCATGCTGGCCGACGTGGTGGAGGACGACGCGGTCCGCTCGGGCGGCCACAATGCCGGTATCTACTTCTCGGCGGCCAGCTTCGCCGGACAATGCGCCAGCGGGCTCGGCATTCTTGCCGCCGGCATCGTACTCGAGACTTCGCGTTTCCCCGCGGGCATCGATCCGGCCAAAGTCACAGGCGCGATGACCGACAGCCTGATCCTCCACTACGTGCCGATGGTTGTCGGCCTGTGGGCGGTCGGTTGCGCGATCATCGCTTTCTATCCCATCACCGAGGCAAAACATCTTGCCAACCTCGAACGCTTGCGCGCACGCGAAGCCGAGGCGAACAACCAGACCATCCAGGACGCACCCATCGGTGCACCTGTGCGATAGCAGGAGAGAGAACATGGCGACGCTGGCCGAACCACAAGCCGCAAGCACGGATGACGCCTTCCGCGAGGAAGTGCGCGCGTTCATCGAGAAGAACTTCCCGCCCGAACTGAAAGGAAAGGGCAATGCCCTCGCCTCGGTCGAAGGCCCAACGCAGGAAGGTCCGGCCGAAAAAGCCTGGCGTGAGGCGATGGGAGCACGCGGCTGGGGCGTGCCGACCTGGCCGAAGGAATACGGCGGCGGCGGCCTGACCCGCAAGCAGGCGCACATCCTCAACGAGGAGATGGCAAAGGCGGGCGCCTACAACCCCATCGGCGGCATGGGCGTGATGATGTTCGGCCCCACCCTCCTCGAATACGGTAGCGAAGAGCAGAAGCGGGAGCACATCCCGCCGATCGCACGCGGCGAGATCCGCTGGTGCCAGGGCTATTCGGAACCGAACGCCGGGTCCGACCTCGCCAACCTGCAGACCTTTGCGGAGGACAAGGGCGACCACTATCTCGTCAATGGCCAGAAGACCTGGACCAGCGGCGGCCAGTGGGCGGACAAGTGCTTCGCCATCGTCCGAACCGATCGTAGCGACAAACACAACGGCATCTCGTTCATGCTGATCGACATGAAGGACCCGGGCGTCGAAGTGCGCCCGATCCAGATGATCAGCGGCATGAGCCCGTTCTGCGAGACCTTCTTCACCGACGTGAAGGTGCCCAAGAAGAACCTCGTCGGGAAGGAAGGCCAGGGCTGGACCATCGGCAAGCGCCTGCTCCAGCACGAGCGGACCAATCTCTCGGGCGGCGGCAGCATGGCGCGCCTGATGGGCAATGCGCTGTCGGATATCGCCAAGAAGTATCTCGAAACCGACGAGAACGGCGAACTCGCTGACAAGGTCATGCGCGATCGGATCGCCGACTTCGAGATCCGCTGGCAGAGCTTCCTGCTCACCGCCAAGCGCGCGGTCGAGGAATCGAAAGCGGCCGGCGGGGTCAGCGAAATCAGCTCGGTGCTCAAAAAGCTCGGCACCAAGCTCGGCCAGGAACGCGCCGAACTGCTGATCGAGATCCAGGGTCTCCAGGGGCTCGGCTGGGAAGGCGAAGGCTTCAGCGACAGCGAGCTGTCCGGCGTGCGCGCATGGCTCTTCGGCAAGGCGACGACGATCTACGGCGGCTCGACCGAAATCCAGAACAACATCATCGCCAAGCGCGTGCTTGGCATGCTTGACCACCAGTAAGGGGCCCGAAAGACATGGCCATTCTCAACGAAGAACAGGAAATGCTGCGCGACATGGCGCGGAACTGGACGACCAGCGAAAGCCCGGTCGCCGCGTGGCGCAAAGTGCGCAGCGAGAAACCCGTCGAGGGCTATTCGCCCGACGCTTGGAAAACGATGGCCGAGATGGGCTGGGCCGGGATCGTCATTCCCGAACCGTTTGGCGGCAGCGAGTTCGGCTGGCTTTCCGCCGGCCTCGTGGTCGAAGAGCTGGGCAAGACGCTCACCGCCAGTCCGCTGGTTGCAACCACCCTCGCCGCCAGCGCAATCGTGCTCGGGGGTAGCGACGAACAGAAGGGCAAGTGGCTGCCGAAACTCGCCAGCGGCGAAAGGGTCGGCACGTTGGCATTCGATGAAGGCCCCCGCCACGATGGGCGCTATTCGGCGAAGGTCGAGGGCGGCAAGCTCACGGGCACCAAGGCGTTCGTGCACGAGGCGCACGGCGCCACCTTATTCGTGGTCGCGGCTGCGGACGGGCTCTACCTCGTCGAAAAGGGTGACGGCGTCTCGCTGTCCGACCGCAAGCTCACCGACCAGCGCAGCCATGCCGAAGTGACGTTCAACGGCGCGGCAGCCGAGAAGCTGACGGGCGGCGGCGATACCCTGCTGGACGACGTGCTCGACCGTGCGCGCATCCTGACCGCCGCGGAAATGCTCGGCATGGCGCAGCAGGTGTTCGACGTGACGCTCGACTACCTGAAGCAGCGCGTGCAGTTCAACCAGGTCCTCGCGAGCTTCCAGGCGCTGCAGCACCGGATGGCCGACCTGTTCGGCGACTTGGCGATGATGCGCTCGGCGGTGGAAGGCGGGCTCGAGGCGCTCGACAGCGGCTTCGGGATCGCGCGTGCAGCCACCGTCGCCAAGGCTGAAGCCAACCGCGTGCTCCACACGATGAGCCGCGAGGGCATCCAGCTTCACGGCGGCATCGGCATGACCGACGAATACGACGTCGGCTTCTACCTGAAGCGCGCGCGCGTGCTCGAGGCGAGCTGGGGCTCGACGAGCTACCTGAGGAACCGCTTCGCGACGCTGGCGGGCTACTGAACTCGGTCGAACCAATCGACGATAACGTCGCCCTCGTCAGCGATGACGGGGGCGATGCGTTCGCCCGCCACGCGCGCTTCATGGAAGCGAACCTGAAGCGCAACTACACGGCCAACTTCGTCCATGGCGTCCTGGGAATGACCGGGTTCCGGCTGATCTACGCGCCAACGATCATCCCGGCATATCTCCTGCTGATAACCGGGAGCGCGGCCGCAGTCGGCCTTGGCACCGCACTGCTCCAGCTCGGCGCGACGATCTCGCCGATCCTGTCGGGCGCGCGGATCGAGCATCGCAGCCACATCCTGCCATACTCCATCCGCGTCGGTTCGATGATGCGGCTGGCGATCCTTGGCCTCGCGCTCGCCGGCTGGCTGCTGACGGGGCACGTGCTGGTGCTCGTCACCCTGTTCCTGTTCCTGTTCCTCGGCTTCTTCAACGGTGCCCAGCGGGTCGCCTTCCAGATGCTGATGGCCAAGGTCATTCCCATCTCGCGGCGGGGCCGGTTGCAGGGCTATCGCAATCTGGCGGGCGGAATGATCGCCGCCGTCCTCGCTTGGGTCGCGGGCAAGTACTTCATCGCCGGGGAATGGCTCGGCAACGGGTATTCGACGACGTTCCTGTTCGCCTTTGCGCTCACGAGCGCAGGACTGCTGGTTCTCCAGACGCTGATCCGCGAGCCGGCCTCTCCCGCCTCGCGCCCCGTCATTCCGTTGCGCGAGCGAGTCCGCCAGTTCCCCCAACTCCTCGAAGACAGGGACTTCGCGCGCTTCATCCTCGCGCAGGCCTGCGCCACCGCGATCCGCATCGGCGGCCCGTTCTGGACAATCTATGCCGGCCAGCGGCTCGGCATGAGCGGCGCGCTGATCGGCGGCCTGAGCTTCGCGTTTCTCGGCGCCGACACCCTTTCGAACTTGTTGTGGGGGCCGATGGGCGACCGGCTGGGCTTCCGGATCGTTTACATCCTGTCGCTGGCGCTCGCGGCGATCGGGGTCGTCCTGCTGATGATCTCGGGCAAGCCGCTCGCCATCTACGCCGCTTTCGTGCTGCTTGGCACGGGAGGGTCGGGCTGGATGCTGGCGGCGACCACGATGGTGCTCGAATTCGGGGCGCACGAGGACATTCCCATGCGCCTCGCCTTCGTGACGACCGCGGAAGGCGCGGTGGCTGCGGTCGGGCCGGTCCTGGCCGGATTGCTGGTCGCCGCCGCAGGGTTCGAACCCCTGTTCGCGCTCGTGCTCGCCGGTATCGCTTTCGCGCTCGGGCTCATGGTGTTCGCGGTGCGCGAGCCGAGACGGAGAGAACAGGTTTGAAGGTTCGCGGTTTGGCGTTGCCGATATTCTTCAGTGCGACAGGAAAAGCCTGAGCGCGGAGGAAAAAGACCGAATGCTGCTTGACATCACCACCCGACTGGCATTGAATTTCGAGAAACGGGTATCTGCCGCGGCAAGCGGAAACAAGCCCGTAGTCAAGGGAGAGACGATGATGAAATCGAGTCTGCGCCACACTTGCGCCTGCTTCGCGCTCGCCGCAGGAACGTTCGGAAGCAGCGCGGCCTTCGCGCAGACCGATCCGGGGCCGGACGCAGCAGCGGAATCGCAGCCGGAAATTGTCGTCACGGGCACCCTCATCCGCGGATCGACCGAAGACCAGCCGGCTCCGGTGGACGTCATCACCTCGGACGAACTCGCCAAGCAGGGTTCGCCGAGTGTTATCGACCTGCTCAAGAACCTGCCGACCTCGAACGGCATCATCGGCGATGCCAACCAGTTCGACGCTCGCGCGCAAGGCAACGAAGGCGTCGCCTCGGTCAACCTGCGCGGCCTCGGCCCGCAGCGCACCCTGGTCCTCCTCAACGGCAAGCGCATCGTCCAGTCTGGCGGCAGCGGCATCCCCATCGTCGACGTCAACCTGATCCCCGGCGCAGCCATTGGCCGGATCGAGGTGCTGAAGGACGGCGCCGCGGCAACCTACGGTTCGGACGCGATCGGCGGCGTGGTGAACTTCATCACCAAGACCAACCAGGATGGCTTCCTTGCTTCGGGCGACTATCGCTACATCAAGGGATCGAAGGGCGATTACGGCGGCGCGCTGAGCTTCGGCAAGGACGTCGAAGGCCTGCGCCTGTTCCTGTCGGCCGGCTACCAGCATCGTTCCGAACTTCAGACGATCGATCGCGATTTCACGATCCAGCCGTACCCCAATAACCCCCAGGGCGGCTGGACGGGTGGCGGCAATCCCGGCAACTTCGACTTCAATGCAACGGTCGGCGGCCTGAACTTCGTTCGCGACCTGGGCTGCGAGGATCTTGGCGGATTCCGCAGCGTGACCGGCTCGACGACCGATCGCTGCTTCAACCAGTACGGCCTGTTCGGCAACCTGATCGAACCGGAAGACCGCTTCCAGATCTTCGCCGACCTCGAGTTCGACATCGGCTCGAGCAGCACGCTGCGCTTCAACGCGCTGTGGGGCCATTCGGAAACCCAGATTACCACTTCGCCAAGCTATCTGCCGACGCTTCCGCCGTCCGGATACTCCGCCAATACCTTGACCACCATCCCGGCAAGTGGCGTCCTGACGCCGGCGCAGGCGGCCGGCCCCGGAGTGTTCGTGATCCCGGCCTACGCTCCGGCGCTGCGCGACTACTGCGCCGTCTACGGCGCAGCGGCGGGCTGCCTCACCACCGCCGGCGGCACGCCGCTCGCGCCGGCACTGGCCTTCCCGGTCTTGTTCCGACCGACCCTCCTGGGCGGCAATCCGCTGTACTTCGACGACAACGAGCGCGGTTCGGCGACGTCGCCGCGCGTCTCGGACGAGTATCTCGTCTCGGCCGAGTTCCGCACGCCGATCAGCGACAGCCTCGATTTCACCGCCAGCGCCACCTACAGCGAATACGAACGCATGTTCGAGGGCACCGACACGTTCGGCGACCTGCTTCAGAACGCGCTGGCTGGGTTCGGTGGGCCGAACTGCCCCTACGCATCGGCTGCCTCGCGCGCTGGGCTGACGGGTGCCCAACTGGCGGCGCTCGCCGGAACCAACGGGTGCACTTTCTTCAACCCGTTCTCGACAGCAGTGGCCGTCAACCCGGTCACCGGAGACGTCAACCCGAACTACGCCGGCAGCCGCCCGACCGGAGGCTTGTCGACCGCTCCGGGAGCCGGGCTGATCAACGACCTGGCGACCTTCGACACCTTCTTCCAGGAACCGCGGACCGTCGCGATCACCCGTCAGCTGGTGGCGGACGCCATCGTCTCGGGCCAGACCGGCATCACTCTGCCCGGCGGCAACGTCGGGTTCGCGGTCGGCGCGCAGTACCGGAAGAACTGGTACTCGCGCGACTACAACATCGTCAGCAACCTCAACTACAACCCCTGCCCCGGCTCGCCGCTCGATCCGAACGCGGTATGCGTGCAGCAGACCGGCGCTCTCGGCTTCCTCGGCACCAACAGCCCGGGGCGGACCAGCGGTGATGTCATCGCCGCATTTGCCGAGCTGCAACTGCCGATCACCGACGCGATCCAGGCCCAGCTTGCTGCCCGGTTCGAGGATTACGGCGGCGCCGTGGGATCGACCTTCGATCCGCAAGCGCGCGTCAAGTGGCAGGTCACCGATTTCCTCGCCCTGCGCGGCGGCGTCGGCACCACCTTCCGCGGTCCTCCGGCGCAGCAGCTTGCCGGTAACCTCACTTCGCTGCAGGTCATCGGCACGTCGTTCCGGGCGATCGACATCAACGGCAACCCGAACCTCGCGCCTGAAAGCGCAACGACCTACAACGCCGGCGCGATCATCGAGACCGACCGTTTCAACGCGAGCATCGACTGGTTCCGGTATGACCTGGACGGTCCGATCGAGGGCGAACCGGTGCAGGGCATCGTCAATGCTCTCTTCGGCGCCACGGGGGCGGCGAACTGCGCCGATCCGGCCTACGCCGCCCTGGCCGCGCGCTTCACGTTCACCGCTGCCGGATGCGGCATCGGCAACGTGCAGCGGCTGCGGACGCAGATCGTCAACGGCGGGAAGATCCGGACATCCGGCATCGACTTCCAGGCGAACTACCGCATGCCGGTGGGCGCGGACGCAGCGATCAGCGCCGGCTTCGCGGGCACTTACGTGATCGAGTACAAGACCAGCGACGTCGTGGTCGAAGGCATCCTGGTTCAGCCGGGCTTCGATGCGGTTGGCCAGCTCAATTACCAGACGACGGCCTATCCGCTGCCGGAATGGAAGGGCAACGCCTACCTCCAGGGCGAAATGGGCAACCATTCGCTGCGGCTGCAGGTGAACTACATCGACGGCTACATCGACCAGCGCGGCGATGCGATCTTCGGTCCCAACACCGGCGCGCTCGCGGGCCAGGCTGTGACGGCGGGCAAGAAGATCGATTCCTTCACCACCGTCGACCTGACGTACCGCGTGGTCCTGCCGACCGACACGACCATCGCGCTTTCGCTGCAAAACATCCTCGACGAGGATCCGCCGTTCGCGCGGCTCGACCAGAACTACGACCCCTTCACCGCAAGCCCGCTGGGCTTCAACGCCAAGATCGCCGTTTCGCAGGCGTTCTAGGCGGCAGCGAAGGACCAAAGAAAGGGTCGGGCACCACAAGGTGTCCGGCCTTTTTCTTGTTGAAGCGGCAATGACTGCCGGTGGTCCGGCCTTTCAGCTCTGCGGGAGAACTCAGCCGACCTCGGGAGGATCGCTGAAGACGCCCGCGCACAGCGTCCAGGCGTAGAGCTTGACGGCAATCTCCGGGTCGGGCTGCCTCGCCGCCCAACCTCGCGCCTCGTAGGCGGCATTAAGGGCCGGCATGATGAGCTGGCTCGCCACCAGCGGATCGACCGGACGCACGGACCCGTCGGCTATTCCGTCTGCCAGCATTCCCGCGAACCTGTTTGCAAGACGGTTCGATCTCACGACGACACTGCCCCGTTCATCCAACGGCAGCGCCTGCAGCGCGGTGGTACGCAGCAGGGGCATCGGATCGCGGAATTGCAGGTCGATCAGCTCGGCCAGCGCGCTGGCGATCTGGGTCCAGCCGTCGGCCTCGATATCCTCCGCGGCAAGCTGGACCGCGGATAGCCGGTCGTAGCTGCGCTGGAAGCACTCGAATACGAGATCGTCCTTGGCATTGTGGTGGTGATAGAAGCTGCCCTTGGTGACGTTGAGTGCGGCCGCGATCCGGTTGACCGAGGCGCCCCGATAGCCGCGCTGGTTAATCATCACGGTGGCCGAACGAAGGAAGGCGTTGGTTGTCTCCGCGCTGGAAACTTCTGGCGAGCGCCACCCCTCGCTCTCCAGCGGACGTGGCTGCCAGCCTTTGCCATCTCCTGCCAGGCCTCGTGCGAAGATGTCGAACATGCGCGCTTCGAGCCGGTCGAAATCGCGGGTCGAATACCGCAGAGACCACACCGGCCACCAGAACATCGCCTCCAGCAGGACGTGCGCCCGTGCGGTGTCGAGCGAGCGCTTGAGGCCCTCGCGGTGTTCTCCGAAGAAGCCGCGCACATGGTCCACTACGCGGGCATACTGCGTAAGCAGCGGCGCCTGCGCCGCTTCTTCCAGGGTGCGGATTTCGCTGAGCGCGGTGATCAGCCCGCGCTCCCCTCCGCGGATACGGCGGCGCAGTGCGACATGTGCGGCGATAAACGCCCGCACCCGCTCGGCCGGGGTAGGCAAGTCACCAGCCTCGCGCGCGGCCCTCTCCAACCAATCGAGCGTCGCCTCGTACACCGCGACCACCAGCTTGTCCTTGCGGTCGAAGTAATAGGTGATGCTGGTCGCGTTGAGGCCCACGGCGCGGGCGAGCTCGGCAAAGGTCGTACCCTTAACCCCCAGTTCGTTGATCAGCGCCGATGCCGCGTGCACGACATCCTGCCTCCGGCGCTCGAACCGCTCGGTCTCGCTTGCCTTCGGGTGCGTCCCCTCCCCCATCACATTCCCCCGGCTCTTGCGGCTATTGATCGAACAGTGCCTTCAGGTCCTTCTTCAGGATCTTCCCGTTCGCGTTGCGCGGCAGTGTTTCCTCCGAAAACAGGACACGCACCGGCACCTTGAACTTCGCGATCCGCTCGGCGACGAAGGCCTGCAATTCAGCCTCGCTCGCGTCCATCCCCGGCGCGAGGTGGACCACCGCGGCGGGCTCCTCGCCCAGTGTCGGGTGTGGAATGCCGACCAGGGCGGCGTCAGTCACCGCCGGGTGGTCGTAGAGCACGTTTTCGACTTCCGACGAGTAGATGTTCTCGCCCCCGCGCAGGATCATGTCCTTGGCCCGGTCGACGATGTAGCAGAATCCTTCCTCATCCAGCCGCGCCAGGTCGCCCGTGCGCACCCAGCCATCGACAAAGGTCTCCGCGGTTGCCTCCGGCTTGTTCCAGTAGCCCTTCACCACCATCGGCCCGCGCGCCCACAGCTCGCCCACTTCGCCGACGGGAAGTTCGGTCGTCCCGTCCTCGCTCATGATCTTGAGGTCGGCGACCGCGACCGGCGGACCGCAGCTGGTCGGGCGGTTGAGGTAGTCCTCGCTGGAATGGCCGGTGACGGTCGCCATCGTCTCCGTCATGCCCCAGCCGTTGCCGGGCAGCGCGCCGAACACGTCACGGATCTTGCGCACCAGCTCGGGCGCCGAAGGCGCGCCGCCATAGGCGATCGCCTCCAGGCTCGAGAGATCGTAGTTCTCGCGCTCGGGGTGTTCGATGAGTTGCCACGCGATGGTCGGCACGCCGCCCGTCACATTGACCCTCTCGCGCTCGATAATCTGAAACGCCTTCAGCGGATCCCATCGGTGCATGAACACCAGCGTGTTGCCCGCCGCCAGCGTCCCCATCAGCGTCGCGCTGCAGGCGGTGACATGGAACAGCGGGATCACCGTGAGCGCGGTCTTGGGCACCGGATCGGGCGGCACTTCGCCGCGCCGCAACACCGATACTGTCGCGTTGTAGGCTCCCGAAAAGATGTTGGTGACGAGATTGCGGTGAGTGCCGAGCGCGCCCTTGGGATGCCCGGTCGTGCCGCTGGTGTAAAAGATCGTCGCGTCATCATCGGCGGCGATTTGCTCGTCAGGAATTTCGGCATCGGGCAGACCGCCCCAGGTGCCGGGCGCGCCGATCACCGCTTCCAGATGCTGGGCCGGACCCGCCAGTTCGCCGGTGCCGGCGCGGCTGACGAGGACGTGCCGAAGCGAGGGGATTTCCCCCGTGTGCGGGGCGATCCGCTCCCATCGCTCGGCGTCGCAGATCAGCACCGCCGTGCCGGAGTCCGCAAGCCCATAGGCAAGCTCCCCGCCCGTCCACCATGCATTGAGCGGGACGCAAATCGCGCCGATTGTGACGGCGGCAAAGAACACCACCGGCCATTCGGGGAGGTTGCGCATGGCAAGCGCCACCCGGTCGCCCTTCTTCACCCCGCGCTCGCGCAGTTCGTGAGCGAGCTTCGCCACCGCACGGTGAAACGCAGCGTAAGTCACCCGCTCGTCTTCGTAGACTACGAACTCGCGCTCTCCGTGGGTGCGGGCGAGCATCATCAGGGCGCGCAGGTTTTCCGGGGCATGCTTCCACACCCGGGTCGGCACGCCGCGGATGGTGACGATCTCCATTTCGAAACGTTCACCGGGCGCGGTGAGCTGGTCGCGGATCTGGTCGCGGCTCATCGCCGGCCAGCCGGGCGGCGGAGTCCAGCCGAGCGCTTCGGCCAGAGTCGTTTCAGACATCGCTTTCCCTTGTATTCGTACTTTCGTTAGGGCCAATACTAAGAACAATCGCGCGCCGTGCGCAAGCGCCCATTCCTAAGGCTGGTATGGGCCTGCCCGCCGGAGAGGGTTTGCCCTCGTCGGAAAGCTGGGTATGCAAGCACGACAGAGCGCCGCGAGCGCCATGCGGGAGAGAATCGCACCATGTTGGACACCACGGCCACGGCGGCCCTCGGCTTCGACCAAGATCGGCTGGAGCGGATTGAGCCGTTTCTGCGCACGGCCTACCTCGACACCAGCCGCCTTCCGATGATGCAGCTTAGCATCGCGCGCGACGGGCAGCCGGTCTACCGCACCCAGATGGGCACGATGGGCGAAGGCCGCGAAGCCCTGCGCGAGGATGCGCTGTTCCGCATCGCCAGTATGACCAAGCCGGTCACCTCGATCGCGTTCATGCAGCTGGTGGAACAGTGCAAGGTCGCGCTGGAAGAGCCGGTGACCAAGGTCTTTCCCGAGTTCAAGAACCTGAGCGTGTACGCCGGTGGTGGCGGCAGCGGCGCGCCGTTCGTGCCCGGCGCAAAAGCCGGGCCGATGCGTTTTGTCGACTTGCTGACCCACATGTCGGGCCTGACCTACGGGTTCCAGCAGCGCACCAACGTCGATGCAGCCTATCGTGATAGCAGCTTCGATTTCGCGCGCGGCCACCTCGACAGCGACGAATACATCGCCACGCTGGCAAAGATCCCGCTCGAATTCTCGCCCGGCGACAGGTGGAATTATTCGGTCTCGACGGACGTGCTCGGCGTCGCGGTCGAGCGGATCAGCGGGATGCGGCTGGGCGACTATTTCGAAAAGCATATCTTTCAGCCGCTCGGCATGACCGACACGCGCTTCGGCGCGGAAGGCCAGCTCGACCGCCTCGTCGATGCCTACCAGTACATTCCCGGCCACAAGCCGAAGATGATCGACGCCGGTCTAAAGAGCAATCTCGGGCGTCCGGGCCGGTTCGACAGCGGCGGCGGCGGCCTCGTCGGCACGATTGCGGACTACGAGCGGTTCACCGCGATGCTGGTCAATCGCGGCGAGCTGGACGGCGCGCGGATCATCAGCCCCAAGACGCTCGACCTGATGACCGCCAACCACCTGCCCGGCGGACAGGACCTCACGCAGCTTTCGCAGAGCCTGTTCTCGGAGAGCCAGAACGCAGGCGTCGGCTTCGGCCTCGGCTTTGCCTGCGTGATCGATCCCGCCAAGACGCTGATGCCGGCGAGCAAGGGCGAATTTTACTGGGGCGGCGCCTATTCGACCGCTTTCTTCGTCGACCCGGTCGAGGGGATCACGATGGTGTTCATGACGCAGGTCTATCCGTCGAGCGCCTATCCGATCCGCCGTCAGCTCAAGACCCTGATCTATTCCGCGCTGTCCGACAGCCGCGCCTGAGGAGAACCCCGATGACCGATCCGATTTCCTCCCACCGCGATGGCGAAGTGCTTGTCGTCGTATCGAACAACCCGCCGGTCAACGCGCTCGGCCAGGCGGTGCGCGCCGGGCTCAAGCGCGAGATCGAGGCCGGCCTTGCCGACGACGGGGTGAAGGCCATCGTCATCCGCTGTGACGGACGCACGTTCTTCGCCGGGGCCGACATCACCGAGTTCGGCAAGCCGCCGCAAGGGCCGAGCCTGCCCGAGACGCTCGACGCGATGGAAGCAAGCGACAAGCCCGTGGTCGCCGCGATTCACGGCACGGCGCTGGGCGGCGGGTGCGAAGTGGCGCTCGCGTGCCATTACCGCGTTGCCGTGCCGAGCGCGAAGATCGGCCTGCCCGAAGTGAAGCTCGGCCTGATACCCGGAGCGGCGGGCACCCAGCGCCTGCCGCGGCTTGTCGGTGCCGAAGCCGCGCTGCCGCTGGTCGTCGGCGGCGATCCGATCTCTGCCAAGAAGGCGCAAAGCATTGGCCTCGTCGATGCGATCGTCAGCGAGGACAACCTCGAAGCCGATGCGGTCGCCTTCGCGCGCAGCAAGATCGGCCAGCCCGTCCCGCGCGCTTCCGAGGACACCAAGAACCAGGACGGTGTTCGCGATCCCGATATCTTCGACAAGTTCCGCGCCAGCCAGGCCCGTAAGATCCGCGGCTTCGACGCGCCCAACGCCGCGATCGAGGCGGTCAAGGCGGCCGGCGAGCTCTCCTATGCCGAAGGCGTGAAGAAGGAGCGCGAGCTGTTCATGAAGCTGATGACCGGCACCCAGTCGGCTGCCATGCGCCACTACTTCTTCGCCGAGCGCGCCGCGAACAAGATCGACGACGTGCCGGGCGATACCCCGCTGATCCCCATCAACAAGGTCGGCATCATCGGCGCCGGCACAATGGGCGGCGGGATCGCGATGAATTTCCTGTCCGCCGGCATCCCGGTGACGATCCTGGAAATGCAGCAGGACGCGCTCGACCGTGGGACGGGGACGATGCGCCGCAACTACGAGAACACCGCCAAGCGCGGGCGCATGACCGACGAGGCGGTGGAAAAGGCGATGGGCCTGCTCTCGCCCACCCTCAACTACGATGAACTGGCCGACTGCGATCTCGTGATCGAGGCCGTGTACGAGAACATGGACGTCAAGAAGCAGGTCTTCGCCAGGCTTGACGAAGTGGTGAAGCAGGGCGCGATCCTCGCCTCCAACACCAGCTATCTCGACGTGGACGAGATCGCCACCGCGACCAGGCGGCCCGGCTACGTGCTCGGCATGCACTTCTTTTCGCCCGCCAACGTGATGAAATTGCTGGAGATCGTTCGCGGCAAGGAAACCCGCAAGGACGTGCTGGCGACAGTGATGCAGCTCGCCAAGAAGATCGGCAAAGTCGCCGCGGTCTCGGGCGTGTGCCCCGGCTTCATCGGCAACCGCATGCTCAGCCCCCGCCAGCAACAGGCCAACGCGCTGATCATGGAAGGCGCGAACTACTGGGACATCGACGACGTCCTGCTCGAATTCGGCTTCCCGATGGGTCCGTTCCAGATGGGCGACCTCGCGGGGACCGACATCGGCTGGCACCGCGATCCGTCGAAGATCGAAACGATCCGCGACGCGCTCTGCGCCAAGGGCCGCTTCGGGCAGAAGGCGGGCAAGGGCTATTACGACTACGACGAGGCGCGCAACCGCACGCCGTCGGAGGAAACCAAGGCGATCATCGCAGATTTCGCCAAGAAGGAAGGCAAGCCGCAGCGCGAAATCTCCAAGGACGAGATCCGCGAGCGCCTGCTTTACCCGATGGTCAACGAAGGCGCGAAGATCCTCGACGAAGGCATGGCCCAGCGCGCGAGCGACATCGATGTGGTGTGGATCAACGGCTACGGCTGGCCGCTCTACACCGGCGGGCCGATGTTCTGGGCCGACACGATCGGTCTCAAGACCGTCGTCGAAGGGCTTGAAAAGCATGGCCTTCCGGTGAGCGATTACCTGCGACGCAAGGCGGATGCGGGCGAGAAGTTCAACCGCTGAGCCGCTTTCCTACAAAGCGTCCGGCGTGCGATGGAGGCGGCATGATCCGCGTCTGCCGACCCCTCCACGCCGCCGCTCCTGGCGTAGCTTTGCAGCGGCCCGATTTCTTTTGCCAGGACAGTGGTCCATGTGGTCCACGCGTGGGGATCGAGCGATGAACGGAGCGGATTCGACGCCGGTAATCGTTGGTGTCGGCCAGGTTGTCGAGCGCATCGGCGAGGCCGGCTGGCAGGGCCTTTCCGCCGCCGATCTCGCCGCCGCCGCCGCCGAGCGCGCCTTGGCGGATGCGGGCGCGGCACGGGACCTGAAGCCGCTGGTGGAAGTCGTCTCCTCCATCCGCACTTTCGAGGATTCGGGCGCAGCGCCCTCGCCCTTTGGCAAGCCGGACAAGTTCCCGCTCGCGGTGGCACGTCGGGTCGGCTTGGCTCCGAGGCACGCGATCCTCGAAGCGGTTGGCGGGCAATCGCCGGTCACGGCGCTCGTCGAGATGGCGGAGCGGATTGCGCGCGGCGAGACTGCTGCCGGAATGGTGTTCGGGGCCGAGGCGATCTCGAACACCCGTTACCTCTCATCGCAGGGCGAGATGCGCGACTGGGCGGAGCACGACGAAGGGGAGATCGAGGACCGCGGATCGGCGCGGATGCTCACCGCGCTCGGCATCCGTCACGGCATCGTCAGCGCGCCGATCGCCTACGCCCTGCTCGAGAACGCCCGCCGCGCGCGCCTCGGCATGAGCCGCGAGGACTACTGCACCGCGATGGGCGAGCTGTTCGCGCCGTTCAGCGCCAAGGCGGCGGCGAACCCATATTCCTGCGCGGCGAGCGAACCGCTCTCCGCCGAGGAGATCGCGACGGTCACAGCGAAGAATCGCATGATCGCCGATCCCTTCCCGCTGAAGGTCGTCGCCCGCGACCAGGTCAACATGGGCGCCGCTATGCTGGTCATGTCCGTCGCTGCCGCGCGAGGCGCGGGCATCCCGGAGGACCGCTGGGTCTATATCCACGGCGCAGCACAGGCGGCAGAGCCCGACATCCTCGAACGCGCCGACCCGGGCGCTTACCCCGCCGCCGAGGCCGCGCTCGATGCCGCTCTTGCCGCTTCCGGCAAGTTGATGGGGGAAGTCGAAGTGCTCGATTTCTATTCGTGCTTCCCGATCGCCGTTTTCTCGACCGCGATCGACCACCTGGGTCTCAATCAGAACGATCCGCGCGGGCTGACGGTGACGGGCGGGCTCCCCTATTTCGGCGGATCGGGCAACGGCTATTCGAGCCACGCGATCGCGAGCACGGTCGAACGGCTCCGCGAACGGTCTGGCGCATACGGCCTCGTCGGCGCGAACGGCGGTTTCCAGAGCAAGTACGCCGCGCTTGTTCTCTCGACCGAGCCCGGCGCATTTCCCGGCTGGAGCGAGGCGGTGCAAAAGCGCGCGCCCTCGCCCGAAATCGCCGAGCTGGCCCAAGGGCCGGGCACGGTGGAAACTTATACCATCGTTTACGGCCGCGAGGGACCGACTTACGCCATCGCGGTCGGTAGCCTTGCCGATGGCAGCCGTTTCATCGCTCGCAGCGACGACCCCGCGACGCTCACGGCTATGGAAGACGCGGATCCGGTGGGAGCGCAAGTGCTGCTTTCCAATGGCGGAGAACGCAACGCGTTCACACTGGGCGGCTGAAACGCTAGTCTCCGTCACACAGCCCGGGAGAGCACGATGACCGACACCGCCGCGCATGACGAATGGGTGCGCCGCCCCGCCTCCGCCGCCCAAGGCACCAACTGCACCGCCGAGCAGTACGAGGCGATGTACGCCCGCAGCATCGAGGACAGCGATGCCTTCTGGCTCGAGCAGGCGGCGCGGCTGGACTGGGTAAAGACACCCACGGTGGCGGGCGACTGGAGCTTCGATCCGGTCTCGATCAAGTGGTTCGAGGACGGCCAGCTCAACATCTGCCACAACGCGGTCGACCGGCACGTCGCCGCGGGACACGGCGACCGGATCGCGCTAATCTTCGAGCCCGACGATCCGCACGGCGAAGTGCGCCGCATCAGTTATGCCGAGCTCGAGCGCGAAGTCGTTCGCATGGCCAACACCTTGAAAAAGATGGGTGTTTCGAAGGGCGACCGCGTCACGATCTACATGCCGATGGTGCCTGAAGGCGCCTTCGCCATGCTCGCCTGCGCGCGGATCGGCGCGGTTCACTCGGTCATTTTCGGCGGCTTCAGCCCCGAGGCGATCGCCGGAAGGATCGAGGATTGCGCGAGCGACTGGCTGGTCTGCGCCGACGAGGGACGGCGCGGCGGCAAGACGATTCCGCTCAAAAACAATGTCGATGAAGCGCTTGAAAAGGCGCCGAACAGGGGTGTTCTGGTAATCGAACACACCGGCGGACAGGTGACCATGCGCGAGGGCCGCGATCACTGGTATCACGAGCTGTCGCAAGGCGTGTCGGACGAGTGCCCGTGCGAGCCGATGAACGCGGAAGATCCCCTGTTCATCCTTTACACCAGCGGATCGACCGGCAAGCCGAAGGGTCTGCTCCATACCACGGGCGGCTACGCGGTGTGGACCGAGACCACCTTCCGTTACACCTTCGACTACCGCCCGGGCGAAGTGTTCTGGTGCACCGCCGACATCGGCTGGGTCACCGGCCACAGCTATGTCGTCTACGGCCCGCTGCAGAACGGAGCGACCGCGCTGATGTTCGAAGGCGTGCCCAACTGGCCCGATGTCGACCGGTTCTGGGCTGCGGTCGAGAAGCACAAGGTCAACATCTTCTACACCGCGCCGACCGCGATCCGGTCGCTGATGCGCGAGGGCAAGGAGCCGGTGGAGCGGCACGACCTCTCCTCGCTCCGCCTGCTTGGCACCGTGGGAGAACCGATCAATCCCGAAGCCTGGCGCTGGTACTCCGACACCGTCGGCAAGGGCGCGCTGCCGGTGATCGACACCTGGTGGCAGACCGAGACCGGCGGGGTGATGATCACCACCCTGCCCGGCGCGCACGACATGAAGCCGGGGAGCGCAGGCAAGCCGTTCTTCGGCGTGGTGCCGCAGCTCGTCGATGCCGACGGCGAAGTGCTCGAAGGCGCCGCGAGCGGCAACCTGTGCCTCATTCGCTCATGGCCCGGGCAGGCGCGCACGGTCTACGGCGATCACGACCGCTTCGTGCAGACCTACTTCGTCACCTACCGCGGCAAGTACTTCACCGGCGACGGCTGCCGGCGCGACGAGGACGGATACTACTGGATCACCGGGCGGGTGGACGACGTGATCAACGTCTCAGGCCACCGGATGGGCACCGCCGAAGTCGAAAGCGCGCTGGTGCTCCACGAGCATGTCGCAGAGGCCGCGGTGGTCGGCTACCCGCACGACATCAAGGGCCAGGGCATCTACTGCTACGTGACGCTGAACGCGGGGCTGGAGCCTTCCGACGATCTCGCCGCCGCGCTCCGCCAACAGGTGCGGCATGAGATCGGCCCGATCGCCTCGCCCGATCATCTCCACTTCACACCCGCCCTGCCCAAGACGCGCAGCGGCAAGATCATGCGCCGCATCCTGCGCAAGATCGCGGAGAACGAGGTCAGCGCGCTGGGCGATACCTCGACGCTGGCCGATCCATCGGTGGTGGACCAGCTGATTGCGGGGAGGATGAACCGCTAGGCTGCGGGATGTGCCTCGAGCCAGCGGGCAAGGTCGCCGATCACGGCGTCCTTCTCGGGCTCGTTGTAGATCTCGTGATAGAGGCCGGGATACGTGATCACCGTCTTGTCCGGCGCGCCGATCGCATCGATGGTCGGCCTTGCGCCAGCCAGCGGAACCAGCGCGTCGGCCTCGCCATGCTGGATCAGAACAGGGACCTGCATGCCAGGCGCGCGTTCAAGGTAGCCGGGGAGCGGCGCGAACAGCTCGTGCGCCGTGCGGGCGGGGACTTTGCCGACCGTCACCAGCGGATCGGCCTCATACGCCTTCACCACCTCCGGGTCCCGGCTGACCGCCTCGGGCGGCAGCGCGACAGTCCCAAGGCCCGGCGCCACGGCCGAGAGCAGCTTTACCACCAGCCGCTGCGCCGCCGGCGCGGTGCCACCGATCAGGGGACCTGAGAGGATCAGGCCCGACAGGTCCTCCGGCCAGCGCAGCGCATACCCGAACGCCACGTTGCCGCCCATCGAGTGGCCGAGCAATTTGACCAGCTGGCCGTCATGCCGCTCGCGCACCTCGCCGATGAACTTGTGCAGGTCCTCGATAACCCAGGCCATGCGATCGACCAGCGCACGCTTTCCTCCCGACCGGCCATGCCCCCGGTGGTCGATGGCATAGAGAGCATAGCCCCCGGGCACGAGCCGTTCGACAAGATTGCCATAGCGCCCGCCGTGCTCGGCGTAGCCATGGGCGATGACGATCACGTCGCGCACCGGGCCGTCGGGCAACCAGCCTTGCGCAAACAGCTCAACGCCGCGCTGGCCAGTCAGCCGCCAGTCGAGCTGCTTCACCCGAACTTGCCCCGGTTTGGACCGAGATAGCCGAACAGGTACGCACCCACCTTCCGCATCTGGATTTCCTCGGCGCCCTCCGTGATGCGGTAGCGGCGGTGGTGGCGGTAGATGTGCTCGAACGGCTTGTGCCTGGAGTAGCCGATACCGCCGTGGACCTGCATCGCCCGGTCCGCCGCCTGGCACACCAGCCGGTTCGCCCAGTAGTTGCACATCGATACCTTATCGGAGATCGTCCGCTCGATCTCCTCGTGTGGCATGTTGTCCATCTCCCACGCGGTCTTGTAGATCAGCAGGCGGAGCATCTCGCACTGCGTCGCAAGCTCCACGAGCGGGAACTGGATGCCCTGGTTGCGGGCCAGCTCCTCTCCGAAGGGCTTCCTTTCACGCGCGTATTTCACGCTCTCGTCGATGCAGTGGAGCGCTGCGCCGAGACTGCTCGCGGCCTGGCGGATGCGGTTCTGGTGGACGAAGCTCTGCGCCAGGCTCAGCCCCCGACCTTCAGCTCCCAGGATCGCGCTGTCCGGCACCCACACGTTGGTCAGGCTAAGGCGCGGGTGATCTGTAGGCATGTTGAACGTCCACATCCATTCCTCGATTTCGAGGCCGGGCGTGGGATTGGGGACGAGGAAGCAGGTGATCCCGCGCGCATCGCCCGGCTCGCCGCTGGTGCGGGCGAACGTCGCGCAGTGGGTCGCGATGTGCATCCCGGTGATCCACATCTTCTCGCCGTCGATGCGCCAGCCGGGCACGCCGTCGCGCTCCTCGCGCACCGCCTTGGTCTCCATCCAGGTCGCATCGCTGCCGTGGTGCGGCTCGGTCAGGCCGAAGGCGACCCGGCGATTCCCCTCGAACCCGCCCAGGATGAACTCCTCCTTCTGCTCCTCGGTACCGAAGGTCTCGAACATCGCCACGAAGGGGAAGTTGCCGACGATCGAGTGCTCGTTCTGCAGATCGTTGTGGAGGCCGAGGCCGCGCCGCGCAAAGCGCTCGCGGATCACCGCCATCCACAGGTTCGATCCGTCCTTGCCGCCGTACTTCCTGGGCGCGGAGAAACGCCAATGACCAGCTGCGTCCGCACGCCTGCGCGCCTCTCGAAGCAGCTCTTCCCAATCGTGGCTCGGCAGGCCGCCCGCATCCCAGTCGGTCCGCGCATGCTCGCGCCGGTGATCGAAGAAGCGCATGTTGTCGTCGGCAGCGACGAGCGGATCGATTTCCGCCTCGATGAATGCCACCAGCTCCGCGTAGTAGTCCTCCAGCTCGCGCGGTATCGCGAAGTCCATCGATTTCTCCCGTTTTTCGTTGCCGGGTGAAACCTATCGCGCTGGCGTTCCACCGCAAGGATTCAGGTGACCGCGGCCCGAACTTTATATTCGGGCCTGTCCCACTCGCCGCCCTCCATCACTTGGGCCATGTGATCCACCGCCGCCGCCACTTCCACGTGCGAGGTGTACAGGGGGGTAAAGCCGAAGCGCAGGATGTCGGGCGCGCGAAAGTCGCCGACCACGCCTCGCGCGATGAGCGCCTGCATGATCGCATAGCCCTGTGGATGCCGATAGGAGACCTGGCTTCCCCGCTCGGCCTCAAGCTCGGGGCTCGCGAGCTGGAAACCATGCGCTGCGCACAGTGGCTTCATGCGCTCGATGAAAAGCCGGGAGAGCGACAGCGATTTCGATCGCACTTGGGCCATGTCCGCTTCGAGAAACAGATCCACACCGACCTCCAGCGCCGCCATTCCGAGCACGGGCGGCGTGCCGACCATGAAACGCTCGACTCCGGGGGCAGGCCGATATTGGTCGTCGAACGCGAAGGGTTCCGCATGTCCGAACCAGCCCGACAGCGCCGGCATCACCTTTTGCTGATGCCGCTTCGCCGCAAACAAGAACGCCGGCGCCCCTGGTCCTCCATTGAGATATTTGTATCCGCATCCGACCGCGAAATCCGCACCGGCGCTGGTAAGGTCGACCGGCACCGCACCCGCACTGTGGCTAAGGTCCCACACGATCGACGCGCCCGCCTCGTGTGCCAACCGGGTGGTCAGCGCCATGTCGCGCATTCGCCCGGTCTTGTAGTGGACATGGGTCAGCAGCACCACGGCGACATGGTCGCCCATCGCGCCCTCGACTTCACCGGGCTCGACAAGCTGCTGGCGAATCCTGCGGCCCGTCAGCGCCTCGATTCCCTGCACCATGTAGATGTCGGTCGGGAAGTTGCCGCGCTCTGAAAGGATGGTGTCGCGCTCGGGCGTGAGCGAAAGAGCAGCGCATAAGGTCTTGAAAATGTTTACCGAGGTGGAATCGCAGGCGATCATCTCGCCATTCCCCGCGCCGACCAGCTGCGCGATCTTGTCGCCGATCCGCCGGGGCGCCTCGATCCAGCCTGCAGCATTCCACGAGGTTATAAGCCCCTCGCCCCACTCGCGCTCGACGACTTGCGCGATGCGCCCGGCTGCCGCTTTCGGCCGGGCGCCGAGCGAGTTACCGTCGAGATAGATCACTCCTTCCGGCAAAGCGAACCGGTCGCGGAAGGGCGCAAGCGGATCGGCGGCGTCGAGTTGTTCGGGAGTCATGGACGGGTCCTTAGCGGGAGAGGCGTTGCCAGCGCACGGCAAATCGCGCACCGTGGACCCAATGGGAGCGGAACATGAACTCGCGGACGCTTTGCTGGCGGCCGCACGCGAAGCAGGCATCGATGCCTCCGAAGTAACCGGCCTGCGCCAGCTATCCGGCGGCGCGAGCAAAGAGATGTGGGCGTTCGATCTCGTGACTGCAGGCGGAACCACGATCCCGCTGGTCCTGCGCCGCCAGCCGGCCGGGAGACGCTTCTCTTCGCAAGGTCTGCCGAGCGTTGCGGCGGAGGCGGCTCTTGTGCGGCTTGCCGAGGGGGTTGGAGTGCCGGTGCCCTCGGTTGCCTTCGAACTTGCTCCGGGCTCCGCGGCTGGCGATGGTTACGCGATGGCCCGGATCACCGGAGAAACCGTCGGCGGGCGGGTGCTCAAGCTGCCGGAACTCGAGCAAGCCCGCGCCGGTATGGCGCGCCATTGCGGTGAAATACTCGCTCGCATCCATGGTGCCGGAGGATACGAGCCACTCGGCCTGCGCCAGATCGGCGCGCACGAGGAGCTCGCCGCGCTCGAGGAGCGGCACCGGTTGACCGGCCATGATCGGCCGGTATTCGAATTTGCCCTGCGGTGGCTGAAGGGCCGCCTGCCGGTCGAGCGCGCGCGCGTGCTCCTGCACGGGGACTTTCGCAACGGCAACCTGATGGTGGGGCCCGAGGGCATACGCGCAGTGCTTGACTGGGAGCTCGCTCACGTCGGCCCGCCGGCCTACGATCTTGCGTGGTTATGCGTGACGAGCTGGCGGTTCCAGCGACCGGACCTGCCGGTCGGCGGCTTCGGCACCCGCGAAGACCTGATCGCCGGCTATGAGGCCGCTGGCGGTGCCCCCGTCGATCGCGCGGAACTGCACGCATGGGAGGTGTTCCAGACCATGAACTGGGGCGTCATGTGCGCCGGGGTGGCCGAGGCGTTCCTCGAAGGCAGCCGATCGATCGAAGCAGGCGTAATCGCGCGCCGGGCGTCCGAAACCGAGTTCGACCTGATGCGCCTGCTGGCGCCCGATCACGAGGCTTGGAATGTTCGATAGACCTTCCCCTTCACTACTGATTGCCGAGGCCCGCCGCGCCCTTGAGGGCGGAGTGGCGCCGGGCTTCCCGCAGAAGGTGGTCGCCAATGCGCTCGGCATCGCCCAGCGCCAGCTGGAAATGGGACCCGCGCTGGAGGAGGAGGAACGGACGCGTCTGGTGGATCTGCTCGGGCCAGAGGAAGACCTGGCGTCGCTGAACGGCCGCCTTGCCGTTGCCATTCGCAGCGCGTCGATCGACGCGGAAGAACCGGCGCTGATCAATCACCTGATCCGCACGACTGTCGCCAAGCTGGAGATCGACCAGCCGGCTTACCCTGCCTTTCGCGCCTGGCGCGGCAGCAAGCCGGATCAGGCCTGAGCCTCGCCCAGCGAAGCAAGGCTCCGCGCGCCGAGCACCACCTGGCGGCCCACGAGTTCGAGCTGCGTACGCGACCGCTCGTCGAGGCGCGGCCCGCCGGACGAGAACATGTCCGGGCCTACCCGGATCGTCGCGCCCATGGGCGTCGGCCAGCCGCGCAAGGCGTGGACTACCGTGCGCAGCGTCTGCATGGTGTTGACCGTCGCCTGGTCGCCGTATGCGGTGGCGATCAAGCCCACTGCCCGACCGTCCAGGTACGGTCTTTCATCGCCGGCCAGATCTTCAAGGTAGTCGAGAGCGTTTTTCACGAGGCCGGACACAGTGCCGTGATATCCCGGTGCCGCGATCAGCAATCCGTCGGCCTGCCGGACGGCTTCAACCATTTCCATCCCGTCCTCGACCGTGTGGCCAGGTCCGCGATAATGCGGCAGGCCGGCAAGATAGTTGCCGTCGAAGAGTGTCACCTCGGCTCCTTCGGCCTTTGCGCTGGCCATCGCCGTCTTGAGCGCCAGTTCGGTCGTGCTGCCGGGTGATACCGTGCCGCCGATGGCGACGATGCGAGGGGTCAAGCGCTTGGCTCCTGTGCCAGAAAAGTCTCGAGTGCCTGTCGCTCCTCGGCTGTAAAACGCAAGCCCAGCTTGCTGCGGCGCCACAGGATGTCATCCGCCGTGACGGCCCACTCCCGCGCTTGAAGGTATCGCACCTCACGCTCGGTCAACCCGTGGCCGAAATGCCGGCCGCAGTCGTCGAGACTGCTGGCGTCCCCCAACATGACGCTCGCCAGCGTGCCGTAGGCCTTGATCATCCGGTCCCCCCAGGTGGGTTCCAAAAACGGATAGTGCGACAGCAGGGTCGCGAGTTGGCGCGGCTGCCCATCGACCGGAAAATTACCGCCAGGCAACGGCGCGGCATCGGTCCAATGTGGTTTGTCGAGCTCGGGCATGCGCTCGGCCAGCAGGTCGGCCGCTTCCTGCGCCAGATGACGATAGGTGGTGATCTTGCCGCCGAACACGCTGAGTATCGGCGCGCCTTCATCTTCATCGGACAGCTCGAAACTGTAACCGCGCGTCGCCGCCTCGGGCTTGCCGGAGCCATCGTCGACCAGCGGCCGCACCCCGGCGTACGACCACATCACGTCCGACGGCTGGACCGGATGGCGGAAAAAGCGGCTTGCGCCTTGGCACAGGTAAGCGATTTCCTCTTCGCTCGCGTGGATCGCATCGAGGCCGCCATGATGGTCGCGGTCGGTCGTGCCGATCAGCGTGTAATCCCGTTCGTAGGGGATTGCGAAGAAGATGCGACCGTCCGGCAATTGGAAGAAATAAGGATAGGGGTGCTCGAACAGGCGGGGCACCACGATGTGCGACCCGCGCACGAGGCGGATCGATCGCCCGGCCGGCTCCCCCGATTTGCCGAGCAGATCGAGCACCGAGGGGCCCGCAGCATTGACCACCGCCCGCGCCTTGAAAAGGCCCTGCGGCGTGACGAGGCTCCAATGTTCGCGCGCGCGCTCGATCGCCTCGACCCGACAACGGGTGCGAACTTGTGCGCCCCGGTCTGCCGCGTCCCTCGCGTTGAGCACCACCAGCCGGGCGTCATCGACCCAGCAATCGGAATAGATGAATCCGTGTACGAATTCCCCCTTTAGCGGGGCGCCTGCCACATGCTCGTCGAGCCACACGCTTTCGGTGCCGGGAAGCCGCCTTCGCCTTCCCAGGTGATCGTACAGGAACAATCCCAGACGCAGCAGCCAGCGCGGACGCAGCCCCGAAACATAAGGCAGGACGAAACGCATGGGCCAGATCAGATGCGGCGCGATTTCCCACAAGCGCTCCCGCTCCGACAACGCCTCGCGAACCAGGCCGAATTCGTAATGCTCGAGGTAACGCAGCCCTCCGTGGATCAGCTTGCTCGAGGCAGATGAAGTCCCGCTCGCCAGGTCCCCCGCCTCGAGCAGCAGAACGCGCGCGCCGCGTCCGGCCAGATCGCGCGCAATTCCCGCGCCGTTCACTCCTCCGCCGATGACCGCGACGTCGAACAAAGAATTGTCGTTTTCCGGCATTGTCCCTGTGCTTGCGCGGTGCCCGGCTTGCACACTAGCGCCCGCCGCGCGAAGGGAAAGCGGACATGACCTTGAAGAGCCGCGCCGCCTCCCCGATCGATTGGGATACCCTCCCCTACGGCGGCGACCTGTTTGGCGAAATGTACCTCGCCGAGCAGGAAATCAAAGCAGTCACCGCAGGTACTTCCGGCCGGAACCTGCTGCCAGGCCTCGTCGCGTGCGGGGTGGGCTCTGCCGCGGCGGCCTGGCTGGCAGAGCATTACCAGTTTCCGATCATCCTGCTGGGCTTGCTCGTGGGATTGTCGCTGAACTTCGTTGCGCGCGAGCCGAGCACTCACCGGGGGCTCGATTTCGCATCGCGCACATTCCTGCGATGGGGCATTGTCCTTCTTGGTCTGCAGGTCACCTTCGGCCAGATCGCATCGCTTGGCCTCTCGCCATTTCTCGCATTGACGGTTGTGATGGGAGCCACCTTTGCCGCCGGTCTCGCTGGCGCGCGGGCGGCGGGCCAGTCCCGCTACGCAGGCATATTGGCCGGCGGCGCGACCGCGATCTGCGGTGCCAGCGCCGCGCTCGCGCTGTATGGTGTGATCGGCAAGGAGCGGCTGGGTCAGGCGCAGTTCGCGCTTACGCTGGTCGGTGTTTCACTCGCGAGCGCGCTGGCCATGTCGCTCTACCCTCCGCTCGCGGGGTTGCTTGGGCTCGACGACCGGCAGGCCGGCTTCCTGATCGGAGCATCGATCCACGATGTCGCCCAGGCGATCGGAGGAGGTTACGCCTTTTCGGACAGTGCGGGCGGCTATGCCACGGTGGTCAAGTTGTCGCGGGTGGCACTGCTCGCGCCCGTCGTGCTTCTCGTAAGCATGTGGATCGGCGCCGCCGGGGCAGGAAACGGACGGCCGTGGTTCCACCGGCTTGCGCCGCCGTGGTTCATCGTCGCCTTTCTGGCCGTCGTCACGCTCAACTCATTGGTGACAGTGCCTGCGGACTTTTCGTCAAGCACGCTGGCGGCTTCGAAGGGTTTGCTCCTGCTGGCGGTGACGGCAACGGCCATGCGCAGCCGGATGGATCTGCTGATGCAGATGGGCTGGCGTTCCACGGTGCCGGTCCTCGCGGCAACGGCGGTGAGCTTCATCGTGGCTTTGGGATTCGCGATAGCGCTTCTGTGAAGCTCAACGGCTCAGGGGAAAATATTCCTCGAGCTGCGCCAGGCTCTCGCGCGCGCCAGTGTGATGAATGAATACCCCGCCCACTTCCTCCCAACGCTGCCGGTGGCGGGTCTGATCATCGACCAGAACATCCCCTTCCTTCGCGTGGTCGCGCTTATCCCGGGCCATCGTCGTTATGATGCGGGTTCCGGGAAAGTATTCGGCCGCCCAGCGCACTTTCTGATCGGCAGCCCAATTGCCGCGGGGCAGCCCGGTCAGGATGACCGGATCGAGGTGCCGCACGGCATCGAACAGCTCCATCGCGTCATCCATGAGCGGCAGACCGAAGTAGAAGTCCGGCGCCGTGGCAAGCTTTTGCCAGAAGCGGCCGAGGCCATGCCGCTTTTCGAACACGCGCGGCGGCAAGCCGAGGACTGCTGTCGCACCCTTGTCGAAGTCCGCCAGCACGCCATCGCAATCGAGATAGAGGCGCCTCAAGGAAAACGCGCTCCCACCAGATGAATAGGAATCGGCTCTTCGAGTGAGGTCCACCCGCGTGAAGCAAGAACGTCGTTGCTCTCCTTCGCCATCCTCCCCTTCGCAAGCGACCAGGTGATATGGAAAGTGCTGCCGTCCGGCCGTGCCCGCGAGCCTTCGACCGCGACGGCCAGCGCCTCCACGCCTTGCCCGTCGTCCGCATGTCCCACCACCACTGCATCGACATCGTCTGGCGGCCGCGTATCGGAAGCTACCCTTGCCGCCAGCGTGACATGATCCGCAACCGTCCGGGCATAGCGCGGCGAAAACCGGTCGAGAAGGCGCCGACGATCGTCTTCAGGCAACTTCCAGCCCACCACCGAGCGCCCCGGGCCGGCTTTGTCGGCGATGTCATGGAACGATGCCATATCCGGCCAACCGGAGCCGCGCCTGACTGTTCCCGGCGGGGCTGTGTAAGGACTGGTAGCGGAGGAGGGACTCGAACCCCCGACACGCGGATTATGATTCCGCTGCTCTAACCGGCTGAGCTACTCCGCCAGTCCTGCGCGCCCCGCTTCGGCGAGGCAGGCGGCGCATTTAGAAGCGGTCCCCCACGTGGTCAACCGCGAAAGGACCACCGCTTGACGAACTCCCACGGGCCGCCGCGATAACGATGCAGCGCGAGGCCGGCGAAGGTGAAATCGCGCGGCTCGATTTTGGGCGCGAGCACCTGTTGCAATGCGCGGGCTTCGACAGGCGGCACCTTGTTCTGGATGGTTACATGCAGCCGGGGGACGCGCTCGTCCTGGGGCGTGAGGAGCCCGTGGAAGCGATCTGCGAGCCTTTCGCGCAAGGCGAGCATGGCCGGGCTCTCCAGCCTGAGTGCGGTGCCCCGCCCAAGGTTCATCACGCCTGCAAGCCGTGCTGGGATTGGCTTGCTCCTTGCCTCTGCGGCGAGCGCATCGCGCAGTTCGTCCTCCACGCCGGGCGGCAGTGCGTGGAACAGCGTGACGTGGGCCTTGAGATGATTGCGCTCAGGCGGAAAGTGCTCGCGCCGAAGCTGGTCCGCACGAGACTGCAAGGCTTCGGGCAGCTCGGCGGTCACGATTAGCGGTGCGTAGTGACCGCCGCTCAGTCAAGCTCTCCCCGCGCGCGGCGGATTTCGAACCACTTGCGCACGTTGGCGTTGTGATCGGCAAGCGTGCTTGCGAAGACGTGACCGCCCTTGCCGTTCGCCACCATGTAGAGCGCCTTGGTCGGTGCCGGATTGAGCACGGCAGCAATGGACTCGCGGCCCGGATTGGTAATGGGACCGTTCGGCAACCCGCTCATGGTGTAGGTGTTGTACCCATTGACCGCGGCAATCTCGCTCTGGCGGATGCGGCGGCCCAGCGGCTTGCCCTTGGTGATCGGGTAGATGATCGTCGGATCCGCCTGCAGCGGCATGCCCTGCTTGACGCGGTTCGAGTATAGACCCGCCACCATGCGCCGTTCGCTGGCAACGCCTGTTTCCTTCTCGACGATCGAGGCCAGCGTCAGCGCTTCCTGCGGCGAAGATACGGCGATGTCCGGCTTCCGCTTCGACCATGCTTCGGCGAGATAGTTCTTCATGGCCGCCTGCATCCGCGCAAGCACCCGCGTACGCGGCTCGCCCCGTTCGAAGTCGTAAGTATCGGGCAGGACCGAGCCCTCCTCGGGGACCGGAATTGGACCCGTCAACAAAGGTTCGGCCATCAGCTTTTCATAAACGACGATCGATGGCAGCCCCTCTGCGATGGTCACGAACCGCCGGATCACCTGCCCGTGCTGCAGTGTATCAAGGATGGTCGCGGGGCTCGCCCCGGCCGGGATCGCGAATTCGCCGCGCTGAACCGGATCGCCGCTACCGAGAACCTTCGCCCGCAGCAGGAATGCGTCGGACGAGGAGATCAGTCCTGCCTCTTCCAGCTTACCGGCGACCGAGGTCAGGGTCGCCCCGTCGGGCACGGTAAACGCGGTCTCCTTCGCCGCCGGTCCGCTGCCGTACCAGCCCCAGGCAAACCAGATCAGGACCAGCGCGCCGAGCGCTACCAGCCCCAGCGCGAGCTTGCGCACCTCAGTCTTCGACCTTCTTGAAGATCACGCTGGCGTTGGTTCCGCCGAAACCGAAGCTGTTCGACAGTGCCGCCCGCACCTCCCGATGGCGCGCCTTGTGCGGAACCAGGTCGACCCCCTCGGTGCCCTCGTCGGGGTTGTCGAGGTTGAGCGTGGGGGGCACGACCTGGTCGCGGATCGCCAGCACGCAGAAAATGCCCTCGACCGCGCCGGCGCCCCCGAGCAGGTGCCCGATCGCGGACTTCGTGCTGCTCATCGATGCCCCGTGGAGATCGTCGCCCAGCACGCGCTTTACCGCCGCCAGCTCGATCGTGTCGGCCATCGTGGATGTTCCGTGAGCGTTGACGTAGTCGATGTCGCCCGGCTCCATGTGCGCCTTGCGAAGCGCCATGCGCATGGCCAGCTCCGCGCCCTTGCCCTCGGGATGAGGCGCAGTGACGTGGTAGGCATCACCCGACAGGCCATATCCCACGACCTCGGCATATATCTTCGCGCCGCGCGCCTTGGCGTGCTCGTATTCCTCGAGCACCATGACCCCGGCACCCTCGCCCATCACGAAGCCGTCGCGGCCCTTGTCATAAGGTCGGCTCGCCTTTTCGGGCTGGTCGTTCATGCTCATGTTGAGAGCCTTCGCCTGCGCGAAGCCGGCAAGGCCGAGGGGATTGATGGTCGATTCCGCGCCGCCGGCGAGCATGATGTCGGCATCGCCGTCCTTGATCATCCGGGCCGCGTCGCCGATCGAGTGCGCACCGGTCGAACAGGCGGTGACCACCGAGTGGTTCGGGCCCATCAGCCCGTACTTGATCGAGACCTGACCGCTGGTGAGGTTGATCAACCGTCCGTGGACGAAGTGCGGACTTACCCGGCTCGGGCCCTTTTCCTTCAGGACCAGCGATTCGCTCTCGATGCCGGGAAGGCCACCGATGCCCGAGCCGATCGAGACGCCCGTGCGCTCCTTCGTCTCCTGGTCCATGTCCTCCAGCCCGGCGTCCTCAAGAGCCTGGCCCGCGGCGTCGATCGCATAGACAATGAACGGATCGACCTGGCGCTGGACCTTGAAGTCCACCCGCTTGTCTGGATCAAAGCCCCACTCGTGATCCTTGGGCTTCACCTCGCCGGCGATTTTCGCCTTCTGGTCCGAGACGTCGAAGCGGGTGATCGGTCCGATCCCGCTCTTGCCCTCGACAAGGTTCTTCCACGTGGTTTCCACGTCGCTACCCAGCGGGGTGACGAGGCCCAGTCCGGTTACGACCACTCGGCGCATGCTACTCTCCGTAAATGCAACAGGCCCGGCCCCGCTGCGGGGGTCGAGCCTGCCCGGGGCCCATCAAAGCATTTACTTCGATGGGCGCCCCCATGCCCCGCCGACTGCTGTCAGGCGAGCGTGGCGGGTTGGGCAATCAGCCCTTGTGCTCTTCGATGTACTTGGTCGCATCGCCGACCGTGGTGATCTTTTCCGCGGCATCGTCGGGGATCTCGACGCCGAATTCCTCTTCGAACGCCATCACCAGCTCGACGATGTCGAGGCTGTCCGCGCCCAGGTCGTCGATGAAGCTGGCTTCCTGGGTGACCTTGTCGGCTTCCACGCCCAGGTGTTCGACGACGATCTTCTGCACGCGTTCGGCGGTATCGCTCATGGAGTGTTCCCTCTTGAATTTCGGGTTTCGAGATTTTCTGTCGCCCTAATGAACGCGGTTACGGCTGGCAAGTGCCCGAGACCATGGCTTCCCGGGCAATCGAGAAGAGGCCTCATCAATGAGCCGGCGGCCGCGGAGGGAGCGGCCGCCGGGTCATGCAGTCCTCCGGACTCAGACCGTGCCGTATTCCGGGGCCCGGACCCCTGGCGCGTCGCCCACCGAGGGCCCGCCGCGACCCTTGGCCATTCGCTGGTCTGCCTTGTCAACCAGCTCGTCCTTCTTGTCACGCGCGACGTCCGCGAGTTCGCGGGCCTTTTCCTTTGCCGCGTCGAGTGCGTCCGCTCCGAACTTGCCGATCTGTCCTTCCTCCGTCCGGGTGACCGGTGCGGCCGCGCCGGCGAGCGCGCCGACCAGCGCGGCTATCATGCCGCCGACCAGCGGGTTCGAACGATAAGCCTGCATCACGCTGTCTGAGGCTTCACCTGCGGATTCGCTGGCGGTCCGTCCCATGCGATGCGCCTGGTCGAGCAAGCTGTCCCGCCGTTCGCGCAATGCGTCGGTCGCCTGGTCAAGCCGCTGGCGAAAGCTGCTCTCGTCCTCGTCGTGCCGCTGCTCGATCATCAGGTAGTTGGCCCGCGCCAGGTCGCGGCGCCGGCGGTAACTGGCCTCGTCCTCGTTCGCCTGCGGCTCGCATCGACTCATGTGTTCGATATAGCCGCGATGATGATCGTAGTGGGCTTCCGAGCCGGTCCATCCGCCAATCCCGGAAGGCTTCAGGGTCGATGGGCGCGCGTCACTGTCGCTGACGAGCCAGATCCCGCCGAGCGCAATCATGCCCAGCGCCAGCGGGTTCCTCCGTGCGCCATCGACGAGATAGCGCGCGTCGATGCCATTCTCGTCAGCCTTGTCCAGCAGAGCGTTAAGAAGGTTCCTGGGCGTCAACTGATCGCCGATCTTGTCGACCGTGCGGCCCATCTCCGCCTGTGTCTGACGGATTTCGCGCTCGATCTCCGCCGGATCGCGGGTTTCCGTGTGCTCTGCGTTACTCATGGCCTGCCTCCAGTGAAGCTTTCATTTCCGCTGACAATGTCTGGCGTGTCGCCGACTGTTCGGATGGTTCGTTCTGGCTTGAGATGGGCCGCTGCGACCTTGCCTTTGGCGCTTGAGTAGAGAATCGCGGCGATGATGAGAACCACGACGCCCACGATGACGATGCCCAGCGGCACGTTGTCGATGCCGTCGCCAAGCCACCACCCGAGTCCCGTGAGCGTAACCCCGAGTCCCGCAAGACCCAGCACTGCGGCACCCGCATAGGCGGCGACGGCCTGCTTGATGTCGCTGACACCCTGTCGCACCTCGGCTTGCATGAGCGCGACCTGCTCGTGCGCAAGGTGCGCGCCCTGGCTGGTCAACTGGCCGAGAAGGTCGACGACGTTATCGCCGCCGGTGGCCCCAGAGCCGGACCTGGGCGGGTTCATTACCCTGTCTGGCGTATGGTCGTTCATGACAGAGCTCCTTCGCTATCGAGCGGCGCGGAGGACGGTGCCCAAGCCGTGTTGTCGGCGCCCGCCATCCCGTCCCTCGAGCCTGCGCCGCCGGTATCGGAACCTGACGCGGCGCCGGCGGCCCCCACGGGCGCCCTGTCGGACGCTCCCCGGAAGCCTTCCGATTTCGTCACGCTCCTCGAGCCTGTCGATTCGAAGGGCCGCTGCGTGTCCTGTTCGCGGCGCGTCTGATATTCGCTGCCGGCCCGCAGGAAACGCGCGGCAGCGAAGCCTGCAGCGGCAGCGGCGGCGAGAAACGCCACCGGGCTCTGCCGGGCGAAACCCGTGACCGAGCGACGAATGTCGGCGATGTCCTTGTTCTCGATTGTTCGCGCGAGCTCATCGACCTGACGGGCCGTTTTCTCGAACGCCGTGGTCAGCCATTCCGGCGCCTTGTCATCCTCGCGCAGAGCACCGGCAGCCTTGTCGATGGCGGACGATATCGCGTGCGCCGTGGTGGTCGCCTGTTCCTTGCGGGTGTCGGCAGCCTGCTCCACTCTTGCCGTTGCCGTGTCCTTCAGCCGGGTAGCGTCGCTCGAAAGACCCTCTCCAATGGAGGTCGATCCGGTAGACGCCCCGGAGATTCCGGGGGTTGTCGCTTGGGTCATGCTGGTCTCCTTTGATCCGATATCAGACCAATGGACGCGCGCCTGCGGTGTTTCCGTCACCGCTCCACGATAACCCTCTCAGTGGCGTTTATTCGACGGGAAGTGCGTCAATTGCCACCAGCGGAACGATCAGTGCTCACTCTAGAGCGATCGTTCTTCGGGCATTACATTGTAGCGGCGAACCTCTTCCTGCGTCAGGCAGTATCGCGTGGTCGGATTGCCTTCCGTTTTCAAAGCCTGCTGCTTGTACATCACATCGGTCAGCAGCTTGCGGCTGACACCCATGCGGATCAGGAAATCGTTATCGTCGCTGGCGAGCTGGGCGCTCGATTGCTCGATCTCACCGATCAACTCGGCGGTGGCATTGGTGCCTTCGGCGATGGTCTCCTGAATGACGTCGCGCTGATTGGTGTGCGTGAACATGTGCACCATGAACACTCCGCCCGGCTCGACCACCCGGCGGTCGCCGCCCATGAACAGGAAGTTGCACGCCGAGAAGCACGCCCAGCCCGAGGGTATGCGGGTAAGCATCCCCGGGAACGAGCGGATGACCTTGCCCGCCTCGTTGCCTGCTCGTGCATCCCCACCGGCGGAACGGATCCACACTTCGCCAATGGTCTCATCCGCTTCCAGGGCCTTGCGCAGCCGTGCCGGGAGCGATGCGTCGATCTTTCCCTCCGCGAGAAGCACGCGGCCGCCGCCGCGATCGGCAGGGGTCAGCGTCATGGGAACGGCCGGACCGAAATCCGGATTGGCAGGGCAGCTCGGGTTGTCGGGATCCGCTGCGCCGGTGAGGAGCGCGAGCGCGGCCACCGCAATGCCGAAACGGCTGCCTTTTCTCACGCGACCAGCGCGTATCGCGCAGCAGGGGGGCGACGGCACATCCGCTTGTCCGCCCGGGTTTCTTCGCCCCGGACGATGACGACGTCGGACACGACGAGGCACTGCAGGCCCCCGGGTTCTTCATCGTTGCGGGCGACGACCGTCGATGTGCCGGATACATCCTCGCGCGTCGCGGAAGTCCACGAGGCGGAGGTGCCCACCGCAACTTCCGCACCGTCGCCCTCACCCCGGGTGGCGTCGAGCGTGGCTTGCGCCGCCTGCTTCTGCTCTTCGGGATCGAGCTTGCAGGCTATCGCCGCCGTGAGCTGGTCGGTGAGGCCGGAAATCGGCACCCATGAATAGACGCCCGCGCGGGCCGCGGCATTGCCTGCAACGGAGCCGAGGATCGAGCCGAAGACCTGCGATCCGCCGCTGCGCGACTTGCCCTTGGGACACCCGTCGGAAGTCTTTTCAGAGGTCGGCCTGCCGATGCTTCCCAGCAGGCCACCGAACTGGGCGTGAGCGGGAACGGCAAGTGACAGCATCGCCAGCATCGCACCGCCCGCGCCTGCCGCGCGCATCTTCCAACCGCTCATCGCTCGACCCCAACCGAATGTGGGCGGCACGGTCCGGGCCGCCCGTCGTCAGGGGACAAATTTACGCCTCTTGGAGCGTGCGGTCAAACGCGCCGGTCGGCGCGACCTGTCAGTTCGCAGAAGGTGCCTTCGGCGGCTCTGCCAGGCGAATATGCACATCGCGAAGCGCCCGCGCGGGCACTTCGCTCGGGGCGCCCATCATCAGATCCTGCGCACGCTGGTTCAGCGGGAAAGCGATCACCTCGCGAATATTGGGCTCGTCGGCGAGCAGCATGACGATGCGGTCGATGCCCGGAGCCGAGCCGCCGTGGGGCGGCGCGCCGAGCTTGAACGCCTCGATCATGCCGGAGAAGTTCTGGTCCACGTCCTCGCGGCTGTACCCGGCGATCTCGAACGCCTTGTACATGATGTCCGGACGGTGGTTCCGGATCGCGCCAGAGGACAGCTCGTAGCCGTTGCAGACGATGTCGTACTGCCATGCGAGGATATCGAGCGGGTCCTTGCTCTCGAGCGCCTCCATCTCGCCCTGCGGCATCGAGAAGGGGTTGTGGCTGAAATCGACCTTCTTCGCGTCCTCGTCGTATTCGAACATCGGGAAATCGACGATCCAGCAGAACTCGAAACGGTCGTCGGGGATGAGGCCGAGCTCTTCGCCAACCCTGGTGCGCGCGGCACCGGCCAGTTTGACCGCGTCCTTTTCCTTGCCGGCTGCGAAGAACAGGCCGTCGTTCTCGCCGAGACCGAGCTCGGCGTACAGCTTCTCCATCCCCTCGGCACCGTGGTTCTTGGCGATTGGCCCCCCAAACTCGCCGCCCTTGCGGGTGACGTAGCCGAGGCCGGCAAAGCCTTCGCGCCGCGCCCAATCGTTCATGTCGTCGAAGAACTTGCGGCTCTTCTCGTGCGTCGCAGGCGCGGGAATCGCGCGGACCACGCCGCCAGAACCGACGATTTTCTCGAACAACCCGAAACCGCTTTGGGTAAAGTGGCTGGAAACGTCCGAGATGATCAGCGGATTGCGCAGGTCGGGCTTGTCGGTGCCGTACTTGAGCAGCGCCTCGCGGTAGGGGATGCGCGGGAAGCTGCCCGCAGGGGTCACGCTCTTACCGTTAGCAAATTCCTCGAACACCCCGGCCAAGACCGGCTCGATCGTCTGGAACACGTCTTCCTGCGTGACGAAGCTCATCTCGAAATCGAGCTGATAGAACTCGGGGCTGCGATCGGCCCGCAGGTCCTCGTCGCGGAAGCAGGGTGCGATCTGGAAGTAGCGGTCGAACCCGGCGACCATCAGAAGCTGCTTGAACATCTGCGGCGCTTGGGGAAGCGCGTAGAAGCGGCCCGGGTGCAGGCGACTGGGGACGAGATAGTCGCGCGCGCCTTCGGGGCTGGAGGCGCCAAGGATCGGCGTCTGGAATTCGGTGAAACCCTGCCCGATCATCCGCCGCCGAAGCGAAGCGATGACGTTGGAGCGCAGCATGATGTTGGCGTGCACCCGCTCGCGCCGCAGGTCGACGAAACGGTACTTGAGGCGCGTCTCTTCGGGATAGTCCTCCGCCGAGTTGACGATGAGCGGCAGGTCTTCGGCTCGGCTCTGCACCGTGCAGGCGGTGGCGAACACCTCGATCTCGCCGGTGGGAAGATTCGGGTTCACCGCGGCGTCGGCCCGAGCCTTAACCGTCCCATCGATCGTGACGACCGATTCCAGCTTCAGCTTCTCGAGCACCGGAAGCGCCGGGCTGTCGCTGTCTGCGACGATCTGGGTCATGCCATAATGATCGCGCAGATCGACGAACAGGATGCCGCCATGGTCGCGCTTGTTGTGCACCCAGCCCGACAGGCGAACGGATTGGCCGACTTCCGCCTTCGTCAGGGCGCCGCAACTGTGGGAACGATAGGCGTGCATCTAATTTCTTTCCAAATTCACGGGTAAGGCGCTAGGGCGCGGCGCGCGCGGCTCCCATAGGCGGAATCGACGCGCGCTAACAAGGGAACGCCCCGGCTTTGTCAAGCTGCGCGGCGGTCCGGGGGCGGTACTCCGCCCGAGACAAGAAAAGAACCGATGAAGATACACGATCTGATTACCACGACCGATGCGCTGACGGACCTGTGCGAGCGCCTGGCGAAAAGCGATTTCGTCACCGTCGACACCGAATTCATGCGCGAGAACACGTACTGGCCGGAACTGTGCCTGGTGCAGATTGCCGACACGCATGAGGCAGCCGCGATCGATCCGCTCGCCCCCGGCATCGACCTTGCCCCGCTGCTCGACCTGCTGTGCGAGAACGAGGACGTGCTCAAGGTCTTCCATGCCGGCGGACAAGACGTGGAGATCGTCTACAATCTCACCGGCAAGACCCCGCACCCGATCTTCGACACCCAGATAGCCTCGATGGCGATCAGCCAGTCCGAACAGATCGGTTACGCGAATCTCGTCGAAAGCTGGCTCGGCTTCACCGTCGACAAGGGCGCGCGCTTCACCGACTGGAGCCGCCGCCCCCTGACCGACCGGCAGATCGAGTATGCGATCGGCGACGTCACGCACCTGGCGCAAATCTTCCCGCGTATTCTCAAGAAGTTGATCAAAACGGGGCGCGGGACCTGGCTCAATGCCGAGATGGAGCGGCTGGCAGATCCAGCCAACTACGCCACCGACGCTGAAGCCGCCTGGGAGCGCATTCGTCCGCCTAGCCGCAACGCAGCCGTTCTCGGCCGCCTGAAGGCGCTCGCCGCCTGGCGCGAATCCGAGGCGCAGCACAAGAACATCCCGCGTGGCCGGATCATGCGCGACGAAACCCTCGCCGATCTCGCCAGCCATCCGCCCAGGCAGCAGGCCGATCTGGCAAAAGTGCGCGGCCTTTCGGCAGCGTGGAAGGACAACGACATCGGGAAGCGGCTGATCAAGGTCATCGAAGGTGCCCGCCCCCTCTCCAACGACGAAATGCCCGACAAGCCTCGCCGCGGCGCGCCGTTGGGCAAGGAGGGCGCGCTCGTCGCCGACCTCCTGAAGCTGCTGCTCAAGATCCGTAGCCGCGAGATCGATGTGGCCGCCCGCCTCCTTACCCGTAGCGACGAAATGGAGGCACTCGCTGCCGGCATGCGCGACCTGCCGGTGCTGCAAGGCTGGCGGTACGAGGTATTCGGCAAAGATGCCCTCGAGCTGGTCGAAGGTCGCCTCGGCTTCGGGGTCGAAAACGGACGCCTCAAGATGACGCGGATCGCACACGAACCCGCCGAAGCGGAAGACGCCCTGGCGGCTGAGTGACGACTTACCTTCCCACCATCAAGCAACTCCAGTACCTCGTGGCGCTGCACGAGCACGGTCACTTCGGCCGCGCGGCAGAGGCCAGCTTCGTTTCCCAGTCTACCCTGTCAGCCGGCCTGCGCGAGCTGGAATCGCTCCTGGGAGTCACGCTGGTCGAGCGCAGCCGCCGAGTTGTCCGCTTTACTCCGCTCGGCGAGCAGGTGGTGGCCAAGGCGCACCGGCTCTTGCGTGAAGCAGAGGAGTTGAGCGATCTCGTCCAGGCCAGTGGCAAGCCCTTGAGCGGCGAATTGCGCATGAGCGTGATCCCCACGATTGCCCCTTTCCTGCTCCCACGGATGCTTCCCCGTCTTCGTCGCGAACGGCCTGCGCTGAAGCTGTTCCTGCGCGAAGAGACCAGTTCGGATGCGATCGAAAGCCTCAATAACGGCCGCGCCGACTGCGTGCTGCTCGCCCTGCCCTTCGCCACGGGCGAGGTGGAGACGGCGCACATATCGGACGACCGCCTGTTCGTTGCCTTTCCCAAGAATGAGCCGCGCGATCTGCCGGAGGAGATACCCGCTTCGATGATCGACGAGGGCCGGCTGCTTCTGCTCGAGGACGGACACTGCCTGCGAGATCACGCGCTTGCGGCCTGCAATCGCCCGGGACTTCGGGCGTCGGCAACGATGATCGGCACTTCGCTGCACACGCTGGTGCAGATGGTGGACAACGGACTGGGTGTCACCATGCTGCCGCAGATGGCGATCGACGCGGGCATCCTGCACGAGACCGACGTCGTCGCCCGCCCATTGAAGGGCAAGGCGGCCAGCCGCGAGATCGCCCTTATCTGGCGCAAGAATTCGCCCCGGGGAGACGAGTTCAGGCTTCTCGCCGAAGAGCTTCGGGCAGGCTGAGACGCCGAGACTACCTTGGCGAAGACGATTCTCAGTACGGAATCGTGATGCCCTGGGCGCCAAGTTCTCCGGTGCAATGCTTGAGAGCGATTTCGCCCTCGCCGTAACCCCAGGTAGAGTACGCAGCGGTCTGGTAGCAGTCGAGGAAACTCGTCGTGCGCAGCTTGGTGTGCTGCTTGTCTGCTGAAGCCCGAAAGTTGCCCAGCGCCGCCTGAACCGAAGTCAGGTTGCCGTTTACCGTTGCGAGCAGCGTACTCTGTGCCTCGATAAGGCTTGTGAGTTCGTCGACCTTGGCCTCCAGTTGCTGGATCTGCACTCTGAGCTGCATCTTGGTGGGATTGTTGACAGAAACGTCATCGCGCTGAACCGGAACCGCGGAGCGGGGTTGCACTGGCTGTAAGGGTCCACTGGTCGTCGCTTGCGCGGAAAGCGGAGGGGCTGACAGCAGAATTGCCAGCGAAAGCATGATCAAGCGCATCGGAAGGCTTCTCCTTCATCGGGATGCGCTTACAACCGGCGTTTCTACCCGAACGACTTATCCGTAAACATGCGGAAACCGGCGAGCATCGCGTTGCGTGAGGGCAAAATAAGATCGCGCGCGTTAAACCATCATGATCGACAGTCTGGAAACCTTGCGAGCGAAAATGCAATCGGCCGCCGACGCGATGGATTTCGAGGAGGCACGGCGCTTGCGCGACATGATCGCGCTGGTCTCGGGCGGCGCGTCTCCGGACGAGGTTAACGCGGCAGGGGGAGCGGGGATTTCTCGCCAGCGCCCCGGTGCAATGGGTCTTGGAACGGGTCAGCCGCGAATGGAGCCGCCGCCCGGCTGGGAGCCTCCGCCCAAGCCAGACCCGAGAACGACTGGCCCCTCGCGGCGCCGCCGCAAGTAGCTCAGCGCTTCTTGCGGGCCTTGCGTGCGGCATAGCGCGCGTCGCGCTCGGCCTTGCGTTCTTCCTCGGTCTTTTCGCGCGGCTTGTTGGCCGCAGCCTCGGCAGCAGCTGCCGCCTCGGCTTCCGCCTTGGCGATCCGCGCGGCTTCGGCGGCTTCTTCGCGAGCCTGTTTCGCCGCGCGACGCTTCTCGACTTCGGCTGCCTCGCGCGCGGTCCGTTCGGCAACGCGGCGGGCCCGCTCTTCCTCGTCCAGCTGTGGCCGCGCCTTCAACTTGGCCAGCGCCTTCTCGCGCGCCCTGTCGGCCGCGGCGCGGCGTTCGTTGAAGTCGAGGTCCTTGAATCCAGCCATTAGTCCATCCTGGCACGTCGGTGTGCGCGCGGCCCCCTACAAGGATGTTCGCCCGCTGGCTACCCGTAGCTCAATCCGCCTGACGATCCGGTCAATCCATGTGCTTCAGGCCGACCCGCAAATAGTCCCACCCCGTTATCAGGGTGAGCACCGCTGCGGCCCACAGCGTGACGAGACCGGTCAGGTGGATCCACTGGCCAGGCCGGGGAATGCACGGTTCCGATCCCAGGACACAAGGCGCGCCGTGCACCGCGCCGCCGAGGATCAACGCGCCCAGGCTCACCAACTGGAAAGTGGTCTTCCATTTGGCGAGGCGCGAGACCGGAACCGAAACCCGTAGGGGACCGAGGAATTCACGCAGGCCTGACACCGCGATCTCGCGCATCAGGATGATCAGCCCTGCAATCACGTGCAGGTCCCCTACATATGGCCCCCGCATGTAACCTTGCGCAGCGAGCACCAGGATCACCGCGGCAACCATGATCTTGTCGGCAATCGGGTCCAGAAACTGGCCGAGTTTGCTCACCGTTCCCTGAGCGCGCGCCAGATAGCCATCGAGGTAGTCGGTGAACCCGATCACGCAGTACAGCACGAACCCCACGCCGTAGCCGACCCGCCAGTCCGGCCACCACAACAGGAAGGCCAGCAGAGGGACCGCGAAGATGCGGCTCATCGTCAGAAGATTAGGCAGAGTGAGCATCTGATCGCCGCCCTACCCCAGACAAGCCTCGCGCAAAAGCGCCGCCTTTGGGCTTGTTCCCCTGTCGCCAGCCGCTAGACCCGGCGCCCGGAGAGGCTACCGGCGGAAGCGAATGACAGTATCCACGCATATGTTGCGCCGCCGGCGCTTCCTGCCCTTGTTCATCACCCAGCTGCTCAACGCCTTCAACGACAACCTCTACAAGACGGCGATGGTGCTGTTTGTCGTGTACAGCATCTACAACTCCGAAGAAGCCGAAGGCATGTTCAGCGCGGTCGCGTCGGGTGTCTTCATCCTGCCATTCTTCCTTTTCTCCGCACTCGCCGGCCAGCTTGCCGACATGCGGGACAAGGCCCGCATCATCCGCATCGTGAAGGCCTGCGAAATCGGCATCATGTGCACCGGGGGCATCGGGCTCGTTCTCGCGTGGCAGGACATCGCCGTTCACGCGGTCGCCATACCGCTGTTGATGGTGGCCCTGTTCGCCATGGGAGTTCACTCGACTTTTTTCGGGCCGATCAAATACGCCATCCTTCCCCAGCACCTGCACGAGCACGAGGTGCTCGCCGGCACGGGATTGGTCGAGGCGGGAACCTACATCGCGATACTTTTCGGCACGATTCTCGCGGGCTGGATACCGGTCGAGGCCGCCGCCGCAGGCGTGATCGTCACTGCCATCCTGGGCTACGTCGTGGCCCGGCAAGTGCCCGATGCTCCCGCCCAGGGCGCCGTCGAGCCGCTCGATTTCCATTTCGTGCGCAGTTCGATTGCTCTGGTGCGCAATACCTCGCACGATCGCCGCGTATTCCTGGCCATCATGGCGATCAGCTTTTTCTGGACCATAGGCGCGGTGCTGTTCATCCAGTTCCCGCCCCTCGCCAAAAACGTCCTGACCGCGAGCAAGGAAGTCGCCAGCCTGTTCCTGGTGATTTTCTCGATCGGGGTGGCGATCGGGTCTGTGTCAGTCAACGCCCTGTTGAAGGGCACGGTCTCGGCGCGATACTCTCCCCTGTCGGTCATCGCGATGGGGCTGTTCGTGCTCGGCTTCTACCTCGTTTGCCAGGCGTGGATCCCTGATCCGACCGGCCTGCTGGACGTGCCCGAGTTCATCGCCCATCCGATGGCGGTGCCCCTGCTGCTTTGCCTTCTCGGCATTGCGGTGGCGGGGGGAATGTTCGTCGTGCCGCTCTATGCGTTTCTGACCACCTTCGTGCCGAAGACGCAGACGGCGCGGACCATCGCTGCGAACAACATCGTCAATTCGGGCGCGATGGTGCTTGGATCGCTACTGGCGACGGGCCTGTCAGCGGTTGGGCTCGACATCATTCACCATCTGCTTCTGAGCGCGGCGATGTGCCTCGTGTCGGCCTATCTCGGTTTGCTGCTTCTGCGCGCCGAACGTGCCGCGCAGCGTTAGGGCGCCCTGTCAGGCAATGAATACCGCCACTGCCGCCAGGCAGGCGAAATAGGCCCCGACGAACCCGTGCACGTCATCGCGCGAAATCGCCCATGATGGTTTCATCGAAGCGGAAGCGTCAACGCGGCGGACGTGCGGCGGTAGCGACGCACGGAAAGGATGGCGGGCCGATTCATCGGTAAGGACAAGGGAGCGTCGCATGGCGAAGGTGTTAACGGCATGGAAACCATTACGCTCCCTGCTATTCCGCCATTGTCGCGTGACGGGACATTAAGGCTGTCTGTTGACGAGGATGATCCCTTTTCCACAGAAAAAGGGCCGCCCGTCGCCAGGCGGCCCTTCCACTACCATTCGTTGGCCAGAGGTGGCTCAGACCTTGTTGCCGAACGCGCCCTTCACCTCGCCCTTGAGGTTCTGCGCTTCGCCCTTGCGTTCCTGCATGGTGCCTTCGGCGCGGGTGTCAGGGTCGCCCGACATCTGCTTGGCGTTGCCGGCGACTTCGTTCGCGATGCCCTTGGCCTTGTCCTTCAGTTCGCCCATGGGGGGTCTCCTTGATTGAACGGGGCAGCGGGATGCCGCCCTCTCCTTCACTCAACGGGCGCCGGGCGCGGAATGTTCCTTTACGATTGACCCATGCGAAGAATGACCTGCCATTCGGCGGGGCGCAGTTCGGCCACCGAAAGCCGCGACTGGCGGATGATCTCGCTGTCCGCGAGCGCGGGCTCCGCCTTGATCCGGGCCAGCGTCACCGGACGCGCAAGCTTTTCGACCGGTTTCACCTTGACCGAGGCCCACTTGCCGCTGTCGTCGGTCGGATCGGGCAGTCCGGCGACGCTGATCTCGACGATCCCGACGACTTCCTTGCCGATATTCGAATGATAGAAGAACGCCCGGTCTCCTACTTTCATGGCGGCGAGGTTGTTGCGCGCCCTGTAGTTGCGTACACCGTCCCAGATACCTTCCCCTTCGGCCACCAGATCGTCCCAGCCGTAGACATCGGGCTCCGATTTCATCAGCCAATAGCGCCGTTCCATGGAATTCCTCTTTCCGCGCACCCGCAGGCGCACTGCTCTTAACTCAATTTTCAGGCCCTTAGGGGATAGGCAGGCGTTCGCAACGTCAGGGGGTTGGGTTGCCCGGCATCAATGCCAATACGGATCGACCGGAAGCGAAGGTCCAGAAGCTTGGACGCGCCGAGCGCGATCTGCTGGCTCTCGGCATCGCGGTGGCCGCAATCCTCCTGTTCATCGGCACCGGCTGGATCGTGGTGCCGCAGATCATGCGTTCGTGGATGGGCCTCGGAGCGGCCCCCGATCCGGCGCTCGTGAATGCGCTGATCCTTAACGTCGCACTCGTGATCTTCGGATGGCGAAGGTATGCGGAGCTGACCGACGAGATCGCGGAGCGCCGCAAAGCCGAGGAACTGGCGCGTGAGCTGGCGGAGATCGATCCGCTGACGGGTGCGCTCAACCGCCGCAGCATCGGCCCGGCGACCGATGCCCTGCTGGCGGACACGAAAGCCAGTGGCAGGTCGACCGCCTTCGTGATGGTGGATCTCGACAACTTCAAGCTGGTCAACGATCTCAACGGTCATCTTGCCGGGGACCATCTGCTCAGGACGACAGCTGACCGGATCCGCGCGCTCCTGCCGAGCGGCGCATTGCTGGCGCGGCTGGGTGGCGACGAATTCGCCTGCGTCCTGCCCATGGACCCGCGGTATCCCGACCGGATCGACCAGTTCGCATCCCTGGTGATCGAGCGGGTCGGACAACCCGTAGTCGTCAACGATACGACGATCGAGGTCACCGTTTCGGTTGGCATGGCAACGGCGGCCGATCATGGCGCAAAAGGCGTGGAAACGGATGCGAACACCCTTATCCACCAGGCCGACATCGCCATGTATCATGCCAAGAAGCGCGGCAAGAACCGCTACTTCTGGTTTGAGGAATCGATGGAGAGCGAGCTTCGCTTCCGCAGTGAAGTGGAGAACGGCATCCGCCGCGGAATCCCGCTTGGCGAGTTTGTGCCGTATTACGAACAGCAGGTAGATGTCTCTACCGGAGAGCTTTCGGGCTTTGAAATGCTGGCCCGCTGGCACTCGCCAACCCTCGGGCTGGTCAGCCCGGAAGTCTTCATTCCCGTCGCAGAGGAAATCGGCGCAATCGCCGACCTCAGCGAACATCTCATCGAACAGGCCCTGCAGGATGCGAAGGAATGGGATCCGCGTCTGTCGCTGTCGATCAACATTTCACCGGTTCAGCTGCGGGATCCGTGGTTTTCGCAAAAGCTGCTCAAGATGCTGGTGCGGCACAACTTCCCGCCCCAGCGGCTCGACATCGAGATCACCGAAAGCTGCCTGCACGAGAACATCGGCGTCGTGCGCACGATCATCACCAGCCTGAAGAACCAGGGCGTGACGATCAGCCTTGACGATTTCGGGACCGGCTTTTCCAGCCTCTCGCAGCTGCGCACCCTGCCCTTTGATCGCCTGAAGATCGATCGCAGCTTCGTGTCCGAACTTAAAGATGGGCAGGAGGCGGACAAGCTGGTCCGCGCAATCGTCTCGCTGGGTGGCGGTCTCGATCTGCCCATCACGGCCGAAGGGATCGAGACGACCGCGATCCTAGCCAAACTGAAGACCATGGGCGAGCTGAAGGGCCAGGGTTACTATTTCGGCAAGCCCGAAACGGCATCCGCCGTGCGTGAGCGGCTGGCGGCTCTTGGCCTGCTGGCAACGGCTGCAGCGCCTGTCGAAGCCGCGGTGCCCGCAGATGCCGCCGACCACCGCCTGGCGGGCTGAGCGCGCACTGGACGCGAGGTCCGCCTCGACCTAGAGCCCGCGCGCCATGCGGGTACCCTTCATCAAGATGCACGGTCTCGGCAACGACTTCGTCGTGCTCGATGCCCGGACCGATCCGCTACCGCCCCTCACCGGCAAGATCGCAGCCGCGCTGGCCGATCGCCAAACGGGCATCGGCTGCGACCAGGTGATCGTCCTGGAACCCTCGGCCCACGCCGATTTCCGCATGCGCATTTTCAATCCGGACGGGAGCGAAGTGGAAGCGTGCGGCAATGCCAGCCGCGCCGTGGCCCTGCTTCACGGGCGACTGGCCCGGGTAGAGACAGCGGGCGGCGTCGTCACCGTAGAGCCTGCCAGCGGCGGTGCACGGATAGACATGGGCGCACCGCGATTCGATTGGGATGCGATCCCCCTCGCCTACCCGATCGACACCGCGTCCATGCCGGTTGCATGGGAGGGACTGGAGCAACCCGCCGCGGTCAATGTCGGCAATCCGCATGTGATCTTTTTCGTGCCCGAGGTCGACACCGTTCCGCTCGACCGGCTCGGCCCGCTTATCGAGAACGATCCGCTCTTCCCAGAACGGGTCAACGTCAACGTCGCGCAAGTCACCGGACCGCGCTCGATCAAGCTTCGGGTGTGGGAACGCGGCGCGGGCCTGACGCGCGCCTGCGGCACCGGTGCCTGCGCGACGGCGATTGCGGCGATGCGGCGCGGCCTGGTCGCCGGTCGCGGCGCAACGGTCACGCTGCCAGGGGGCCCCCTCGAGATCGAATGGATGGACAGCGGTCGCATAGCCATGACGGGGCCGGCGACGGAGAGCTTTCGCGGCAGCTTCGAATGGGACGATTTCGGGTGACGGCGCAGGTCATCTCGCTTGGGTGCCGCATGAACCTGACGGAAGGCGAGCGGATCAGTTCGCTGCTGTCAGGTGAACGCGACACGATAGTGATCAATTCCTGCGCCGTGACCGGAGAGGCCATGCGCCAGACGCGCCAGGCGATCCGCCGCGCCCGCCGCGCCCGCCCCGATGCGCGGCTGCTGGTGACGGGCTGCGCGGCCGAGATCGAGCGCGAGGCGATCGGCGCCATGCCCGAAGTGGACGGCATCGTGGCAAACGCATCGAAGCTCGATTTCCGCGCCTGGAACGTATCGGGCGGGCCGGCGCCCGCCGCGCGCCGCCACACACGCGCGTTCGTCGCAGTGCAGAATGGCTGCGATCACGCCTGCACCTTCTGTGTCATCCCGCAAGGTCGCGGTGGCAGCCGCTCGGTGCCGGTCGCCGACGTGCTGGGCGAAGTGGAACGCTATCTTTCGCTGGGCGCGGCCGAAGTGGTGCTCACAGGGGTGGACCTGACCAGTTGGGGCCATGACCTGCCGAAATTGCCCCGGCTGGGCCAGCTGGTCGCGGCGATCCTGGATGCGTTCCCCGGCCTGGCTCGCGTGCGACTGTCGTCCGTCGACGGCATCGAGATCGACCCGTTGCTCGAGGAGCTGATCGCGAGCGAGTCGCGGGTCATGCCACACGTGCATCTATCGCTGCAGCATGGCGACGACCTGATCCTCAAGCGCATGAGACGCCGCCACCTTCGGCAGGATGCCCTGAACCTGGTGGCGAGACTGAAAAGCAGGCGGCCCGCCATCGCCATCGGCGCTGACCTGATCGCCGGTTTTCCCACCGAGGACGAAGGGCGTCATTCGGCCAACCTCTCCATCATCCGCGAGCTCGGCATCGTGCACGGGCACGTCTTTCCATATTCGCTCCGTTCCGGCACCCCTGCGGCCAGGATGCCGCAAGTGGATCGGGCAACCGTGAAAACACGCGCCGCATCCCTCCGCGAGGCAGTATCGGAAACGCGCGCAGCGTGGCTTCGCTCGCTGGTCGGTACTCCGCTTTTGGTGCTGGCCGAATCCGACGGGACAGGCCATGCCGAAAACTTCGCCCGCGTCCGTCTTCCGGCGGGTGTCCAGCGTGGCGAAATCGTTCGCATAGTTCCCACCACTATCGAGGAAGGGCTGCTCGTATGAGCGAACCCACCTGGGCCGAGCGGGTGTTCGGCGGCTTTCGCAAGACGTCCGAAAAGCTCACCCAGAATCTCACCGGCGTAGTCGGCACAGCGCGGCTCGACGATGCCACTCTCGACGACGTCGAAGACGCGCTGATTGTCTCCGACCTCGGGCCGGCAGCGGCACGGCGCATTCGCGACCGTCTGACCGAAAAGCGTTTCGGCCTCAACGTCACCGAACAGGAGTTGAAGGAGGCTGTAGCCGAAGAGATCGCCGCGATCCTGCGCCCCGTGGCCAGGCCGCTCGAGATCACTGCCTTTCCGCGGCCGCAGGTCATCCTCGTCATCGGAGTGAACGGCAGCGGGAAGACGACGACCATCGCCAAGCTCGCCCATTGGCTGCAGGAGGATGACTATGCGGTCATGCTGGCCGCCGGGGATACCTTCCGTGCGGCGGCCATCGGCCAGCTGGCCACCTGGGCGGGACGGATTGGCGTTCCGATCGTCTCGGGACCCGAAGGCGGAGACCCTGCCTCGATCGTGTTCGACGCCCTGAAGGAAGCGACCGCGAAGGGCACCGACGCGCTGATCGTCGACACGGCCGGGCGATTGCAGAACAAGCGCGAGCTGATGGACGAGCTGGCCAAGATCCGCCGCGTGCTCGGACGCCTCAATCCGGAAGCGCCGCACGACGTGATCCTCGTCCTCGACGCCACCAACGGCCAGAACGCGCTTGCCCAGATCGAAACCTTCAAGGAGGTCGCCGGGGTGACCGGGCTCGTCATGACCAAGCTCGACGGGACCGCCCGCGGCGGCGTGCTGGTCGCGGCGGCGGAGCAGTTCGGCCTGCCGATCCATGCCATCGGCGTCGGTGAGAAGATCGATGACTTGCGGCCCTTCGACCCCGACCTGGTGGCGCGCGTGATCGCGGGAGTGGCGTGATGAGCGATGCAGGCGAGCGCAAGCCGACCGGGTGGCTCAATGTCGCCATCGACTATGGTCCGCTGATCGTGTTCCTCGCGGTGTTCAAGCTGTCCGATCCGGGCGGCAAGGACATGGCCGGCACGATCGCCGCGATCATCCGGGGCACCGGCGCCTTCATCGTGGCGGCGATCGCGGCGTTGTTATTCTCTCGTATCAAGTTCGGGCGCGTGTCGCCGATGCTGTGGCTCTCCACCGCTCTCATCGTCGGCTTCGGCGGCTTGACCATATTCCTCGGCGATCCCTTCTGGGTGCAGGTAAAGCCGACGGTGATCTACCTGCTGTTCGCCGCCGCCCTGCTTATCGGCTACGCTCGCAGGGTGGCGTTGCTCCAGGTCCTGCTCGGCGCGGCGTTTGAAGGGGTGGATCAGGCCGGTTGGCTCAAGCTGTCCCGCAACTGGGGGCTGTTCTTCGCCTTTCTCGCTGCCCTGAACGAAGCGTTGCGGCACTTTTACAACGCCGGCAACGACGGTTTCGAAACCTGGCTCTGGGCCAAGCTGTGGGTCTTCATGCCGCTGTCGTTCCTGTTTACCTTCACGCAGATCCCGATGCTCCTGCGCCACGGGCTCAGCTTCGAGGATCGCGACGAGGTGCTGAAGGACCAGCCACCGACCGACTGACAGCGGCCTAGATTTCCAGCTGACTGCCGAGTTCCACCACGCGGTTGGTCGGCAGGCGGAAGAACGACATGGCGGTCGCCGAGTTGCGCAGCATCCAGGCGAACAGTTTTTCGCGCCAGATCGCCATCCCGGGCCGCTTTGAGGCGATCAGCGTCTGCCGGCTGAGGAAGAAGCTGGTGTGCATCATGTCGAACATGCCGCCGCACGATTCCACGCCCTTGAGGGCGGCGGGCACGTCGGTTTCCTCCATGAAGCCGAAATGCAGCACCACCCGGTAAAGCCCGTCGCTGACGCTATGGATTTCGAAGCGCTCGATGGGATCGACATAGGGCACGTCGGCGATCTCGATCGTGAGGATCACCACTCGCTCGTGCAGCACCTTGTTGTGCTTGATGTTATGAAGCAGCGCACTCGGCACGCCGCCGGTAGTCGAGGCCATGAAAATCGCGGTGCCGGGCACTCGGGTTGCGGAGTTCTTGGCGCTCTTGGCGAAAATGGCGATGGGCAGCGCCACTTCGCTCATCCGGTCGCGCATCAGTTGCCGGCCCCGGGCCCAGGTCGTCAGCAGGGTGAACGCGAAGGCGCCGACCAGCAGGGGGAACCAGCCGCCATCCGGCACCTTGGGCAGGTTGGCGGCAAAGAAGGCTCCATCAAAGAGGAAGAAAACTGCCGCGATCGGCAGCGCCAGCCACAGCTTCCACCGCCATACGGCGACGAACAGAACCGCCATCAGGCAGGTATCGATCAGCATCGCGCCGGTAACCGCAATGCCATAGGCGCTGGCGAGGTTTGAGGAGTTGCGGAACGTCAGCACGAGCAGGATGACCGCGATCATAAGCACCCAGTTGACGAACGGGATGTAGACCTGTCCGTGCTCGGTCTCGCTGGTGTGGAGGATCGACAGGCGCGGCACGAAGCCCAGCTGGATGGCCTGCTGCGTCACTGAAAAGGCACCGGAGATGACCGCCTGGCTGGCAATGAAGGTCGCCGCCGTTGCCAGCAGCACCAGCGGCAGGCGGAAGGCCTCGCTCGCCATCAGGAAGAACGGGTTCTGGATCGCCTCGGCCGCCGCCGCGGCTTCCAGGTTCATGATCATCGCCGCCTGGCCGAAGTAATTGAGCAGCAGGCATGGCATGGCGAAACCGAACCAGCTGATCCGCAAGGGGCCGCGGCCGAAATGGCCCATGTCGGTGTAGAGTGCTTCCGCCCCCGTCACCGCCAGCACTACGGACCCGAGCGCGAGGAAGCCCAGCAGCTTGTCCGTCATGAAAAACTGGACGGCATACCAGGGGTTGAGCGCGGCCAGCACCCCGGGGAAATCGAGGATGTGGCTGATCCCGAGCACCGCGAGTGTCGAGAAATAGACCAGCATGATCGGCGAGAAGAGCTTGCCGATCGAGGCGGTGCCCCGCTTCTGAAGCAGGAACAGCGCAATCAGCAGCGCAAGCGCGATGGGGATGACGAAATCGGCCAGTCCCGCCTCGACGGTGGTGAGGCCCTCGACCGCCGAGAGGACCGACACGGCTGGCGTGATCATGCTGTCGCCGTAGAAAAGCGAGGTGGCGAATACGCCGAGCATGACCGCAATCCAGCTTCGGTTGGTGCTGCCTATCTTGCGCGAGATCAACGCGACCAGGGCGAGCGTGCCGCCCTGCCCCTTGTTGTCCGCCCGCATCAGGATGGCAACGTACTGCAGCGACACGATGATCGTCATCGCCCAGAAGATCAGGCTGACCACTCCCATCAGGTGCAGGGTGTCGAGCGTGAGAGGGTGGGGCCCGACAAAGGTTTCGCGGAATGCGTAGATCGGACTGGTGCCGATGTCGCCGAAGACGATGCCGATCGCCCCGACCGCCAGCTTCACCTTCGCCGAAGTCGATTTGCCGCCGATCTCGCCGGGCGGGAGCGGAGCGCTCATTGGCCGAGTGAGTCTGTCATGGCGGGCGCGGCGACTAGCACCGCGTCCAGGCCCCTGCAACGCAGAGCGCGCATGTTCACCGCGTTCCCATCTGCGCGATAAGAACGTCGAGCCGGTCGAGCCGTTCCTTGAGTCCGGCGCGCCACGGTGCATCGGCAGGCGCTCGCGCGAGCATGTCGGCCCACAGTTGGCGCGCCTCCACCGGGCGGCCGGAATTGATCAGGGCGACGCCAAGGAAGAAGCCGGGACCCGGACTTTCGGGATCGACCTGCTCCGCCTTGCCGAAGGCGAAGACCGCCGCCGGAGTGAGCTGACCTTCGGCATTCTCCACCAGCGCGTTGGCCAGAGCGAGCCATGCCTCGGCATCGCCGGGGTTTTTCTCGAGTGAGGCGCGCAGGATACCTGCCGCATCGGCGAATTGACCGCGCCGCGCGAAACCATCGGCCACCGTCACGAAGCGGCTGGGCGGTGCCGGTCCAAACAGCTCGCGCCGGGCTTCGACCAGCGCGACACCCGCGTCGGCAGCCTCGGGGATCGCAGCCTTCGGCGCGCCCGCCTGACCGGGAGAGCCCTGGAGGGCATAGCCCGCCAGACCGAACAGGAGCGCGGCGCCGAACAGCGCCCAGCCCGTACGGGGCAGCCGCAACACGAAGACAGCCACCACGAAAGCCACGGCCGCCAACAGGATGATCGGCAGGAAAGTCACCGGCGCCTCCCGAAGCGGCGCCACAGCAACAGCGCCGCGATGGCGAGCAGGATCACCGGTCCGGCGAACAGGGGCCAGGTCGTGCGGCTGACCTGAGGGGCATAGCTGACGTAGTCGCCGTAACGCTCCATCATCCACTGGCGGATGACCTCGGGGTCCTCGCCCGCAGCGATCCGGGTGCGGACCTGATGCCGCATGTCGCCGGCCATCGGCGCGTCGCTGTCGGCGATCGACTGGCTCTGGCACTTGAGGCACCGGAGCGTCTCCATCAGCCCCTGCGCCCGCGCTTCCTGCGCGGGGTCGTCAAGCTGGCGATAGGCGTAAGGCGCAGGCGGCATGGAATCCTGCGCGCGAAGCGGGGCTTGCGACGGAAGCAAGGCCAGGGCCAGCAACAAGGCGGCAAGCAGCCTCACTGGCCCGCCTCAGCCAGCTTTTCGAGGATCATCGGGACCTGACTTTCGCGGATGTCGCCGATGTGCTGGTAGCGGATGATCCCCTTGCCATCGACCACGAACGTCTCCGGCACCCCTGAGCTGCCGATCGCAAGCTGGAGTTCGGACAGGTCGTCGGCGCCGATGCGGGTGAAGGGATTGCCGTACCGATCAAGGAAAGCGGCAACGTCCTCCGGGCGGTCGCGGATCGCAACACCGACGATGGTCGCGCCCCGGGCCTGCAAGGCCGCAAGTTGCGGCGCCTCCGCGGCACATGGCACACACCAGCTCGCCCAGATGTTGAGCAACTTGGGCTTGCCATCCTTGAGATCGGCCAGCGCCAGTCCCGGGCGGTCGGCCGAGGCGGCGCGCATCGCGAATTCCGGCACCGGCTTGCCGATCATGGCCGAATGGACGAATTCGTCCTTGGGCTGCGTCAGCTGCCATGCCGCCACGCCGACGAAGGCGCTGAACACGGCCAGGGGCACGAAGAAGCGCCACGGCTTCATCGCGCAAGCTCCGCCCGCCGCGCCGCGGCCTTGCGCTGGACGGTTCGCCGCTTCAGGTCGCGCGCGACATTTCCAAGCAGCGCCAGCACGCCGCCAAGCGCAATCATCAGGCCGCCAAGCCAGATGAGCGTCACGAACGGCTTCCACCACAGGCGCACCTGCCACCGCTGCCCGTCGGCCGCCTTGCCGAGGACCGCGTAAAGCTGGCCGTTCCAGCGGGTTTGCAGCGCGCTCTCGGTGGTTTCCTGCGGGGGCGCCCAGAAGCTGCGCGCCTGCGGTGCTAGGCGAGCGGGCTCACCGCCGGCGTAGCTCGCCAGCATGACCCCTTCGAGCGCGTTCCAGTTCGGACCGGCGACGGGCGATACAGACTGCAGCGTCACGCGCCACGGCCCGACCTGGGCCGTCTCGCCCACCCTGAGGGCCGACAGGCGTTCTTCGCTGAAAGCCGTGTCGCTCGCCATGCCGATCAGCGACACCGCGATGCCCAGGTGCGCGACGACCATGCCCCAGGTCGCCAGCGGCAGCCGCCGCAAGTTGCGTCCGCGCAAGGGAAGAACCGAGGCGACCGCCAGACCCGCGCCCAGCGACAGCCCCAGAAGCGGCAGAATGCCCGGACCGTCCAGCGCGAGCGCCACGAGCAGGGCGGCAAGTGCCACAGCCCCGGCAACGATGAGCGGCCGCCGCACCCGCTGCAATCGATCGCGCCGCCAGCGCAGCAACGGGCCCGCCGCCATGACCACCAGCATCGGCAAAGCGAAAATCGCCGACGCCGGGTCGAAATAGGGCGGCCCGACCGAGACGCGCACGCCCAATGCTTCGGTCAGCAGCGGATAGAGCGTGCCCAGCAGCACGACCCCGAGAATGGCCGAGAGGAGCACGTTGTTGATCACCAGCGCGCCCTCGCGGCTGACCAGCGCGAAACGCTCGCCTTCGGCTATCGTGCTCGCCCTGAGACCGAACACCGCCAGGGCGCCGCCGATGTAGATCGCGAGCAACGCGAGGATGAACGACCCGCGCTCGGGGTCCACCGCAAAGGCATGGACGCTGGTGAGAATGCCCGAGCGGACCAGAAACGTCCCCACCATGCTCATCGAGAACGCCACCACGCCCAGCATGATGCTCCACGCCCGCAAGGCATCGCGCGAGGCCAGCACGCTGGCCGAATGGAGCAGCGCCGTCGCCGCCAGCCATGGCATCAGCGAAGCGTTCTCCACCGGATCCCAGAACCACCAGCCGCCCCAGCCTAGTTCGTAGTACGCCCAGTAGGACCCGGCGGTGATCCCGATGGTCAGGAATATCCACGCGCCGAGAACCCATGGCCGCATGGCCCGCGCGAATTCGGGCGTCACCTGCCGTGTCAGCAGTGCGCCGACGGCAAAGCTGAAGGCGACCGAGAGGCCGACGTAGCCGAGGTACAAAGTCGGCGGGTGGAAGGCCAACCCGATGTCCTGCAGAAGCGGGTTGAGGCCGTTGCCCTCGATTGCCGGCATCGGCAGCCGCTCGAACGGGTTCGAACTGAACAGCAGGAAGGCGTAAAAGCCGAGCGCGACAAAACCTTGCGCCGCCAGCGTCGCCTGCATGGTGCGTTCCGGCAGGCGTCGTTCGACAATAGCGATTAGCGCGCCCGCGGCCGACATGACCGTAACCCACAGCAGCATCGAGCCTTCGTGATTGCCCCACGCACCCGCGAGCTTGAAGATCATCGGCTTCATCGAGTGCGAATTCATCGCCACCAGCTTCACCGACAGGTCGGTGCGGGCGAACAAACAGACGAGCATCGCGAAGGCGAAGACGCACACCACCCCTTGCACGATCGCCGCCGGGCGGACGAGCACGGCCAGCTCGGCCTCAGCCGCCTCCCCCCCGTGCCGCGCGGCGAGGAAGCCGGACACGAGTTGCAGCGCAGCCAGCGCGGCAGCCAGCCACAGCGCGGCAAGACCGAGCTCTGCAATCATCTGCGAGCGGATTTCATCGCGATGTGGTCTCCTCGACCACCATCTTCTTCTGGGCCGCGGTCATTTCCTCAAGCTCGCGCGGGACGTAGTTCTCGTCGTGCTTGGCGAGAAGCTTGTCGGCGATGAAAGTGCCATTGGCCTGCATCCGTCCATCGGCGACCACGCCCGATCCTTCGACGAACAGGTCGGGCACGATGCCGGAATAGCGGACCGGCACCCGCGCCGTGCCGTCCCCGACCACGAATTCGATCGTCACGCCGTCGGGCCGGGTGACGACCGAACCCTTCTCCACCATGCCCCCGAGGCGGACCGAGCGGCCCGGAGCGGGATGGTGCTTCACGATGTCGCTCGGCACATAGAAGTAGCTCGCCTGGCTGCGCAGCGCCCAGGTGGCGATGATCGCGGCAGCGACGATGGCGACCACGGCCACCACCACCAGTGCCAGGCGCTGGTGCTTGGGCTGCAGGCCGCGCGCGGAGTCGTTCATTTTCCGGCCTTTTCCCTGCGTCGCTCGGCGCGCCGCATCGCCAGCCAGCTCCAGCCGATCAGCACAAGCGTACCGGCTATGCCGATCGCATAGGCGGCGATCACGAAGGGCCATTGATCGAGCGTTTCGCGCATCAGGCCCCCGATGCCTTAAGGCGCGGCTCGAGCTCGAGCTCGCGCGCGCGGCGGCGCAAGCGGGCCTGGGCCTGGGTCTCGGCAAGCAGAGCGCGCATCCGCATCAGCACGATCGCGCCGAACAGGCAGGAGAACCCGGCGGTCGCGGCCAGCAGCGGCCAGAGGAACTCGGGCGCCATGGCCGATCCGCTCAACGAAAGGCTGGGAGGCTGGTGTATCGAATACCACCAGAGTACCGAATAGTGGATCACCGGCACGTTCACGATGCCCACCAGCCCGAAGATCGCCGGGATGCGGCTCGAAGCGCCTTCGCGCGCAGTGGCTCCGGCAAGCGCGATGTAGCCGAGGTAGAGGAACAGCAGCACGAGCATGCTGGTGAGGCGGCCGTCCCATTCCCACCAGGTGCCCCAGGCAGGACGCCCCCAGAGCGAGCCGGTGACGAGGCAGAGGGCGGTGAAGAACGCGCCCGGAAGCGCCGCAGCGCGCCCGGCGATCGCTGCCAGCGGGTGGCGCCAGACGATCTCGGCAAGGCTGGCCAGCGCAATCGTGGTCCAGCCGCCCATGCCAAGCCACGCAGCCGGCACGTGGAGGAAAAGGATCCGCACGGTTTCCCCTTGCAGCCGTTCGGCGGGCACGCCGACGAGGCCCCAGCCCAGCGCTCCGCCAGTGAGCAGGAATCCGATTCCCAGCAGCCACGGAGTGAGCGGCCGCGCGAGGCTCAGGAAGCGTTTGGGATTGGCGAAGCCGTGCATCGGAAAAACCGTCCGCGACGCTTTGGCAGGACCGGGTCGGCGCGGCAAGTGGCCGAGCGTGTCCGCAAGCCGTTTAGCGTGCGTGTGGCGTCCTAACGCCCGATCAGCCTCTGCGCCATGCGGTCGGCTACCGCATCCGACGAGACGCCGGTCCGGTCGCTTTCTTCCCAGATCGTGCGCAGCCGCTCGGGGATTTGCGCGAGGCGCTTGCGCACTTCGTTGATGTCGCACGGCTGGCCTTGCGTGCGGCACAGGTACTCGAGCGCCACCGAAATGATGCCGCCCGCATTGATGACGTAGTCAGGCGCATAGAGAATGCCGCGTTCGGCCAGCAGCTGGCCGTGGCCGGCCTCGGCGAGTTGATTGTTTGCACCTCCCGCGACGATCGGACAGTCGAGCCGGGCGATGCCCTCTTCGTTCAGGATCGCGCCGAGCGCGTTGGGGCTGAACACGTCGCAGGCCACGGACATGATCTGGTCGGCCGGGACCGCCACGCCCTCGACTTCGCGGGCGAGAGCCTCGGCGCGGCCGGCGTCGACATCGGCGACGGTCAGCGTGGCCCCATCCTTGTGCAGCAGCCGCGCAACCCCGCCGCCGACGCTGCCGGTGCCCTGCACGGCGATCCGCACGCCCTTGAGCGAGGACTGGCCAAGCTTGTGTTCGACCGCAGCCTTGATCCCGAGGTAGATTCCCATCGCCGTGAACGGGCCCGGGTCGCCGCCAGCCTGCCCTTCGCCCACCGGCAAGCCGGAAACGAATTGCGTGCGCTGCGAAACCGCGACCATGTCGGCTTCGGAAATGCCGACGTCCTCCGCCGTAACGTACTTGCCGCCGAGCGCCTGGACGGCGTCGCCGAAAGCGGCGAGCATCTCCGGCGTCTTTGCGCGGTCCTTTCCGGCGAGGATCACTGCCTTGCCGCCGCCCATGGGCAAGCCGGCCATGGCATTCTTGTAGCTCATCCCGCGCGAAAGACGCAGCGCATCGCGCATTGCGTCGGCGGGGTCGGCATAGTGCCAGAACCGGGTACCGCCCGCACCGGGGCCGAGGTGGGTGGAATGGAGTGCGATGATCGCGGTCAGGCCCGATGCCTGGTCGTGGACCAGCTCGACCAGCTCGTGATCGTCGTAATCCGCCTGCGTCCAGAAAGCCGTCATCGCACTGCGCCCCGCGTTCGGCACGCAGGAACGCGCGCCGTGAATGGCGGCATGTCCAAAGGGAAAAAATGGGGCGATCGAGGGGTCTCGAACCCCCGACCTCCGGTACCACAAACCGGCGCTCTAACCAACTGAGCTACGATCGCCACATGCCCTGTTGCATGCCGTGAGGCCGGGCAGATAGACCCCGGCGGAGAGCCGTCAAGCGGCTTCCCACACGGGCGAGCGCCTGTTGCATAGCCGCTCCCTTTTGAGAAGCGAAAACTGCGCCGGGCAACAGATGGCGCAAGATTGTTTCGCGCGTCACCTTGGCATATCGCAAGGCGGATGACTAATCCCGGCGAATCCTCTGCGCAAATCCTGGCGAGGCATCCGGGCATCCAGCGTGCGCCGTTTCCCGGGTTGGAGCTTTTCCAGCTCAAGCGCTTCCTGCCCCCGGCACTATGCGCTGAGCTGATCGAACTCATTGACGCCAACCGGCGCCCATCGACCATCGCCGACGCCAATGGCGACGCGCTATTCCGCACAAGCGAGACGTGCGACCTCGATCCCGTGCATCCAGCGGTCCGCAACCTCGAGGACCGCCTTTTCGCGCTCAACGGCATCGATCCGGCCCACGGCGAGCCTGTCCAGGGCCAGCGTTACGCCGTAGGGCAGGAGTTCAAGGCCCACACCGATTACTTCGATCCCGGTGGAATCGACTGGGACCGCTACTGTTCCGTGGCCGGCCAGCGCACCTGGACTTTCATGGTCTATCTCAACGATCTGGAGGCGGGCGGCGGCACGCGCTTCAACGCAGCGCGCAAGATCATCCAGCCGGAGACCGGGAAGCTCCTTGCCTGGAATAACCGCCAGCCCGATGGCACCGTCAATCCGGCCACGCTGCATCACGGGATGAAAGTGCGGCGCGGCGTCAAATACATCATCACCAAATGGTATCGGGAGAAAGCGTGGGCATGAATGGAGCGCGCGTGATCGGCCTCGCGCGGAGCGGATCGCACCGCTTTTCCAAGGAGCCGTGCGAGCGGCTTACCCTGATTGCAGGATACGGCGTGGCCGATGATGCGCACGCCGGGGCGACCGTGCAGCACGTTTCGCGCAAGAAGAAGGATCCGCACCAGCCGAACCTGCGGCAGGTGCACCTGATCCATTCGGAATTGCTCGATGAAGTGGCCGCCAAGGGGTTCGCAATCGCGTCGGGCGAGCTGGGCGAAAACCTCACCACGCGGGGGATCGACCTTCTCGCGCTGCCGACGGACGCCCGTCTGCGGATCGGCGACGTGGTTGTCCGGGTGACGGGGCTGCGGAACCCCTGCTGGCAGATTGACGCGTTTCGCCCCGGCCTGCTTGCCGAGATGATCGAGAAGCGCGCTGACGGCTCGATCCTGCGCAAATGCGGGGTGATGGCGGTGGTGGAGAGCGGCGGGGAGATTGCGCAGGGCGCGGCGATCGAAGTGGAACTGCCGCCCGCCCCTCATCGGCCGCTCGACCTCGTCTGAATGCGAAAAGGGCGGCCCACGCGGACCGCCCTTTCATCAGCAGAAGCCAGCGAGGGCTTACTTCTTGAGCGAGAGCCCGCCGAAGCGCTGGTTGAACTTGGCCACGCGGCCGCCTTCGGAAACCTGCTGCTTGCCGCCGGTCCATGCCGGGTGGCTGGTCGGGTCGATGTCGAGGGCGAGCACGTCGCCTTCCGCGCCCCAGGTGGAGCGGGTCTGGAATTCGGTGCCATCGGTCATCTTGACCGTGATGGTGTGGTAATCGGGGTGGATATCGGCCTTCATGGCATCATGCTCCGTTAGCGTGAGGCCGGTTCCGACCGGCCAGGCTGTTTCGGGAAAGGCGCGCCCCTAGCGATGGGCGGCCCGATTGGCAAGGACTAGCGTCAGTCCTTCGGCGCGTCGGCGATCATCGCGGTGAACTCGACATCGCAGGTCGTCGTGCCTTCCACGCTAGCGCGCCCCTTGAACTTGCATACCCGGGTGCTCTTGCGGACGAATTCGACCTCCAGGTCGAGCAGGCAGCCCGGCTCCACCGGCGCGCGGAACTTGGCGTTCTCGATCGCCATGAAGATTACCAGCTTCCCGGTGCCGGCGAGGCCGAAAGTCTCGATGCCGAGTACGCCGGCGGCCTGCGCCAGCGCCTCGATCTGCAGGACGCCCGGCATGATCGGCCGGCCCGGGAAGTGGCCCTGGAAGAACTGCTCGTTGAACGAGACCGCCTTGACCGCGTGGATCCGCGTCCCGAGCTCGATCGACTTGACGCGATCGACCAGCAGCAGCGGATACCGGTGCGGCAGGGCCGCCATCACCCGGCCGATGTCCAGCGGGTGGGCGGCGGCCTCTGCCGCTTCGGAGCTCATCGGGTCTGCTGTTGCGGCTGCTGCGCCGGGGCGGCCGGGGCCGGCAGCGGGGTGACGCTGACCGAAGGCAGCGCGGCGTTGAGCGCGGCCAGCACGTCGTTGGTCACGTCGAGGTTGGCGCCGCGTGCGAGCGTGGAGTTGGCGTCGAGCGCCACGTTCGCGCCGCGCGAGTTCATCACCTGGGAGATGATCGGGTTCAGCCGCTCGTTGATCTGGCGAACCACATTGGCCTGGGTCGACTGGATGTTCTGCTCCAGCTGGGCCATCTCCTGCTGCGCGGCGGTGCGGCGCTGCTGGAATGCTTCCACGCGGGTCTTCAGGGCAGTCTCGCCCGAAGTGCGCGCCGCACCGGTCTGCTTGGCGAGCGCGGCCGCCGCCTGCTCGAGCGACTGGCCTTCGGTCGCCAGCGGCTCGCCGAGCTGCTGGGCACGGGTGCGCGACGAAGTCACGAGGCCCTGGAGCTGCGACTGGGCGGCGACGCAGGCGGTGCACTCGCGATACACGCGCTCGGTGTCCACGACCACGATCACGGCGCCCGGTACCTTCTGGGCATGAGCGGCAGTCGGCACGACCGCGAGCGAAAGCGCGGAGAAAGCCGCGCCGAGAACGATTTTCTTCATCAGAATTGGGTTCCTACGTTGAATGTGAAGCGCTTGGTGTCGTCACCGGGCTGCTTAAGCAACACGTGAGCAAAATCGATCCTGAACGGACCGAAGGGCGAGTTCCAGTTTACGCCGATGCCCACCGAAAGGCGCGGGCTCGGGCTGTCGCCGTAAAACACTTCGCTGAACGGAGCGATGGTGTTCACCAGCGCCGTGTTGGCGGAGCCGTTCGGAGCCGTCGGATTGGTCACGATCGTCGTTGTCGTCGTGCCATCGGCGTTGATCACCGTCTGCGTGTACAGCGCGTTTCCGGCCGCATCCCGCTGCGGAAAAGCGCATGGGTTGTTCGCCCCTGGATTGAACGGACAGGTTGTGAGGTCCTCCGGATCGCGGAACCGCACGCCCCACAAGGCGCCCACGTCCATGAAGATGGACGGACGCAGGCCCAGTTCCTTGGCCCCGCTGCCGAGCGGGATCTCGAGCTCGGCCCGGCCGAGATAGTAGTACTTGCCGCCGAGTGCGTCGTCCGACACCCGGTTGCGATCCTCGATCGGCACTCCGTTGACGTCGTACGGCCGCCGTATCACGCGCGGACCCACGCCGCGGATGTCGAAGCCGCGGAACTGGGGCTCGCCCAGGAAGAATCGGTCCGTCAGGCGGACGTCATCCCCGCCCAGACCCTTGATGGCCCCGCCTTCCGCGGTGAGCGAGAAGATGAAGCCCGAGCCGACCGGCCAGTATTGTGCCGCCTTGCCGCGCACGCGGACGTAGTTCACCGAACCGCCGAGGCCCGCATACTCGACCCCGATTGATGCCGAGCGTCCGCGAGTCGGGCGCAGGCGGCTATCGAGCGAATCGTAAGCGATCGTGGTGCCCAGGATCGAGCTCGTGCGCTTGCCCACGGCTTCGCAAAGGTAGCGGCCGGCGAGCAAGGGGTTGCAGGCGAAGTTGCCGTCCGAATCCAGCGTGAAGAACTGGTTCTTGTCCAGCGTCACGTCGTCGAAGTTGAGCGTGTAGCTGCCGATCAGCGACATGTACTCGGTCAGCGGAACGCCCATGCGGACCTGGCCGCCGGTGGTCGTCTGCTGGAATGTCGTGTTGCGGTCGTTGTTCAGGTAATTGAAGCTGTTCAGGTCGCGCCGGTAGATATCGACGCCCATCGAGATGTTGCGGTCGAAAACGTACGGCTCGGAAAAGCTGACGTTCGCGCTCTTCGAATAGCGCGAGTAATTGACGCCCAGGCCAACGGTCTGCCCGCGCCCGCGGAAGTTGCGCTGCTGGATCGAGGCGGCGAGGATGAAGCTCTCGATTGAGGAGAAACCGGCCGACAGCTGGAGCTGGCCGGTCGGCTGCTCCTCCACGTTGGCCTCGAGCACGATGCGGTCCGGCGTGCTGCCGTCCTTCTGCGCAACCTCGAAGTTTTCCTGGAAATAGCCGAGCGACTTGATGCGGTTGGTGGTCCGCTTCACCTGGAGTGAGTTGAAGGCATCGCCCTCCACCAGGCGGAATTCGCGGCGGATGACCTTGTCCTGCGTCAGGGTGTTGCCGTTGACGTCGATCCGCTCGACATAGACGCGCGGCGCTTCGCGGATCGTGTAAGTCACGTCCATGGTCAGGTCGTCGGGGTTGCGGCGGAACTCCGGCGAGACGTCGGCGAAGGCGTAGCCGAAGGTGCCTGCCAGCTCGGTGAACTGCTCGACCGTGTCCTCGACCGACTTGGCGTTGTACCAGTCGCCGGTCTTCATCGGCAGGCTCTTCGTCAGGGCCTCGCTCGAGAAGTCACGGATCTGGCTCTGCACGTTGACGTCGCCGAACTTGTAGCGCTTGCCCTCCTCAACCACGTACGTGATGATGAAGTCGCGCTTGTCGGGGGTCAGCTCGGCCACCGCGGACACGACGCGGAAATCGGCATAGCCCTGGGTCAGGTAGAACTGGCGCAGCTTCTGCTGGTCGAACGCGAGGCGATCGGGATCGTAGCTGGTGTTCGAGCTGAGGAAGCTCGTCAGGCGCGCCTGCTTGGTGACCATCTCGTCACGCAGATCGCCGTCGGAAAAAGCCTCGTTGCCGATGATGTTGATCTGGCGGACCTTGGACTTGGGCCCTTCGTTGATTTCGAAGACGACATCGACGCGGTTCTGCGACAGCTCGACCATCTTCGGCTCGACCGTGGCGGCGAACCGGCCCTGCCGCTTGTACAGCTCGACGATGCGGGCGACGTCGGCGCGCACCTTGGACCGGGTGAAGATCTGGCGCGGCGCAAGCTTGATCTCGGGGGTGATCTTGTCCGTCTTGATCCGCTTGTTGCCCTCGAGGACGATGCGGTTGATGACCGGGTTCTCGGCCACCGTGATCACGACGTCGCCGTTGTTGTTGACGATGCTCGCGCTCGAAAACAGCTCGGTCGCATAGAGATCCTTGAGCGCTTCGTCCGCCGCGGCTTGGGTATAGACCTGGCCGGGACGAAGGCGGATGTAGGACACGATGGTGTTCGGCTCGAGCCGCTGGGCGCCCGCGACCGAGATCGTGCGGATCACATCCGACTGCGGCGCCGGGGCAGCGGCCGGAGCGGGCGCTGCCGCAGCCTCCTGGGCCAGGGCCGCGACCGGCATTCCGCCGAGGACGGTTCCGCACAGCAGGGAGAGGGCCAGCCTGGTCATCACCGGCCGGGTGCGCAAACCGGCGAATTCGCGTGCGATCATTGACGTGGGACTCCCGTCCAATTTTTCAGTTTTGCGCGAAAATGCGCACGCCGCCTGCCGTATCGTCAAGTCCGGCGCCACGTGCGTGCGCCCTTGCCCGATAGCATGGCCCCAATCAAGCAGCGCGACAGCCTTCCCTCACCCACGAATATTCGCGGTCGCCGACTCTATCGCCCGAAAATCGGCAGCGACAGCAGATCGTTGACCGTGACGAACAGCATCAGCGCGAGGATCATCGCCGCGCCGGCGCGAAACGCCAATTCCTGACCGCGGGCGCCGACCGGTTTCCGACGCACCGCCTCGGCTGCGTAGAAAGCGAGGTGACCGCCGTCGAGGGCCGGGATTGGCAACAGGTTGATGAATGCCAAGTTAAGCGAGATGAGCGCCGCGAAGCCGGCAAAGGCCTGCGGGCCCATGCTCAATTGCTCACCGGAAAATTTCGCGATCTTGATCGGGCCGCCCAGCTCGCTCACCGATCGCTGCCCGGTGACGATCTGGCCGATGCCGACCACCATCATCCGCACCATGCCGACGGATTCGTCAGCCGCGAGACGGACGGCCTCGACGGGGCCCACGGGTTCGAAGCGTAGCGGGCTGGAATAGATCCCCAGCCGGCCGACCCGCGACTCGTTGCCGAACTTGTCGCGCTCGATCGCGGTGCCGATGGTGACAGGAATGCGCAGGCGCTCGCCCGCCCGCTCGACGCCCAGCACGATCGGTTCTCCCGGGTGCATGATGACCCGGTTGGTGACCTCGCGAAATTCGGATACCGGCGCCCCGTCGATCGAGACGATCCTGTCGCCCACCTCGATCCCCGCCTTTTCCGCGACCGATCCCGGCGCGAACGCGCGCACCGTGTTCGCCTCGACCGGATCGGCCTGCACCGGTTGGCCGTACGCCATGAAAAACGCCGCGAAGATGCCCAGTGCGACGAGAATGTTGGTCAGCGGGCCGGCGAACACGATCAGCGCCCGCTGCCACAAGGGAGCGAAGTGGAAGTTGCCTGCGCGCTCGCTGGCGGGGATCGCGGATAACGCCTCGGCATCGGGAATGGAGGCCGGGTTCATGTCGCCCTTGAACTGGCAATAGCCGCCCAGCGGGAGCGCGGACAGCTTCCAGCGCGTACCGCGGCGATCGGTGAACCCGGCGATCTCCTTGCCGAACCCGACCGAAAACGCCTCGATACCGACGCCGAACAGGCGGCCCATCAGGTAATGGCCGAACTCGTGGACGGTCACCAGCGGGCCCAGCAGCAGCAGGAAACCGGCGATGTATAGCCAGAATGGAGGGCTTTCGATCAACTCAGGCAAGCTCCAGCAATTCGTCGGCACGCGCCCTCGCCTCGCGGTCCACGGCGAGCACCTCTTCGAGCGTGGTGGGAGCAGCGGGCATGGCGCGTGTCAGGGTTCGCTCAACTGTTACCGCAATTCGTGTGAACGCAATCTTGCCGGCAAGGAAAGCCGCGACCGCGACTTCATTCGCGGCATTGAGCACCGCGGGGGCCGCGCCGCCCGCGGCCGCCGCCTCGCGCGCCAGCCGGGTCGCGGGAAAGCGATCCTCGTCGGGCGCGAAAAAGGTCAGCTCGCCGAGGGCGGGCAGGTCGAGAGGAGCCATCGGCGTTTCCATCCGCGCGGGCCAGGCAAGGCAGCTTGCGATAGGCACCCTCATGTCGGGCGGGCCGAGCTGCGCCAAGGTCGATCCGTCGCGGTACTCGACGAGGCTGTGGATCACGCTCTGCGGGTGAACCACGATGCGGATGCGGTCGAGGCCGACCGGGAACAGGTGGTGCGCCTCGATGAACTCGAGCCCCTTGTTCATCATCGTCGCGGAATCGACGCTGATCTTGGCGCCCATGTCCCAGTTGGGGTGAGCGACGGCCTGCGCCGGCGTGGCAGCCTCGAGCCGGGCCGCGCTCCAGGTCCGTAAGGGGCCGCCGCTGGCGGTGAGGGTGATGCGACGCACATCCTCGATCCGGTTTCCCTGCAAGCACTGGAAGATCGCGTTGTGCTCGCTGTCGACCGGAAGCAACGTCGCGCCATGGCGGGCGACCGCGGCGGTCATCACCTCGCCGGCGGAGACCAGCGCCTCCTTGTTGGCCAGCGCGATGATCCCGCCTTGCTCGATCGCGGCCATGACCGGGGCGAGACCGGCGCAGCCGACGATTGCGGCGACCGTCACGTCCGCACCGCGCGCCGCTGCCTCGACCAGCGCGTCCGCACCGCCCGCGGTGGCGATGCCCGAGCCGGCCAGGGCGCCGCGCAATTCGGCAAGGCAGCTTTCGTCGGCGACAACCGCAAGCTCGGCTTGGAATTCGCGGGCCAGCGCGGCCAGATCGGCCACATTGCAGTTGGCGGTCAAGACCGACACGCGCCATTCGCGCCGGTTGCGCCGCACGAGATCGAGGGTCGACGCGCCGACCGACCCCGTTGCACCGAAGATCGATATCGATCGCATCAGTTTGCCAACAGCGATGCGAGCGCGCCGACCGCAATGGCGACCGGCAGCATCCCGTCGATCCGGTCGAACACCCCGCCATGGCCCGGGATCAGACGCGAGGAGTCCTTCACCCCCGCCCGCCGCTTGAGCCAGGATTCGAAGAAGTCGCCCGCCTGCGCGAGCACGGCCAGGCCGGCGCCGAGCAGGGCGGCGAGGCCCAGATTCTCCGCCATCAGCGGCAGTCCGAGATCGAACCGGGGGCCGACGATACCGCCGTCGATGGCGACAACCCACAAAACGACCCAGAGCGCGGCGCCGATCATCCCGCCAAGCAGCCCTGCCCAGGTCTTGGACGGGCTGATCGCGGGAGCGATCTTGGGTCCGCCGATCGCGCGCCCGGTGAAATAGGCGAAGGTGTCGGTGAAGATGGTCACGCCGACGATGAGCACGATCAGGAAGTCGCCCGCCCCCGCCAGCACTCCCGCCGCCGCGCCGAAATAGAGCGCGCCCGCGATGATCGCCGCCAGCCGATACGCGATGTTCGGCGTCGCCTTGACGACCAGGAGGATGAATTCGACGAAGGCAGCGAGCGCGACCAGGACGACGAACGTCTCGAACACCCGCCCGCCGATGACGAGCGCGGCAATGGCTACAGCCAGCATGATGACCGCCGAAGCGAGCCGTACCGGCAGGTCGCTCTTCCTCGTAGCCACCTCAGCGTCCGCCATAACGTCTCTCCCGGCGCGCAAATTCATCCAGCGCCTGTGATAAATGTTCGGGAGTGAAATCCGGCCACAGCACATCGGTAAACATCATTTCGGCATAGGCGCATTGCCATAACAGGAAGTTGGACAGGCGAACCTCGCCGCTGGTGCGGATCAGCAGGTCGAGCGGGGGCAGCGGCGCGGTATCGAGATGGCGTTCGATCGCATCGGGAGTGATTGCTCCCTCCTTGGCGGCGAGCGCCGCCGCGCGGGCGATTTCCTGCTGCGAACCATAATTGAGCGCGACAGCGAGTGTTCGGCGCCCGTTCGACGTCGAATCGAGCGCTTCATTGAGCAGTTGGACGATGTCCGGCGCGAGGCCCCGCCAGTCACCCAGGATGTGCAGCTTGACGTCGTTGGCGATGAATTCGGGCAAGTCGGATTTGATGAACTTGCGCATCATGTTCATCAGATCGTCGACCTCGTCCTCGGGCCGCTTCCAGTTTTCGGAGCTGAAGGCGTAGAGCGTCAGGCACTCGATCGAGGTGTCCTTGAGGGAACGGACCAGCTTGCGCACCGCCTCGACTCCGCGTTGATGTCCGACCGCGCGCGGCAGGTGGCGCTTCTTCGCCCAGCGCCCGTTGCCGTCCATGATGATCGCGACGTGACGTGCGACTGCGTCTCCGTCCGCCATCACCCCGCTCCGCCGCGCCTCTCGCTCACTGGCTAAGGATTTCCTTCACCTTGGCCGCGACCACCGTGTCGATCTCGACGACGTGGCTGTCGGTAAGCTTCTGGACATCGTCCTCCGAACGCTTGCGCTCGTCTTCGGAAATGTCCTTCTTTTTCTCGTCGTCCTTCAGCGCTTCCATTCCGTCGCGGCGGACGTTGCGGATGGCGATCTTGGCTTTTTCCCCGTATTCGCCGGCGAGCTTGGCGAGTTCCTTGCGCCGCTCCTGCGTGAGGTCGGGCAGCGGCAGCCGCAGCGTCTGCCCGTCAATCATCGGATTGAGGCCCAGGTTGGCCTTGGCGATACCCTTCTCGACTGCGGTGAGGTTCGACTTGTCCCACACCTGCACGCTCAGCATGCGCGGCTCGGGCGCCGACACGGTCGCCACCTGGTTGAGCGGCATCATCGCGCCGTACACTTCACAAACCACGGGATCGAGCAGGCTCACGTTGGCGCGGCCAGTGCGAAGACCCGACAGATCGCCCTTGAGGCTCTCGACCGCACCCTTCATCCGCCGCTCGATGTCGGCCTTGTCATACTTCGCCATCGTCAACTTCCCTGCACTATCGTTCGTACGCCATCGCCGGCCAGCACCCGCGCGAGGTTGCCCTTTTCGCGGATGGAGAAGACCACGATCGGAATGCCGTTATCGCGGCAGAGCGCCACGGCGGATGCATCCATGACCTTGAGGTTGCTTGCCAGTACCTGGTCGTAAGTTACTGTATCGAAGCGCTTCGCCTGCGAATTCTTCTTGGGATCGCTGTCGTAAATCCCGTCGACGCTGGTGCCCTTCAGCAATGCGTCGCATTTCATCTCTGCAGCGCGCAGAGCAGCTCCCGAATCGGTTGTGAAATAAGGCGCGCCCACGCCGGCGGCAAAGATCACCACGCGCCCCTTTTCAAGATGACGTTCGGCCCGGCGACGGATGACCGGCTCGCACACGGCGTCCATCTGCACTGCCGACTGCACGCGCGTCTGCACGCCTATCTGCTCTAGCGCGTTCTGCATGGCCAGCGCATTCATGACCGTGGCGAGCATGCCCATGTAATCGGCCTGAGCCCGGTCCATTCCGGCCGCCGCGCCTGCCATTCCGCGGAAGATGTTCCCGCCGCCGATGACGAGGCAGACCTCGAGACCGGTCTCCTTCGCCGCCTTGATCTCGTGCGCCAGTTCACTGACGAAAGCGGGATCGATCCCGAACTGCTGGTTGCCCATCAGCACTTCGCCCGAAAGCTTGATCAGGACGCGCTTAAGGGGTGGCAGGGCCATGGAAATGGTTTCTCGCGAAAAAACGGTACGGATCGCGCGCCCTTATAGGGCGAGGCTTCCATGCGGCAAGGGCGCAGCGCCCACGAAAACGGCCGCCGGATCGCTCCGGCGGCCGTCAATTCGATTGGGTAAGGACTCAGCCTTTGACCGCTGCGGCCACCTCGGCAGCGAAGTCGGTCTCTTCCTTCTCGATACCCTCGCCGAGCTGGAAACGGACGTAGTCCTTCAGCACGATCGAAGCGCCGGCGTCCTTGCCGGCCTTGGCGACGACCTCGCTGATGGGAGTCTTGTTGTCCATCACGAAGACCTGGCTCAACAGCGCGTTCTCCTTGGCGAACTTGGCCACCGCGCCGTCGACCATCTTGGCCTGGACTTCCGCCGGCTTGCCGCTCTCGGCAGCCTTTTCAGCGGCGACCTTGCGCTCGCGCTCGATCACTTCGGCGTCGAGGCTGGCAGCATCGAGTGCTTGCGGGAAAGCGGCGGCGATGTGCATCGCGAGCTGCTTGCCGAGCGCTTCGAGAGCGGCCTTGTCCGCAGTCGACTCCAGAGCGACGAGCACGCCGATCTTGCCAAGGTTCGGGGCGGCCGCGTTGTGCATGTAGGGAACAACGATGCCATCGGTAACCGAAACGTGCTTCAGACGACGGACCTGCTGGTTCTCGCCGATCGTGGCGACGTTGTCCGTCAGCTTGTCGCTCACGGTGCCGCCATCGGGGTAGCCTGCCGCCTTGAGCGCCTCGACGTCGGCACTGCCTTCGGCGAGAGCGACCTGGGTCACCTTGCGGACGAAGTCCTGGAACTTGTCGTTCTTGGCGACGAAATCGGTTTCCGAGTTGACCTCGACGGCGACACCCTTGGTGCCATCGACAGCGACGCCAACGAGTCCTTCGGCCGCGGTGCGGCTCGATTTCTTGGCGGCCGTGGCGAGACCCTTGGCGCGCAGCGCGTCGACCGCGGCTTCGATGTCGCCATTCGTCTGCTCGAGCGCCTTCTTGGCGTCCATCATGCCCGCGCCGGTCTTCTCGCGCAGGTTCTTCACGTCGGCGGCGGTGAAAGCAGCCATGTTACAATTCCTTCTTGGTAGAAACGCAGTGCGGCGCCGGGCACGATGGCCCGGCGCCTGCAACAGTCTTGAAGCGATCAGGCCTCGGTCGCGGCTTCGGCGGCGTCCACCTCGGCGGGCGGATTGGCCATCGCGCCCACGTCGGCACCCGAATCGATCGCCTGGCGGCCCTTGCCGCTGGTCGCCGCCTCGGCCACCGCGTCGCAATAGAGGCGCACGGCGCGCGCGGCGTCGTCGTTGCCCGGGATCGGGAAAGCGATGCCCGTCGGATCGACGTTCGAATCGAGCACCGCGACCACGGGAATGCCAAGCACGCCGGCTTCCTTGATCGCGAGGTCTTCCTTGTTGGCGTCGATCACGAACATCACGTCCGGGATGCCGCCCATGTCGCGGATGCCGCCGAGCGAAAGCTCGAGCTTGTCACGCTCACGGGTAAGCTGGAGGACTTCCTTCTTGGTCAGGCCCGAAGTGTCGCCCGAAAGCTGCTCCTCCAGGCTCTTGAGCCGGCGGATCGAGCCCGAGATGGTCTTCCAGTTGGTGAGCATTCCGCCCAGCCAGCGGTGGTTGACGAAGTGCTGGCCCGAACGGCGGGCGGCTTCGGCGATCGGCTCCTGCGCCTGGCGCTTGGTGCCGACGAACAGGACCTTGCCACCCGAACGGACCGTGTCCTGCACGAAATCGAGAGCGCGCGCGAAGAGCGGCACGGTCTGCGACAGGTCGATGATGTGAACACCGTTGCGGGCGCCGAAGATGTACGGCTTCATCCGCGGGTTCCAGCGGTGGGTCTGGTGGCCGAAGTGTGCGCCGGCCTCGATCAATTGCTGCATGGTGACGACAGGAGCCGCCATAGGTAATTCCTTTCCGGTTGAGCCTCTGGAGAGCTGGAACCGTGCGGAGATCCCGCAGGCGGCACCGGTATGTGGCGCTCTCCATGTGGATTTGCCCACCCGGACCGGCCCCTGGAAAGGCGCAGATTCGCGGCAGACGCGCGCCCCTTAGCGACGATAGGTCCAGAAATCCAGCCTCGCTTAGACGCGCGGTGGATTCGGCTCGTCGCGAAAACCACTTGACCCCGGTGGAACAAAAGAGGAACATTGTCTCGTATCGGGAACTTATCTCGATTCGAAGTTTTCCACTAGTTGTCCACAAGCGCTCCACGCGATTGTGCCGACCATTGAGGGTCTCGAAAATGATCGCTTCGCTGCTTCTCGCACTGTTCGCCACCGTCGCTGTGACGAGCTTCGTCGCTCTCGCCGATGGCGTCCTTCGCAGCCGGAATGCATTCCGGCTGCTGCGTGGCGATCTCGCACGGATCGATACGTTCCGGAACGTCACCGTGCGGTTCGAGGGCGTGAACAGTTCCGCGCCCATGCCCGTCCTGCGCCCCGCGGCTATCAGCGCAGCACGTGCGGCGCGACGTCCCGCGGCGCGGGTGGCGGAGCGGCTGCGCGCTGCCGCTTAACCCTGGCGTAGCGAATCCAGCCATAAGGTATCAGCGCAAGGTAGACCGCGCAGATTGCCACCAGCGTCCACCACGGCTCCAGCAACAGCGCCCCAAACACCATCCCAACCATCGCTATCACGCCGAGCCGCACGTCGCGACGCGGACGCATGAGCGTCCAGCTCATCGTCGCGACGTTGGAAATCATCAGGAACGCCATGAGCGCCGTCCAAGGTGCGACCAGCAAGGGATCGCGGAACATTTCTTCGCCGGTCGCAAGCCAGAGGTACATCGGCAACAGGGCCAGGCCTGCTCCGACCGGGGCCGGCACCCCGGTAAGGAAGCCGGCCGACTTATGCGGCTGTTCCTTCACGTCGATCTGCGCATTGAAGCGGGCCAGGCGCAGCGCGCCGCAAATCGCGAATGCCAGGGCGGCGAACCAGCCGAGCCGCGTCATGTCGTTCAGGGACCAGAGGAACAGGATCAAGGCAGGAGCGGTGCCGAAACTGAGCGAATCGGCCAGGCTGTCGAGTTCTGCTCCGAACCGCGATTGCGCTCGCAAGAGCCGGGCGATCCGCCCGTCGATGCCATCGAGAACGCCGGCAAGGATCACCGCAATGACGGCCTCGCGCCACATGCCCGAGATAGCGAACCGGATCCCGGTCAGCCCGGAACACATGGCAGCCGCGGTAATCGCATTGGGCACCACGGCGCGCATCGCCAGGCCACCGGCGATCTTCCTGGTGGCAAGCGGGACTTCATCTTCCGCCGCTTTCGGCCCCATGCGGGGCTGATCGTCGATCACTGGTTCACCCCTTCGATCACCGTTTGAATCCCGAGCTCCGCGAGCACGGTTTCCCCCGCTACCACCGTCTGGCCGAGTACCACCTTAGAATCCGTGCCCGCGGGCAGGTATACGTCGACCCGGCTACCGAACCGGATCAGCCCGACCCGCTGCCCGGCTGCCACCAAATCGCCAGGCTTGACGAACGGCACGATCCGGCGGGCGACCAGCCCCGCGATCTGGGTGAAGCCGATGGCCACTCCGTCCGGCCGTTCGATCAGGATATGCTGGCGTTCGTTCTCCTCGCTTGCCTTGTCGAGGTCGGCGTTGACGAACTTGCCCGGTATATAGACCACGCGCTGCACCGTCCCGCCGATCGGCGCGCGGTTGATGTGGACATCGAACACGCTCATGAAAATCGATACGCGGGTTACCTTCCCCGCGGCGAGGCCGCGGAACCCGGTTCCGTCATCCACCAGCAGTTCGGCCGGCGGTTCCACCAGGGTGATCAGCGACACCAGTCCATCCGCAGGGGAGACGATCATCCGCTCGTCCTGCGGCACGACCCTTTCCGGATCGCGGAAGAAGGCCAGGACACCCAAAGAGAGGAAAGCAAGCGGCCAGGCAAGCGTTTCCCAGGCGAGAAACGCGCAGACCAGCGAGGCAGCCGCGACCATCAGGCCGAATTTGCGCCCTTCAGGATGGACAGAGGGCCACTGCCAGTGCGCGTCGCCGCGCCCCTTGCTGTCGAGTATTTCACCGGCCATCGGTTCGGCTTAGGTCCTGCGTTCGCTGGTCACAAGCGAAACCGGTTTAGCCTGCCTTGCGGACGATAACCGTCCCGACCGAGTATCCGGCACCGAAACTGCAGATGATTCCCGTGTCTTCGGGCGCCAGGTCCTGGCTGTGCTGATGAAACGCGATGATGGATCCCGCACTCGATGTGTTGGCATACGTATCGAGGACGGTCGGGCTTTCGTCGTCATTCGCTTCGTGCCCCAGCACGCGCTGGGCAATCAACCGGTTCATGCCCGCGTTCGCCTGGTGCAGCCATAGCCGGCGCAGCGAATGTGGGTCGATGCCGAGCCGCGCAGCCTCTTCGATGATCATAGCGGAAACCATGGGCACAACCTCCTTGAAGACCTTGCGGCCTTCCTGGACGAAGAGCTTGTCCGGTTGCCCGACCCCTTCGGGCGCCGCGCGGTTGAGAAAGCCGAAATTGTTGCGGATCGCGTTGGAGAAGACCGTTTTCAATTTCGTGCCGAGAATGTCCCAATGGTTCGCAGGCGCTATCGAAGCATCTTCCACCAGCACGGCCGTCGCGACGTCGCCGAATATGAAATGGCTGTCCCGGTCGCGCCAGTTGAGATGTCCGCTGGTGATCTCCGGGCTCACGACCAGCACGCTTTTGGCGTTGCCTGCGCGAACGTAGTCCGCCGCGGTCTGGATGCCGAAGGTCGCCGAAGAGCACGCGACGTTCATGTCGAAGGCAAATCCGTCGATCCCGAGCGCATGCTGGATCTCGATCGCCATCGCCGGATAGGCGCGCTGCATGTTCGACGCGGCGCACAGGACCGCGTCGACATGCGCTGCCTCGCGACCCGCCCGTTCAAGCGCTTGGCGGGCGGCAGCGACGCCCATCTCGGCCATCACCGAGAGTTGATCGTTCGCACGCTCGGGAATTCGCGGGCACATGACTTCGGGGTCGAGCACGTTGGCCTTGTCGACCACGTGACGCGCTTTGATGCCGCTCGCCTTCTCGATGAATTCGACCGAACTGCGCTCGAGCGCCGGTAATTCGCCAGCCGCGATCGCATCGGCATGGGCAGCGTTATGCCGCTTGACGTATGCGTTGAAGCTTTCAACGAGTTCCTCGTTCGAGATCGACTGCGGCGGGGTGAAAAGGCCGGTGGCCGAAATTACGGGGCGGTGCGTGGCTATCATGCCGGCCGGTTACGCCCGGGCGAGGCTCGTCGCAAGCAGCCCACTCAACCTTGGATCAGGAGAATGTATCCCCAAGCGCCGACCGCTGCTGCCGCAAGCACCGTTACACCGCTCTGCAACAGGCGCGCGCGCTTGCGCTGTTTCTCGCGTAGACGCGCCGGCCCTGTGGAGAGTTGGGAATCCGTTTCATAAGCCCCCAGCCTGGGAACTTGTCTAACGAAAGATTCCTGCAAGTAAAAGGCGGGCAAGTGGTGGACAGGGCTGGATTCGAACCAGCGTACGCTCTCGCGGGCAGATTTACAGTCTGCTGCCATTAACCACTCGGCCACCTGTCCACACAGTGCCAGCCGCTTCGCAACCAACGCCCCGTTTCCGGGGCTAGCGAGCCGAGAGCGGGCGCCATGGCGAAGCAGCGCTTGCCTGTCAATGCCCGCGCTGGCAGTGCCGCGCCCATGATCAAGGGTGAGAAGAAACGCGCGATGCGCGGGCGCGCGGGACGCATGCAGGGCGGTCGCGGCAGCGGCAGGGCCAGCACGGGTCAAGTGCGCCTGTGGGGACGCCATGCGGTGGAAGCCGCATTGAAGAACCCTGAACGGCACCACCGCAAGCTCTGGGCAACCCGGGAAGGGGTCGCCTCGCTTGACGGAGAATTGCCTGCCGATTTTCCGGTCGAGTACGCCGACGCGCACGACCTTTCACGCCTGGTCGCACGCGATGCCCCGCACCAGGGGCTGGTACTCGAATGCGCGCCGCTCGAGGACGTTTTCCTCGACGATGTGCTCGACGCTGGCGAGGGGCCGGTTCTGGTGCTGGACCAGGTGACCGACCCACACAACGTGGGGGCCATCCTTCGTTCTGCAGCGGCGTTCGGTGCTGCCGCCATCGTCACCCAGGACAGGCACGCCCCGCCGGAATCGGGAACGGTCGCCAAGTCTGCCAGCGGCGCGCTCGAAACCGTTCCCTGGGTGCGTGTGGTGAACCTCGCCCGGGCGCTCGACCAGCTTGCCGAGTCCGGATACTGGCGCATCGGCCTTTCCGGTGAAGGCGATCTTACTCTGGCCGCGGCCCTTCCCGCCGGGCCCGTCGCCCTCGTTCTCGGCGCCGAGGGCGAAGGCATGCGTCAAAACATCGCGGCGCACTGCGATGCAATCGCGCGCCTTCCGATCTCCGATGCGATGGAGAGCCTCAACGTTTCCAACGCTGCTGCGATTGCTTTATACGCTGTGGCGACACGGGGCGCCTGAGGGGGGAAAGATCGTGCTGCACTGGAAACCTTCGCGTCGGTTCTCCGCCGGCGTGCTGAGCGCGTGCGTCGCCTTGTTGTTGGCCGGCTGTCTCTTAAGCCCGGGCAAATTCACTTCGACCCTCGATTTACGCAAGGGCGGCACGTTCTCATACCGATATGATGGCGAGATACACCTTCTTGCCCTGAGCAAGCTCGCCGAGATGGGCCGCGCGACAGAGGCCTCGGAAACCTTCGTGGAAGAAACCTGCCACGATGACGAAACCTACGACGAGCGCCCTTGTGCGGAGGAGGAGGTCGCACAGCAGCGCAAGGCGTGGGAGGAAGGCGCGGCCGAGCGCAAGGCGCGTAAGGACGAGGAAGCCGCCTCGATGCGCGCAATGCTCGGCGGCATCGATCCAGCCGACCCGGCGGCAGCCGAAGAGCTGGCCGCCAGGCTGCGGCGCCAAGCCGGCTGGAACAGGGTGGATTACAAGGGCGACGGACTGTTCGAAGTGAGCTTCGCGCTGAGTGGAAAGCTGGACCACGACTTCCTGTTTCCGACCATGGAAGGCTTCCCGATGTCGAACTTTTTCGTTCTCGTCACGCGCAGGGACGGCGGCGTGGTGCGGATCGATGCACCAGGGTTCGCTCCGCAAGCGGGTGGAAACCCGCTTCAGAGCTTGATGGGCGGCATGATGGCGAGCGCTGCCGCCGCTCGCCCCGATGGCGACGGAATGGGGGAGGCGCTTCCTCGCATGCCGACACCGGACGGGACCTTTACGATAGTCACGAACGGCCAGATCCTGGCGAACAACACTGACGGAGGACCCGTCACGGCATCCGGTGCAAAGACCCTGACGTGGACGGTCAACGTGCGCACCCGGCAGGCACCCACTGCGCTTGTCGATCTGAACTGACGGGAGTGTCGGGCCAGTTCGGCCCCGTTCAGTTCCTAGTTCACGGAATCCTTGAGGAGCTTGCCGGCCTTGAACTTGGGCTGGTTGGAAGCCTTGATCTTCATCGGTTCGCCGGTGCGCGGGTTGCGTCCCGTGGACGCCTTCCGGCGGGCGACCGTGAAGGTGCCGAAGCCGACCAGACGAACCTCGTCCCCCTTTTTGAGCGCTCCGGTAATCGCATCGAAAACCCCTTCGACAGCGCTCGCGGCGTCGCTCCTGGAAAGGCCGGCAGCCTCTGCCACCGCCCCGACGAGATCGTTCTTGTTCATCCCTTCCCCCAATGAAGTGAGCCGACCCGCGACTCCAAACTGAATCAGTCTTGCGAAGGCGCGGGTTTGAAAGGCTTTTGCCCGCCAAGTCAAAGGCAATTCCGGCCACGGCCGACCCGACTTACAAGAAGCGGTCCATCCGTGCCCGGAACAGCACAAGCCCGATTTCCCTAGCGTCCCCCGGTTCAGTGCGCGGTGGCCCCCTCGCCGTGCGCCGGCGGCAGGGGCTGGCTCGCGAGGTCGTCCGCTTCGCTCCAGTCGATAGCATCGAGCGGGGTCACCAACGCGCGTTCGAGCACCTGGTCGACGTGGGACACTGGGACGATCTCGAGCCCCTCCTTGATGTTCTGAGGTATTTCCGCGAGATCCTTCACGTTTTCCTCCGGGATCAGAACGGTCTTGATGCCGCCCCGCAGCGCGGCGAGCAGCTTTTCCTTCAGCCCGCCGATAGCCAGAACCCGGCCGCGCAAGGTTACCTCACCCGTCATCGCCACGTCGGGGCGCACCGCGACCCCTGACAATGTGGACACGATCGAGGTGACCATGCCCACCCCCGCACTGGGACCATCCTTCGGCACGGCGCCTTCGGGAAGGTGGATGTGGATGTTCTTGCGCTGGAACACGCTCGGACGAATGCCATAAGCCGGCGCGCGCGCCTTCACGAAGCTGAAGGCCGCAGCGACGCTCTCATTCATGACCTCGCCAAGCTTGCCGGTGGTCTTGACCTCCCCCTTGCCAGGGGTAGTCACGCTCTCGATCGTCAGCAATTCGCCGCCGACTTCGGTCCAGGCAAGGCCGGTCACCGCGCCCACTTGCGCTTCTTCTTCCGAAACGCCGTGCCTAAACTTCCGCACGCCGGCGAACTCCCCGAGGTTTTCCGGAGTGACGGTAACGCTGGTCGCTTTGCCTTCCAGGATGCGCCGCAGCGCTTTCCTGGCCAGACGGGCAATCTCGCGCTCCAAAGTGCGGACTCCCGCCTCGCGCGTATAGTAGCGGATGAGATCGCGCAGGCCCTCGGTGGTGAGCGAAAACTCACCCTCCTTCAAGCCATGAGCTTCGATCTGCTTCGGCACGAGATGCCGCTCCGCGATCTCGACCTTCTCGTCCTCGGTGTAGCCTTCGAGACGGATGATCTCCATCCGGTCGAGCAGCGGTTGCGGCAGGTTGAGGCTGTTCGCGGTGGTCACGAACATCACGTCCGACAGGTCGAGATCGAGTTCGAGGTAATGATCCTGGAACTTGTTGTTCTGCTCCGGATCGAGCACCTCGAGCAACGCCGAAGCCGGATCCCCGCGGAAGTCCTGACCAAGCTTGTCGATCTCATCGAGCAGGAACAGCGGATTGCTGGTCCCGGCCTTGCGCAAGTTCGAGACGATCTTGCCCGGCAGCGAGCCGATGTAAGTACGGCGGTGGCCCCGGATCTCCGCTTCATCACGCACGCCGCCCAGCGATTGGCGCACGAACTCGCGGCCCGTCGCCTTGGCGATGGACTTGCCGAGCGAGGTTTTGCCGACACCCGGAGGGCCGACGAGGCACAGGATGGGCCCCTTGAGCTTGTTGGTGCGCGCCTGGACCGCCAGGTATTCGATGATCCGGTCCTTGACCTTTTCCAGCGCGTAGTGGTCCTCGTCGAGAACGGCCTGGGCCTTGGCAATGTCTCGCTTCAGCTTGGATTTCTTGCCCCATGGCAGGCCCAGCAGCACATCGAGATAGTTGCGGATGACGGTCGCCTCGGCGCTCATCGGCTGCATGCCCTTGAGCTTCTTGAGCTCGCTTTCCGCCTTGGCGCGCGCTTCCTTGCTAAGCTTCAGCTTGGCGATCTTCTCGGTCAGCTCGGCGATTTCGTCGCCGTCCTCGCCGTCGCCGCCGCCCAGTTCGCTCTGGATCGCCTTCAACTGTTCGTTGAGATAATATTCGCGCTGGGTCTTCTCCATCTGCCGCTTCACGCGGCCGCGGATCTTGCGCTCGACCTGCAGGACGGACAGCTCGCCTTCCATGATGGACATGACCATCTCGAGTCGCTTGAGCGGGCTTCGCTCCGCCAGCAGCGCCTGTTTCTCGGCAACCTTCCCGGCCAGGGCGGCGGCGATGGTGTCTGCAAGCTCACCGGCATCGTCGATTTCCCCAAGGTCGTTCGCCGCACCCTCGCCGATTTTCTTGTTGAGCTTGGCATATTCGCCAAACTGCACGATCACCTGGCGCATCATGGCGACGACTTCGCTGCCAGACGCCGTCTCGGAGTCGTTCAGTTCGACGTCGGCGACCATGAAGCCACCCTCAGGCCGCATGGCAATGAGATCGCCGCGTGAGCCCCCTTCGACAAGCAAGCGAACCGTGCCATCGGGCATCTTGAGGAGCTGGAGGACCTGGGCCACCACCCCGGTGCCGTAAAGATCGTTCTGCTCCGGATCGTCGCAGCCCGGATCGAGCTGCGCGACGAGGAAGATGTCCTTGTCACCTTCCATCGCCGCTTCCAGTGCGGCGACCGACTTCTCGCGGCCGACGAAGATCGAAACGACCTGGCCCGGAAAGACGACGATGTCGCGCAAGGGCAGGACGGGAAAAATCTGGTTCATATGCCTATCCGTTGGCGGCGCGCCTCTGCGTGCCTTCTTGACGACGGATATGGTGCCTTGCCCTGGCGGGCGCAACGGCTCCGCGCAGCAGCTTCCCCGGCTGGCTTGGAAGAAGAACTTTCCCCTCGGCAGACGAAGCATCGGTGACCGTAGGGTGGGCTAGAACGCTACCGTTACCGTCACGCTGTCGCGGTATTCACCGACCGGAACGGCGCTGCCGTCCGGCTCGATCCGCCCGAACGCGATGATGCGCAGGGGAGCGTCCGGTCCGGCGACGCTTCGGACAGCGACATTCTGCCATCGGCGGGTTCGGCCGGCGTCCTGATATATCTCGTAAGGTACCATTGCGCCGGTCGTGCTCGCCATGCGCCGGACGCCGTCAGAGGCGTTACGGCCATTGTCGAGCGACACCTGCACCCCGCTCTCGGCCGAGCAGGTCACGTCGATGGAAGCCTCGGCCTCCGCGCCGGATCCCGCCCGGGCAGCGAAGGCCAGCGATTGGGCGGTCACGTTACACCCGGGCAGCACCTTGAACGAGACTTCCATCACGCCCGATGCGGTGCCCGCTTGCGACGGAGAAGCCACGATGAGGAGGACCCCTGACAAGGAGCCGAAGAAGATCGCAGACTTTCGCATCCCGGCCGCCTCTGTGCGGCAGCGGGGCTAACGTGTTGCACAGCTCAGCCTACGCAAGAATACGCAGGAAGCTCGGTCTCGGTCAGGTCAGGCCGGGGATGTTCAGGCCTGGCGGAAGACCCATTCCGGTCTGGATTTTCTGCATTTCCTCGTTGGCGACCCGGTCAGCCTTGCCGCGCGCGTCGTTGAAAGCCGCGGTGATGAGATCCTCCAGCATCGCCTTGTCTTCCTTGACGATCAGGCTGTCGTCGATCGCGACGCCGAGGATGCGGCCCTTGGCGGTGCAGCGGATCTTGACCAGACCACCGCCCGAAACGCCTTCGACCTCGAGGTTGTCGAGCTTGGCCTGAGCATCGCCCATTTGCTGCTGGATCGTTTCAGCCGCCTTCTGCGCGGCGGCCAGCATTTCTTCCATCGACTTCATGCTCGGTTTCTCCATGGGGGGCTGCCGGCACTGTCATCCTCGGGCAGCATCTCGGCATCAGGAAAGGCAGCGAAAACCGCTTCGACCAGCGGATGCGCGCGCAGCTTCGCCGCCGCCGCCTCGCGCTCGGCCAACTCACGTTCGTACAGGGTCGGCGCGCCGCCTTGCGAAACCCTCTCGACCTGCCAACGCTGTCCGGTGAGGTCGAGCAGCGCCTGACGGAGATCTGCGGTCAAGTCCTCCGGGAAACCGGGCGCCTGCTCGAAAGTGAGCTGGCCGAAACTCACTTCCACGGGGCGAACCTGCATCTTGAGCTGCGACGCGAGCTGGAGGCGGCCGATCTTGTTCTCGATGTCGTCAACCAGGGCCGCCCAGTCGATAGTGGCAGTGACCGCGGGCGCTCCACTGGCGGCCGCGGGCGCGGAGGCCGACGCCGCGGCTCGCGCAGCCATTTCCTCCAGCGACCTCGCGAGCGTACCTGGATCCGGCATGTCGCTGGCGTGGAGCGCGCGCAGGAGCGCCATCTGCGCCGCGACGAGCGGATCGGGCGCGCTTCGCACCTCCTCGTAACCCTTGAGGAGAAGCTGCCACAGCCGATGGAGCTGGCCCGGCGACAACCGCCCCGCCCACTCCTCGATCGTTGCACGTTCTTCGGCAGTAGGGGCGTCCGCGCCGTTCCCGCCAACCTGGCATACGGTGATGCGGTTGGTGACATCCAACAGCGAGCGCATCAGGGCGAGGGGTTCGACGCCCAGCGCGTATTGGTCGCCAAGCGCGGCCAGCAACCCTTTCGCATCGCCTTGGAGCAAGCAGGCGAGCAACCGGCGCTGCGCCCCCTTGTCGGCCAGGCCCAGCATGTCACGCACGCGGCCGGCCGTCACCTTAGGCGCGGCAGCCGCGCCATCGCTGTCGAGATCGGCATAGGCGATCGCCTGGTCGAGGATCGACAAGCCGTCGCGGACCGATCCTTCCGCTGCGCTCGCAACCAGGTGCAGCGCCTCATCTTCCGCCTCGACCCCTTCCTGCCGGCAGATCGAGCCGAAGTGCTGCTGAAGCAGTTCAGCCGGGATGCGCCGCAGGTCGAACCGCTGCGTCCGGCTGAGTACCGTGACAGGCAGCTTCTCGACCTCGGTCGTCGCGAACAGGAACTTCACGTGCGCCGGAGGTTCCTCAAGAGTCTTCAGCAAGGCGTTGAAAGCGTTGCGACTCAGCATGTGGACTTCGTCGATTATGTAAATTTTGTAGCGCGCGGAAACGGCCGCATAGCGCACGGCTTCGATGATCTCACGCACGTCGTCGACGCCCGTATTCGAAGCCGCATCCATCTCAATCACGTCGATATGACGGCCCTCGGCGATCGCGCGACATGGTTCGCATTCCCCGCACGGGTCGATCGTGGGGCCACCCTTCCCGTCAGGCCCGATGCAATTCAACGCCTTGGCGATCAGGCGCGCGGTGCTGGTCTTGCCCACCCCTCGCACGCCAGTCATCAGGAACGCGTGCGCGAGCCGGTCGCGTTTGATCGCGTTGGCGAGCGTGCGAACCATCGGCTCCTGGCCGATCAACTCACCGAACGTCTGCGGACGGTACTTGCGAGCGAGCACGCGGTAGGGCTGCGCGGCGGCCGGCGCCGGGGGCGCAGCGGCAGGCTCCGGGCGTGCGGGAATCGACGGCTCGGGACCGCCGAACATCGTGTTCTGGCCCGCCGCCTCCAGCTCCGCCGTCGTCGGCGCGTCGTCGTTATCGGGAGGGGTATCGCCGAACATGTCCCCGGAATCGATCATGTGCCGAAGCTAGGGGTTGAGGAGGCGATTGTCATGGGAAGAACGCGAAGCATTCGCCGGAGGTGAAAAGGAGCCGGCCGACCCGCCGCAACCCGTTGTGGCTGCTTCCTTCCGGACCTGACCAGGTTGGCGGACGCAAGCGTCCGACCGACTCCCGGGCGGGCATATGGCGGTGTCGGAGACGGAAATCAACTCAGCGGAAATTATCCGCGTAGGCCTGCAGCTTGAGCCGGCGTGGCGGCGTCGGCTGGACCCGCGCCGGGATGCCGTAGCGGTCGGCGTAAGCGGTGGCTTCGGCGACGCTCGGAAAAGTGAGCACGACCTGGCTCTGCGTGTCGGCGCCTCCAGCCCAGCCCATCAGCGGATCTGGCCGTTGGGCCTCGGAGCTTTCGAATTCGAGAACCCACTCGGCGGTCCGGGCCCTGCCGGACTGCATGGCGTTCTTCGGGCGTTGATAGATGCGTGCGGCCATGACGAAGCCCTTAATTCAGCTTTGGGAGCGTTGAAAGGCGTTCTTGGTCTTCAGGCTCGGCTTTTCGGCCCACGGCGCGTCGGGCCAGCGGTGCTTGGGATAGCGGCCCTTCATCTCCTTCTTCACCTCGGCCCAGCTTCCGCGCCAGAATCCGGGCAGGTCGCGCGTGGACTGGATCGGCCGACCCGCGGGACTGGTGAGCTTGAGAAGTAGCGGCACGCCTTGCTCTCTTGGCCCGACCATTGGGTGGGACTCGAGGCCAAAGAGTGCCTGCACCCTCACTTCCACGCTCGGTGCATCGTCGCCGGTATAGTCGATGGCATGGCTGCTACCCGCAGGACTCTCGAAATGGCGCGGCGCGAGCTGCTCGAGCCGCTGGCGTGACGTCCAATCAAGGAGTCCGAGCAGCGCCTCGGAAATGCGCGCTGGTGCCAGGTCGAGGTCGCGGCGACCGGCAAGCAGGGGCCGCAGCCAGAGGTCGGCCGACTTGCCCAAGGCATCGTCGCCCAGCCCGCCCACGCCAGCGAAACGCGCTCGCGCCCGGAGATCGGACGGCACGATCGTCGACAGCTTTTCCAGAGCTTTTTCCACAAGAAGGTCAACAATCGCGCGAGGGTCTGGCGATGGGTCCGGCCCGCTCGCGAGTGTGATCGCGCCGATCCGCCGCTCAAGCCGTGCCTCGGCTCTCTTGCCGGTCCAAGCAAGAACGCTCCGCTTTATGATCCGGTCGGAGAGCCATCGATCCACATCCGCCGATTCCAGCGCGAGTGCCGCCGTGATGCGCGCCCCCTTGGGCGATCCCTGCGCATCGCCGATCGCCAGCCATTCGGAACGCGCGAGCGGGCTAGCCGGATCGAGAATGTAGCCGCGCCCGCCCGCCGACAGCCAATGTTCACCAGTGGCATCGCGTCGACGCGCAAGGTTTTCCGGAAGTCCCGCCAAGAGCAGGATCGCGGGAGGGACTGGCCCTTCGTCAGAAGCGGACGCGATACCCGACGCCTTTCGTGCCCAGGCGCCTGCGAGCTTCCGGCTGGCTTCGGCGCGCGAACTGCGGTCCGCATCCCATCGTTGCAGCCGTGCGTGCAAATCCTCGCCCCGCCCGCCGAGAACACGCTCCTGCAACAACAGTGCAAGCTTCGCCGCGACCCCAGCCTGACCCCGCTCGGCGCCAGCCAATACCATGGCCGCGTGGGCGGGCTCGAGCGGCAAGGCGGCCAGCTTCTTCCCCCGTCCCGTGATCCGGTTGTTTTCATCCAGCGCGCCCAGTTCCGCCAGCCGGCGACGTGCCGACGCAAGAGCGGAAGGCGGAGGTGGGTCGAGCCAGGGCATGGCCGCAGGATCGCCCGTCCCCCATTGCGCCAGCGCCAGCACCAGGGGAGCCAGGTCGGCGGTAAGCATCTCGGGCGGATCAAACGGCGGACGCCCCGGATGGGCGGCCTCTTCCCACAATCGGTAGGCCACTCCTGGTCCCTGCCGTGCCGCGCGACCCGCCCGCTGGGCCGCGGCCGCCTGGCTCGCTCGCGAGGTCCCTAGGTGCGTCGTGCCGGCGGCCTTGTCGAACTCCGCCCGGCGGGCAAGGCCGCTGTCAACGACCACCGACACTCCATCGAGCGTGAGCGAGGTTTCCGCGATCGCGGTGGCGAGCACGATGCGCCGGCGCCCTTGCGGATCGCGCCGGATCGCGGCGCGCTGGCCAGCCGGGTCCACTTGCCCATGCAGCGCGAGGACAGGAGTATCCGGCAACCGCTGTTCGAGCCGCTCGCGCGCGCGCTCGATCTCTCGCACGCCCGGGAGAAACGCCAGCAGATCGCCCCCCGGCGCATCCGCCGTCTCGCGCCAGGCAGTCAGGATCGCGGCGGTCATCGCATCCTCCAGCCGCTCGCCGGGCGATGAGCCCAGCCAACGCACGGACAAAGGGTGGGCCTTGCCCTCGCTTTCGATGACCGGCGCGCCTTCGCCGAGAAGGCGGGCGAAACGCGTGCCATCGATGGTGGCGGACATTACCAGAACCCGCAGATCATCACGCAGCACGCCTTGCGCTTCGAGCGCGAGCGCCAAGCCAAGATCGCCGTCAAGATGCCGCTCGTGCGCTTCGTCGAACAGGATCGCCGACACGCCCGCGAGCTCGGGATCTTCCACGAGGCGGTTAACGAGGATCGCTTCGGTGACCACCAGGATGCGCGTCTGGGATGACGACCTGCTGTCCATTCGCGTGAGGTAGCCGACCGTCTCTCCGGCCTTCTCTCCCATCTGCTCGGCCATGCGCTCTGCTGCCGCGCGAGCGGCGACACGCCTCGGGCTCGTGACGATCACTTGCCCCTGGCACCACGGCTCGCTGATCAACGCGGGGGCAACCGCGGTCGTCTTTCCCGCGCCCGGAGGCGCTATCAGGACCGCAGCGTTCCCCCGCCGGAGCGCGGCCAGCAGGTCGTCCAGCACGCCGTCGATGGGCAGATTGCCCGGTTGCCTGACCGATTGCGAAGGATTAGCCGTCACTTGACGGCATTGGCACATCCACCCTGCCATACCAACACCGGCGGTTTGGCCGCCCTGACGCGGAGAGCCAATGCAAAGACTGACTTTCAGTTTGGCCCTTGCCCTCGTCGGCCTTGCGGCCCCCGCCTGTGCAAGCGACGCGGACGAATACGACTTCGAAGGGCCACGCGCCGCGATCCTTACCGGTTTCGATGCGACCGAATTGCCCAACGATGACGGACCGGAGTTCATGTATGCCTTGGAAGCGGGTTTTGACTGGCGGGCCGGCCCTTGGGTGCTCGGCCTGGCGGCGAGCATCGGGGGAACGGATGCTGGGAAGACCGAATATGGAGTAGCCGCGCCAGGGGACAGCGTAACGGTTCACTACGGACGCGATGTTTACGCCGGGTTCCGGGCAGGCCGGGTTCTTGGCAGGAGATTCCTCGCGTTCGGACGCGGCGGTGTCGCGCTCACGGAGATGCGTTCGGCCTACAAGGCGGATTCGCGTTCTCCCGAGCCCGCGCAGGTTCCGGATCCGCGGCGGGTGCCGAAGTTCGCCCGCCCGGGAACCCTGGTGGGATTCTGGACCGGTGCCGGGATCGAGTACCAGCTCGGCCGCAAGCTCTATGCGCTGGGCGAGTACCGATATGCCAACTTCCACGATGGCATCTATCGCCATCAAGGCGCAGTCGGACTGGGCGTGCGGTTCTGAAGGCGGGCGTTCGGCCCCGAACTAATAGCCTCGCGCCACCGCGAAATCGGCTGCCTCGGCCATGGCGCGCCGGGCAGCGCTATCGGGAAATACCGACAGCGCATCCACCGCACGGGACGCGAAATGACGCGCGCGCTCGCGCGTCGCGTGCAAAGCATCGTGTTTGTCGATAAGATGGGTCGCCTCGGCCAGCGCATCGTCATCCGCGCGATGTCCGGCGATGGCCGCCTGCCAGAACTTGCGCTCCGCCTCGCTTCCACGGGCATAGGCAAGGATCACCGGCAGCGTCATCTTCCCTTCTCGGAAGTCGTCGCCGCGGTCCTTGCCCATCGTGCCGGCGTCCGAATCGTAGTCGATCGCATCGTCGACGAGCTGGAATGCGATTCCCAGGTTACGCCCGTAATCGTCGAGCGCCTGCTCGCGCCGGTCGTCGCATTCAGCCACCACGGCGGCGATGCGGCTGGCCGCGGCGAACAACGCGGCGGTCTTGGCACCGATGATCGTCAGATAGCGTTCCTCGCTGGTTTCGATCTGCCGCTGGGCAGTCAGCTGGTCCACCTCTCCTTCGGCGATCACTGCGCTGGCGTTGGAGAGGATCTTCAGCACCTTCAGGCTGCCGTCCTCGACCATCAGCTCGAATGCCCGGCTGAACAGGAAGTCCCCAACGAGCACGGTCGCGGGATTGCCGAAAACGATGTTCGCTGCCGCCTTGCCGCGCCGAAGGTCGCTTCCATCGACCACGTCGTCATGGAGCAGCGTCGCGGTATGAATGAATTCCACCGCCGCAGCCAGCTTGTGGTGGCGAGTTCCATTGTAGCCGACCAGTTCGGCACCTGCGAGCGTAAGCATTGGCCGCAGCCGCTTTCCCCCTCCTGCGATCAGGTGACCGGCAAGCGCGGGTATCAGCGGAATTTTCGACTGCATGCGCTCGAGAATGACTGCGTTGACGGCGTTCATGCCGGGAGCTGTCAGCCCCAGGATCGGATCGAGCGAGGGAGCCGCCTGGCCGGCGCGTTTCAGCGGGACGATCTCGGCGGTCATGACGGGCAAATGGGAGAGCGCGGCGCGCTTGGCAAGCGCGGAATCGCCGCTATCGTGCCCGCCCTGTATGACCGACCCCACCGATCCCGCCGCCCCCGATCCTGTGCTAGCGGCCTATCGCAAGAGCATCGACAACTTCGATGCGGCGCTGATCCACATCCTCGCCGAGCGGTTTCGGACTACCCAGGCGGTTGGCGAGTACAAGGCCTCTGCCTCCCTCCCTCCTGCCGATCCGGGCCGGGAGGCGGCGCAGATCGCGCGCCTCCGCAAGCTGGCGGAAGATGCCGACCTGGATCCCGAATTCAGTGAAAAGTTCATCCGCTTCGTGATCGACGAGGTGATCCGCCATCACGAGAAGGCGCGACAGGGCTGACAGCCGTCAACCCGCCCGCGGAAGGCTGAGCCGCACCAGCAAGCCGCCCAGATCCTCGCTTTCGCCAAGCGTGACGCCGCCGCCGTAGATTTCCGCCACGTCGCGGACGATGGCGAGGCCAAGTCCAGTTCCCGGCTTGCCCGTGTCCAGCCGTGCGCCGCGGTCGAAGATACGGATGCGCTCCTCCTCGGGAATCCCCAGCCCGTCGTCCTCTACCCAGATGACGCAGGGGCCACTCGCGGGCTCGGCATCGACGGTCACGAAGACGCTGCCGCCACCGTACTTGGCGGCGTTCTCGATCAGATTGCCAAGAATCTCGTCCAGGTCCTGACGCTCGATCGCCACTTTCGCGTTACGGTTGCCGTCGAGGTCGAACCGGACTTCGGGATAGAGCCTTTCGATAGCACGGCGCACTGCTTCCGCGCTTTCGCACACCGGCGTCTGGGCATGGCCGACCGCGCGCCGGCCCACTGCGCGCGCGCGGGCGAGATGGTGATCGACGTGCCGGCGCATTGTCCCGGCCTCGCGGATGACGGTTTCGGCCAGATCGGGCGCCTTGGCGGTGGCCGCGTTGTTGATGACCGTGAGCGGCGTCTTGAGTGCGTGCGCAAGGTTGCCTGCATGGGTGCGCGCTTCCTCCGCCTGGCGTTCGGAATGCTCCAGCAGCGCATTCAATTCCTGCACCAGCGGCTGCACCTCGAGCGGAAGGGGATCGGTTACCCGGTTCGCGCCGCCCGCGCGCATGTGCTGGATCGCCAAGCGAACGCGGCGCAAGGGACCGAGGCCGTACCAGGTCTGCAGGATCGTCATCGCGAAAAGGCCCAAGCCCAGCACCGCGAAGCTCCACACAAGGATCGAGCGGATCCGCGAGAGCTGCGAGTCAAGCTCACCGCGGCTGGCGGCGACGATGAACCACCAGCGGGTGTCGCTGCCCGGAAGGGTGATCGCCCGTTCGGCGACCCGCAGCGGCTCAGCGGCAAACTGGTCCGAATTGTAGATGTGAGTCTGGCTGTCCGCGTGGTCGCGCTGCACAGCGAGGCTGCGGTCCCACAGGCTGCGGCTGGGGAAATCGTCGTGCCCCTTGCCGCTGATTTGCCAGTAAAGCCCGCTGTTGGGTTCGAGGAAGCGCTGGTCCCCGAGCGCTCGATTGAAGAACACCTCGCCATCGGGGCCGATCTCGGCCGAGGCGATCATCGCCGTGAGCATGTAGCTCAATTGCTCGTCGAAATTCTTCTCGACGAGGTTGGTCAGAGTCCGGTCGAGCGCGAACCCGCCTCCGAGAAGCAGCACCGCGATCCAGCCGAAGGCGATCAGCAGCATCCGGCGCGCAAGGCTGCCCGTATGCGGGGGACCCTCCGGCGAGACGTTCCCCGGCGCGCCCGGCGCGGCCCCGCTATCGGCTGCCTGAGCCGCCGGCGAAAGCGAACCGTCAGGACGCCCGGGGCTGCTCGTCGGGGTCGTCGAGGCTGTAACCGAGGCCACGGATGGTGGTGATGACGTCCGCGCCCAGCTTCTTGCGGATGCGGGTGACGAAGACTTCGATCGTGTTCGAGTCACGGTCGAAATCCTGGTCGTAGATATGCTCGATCAATTCGGTGCGGCTGACCACCTTGCCCTTGTGATGCATCAGGTAGCTCAGCAACTTGTACTCCTGCGCGGTCAGCTTCACCGGCTCGCCCGAATGAGTGACCCGGCCCGAACGGGTGTCGAGCCGAACCGGGCCGGCAGTGAGCTCGCTCGAGGTGTTGCCCGAGGCACGCCGGATCAGCGCACGCAGGCGAGCGATCAGCTCTTCGGTCTGGAACGGCTTGGCGAGGTAATCGTCGGCTCCCGCGTCCAGCCCGGCAACCTTGTCGGACCACGAATCGCGCGCCGTGAGCACCAGCACAGGGAACCTGCGGCCCTCCTTGCGCCACATGCCCAGAACGGTCAGCCCGTCGATCTCGGGCAGGCCGAGGTCGAGTATGACCGCATCGTATTCTTCGGTACTGCCGAGGAAATGCCCGTCCTCGCCATCGGTCGACAGGTCGACGGCATAGCCGTTCTGCTCCAGCGTGGACTTGAGCTGTTTGCCGAGGGTCGGCTCGTCCTCGACGATCAGGATGCGCATGGTCGAGTGGGTCCCCTAAGACGAACGTTGCGAACGCGCGCCCGATGTGGGCGCTCGGTGACAACGCGTCAACTCAGCGCGCGGTTTCCGCTTGCGCTTCAGCGGGTAATGCCGAGCACGCGGCCCGTCCGCGCATCCACGTCCACGTAAGTGACATGACCCTGGCGATTGATGAACTTGAGGCGATACGCCATCGCGGTCGAATCGTAGGCGGGGCCAAGATATTGCTGCCCTTCCATCTGGGGCACGACCCGCCCCTCGATCGCCCGCAGGCTGAGCTGGTTGCCGGCGCGCATCTCCTTGCGCGCGACGCTCTGGTCGTTGCGCTGGGCAAGCGCAGGGTTGCCCGAAAGCAACAGCGCGGCGACGGCGAGCGAGGGAAGGAGCCTGTTCATGACAAGTGCCGAAGTAGCCGCGCCGCATTGAATAACCCGTGAATGCGGGCGGCGTACTTCGTTCAGTTCAGCGGGTCATCTCGAACGTCACGGACACCGTAACCGCCGTGCCGACGAGGCCGGGCTCGACGGGCGAGGCCTTGGCGTCCATCGAGGCCGCCACCGCGCGTTCGGCGTATGGCATGGGGCGGCCGGGATTGACCGCCTCGCTGACCGACAGCACGCGGACGCCCGTATAACCCGCCCAACGCGCATATTCATTCGCCTGCGCCTGCGCCTTCTGGAAGGCTGCCTGGCGCGCCTGCGCTCGCGGTGCGGTGTCATCGTCAATCGAGAAGTTGGGACCGCCGATATCGGTCGCTCCCGCCGCGACGAGGGCGTCGAGCACCGGTCCGGTCCGGTCCACCTTGCGCAACGTGACGCTGACCCGGTTGGACGCCTGATATCCCCGGAATACCTGCCGCTGTTGCGACTGGTCATAATCGTACTGCGCGCCGAGATTGATGCCGGTGGTCTGGATATCCTCCGCCGCAATGCCGAGCGCCTTGATCCGCTTGACCACCGCGTCCATCGCTTGCGCGTTCTTCTGCATCGCCTCTACCGCCGTGGGAGCCTGGCTGGTGACGCCCGCGCTGATTTCGGCGATATCGGGCCGAGCCTTGACCGTTTCAGTAACTGACAGCTCGACCAGCGGGCCTTGCGATGTCACCTGCACATCGGCGGCCGTGGCCGGGACGGCAACCGCAGCGGCGGCAAGGGCGAGCGTGGTTCGCATCATGAATGTATTCTCCCTATCAATTGGCAAGAATTGCGCGGCGCGTGATTACGCGTCCGTGAACCGCCTTGTTCCAATGCCGGTGCAACGCTAGGGCGCCCGCTTCATGGCGCAACCCCCGATCTTGAGCTGGGAGGGCCTAGGCCTTCAACAGGGCGGGCGCTGGCTGTTTGGCGGACCCGGCACCGACGGCCTCGACCTGCACATCGGCCCGCGCGACCGGCTCGCACTGATTGGCCGCAACGGCGCCGGCAAGACCACGCTGTTTCGACTGATCGACCAGCAGATCGATCCCGACCGGGGCCTGCGCAAGGTGAAGCCGGGCACCCGCATCGTGCTTCTCGAACAGGAACCGGACCTCACCGGTCACGCGACGCTGATGGATTGGGCGCTGTCGGGAGAAATGCCGCCGGCCGCGCATGAGGTCGAGGCGATCGCGGGCCAGCTCGGGATCGACATGGCGACGCCGACGGCAGGGGCCAGCGGCGGCGAGCGGCGGCGCGCGGCAATCGCCCGCGCCCTAGCCCAGGATCCCGACCTGCTGCTGATGGACGAGCCGACCAACCACCTCGATCTCGCCGCCATCGACTGGCTCGAGGACTGGCTGAGCCGATACACCGGCGCATTCGTCGTCATCAGTCACGACCGCACGTTCCTCAAGCGGCTGACCAATGCGACGCTCTGGCTCGACCGCGGGATGATGCGGCGCAAGGACGTGGGGTTCGGCGGGTACGAAGCCTGGGAAGAGCAGGTCTACGCGGAGGAAGCGCGCAACGCCGAGCGGCTGGACGCAAAGCTCAAGATCGAGGCGCACTGGCTCGAACGGGGCGTCACCGCCCGGCGGAAACGCAACCAGGGCCGGCTCGAGAAGCTATGGCAGATGCGCGCCCAGCGCGCCGCGATGATCGGACCGCAGGGTTCGGCCAAGCTCGAGCTCGCGGTGGCGGAGGACTTCAAGTCCAAATCGGTGATCGTCGCCGATCACGTCAGCAAATCGTTTGGCGAGCGGCGCATCATCCGCGACTTTTCCCTGCGCATCCAGCGCGGCGACAGGATCGGCGTGGTGGGCTCGAACGGCGCAGGCAAGACCACCTTGCTGAAATTGCTGACGGCCGAAATCGCCCCGGACAGCGGCACGGTCGAGATTTCCAGGAAGCTGTCCGGCGTCATGATCGACCAGCAACGCAGCTTGATGGCGCCTGACCGGACCGTGCGGCAAGTGCTGGCCGAAGGAGGCGACTGGATCGACGTGCGCGGTGTGCGCAAGCACGTCCAGGGCTACCTCAAGGACTTCCTGTTCGATCCGGCGATCGTCGATACGAAGGTAGGGATGCTTTCAGGCGGGGAGCGCAGCCGGCTGCTGCTGGCGCGCGAGTTTGCCCGCCTGTCCAACCTGCTGGTGCTCGACGAGCCGACCAACGATCTCGATCTCGAGACGCTCGACTTGCTGCAGGAGGTGATCGCCGATTACGACGGCACGGTGCTGATCGTCAGCCACGACCGCGATTTCCTCGACCGCACGGTCACGCTCACTCTCGGGCTCGATGGCAGCGGCACTGTCGACATCGTGGCCGGAGGGTACGAAGACTGGGTTGCCAGGCGAAGGGAACGCAATGCGGCCAAGGCTCCCGCTCGGAACGAGCGCAAGCCCGCAGCCGAGGCACCTCGCCCTTCCCAGCCCGCGCCGCGTTCGAAGCTGAGCTACAAGGACCAGCGCGATTACGAACTGCTGCCGGCGCGGATCGACGAACTCGACCGGGCGATCGCCCGCGGAGAAGAGATACTCTCCGATCCCGATCTTTTCACGCGCGATCCGCAGCGTTTTGCCACGATCAACCAGGGACTCGCCAACGCCCGGGCGGAAAAGGATGCGGCTGAGCAGCGATGGCTCGAACTTGCAGAGCTTGTCGAGGGCTGACCGCGAAAGCGCTTGCCCCGCCCTTACCGCCGCGACATTGCAATTCGATGACCACGCCCCCGGCCCCTCCTCGGCGCATCCAGCGTAACCTGCTCGCGCGCGGGGAGCAGCGCGTCCTGCAATGGCTCTGCCCTCGCCTGCCGCGATGGCTCAGCCCCGATATTCTCACCGCGCTCGCGCTCGCTTCGGCAATCGCGATCGGTGCGGGCTATTTGCTCAGCAACCTGAGCGCCGGGTGGCTGGCGCTCGCCGTTGCGGGTTTCGTGGTCCATTGGTTCGGGGACTCGCTCGACGGCACGATTGCGCGCTACCGACAGATCGAGCGGCCGCGATATGGCTATTTCATCGACCATTCGTGCGATGCGCTCGCCACGTTGCTGATCCTCGGCGGCCTGGGAGCGAGCCCTTACCTTCGGGTGGACGTCGCGCTGTTCGCCGTCGTGGTTTACCTCCTGATGTCCGTTCACACTTTCCTGCTGGCGAAAGTGTCAGGGAATTTTCCCCTCTCGCACCTCGGCGCCGGGCCGACCGAGGCACGCATCCTGCTGATCGTGCTCACGGTGGCGATGGGGTGGCTGGGCCCGGACTTCGGCCGGTTAGCCGGCCTCAACGCGTTCGACGTACTTTTCACCGGCATGTCCGCGGTGCTGGTCATTCTGTTCGTAGTCCAGACGCTGCGTGAAGGCCGCACTTTGGCAGCCGCCGACCGCGGCAATCAGACGATCCGATAGAAGTTCGCCACCCGGTCCAAAGCGAGACGCAGCACGACCTTGCCGCTACGCGCGGGCCAGGCGAGCGCCCGCTCGGCAGCGGGCAGGCTCTCGCCCGCGCAAACCACCCGCCACAACACGTCCGCCAACCCTGACCCGGCCTCAGCCAGCGCGCCATCGAACCGTGCCTTCGCAGCGATCTGCCTTTCTCCGGCGCTTAGCCCGGAATCGGCTGTCGACTTCACCCGCACGGGGTCCCAGCGCATCGTAACGCTCGGTGAAAGCTGGGCCCGCTCGTAGTCCGCTCGCAATCGCTCACCGGCATCGAACAGGCGATCATCGAGATGTCCGCGCGAATGCAGCCAAGCGATGGGGGACTCCGCAAGATTCAGGGTAACCGTCCGCGGGCGGCCCCGGGCGGTACCCGTGCGGCGCGGCCCTTCCGGTGTCAGTTCGCGTTCGACAAGTTGGCGGTTCATGCAGTCTCTCCCCTCGGTCGACTCATGGATTGCCAAAAACGCCATCCTGTAGGAAAGATAAAAAACCCATTTGGTTAGGACGTCTCAGTGATAAACCGCATCCGCGACATTCGCCGCGAAAAAGGGATGACTCTCGCCGACCTGGCCGAGGCGTGCAAGCCGCCGACGACGCCCCAGACGGTCGGACGTCTCGAGACGGGCATGCGGAACCTGTCGCTCAAGTGGATGGAGCGGATCGCGCGGGCACTTGAGGTCGAACCCGAGATGCTGGTTCGTTCGGAGGGGAGCGCGCGGCCGCAGGTCGTGGCCCAGCTCACCGCGGGCGGAGCCGAAGCGCTGAGTGCGCCCCGCGATGCTCTCTTGCCAAGCGAGCTTTCCGGCGATGCCGTGCGGGTGGTCCTGTCGATCGAGGCCAGTGCCGGTGAATACCGTTCGGGCGACCAGCTATGGCTGCGCCAGATCGCTCCCGAGGAGGGGGGGCGTGCCGTGAACCGTGACGTGCTGGTGCCGCGCAAGGGCGGCCGCTTCGCCTTCGGCCGGCTGATCGACCGCCAAGGCCTCCGCGTGGGCATACTCCCGGTAGGCGCCGGACAAAAGCAACTGGTGGTCGACGATCCTGCGTGGATCGCGGTGGCCGAGATGCTCGTCCGGCGTCTCTAGGAACCGGACCCCGTGAAGCGCGTCCTGTCGATCTCCACGCTGTACCCGAACGCGGCGGCCCCGCGCTTTGGTCCGTTCGTCGCCCGAAGCCTCGAGGCTCTCGCCGCACGCGGAGACTGGCGCGTCACGTTGATCAATCCCGTCGGAATTCCGCCTCTTGCGATCGGCCGTTACGCGGCTCTGAAGAAGGGGGCTGTGGGCGGTGTCGAAAGCGGGGTCGAGGTCCTGCGGCCGACGTTTACCCTCGTTCCCCGCATTGGCGGACGGATCAACCCAGGAATGATCGCCCGCGCCGTGTTGCCTCTGGCGCGCAAGCTTCACGCCGAATGCCCGTTCGATATCGTCGATGCGCAGTTCTTCTATCCGGACGGCCCGGCGGCGGCGGTGATCGCCGAAGCGCTGGGCCTGCCGCTGTCGATCAAGGCACGCGGCGCCGATATTCATTATTGGGGCAGGCGGGGCTACGCCCGCAGGCGCATGCTAGCGGCCGGAGAGCAAGCGGCGGGACTTCTCGCGGTGTGCGGTGCATTGGCCGACGACATGGCGGCGATGGGCATCCCGCGAGATAAGATAACTCTGCACTACACGGGGCTCGACCACGACCGATTCCGCCCGCTCCAGCATGCCCAACTGCGCCGGCGCCTTGGCCGCGAGCTTGGATTGGCCCTGAACGACGACGCCCCCGTCCTGGCGACGGTCGGCGCTCTCATCCCGCGTAAAGGCCAAGCTCTGGTCATTGAGGCAATGTCCCACCTGCCCGGGAACACCATCCTGCTGCTGGTTGGCCGCGGGGAAGACGAAAGGCAGCTGCGCTCCCTGGCAGCTGCCCGCGGAGTTGGGGCACGGGTCCACTTCCTGGGCAGCTTAGATCATGACCTGGTGCCTCTGGTTCTTTCAGCGGCCGATGCGATGGTCCTGCCGTCGTCGAGCGAAGGCCTGGCGAACGCCTGGATCGAGGCGCTGGCCTGCGGCACGCCGCTGGTGATCACCGATACCGGCGGCGCGCGCGAGGTAATTACCGCACCGGAGGCCGGCCGGATCGTCGCCCGCGACCCCCTGGCGATTGCCGATGGCGTGCGCGCGCTTCTGGCCGATCGTCCGCAGCGGGGCGAAGTTGCAGCCCTTGCCGACCGGTTCAGCTGGCAGGCGAATGCCGCAGCGCTGGCGAAGCACTTCGAGCGCCTGATCGCCTGAGCGGCAGCCCGTCAGGCTTCTCCGCGAGCGGTCCTCTCCGCCTGATCGCGACCGGTGTCTGTCGGCACGAAGCTGTCGGACCTGACGCCGAACCAGATCAGCAGCGGTGCCGCCATGTAGATGGAGCTGTAGGTGCCCACGAAAATGCCGAGCGTAATCGCCGCAGTCAGACCGAACAGACTGGCAGGGCCGAACAGCAGCAGCGGTATCAGTGCGATAAGCACGGTCAGCGAAGTCATAACCGTGCGTGCGAGAGTCTCGTTGACCGACAGGTCGAGCAGCTCCGGCAATGGCATCTTGCGGAACTTCTTCAGGTTTTCGCGGATACGGTCGTAGATCACGATGGTGTCGTTCAGCGAATAGCCGATGATGGTCAGGATCGCGGCGACGATGTTGAGGTCGAACTCGAGCTGGGTGAGCGCGAACATGCCGAGCGTCAGAGAAACGTCGTGGAACAGCGCGAACAGCCCGCCCACGCCGAACTGCCACTCGAACCGCACCCAGATGTAGATCGAGATCGCGATCATCGCGAACAACAGCGAGAGAAGACCGGTCTGGAACAGCTCACCCGAAACCTTGCCGGAAACCGAGTCGACCCCGTCGATGCGCACTTCCGGGTGTGCCGTCTTAAGGGCGCTGGTGATCCGCTGCGACATTGTGTTGGCAAGGTCGGGACGCTCATCCGAACCCTCGGGCAGCTTCATGCGGATTGATGCTTCGTTCGGCTGGCCGAAGCGCTGGATGATCGGATCGCCATATCCGAGCGCCGCAATCTCGTCGCGCATGGAGGCGACGGGCGCGTCCGGTTTGCCGACGAAAGTCACACGGATCATCTGACCGCCGACGAAATCGACGCCCAGGTTCAGCCCCTTGGTCAGCACCAGGCCCCAGCTCGCCGCGATCAGCAGGAGGCTGATGGCATAGAAGGGTACGCGCCACTTTAGGAAATGGATGTTGGTGTGGTCGGGCACCAGCTTGAGCAGTTTCATGTCGCTGGCCTCCTCAGATGTGCAGGTCGGTCGGGCGCGCGCGGCGCAAATAGCCGGCGACCCACATGCGGGTGATGGTGACGGCGGTGAACACTGAAGTGACCACGCCGATGACAAGGACGACCGCGAAGCCCTTCACCGGCCCCTGCCCGAACAGGAACAGCAGCACGGCGGCAATCACGTTGGTGATGTTGGCATCGAAGATCGCGCGGCTTGCTTCGGTATAGCCAACCTCGACCGCCTGGACGACGCGGCGCCCTCGGTGCCGCTCTTCGCGGATACGCTCGTTGATCAGCACGTTGGCGTCCACCGCCGCGCCGATCGTCAGGACGAAGCCAGCAATGCCCGGCAGCGTCAGTGTGGTGTTCAGCACCGCCATGATGCCCAGGATCATCAGCACGTTCAGCACCAGCGCCATGTCGGCGTAGAACCCGAAACGGCCGTAAGTGACCAGCATCAGCAGAAGCACCAGCCCGGTCCCGATGCCCATGGCGATCATGCCACTGCGGATTGAATCCGCCCCCAGGTCAGGTCCGACGGTGCGCTCCTCGATCACCTTGAGGTCCACCGGCAGCGCACCGGATCGCAGCGCGATGGCGAGCTGGTTGGCGCTCTCGGCGGTGAAGCTGCCCGATATCTGGGCGGTGCCGCCGCGGATCGGCTCGTTGATGTTGGGAGCTGACAGGATCTTGTTGTCGAGGATGATCGCGAACGGCTTGTTGACATTCTGCGTCGTCAGCCGGGCGAACTTGGCCGCGCCCTGCTGGTCGAACTGGATGGTTACGACATTCTCGTTGGTCTGCGGATTGACCGTCGCCTGCGCATTGGTGAGGCTGTCGCCCTTGATGCCGCCCAGCCGCCGCACGGCAAGCTTGCCGCCGGCAAACGGGGTGCCTTCGGCATATGGGAAGATCTGGCTGCCCGGAGGGGCGTTGCCCGCCTGGACATCGCTCGGCAGCGCGGTCTCATCGACCAGCTTGAATTCGAGCTTCGCAGTCTGGCCGATGAGCGCCTTCAGCGCCTCGGGATCCTGCTGTCCCGGCGCCTGCACCACGATGCGATCGTCACCCTGGCGGATGATGGTCGGCTCGAGCGTGCCGATCGCATTGATGCGCCGGTCGATCACGTCCTTGGCACTGTCCATTGCCTGGTCGAGCGCTGCGTCAAGGCCTTCCTGCGTCGGAACGAGAACGAAGCGCGTCTCGTCGACGACGTTCAGCGTCCACTCGCGGCGCAGACCCTGGCCGTTGACGAGCGGAAGGAGCAACTCGCGCGCGCGGTCCACGTCGCTGGCGCTGTCGACCATGAAGCTGAGCCGCCGGTCTTTCGTCGATACGTCGCCGATGCGGATCGCGGGAGAAGCCTGGCGCATCACGCTGCGAACGGCTTCTTCCATCGTTTCCAGACGCTGGCTCGCGATCTGCCGCGCGTCCGCTTCGAGCAGGATGTGGCTGCCGCCGGCGAGGTCAAGGCCGAGGTTGATTGTCGGGCTCGGCAGGCTCTGCGGCCAGCGCACTCCCGTCAGCGATGCCAGCGAAGGCAGCGCGGCGAGCGATACCACGATGATCAGGCTCCAGAGCCAGATCTGCTTCCAGCGCGGAAAATCGAGCATTTCGCGGGTGCGCCCTTGTCAGTCGTTCGCAGCGGTGCCGGCCGGCGGGATGACCTCGCCGATCGTGTGCTTGACGGCCTTGACCTTCACGCCCTGCCCCAGTTCCAGATCGACGTAGTTCTCATCGACCTTCAGGACCTTGCCGACCAGCCCGCCGGCGGTCACGACCTGATCGCCCTTCTTGAGGCCGGCGACCTTTTCGCGGTGCGCCTTCTGCTGCCGCATCTGCGGTCGAATGAGAAGGAACCAGAAAATGGCGATCATGCCGATGATGGGTAGCCAGCTCATCCAAACCGGAGGCGCTGCGCCGGTCGAGGCGGCGGCGAGAATATCGAGCATCGTCTAATCGGTCCGTTCAATCGAAAGGAATCCGCGCGAGCGCCCGGAAAAGGCGCCGCGGCGGTAACGGCGGCGCGCCTAGCAGGTCGCCGCGAGCAGGGCAATCGACCGGGATTCACGGGGCGCGGTCGGCATCGATGCCGACACGCCTTGCCTTGCCCTGAACCCGGACTTATAGGCGCCCGCTCCACTGGTCTCGGGACGTAGCGCAGCCTGGTAGCGCATCACACTGGGGGTGTGGGGGTCGGAGGTTCGAATCCTCTCGTCCCGACCAGTGGAAAGCCCTTTCGCCGCCCTGTCGACAGTACGATCATGGTACGCCGTTCGGGTAACCGGGCGATCATGCAACCGAGGCGCGGCATGGCGCATTGGTGGACGTGACCGGCGCAGCGCAATCGTCATTCGAACGAAGCAAGTTCCTGCGAAGCCTGGCTCGCGCCTTCGGGGGCGCAGTCCTGTTTTCGCTGCCCCTGATGATGACGATGGAAATGTGGTCCCTCGGATTTTACCTCGACCGGACACGGTTCGTCCTGCTTCTCCTGCTTACGCTGGCGTTGCTCGTACCCCTCTCCCGGGTCGTGGGGTTCGAGGAAACGCACTCGCTGACAGACGATCTCCTCGACGCATTAACCGCTTGGGGAGTCGGGGCGCTCGCTTCGGTGGTGATCTTGCTGGTCTTCGGTGTGCTCGAGATCGGGAGCTCGCTGCACGAGGCGACCGGGAAGATCGCCTTGCAGACTGTTCCGGCGAGCCTCGGCGCCATTCTCGCCCGGGGCCAGATGGGCGGCTCCAGCAGTGAAAGCGACGCGGTGGAAAACGATCGGCCGGGATACGCCGTGAAGCTCCTGATCATGCTTGGAGGAGCGGTGTACTTTGCTTTCAACGTAGCTCCGACCGAGGAAATGATCCTCATCTCATACAAAATGGGTCCGTGGCAGGCGTTGGCGCTCATCGCGCTTTCGATCGCGATGCTGCTGGCGTTCGTGTTCGCCCTGGATTTCCACGGCGGGGAAAAGCTGGGCGACGACACCGGTCCCGTCCGCCTCGTCGTTCGGCAGGGACTGGCAGGCTACGGCGTAGCCATCGCGGTAAGCGCGTACATGCTGTGGACGTTCGGCAGAACGGAGGGAGTCTCGCACTACCACATCGCTACGATGATCACCGTTCTGGGTTTCCCCGCCACCTTGGGCGCAGCCGCCGCCCGGCTGATCCTGTGAGCATGCGACCATGAACCAGGACGCGCATCACCCGGATGGCTCCGCCGAAAGCAGGAGGAGAAAGGACTGGCTGGAATGGATCGCCGGCGGCATCGGCCTGTTGCTGGCGATCTTGCTGATCGGCACCATCGGATATGAGGCCGCCATTGGAAACCGCGAGGCGGCGCCAGTTATCAGGTTCGAGATCGCATCGGTGGAACCTGCCGGACAGTTCTACCTGGTGGAAATAGAAGCGCGAAACATATCCGAATCGACGGCGCAGCAGGTGGAAGTCGAGGCTACGCTGACGAACGGAGGCCGGGAAACCGAGAAAGCCGTCATGACGTTCGACTATGTGCCGGGGCAGTCGACGGTGAAGGGCGGCGTATTCTTCACCAACGACCCGCGCGCGGGAAATCTTCAAATCCGCCCCTTGGGCTACAGCCAGCCTTGAATAGCGGAGCAAGGGACCTGACGCCCCCTCACGTTGACCCGAGAGACCCCGCGGGTAAAGGCGGAGTCATGCTTGTGTCACGCGTCCTCCCTGACCCGCCACGGCTCGATGCGCTCGCCTCATCGGAGACGATCTCGCTCTTCCTCGATTTCGACGGCACGCTGGTCGACCTGGCGGAGCGGCCCGATGCGATATCGGTGGCCGAGGGCCTTCACACCAGGCTGGAAAAGCTTTCGGATCGGCTCGGTGGCCGGCTGGCACTGGTCAGCGGCCGGGCCGTGCCGGATCTCGATCGTCACATAGGACAGCCGAAAGTCGCGCGGGCGGGTTCCCACGGGCTCGCGATGACGATGGCGGACGGTGGGCCGATTGGCCCGGAGCCGGCCGCTCTCGCGCCGGACGTGGTCCGGTTGTTCCGGGACTTCGCTGCAAGCAGGAAGTTGTTGCTCGAGGAAAAACCTCACGGGCTGGCACTCCATTTCCGGATGGCGCCGCTTCTCGAAGACGAGGCAGCCGATTTCGCGCGAAATCTGGCCAATGAGCACGGGCTGGAAATCAAGACCGGCAAATCCGTTGTCGAACTGGTCGCCAGGGGCGCCAACAAGGGAGCCGCCGTTCACGCTTTCATGCAACTTTCGCCATTTGCCGGGTCGCGGCCGATCTTCGTGGGTGACGATATGACGGACGAGGATGGATTCTCCGCCGCCGCCGGCATTGGCGGCTTCGGCGTGCTGGTCGGCGAACGCCATCCCACCGCCGCGGCTTACCGCCTTGCTGATCCCGCCGCGGTTCATGAATGGCTCGGCCTGTGAGCGGATCCCGCCCTGATCTCGAGCTTTGGCCGATCGGCAACTGCCAGGTATCCGGCCTGATCGACGATGGCGGTGCGCTCGTCTGGGGATGCCTTCCGCGGGTGGATGGCGATCCCGTTTTCTGCCGGTTGTTGAACGGCGACAACCAGGCCGACGGCGTCTGGCGCTTCGAACTCGCGGGGCAGGTTTCCGCCAGCCAGCACTACATCCGCAACACGCCAATTCTCGTTACTCGCCTGGAGGCGGAAGATGGCAGCGTGGTAGAAATCACCGACTTCTGTCCACGCTTCGAACGCTCCGGGCGCATGTACCGTCCGGAAGCCTACGCACGGATCGTCCGCCCTGTTGCAGGAGTGCCGCGGCTCAAGATCACCCTGCGGCCAATGCGCGATTATGGAGCGCACCTGGCCGAGACGACCCACGGGTCGAACCATGTCCGTTACCTGGGCGGGGACTGCCCGCTTCGGCTCTCCACCGACGCCCCGGTCGGCTACGTGCTGGAGGAACGGACCTATCGCATCGAAAGCGACCAGCATTTCTTCCTCGGTCCGGACGAGCCGTTCACCGGAAACCTGCGCGCCGAATTGCGCAACATGGAAGAGCAGACGGCGAAGTACTGGCGGCTGTGGGTTCGCGGTCTCGCCACTCCGCTCGACTGGCAGGACGAAGTGATCCGCTGTGCCATAACCTTGAAGCTCTGCCAGCACGAGGAGACCGGCGCGATTGTCGCTGCGATGACCACCTCGATCCCGGAAGCGCCCGGCAGCGACCGCAACTGGGACTACCGGTACTGCTGGATCAGGGACTCCTACTACACGGTGCAGGCGCTCAACCGCCTGGGGGCTCTCGACGTGCTCGAGAAGTACCTCGCCTACCTGCGCAACATCGTGGACAACGCAAAAGGCGGCCAGATCCAGCCGCTCTATTCGGTCATGGGGGTGGCAGAGCTGGAAGAAAGCTTCGCCCCTGCCCTGACGGGATACCGCGGCATGGGGCCGGTCAGGGTCGGTAACGCGGCCTACTTCCAGATCCAGCACGATTGCTACGGCCAGATCGTCCTGCCGACCGCGCAGGCTTTCTTCGACCGGCGCCTGCTGCGCATGGCGGACGAGAGCGACTTCGCCAGCCTTGAGCAGGTAGGCGAGATGGCTTGGGCGATGCACGACCAGCCCGACGCCGGCCTGTGGGAATTCCGCACCCGGCAGGAAGTGCACACCTATTCCGCGGTGATGAGCTGGGCCGCCTGCGACCGGCTGGCGAACGTCGCGGGCCACCTCGGCAAGCCCGATCGCGAGGCGCTGTGGCGGGACCGCGCCTCCCAGGTCCGCGCACGGATCGAGCGCGATGCCTGGGTGGCGGACGGCGACGGCGAGGGCGGCCATTACGGCGCCTCCTTCGAAAGCGACTACCTCGACGCGAGCCTGCTCCAGATGATCGAACTGCGGTTCCTTTCCGCCGACGATCCCCGTTTCCTCTCCACCTTCGAAGCGGTCGAGAAAGAGTTGCGGAGGGGCGAGCACATGCTTCGATATGCAGCGGAAGACGATTTCGGGCTGCCCGAGACGGCGTTCAATATCTGCACGTTCTGGCTGATCGACGCACTCGCGCGTGCCGGGCGGACCGAGGAGGCACGGGCGCTTTTCACCACGATGCTGGCGCACCGCACCCGATCCGGCCTCCTGTCCGAAGACATGGATTTCGAATCCGGCGAGCTGTGGGGGAACTTCCCCCAGACCTACTCGCTGGTCGGCGTGATCAACTGCGCCTCCCTGCTGTCGAAGAGCTGGAACACCGTCAGGTGAGCCGGCTCGTTGCGATCTCCAATCGGGTAGCCGTGCCCACTGCCGCCGGCGCGGCTGGGGCGCAAGGTGGCCTCGCGGGCGCGCTCCACTCGGCGCTCCAGGAAAGAGAAGGCATCTGGTTCGGCTGGTCGGGACAGGTCACCGAGACGTTTACCGGGGCTTTGCACGAGCATCGAAACGCAGGCGTCCGGACGGCCACGATCGACCTCGAACCCCAGGATGTCGAAGAATACTACAAGGGGTACGCGAACTCGGCACTCTGGCCGCTGTTCCATTACCGCATCGATCTCACGCAGTACGAGATGGAGTTCGGCAAGGGCTACGAGCGGGTCAACGACCGCTTCGCCCAAAGCCTGGCTCCCCTGATCCATGCTGATGACGTCCTGTGGGTCCACGATTACCACCTGATCCCGCTGGGCGAGCTTCTGCGAGCGCGCGGGTTCGGCAACCGGATCGGGTTTTTCCTCCACATCCCCTGGCCGCCGACGCGACTGCTCGTGTCCCTGCCCTTCCACGAGCGCCTGGTAAGCGCGATGCTGGCCTACGACCTGATCGGCTTCCAGAGCAACGAGTGGCTCGAAAGCTTCCTGCACTATTGCCGCAAGGAGCTTGGCGCAGAGGTCGACGACAGCACCGGCACGATCCGCCATGATGGCCGAACGACCGTTGCCAGGTCCTATCCGATCGGCATCGATTACGACCATTTCATTGCCGAGGGGAACACCGGCGATTCCCGCCAGGCACAGCAACGGCTGATGTCGAGCACCCGACACCGGACGGCCATGATCGGAGTGGACCGGCTCGATTATTCCAAGGGCTTGCCCGAGCGGATGGATGGCATCGCCCGGTTCTTCGACAATCATCCGGAGCGCGTCAGGGACCTGGTCTATATCCAGATCGCCCCACCGAGCCGCAGCGACATCGGCAGTTACCAGCAGATCCGCGCGACGCTTGAGCAGAAGACGGGCCAGATCAACGGTGCCTGGTCGGACATCGACATGGTCCCCATCCGTTACGTGAACCGGGGCCAGACGACTGCAGCGTTGTTCGGCCTCTACCGCGCGTCGAAGATCGGCCTCGTGACACCGCTGCGCGACGGGATGAACCTGGTTGCAAAGGAATATATCGCCGCTCAGGATCCCGAAGACCCCGGCGTCCTGATCCTGTCACGGTTCGCCGGGGCTGCCGAGCAATTGCAGGAGGCGCTGCTGGTCAATCCTCACAGCCCCGACGATCTCGCTCACGCTATCCGGGTCGCGCTGGACATGCCGCTCGAAGAGCGCCGCCAGCGATGGGATAAACTGGTTGTTTCGGTGCGCGAGGATACTGTCCAGCGCTGGTCCGATCGTTTCCTGGCCGATCTGCAGGAGTGCAATACGGCCTGACTGCGGAAATACCGCAGAGCTGCTCACCCCTTGGCCAACGCCGCCCTCGTCCACTGAACGATTGCGCGTTCGCTGGATGCGCCCGACTGCCGGGCAACCTCACGGCCGCCACGAAACAGGACGAGTGTGGGAATGGAGCGGATAGCATAGCGCGCGGCCACGTCCTGCACCGCCTCGGTATCCACCTTGGCCAGCACGACATCGGGCTCGAGAATGCGCGACGCCGCCTCGAAAGCCGGCGCCATCATCTGGCACGGCCCGCACCACGAGGCCCAGAAATCGACCAGGACCGGCAGGGATCCGGTGCCGGTAAGCCGGCTGAACAGCGCGCTGTCCGCGGAAATCGGACCGTTGCCGAACAATTGCCGGCCGCACCGCCCGCATTTGGGGCCTGCCGCAAGACGCTCGGTAGGCACGCGGTTGGCGGCGCTGCACGAGCCGCAGACGACGAGTTCGCTGTTCATGCCGGTTCTCCTTGCCGCCAGCAGATCATCGAAAGGCGGACGATTGCAACCCGAACCGGACGCGTTGACCGTGCTTGTCTGGTCGAGTGAGTGGTGCGCTGGTCGCAGCGAGGATGGCGACGAGATCAGCACTCGCCGAGAAAGCCGTCACGCGCGGCAGACCGGCCGTCTAGTTCCCGTTCAGTGGGGGTGCTCCGTCGAGGCTGAAGGTCTGGAGAATTTTACTCAGGTCAGCCGGCTCCTCGGCGGGTGCCGGCTCGGTTACGGGCGTTGGCGCGTTCTCTCCGAGGTAAATCGCTGCCAGCTCCTGGTTGCTTTGCAGATCGGCGTCCGGCTGCGCGCTGGTTGCCAGCTGCAATCGTACAGCAACCGGCCTGCTCCCCGGATCCTCTTGCAGCCGCTGCTCGGAAATCAGGCGCTGCTCGGGGCTGAGCCTGGCCGGTTCCGGCGCGCTGAATTCGCTCGATCGCAATTCGAGTATGCGCAGGCATTCGGCGTAGAAACGCTGGGCGAGTTGCGGATCGCAGCGGTCAGTCCCGCCGATCGGCGTCGCAGCGCGCGGCGCGCTTTCCCGCGTAGTCGATACCGCGGAAACCGGCGTGGGCCGGGAATCGCCGGGTAGGGCGAGTTGCGGCACGGGGCCGCGGGTGGACGAGGGTAGTGAGACCTGGGCCGGCGGCGCATCCGCGGAATCGGTCAGCTCCGGGCGGGCAAGCGTCCGGTCGACCTGCTGTGATGGCTGCTGCTGCGCCCTCTCGGTGGCGCCGACCTGGTCGAGCAATTCCGCCCGATTGGCGGCGGGTACCGCGAAATCGTCCAGACGTACCGGGTCGCCTCGTTCCTGCGCTGGAGAAACGCTGGCCAGGCCGGCCAGCAAGCTTCCAGACAGGACGAGAAAAAGCCTCATCGCGACTGAGTGACCTGGAGCGCCGCCCCGCCGGTCTGGCTGATGGCGAGGTTGGACAGGTCATCGCCGTTCTGAGTCCAGATAAGCTGGTTGCTGCCGCCGCTCTGCGTGGCGGCCATCTCGTTGCCGTTGCCGTTCTGGGTAAGCTGCGCCTGGTTGCCGCTGCCCGACTGGACGAGGCTCATCCGGTTGTCGTCGCCAAGCTGGGTGGCCGCGACGCCGCTGCTGATCGCGCCCCCCTCCTGCCCGATCGTCATCGTGTTGCCGTTACCCTGCTGGCCGAGGAGCGCCACTTGCACCCCCGCTCCGTCCTGCGCCAGCGAAAGCGTGTTGGCATCGCCTAGCTGCTGGACTGCGGCATAGTGGGCGCCGGTGCCGGTCTGTGACACGCTCGCGCGGTTTCCGTCGCCGTCCTGGTCGATCCGCGCGTATTGCGCATTGGCAGCCTGCGTAATCGACGCCTGGTTGGCCTCGCCGATCTGGTCGATGAAGGCGCCACGGTCATTGCCCGGCCGGTCGATCGTGAAAGGATCGGGTTTCGAGCGGACGACCTTTTCCTTGGCATTGCCTTCGGGACTGGGATTGCCGTTGTTGCCGTTGCACGGGTTGCCGGTGCCGAGCCCGCCTCCGGGCAGGCAGGGCTTGCCCGGTGTCTCCTTGTCGGTATCGGCGTGGGCCGCGGGAACGAACGCAACTGCCGACAACGTGGCGAGAGTGAATGCGACGAAGCGCGGGCTCACTGTCCGTCTCCCTTTGCTGGGCCTTGCCGCACAACGGCGTGATTGCCTCCGCCCGATTGAACGATGGTTGCGCGATTTCCGCTGCCGCTCTGGCTGAGCCGGGCGGCGTTGCACGCCCCGCCCTGCACCACGTCAGCCCGGGCGGAAGCGCCGCTTTGGCTGATGTCGAGCTTGCTGCCGCTGCCGGACTGCACCGCCAGGGCCGCATGATCTTTGCCATGCTGTTCGAGCCGGATGGTCCCTTCAGGATCGTTCTGCACGGTCGTGCGCCGGTTGCCCGATCCATCGGTAACGATGGTCACGCCCGGTTCCTGGCTCTGCATGGTCTTGTCTCCCGGACAGGAAGGCGAAGCCGCCACACTGGCGGCCGGCATGGCGAGGATCGCGGCGAGAAGCGCCTGGTACCTGCCTGATTGCCGCTGCGTCATCGTACCTGTCCTTTTATCACGGTGCTCCGAAGGGCACCAATCCCGGCCCGCGAAGGGGTGCGCCGCGGGCCGGGAACGGTACGGCGGAGCGAGCTTGAGCCCACCCCGCCGTTTTTCATCACATGCCCTGGTTGACCGTGGCAGTGCTGTTGGTGCCGCTCTGAACAACGCTCGAGTAGTTGTTGTCGGAGCCCTGGTTCACGTAAGCGTGGTTATCGCTGCCGCTCTGCAGGACCGTCGACACGTTATCGTTGCCGTCGGCAAAGATGCGCGTCTCGTTGTCGACGCCGCTCTGGTCGACGTACGAGTTGTTACGCTCGCCAGTCTGGTCGACATTCACGGTGTTCTCGGTCGAGTTCAGTTCGGTCGCGGAGCCGCTCTGCAGCACATTCGATACGTTCGACAGGCCGTCCTGCGAGATGCCGACCGCCATGTTCAGGTTGTTGGCAGTGCCCGACTGAGTAACGTTCGAGCTGTTGGTCGTGCCAATCTGATCGACGTTGGCGTAGGTGCCGCTGCCGGTCTGGTTGATGCTCGAGCCATTGCCGGCCCCGTCCTGGCTGAGCACGGCCCAGTTGGACGCACCCGACTGGCTGACCGACGAGTTGTTGCCGGTGCCAACTTGCTCGACGTAGGCATAGCCGGTGTCGCTCGGGAACTCGCCTTCGCTGAGGTAGGTCGGCCCCGTCGACGACTGCGAGATCGACGAGACGTTCGAAGTGCCGGACTGATCGACCTCGGCCCAGTTGCCCGGTCCGCTCTGGCTGATGCCCGAGACGTTCAGTGCACCGTCCTGAGTCACCTTGGCGACTTCGTTGTTACCCGACTGGTCGATCGACGAGTACTGGGTGTCGCCCGACTGATCGACGGTAGCCTGGTCGGTGTTGCCCGACTGGGTGATGTACGAAGAAGCGTTTTGCGACCCATCGTGCTGCGTGACGGTTGCCGCGCCGCCGCCACCGTTCTGGCTGACGCTGCTGATGCCGAAGATGCCCGTCTGGGTCACCAGGGCGGTGTTGCCACCCGTGCCGGCCTGCGCAACCGCGGACGAGTTGCCGTAGGAGTTATCGGCGCCGTTGTTGATGCCCTGCGTCACCGTTGCGGTGTTGTTGTCGGTCGACTGGTCGATCGACGAGGTCTGGAAGTCGTCGTACTGCTTCACCGTGGCAGCGTTGCCGTTGCCGGACTGGTTGATGCCCGAGGTGTTGGCCAGCGCCGAGGTCTTGGTGTTCTGCGTGACCGTGGCGGTGTTGTTGCTGCCGCCCTGGACGATGCTCGACACGCTGATCGGGAAAGCGCCCGGAGGATAGCTGCCGCCTTCGGCCGACTGCCCGCCCGGATAGAGGCTGCCGTCGTCTTCCTGCGAAGCAACCGTCGCCGAGTTACCGGTGCCGGTCTGCTGGATGTAGGACGAACCGCCGGTGGTGCCCTTCTGGTTCACCAGCGCGGTATTGCTGGCGTTCTGCTGGTCGATCGTCGAAACGTCGTTCGATCCGGTCTGGTTGACGGTCGCCGCCTGAGCGTTGCCAGTCTGGCTTACGGTGGAAACGTTGTCGCCGGCAGCAAGCGCCGGGGCGGCAACGAACAGCGCCGCGATCGACGCCGAGGTGAAAAGGATGTTCTTCATTTTAAGCTCCTGAGAAGGAAGGTTGGTCCAAGAATTGCGGCCCGGCGCCCGGCAGAAGGATCTGCTGCACGCTGAAGCATGGACCCTTTGCCGGGCCTCGATTTTCGCATTTCGGTCTGCCGTGGCGATGCCGCTGAAGACCGCTTTCCGGACAGGAGCTTGGCTTCACGGAAATTTAATCCTGCGGGTGCAGGAACCCAGTGTCGTACCGGGACTTGTTCCGTGAACATGGTTGTCAAACTCCAGCCGGAGATTCATAACCATGCCTGTCTTGCGCCTCGGCGCTTGGCAGACCTGGTTGTTTCACACGCAACTTCGTCAATCTGGGCGCGTCGGGGCTGCAACTCCGGCGCGCCTTTTCTTTCACCGACCGCGTCGCGAGGGCTGCAACCCCCGTTCCGTGCCACCGGAAACCTGGCTTCACCGAACGGGTCCGGCCCCCGTCCGCGCCATTGCCCGCCCCCTTGCGGAGGCGATCAATTCACATGCGCCCTCCGCTGCCGTGGCCGAGCGCCGATTCCTCGGCCTGCTCGTCCGCCGAGGCGGTGCGCCTGATCTTTTGCGGAGCCATCGGCGGCGCATTGCGCAGCGCCTCGGCCATCCGTCTTTCATCGATCTTGCCGTCCCGTTCCACGCGGTACTGCGACAGCAGCGGCGCGCCGGCTTCGGAATTGGCGAACTTCCACAGGTTCAGCTCGGCTCCTTCGAGAACCATGGCGTAAACCGCCTTCTCGATTGCCTGCTGCAAGGCGACCTGGTCAGGCTCGTTGGTGGTGTACCCCGCCTCGGCCTGCAGCAGTTCCTTGAAAGCCACGAACTTGAAGGCGTTGGCGCCAAGCGACTGGCTGGCGATGGTCTTGGAAGCGGTCACCGTCGTCAGCACCTCTCCGGTGCGCACGGACACGGCGCGCAGGTACACGGTCACTGTGTCCTGGCGATATTCAGTGCGCCCGCCGATGCCGAGGAACGCCGCCCCCGCCCCGCCGGTTACGGTGTTCGTGTCATAGCCGACGATCCCGCCTTCCAGGATCACGCCAGCGAACAGCAGCGCCGGGAGCGCTTGGGGATTCACCCCCTGCTCGCCGAGATAGCGTTCGCGCATCTCGCGAATGATCTGGCGTTCATTCAGCAGGTTCTTGAGCGCCTCGCGCTCGACGATGGTGAACCACTGGCGGTTGCCTGCGTCCTGGAGTGCCTTGACCAGGATCGAAGCCCCGCCCTGGCTCACCGCGCGCGACAGGGTCTGGCCGGTCTCGCTCGGCTTGAACTGGCCGGTCTGGTCGGAGAAGCCGTACACCGCGACCGCAACCGGCCGGTCCGGCGCCGGCAGCGCGGCCAGCAGAGTCTGCGTCTGCGTGCGATCGGGATAAAATGCCTTCGACCGCGTTTCCGGGAATGCCGTGCGGCCATCCTTGGTCACGGTGGCACAGCCGGACAGCGCGAGCGCGGAGAGCCCGGCAAGAAGCAGTTTGGGTGTCATCGAGAGAGCCATCGTCCTTATGGCGCCACATCGATGAAAGTGGGAACGACGATCGTGGTCACTTCGCCGGTATCGTCATCGGTGATCGTGAGGGTGACTTCGGTCAGGCTGCGGACGAAATCGATCGTCTGGCCGCCGAAGCTGATGGTGCCGCGCTCCTGCGGGTTGTCGCCGAAGATGGCGTCCACGATCTGCGAAGAGAGCGCCGACAGCAACCGCGACTGGAGCTGGCGGGCGAAAATGTCAGCCTGCGAACTGTTCGTGGTCGCCTTCGGGTCCTTGAAATCGTTCTGCGCGTTGGCGATGCCGAGCAGATGCGCCGAGTTGAACGGATTGCCCCCGAAAGTCGGATCGATCGGCTGGTAAGTAATGTCCTGCGAAGCCGCCGGGCTGGCCAGAAGGCAAGCCAGGCTTCCAAGAATCAGCGCAGAAGGCGCACGAATTGTCATAAAAGACCCCCTTGGAAAGGAGCCCTAGCCCCTCTCCATCCCTTTGATCCGTTAGCTGCTTTGGCTTTTCAGAAGTTAACGGACCTTACGTTGGATACCGGTGATTCGCATCCCCAACACAGGGGAGGAATCGAAAGATATGCCCGCCGGCCACTCCACGTCCCTTAACGGGACAATTGAGCTCTCCGCGTTAACAAGAGCAGTAACCGCGCACCAATTGGCTCAGCTGGACCGCCGTCTCTACCCCGGCCTTGGCGTGGATCTGTTTCAGGTGACTGCGCACCGTGCTCAATGATACTTGCATCCGGTCCGCGATTTCGCGGGGAGTATAGAGGCGAGCGAACTCGTCGAGCACACGACTCTCAGCCGCGGTCAGCCGCAGGGCGCGCGACAGGCCGCTTTCCTCCACCCCGCGGTGCGGCACGGAAAGATTGAGCAGAACGCATATCTCGTCCCGCGATTCCGCCACGCACCACGCCACCATCATCGCCCAGTGCCGTCGGTTTTCGCCCCGGATCAGCAGGCTCTCGCAATGATCTGCGATGCCTTGCACGAAATCGCTCAACAAGCCGGCAGACGCCGCGGCATCCGCGCTCAAACGGCCGCCATCCAGGCGAACTGGCACCGGGGGCGTCAGAAGACGCTCTGCGCTCTCGCTGTGCCACAGCACACGGCGCTCGCGATCGATCACGATCCGGGGACGCGCGTCCAGCGAGCCCAACATGCTTTCGAATTCTGCGTCGTAGCCGTCCCGCGGGACGTATTCGCCCGGAGTGCCCTTGCGCCCTGCAACCCAACCCCCATTCAACATTCGGACCGACGAGCGCGCCGATCATATCCAGAGCGAACCGAAGGCCGGGCCGATTCCTTCTCATGCGCAGAGAGGATCGACTTCTTTTGAGGCCACTTAGTCCCTTGGGCTTACCTTTCAACTATTTGCCTCAGTAATGGATGTAAAAACGCGACAAGGTTTCAATTCCATCCATCAATCGTAGTTCACTCCGGGCAATCCGCGCCCTCCCTCGGAGATGAAGCGGTCGATCCGCGCTTCCAGCTCGGGCAAGGGCACCGAGCCGAGCGCTAGGACGACATCGTGGAACTTGCGGATATTGAATTTCGGTCCAAGCGCGCGTTCGGCTTTCGCGCGCATTTTCCTGATCGTCATCTCCCCCAGCTTGTAGGCGAGCGCCTGCCCGGGCCACGAGATGTAGCGGTCGACTTCGGTCTCGACCTCATGGCGCGACAGCGCCGTGCGGTCGGCGAGATAGGTCACCGCCCGTTCCCGCGTCCATCCGCCATGATGGATGCCGGTGTCGATCACCAGCCGCGCCGCGCGCCACATCTCGTAGGAAAGCCTGCCGAAACGTTCCTCGGGCGTGCGGTAGATGCCCATCTCCTCGCCAAGGAACTCGCTGTAGAGTCCCCAGCCCTCGCCCATGCCGGAAAAGTAGATGTTGCGCCGGAACCTCGGCTGCTCGCCCTGCTCGAGCTGGAAGGCCATCTGGAAGCTGTGGCCGGGCTCGCATTCGTGGAGGGTAAGCGCGGGGATGTTGTACAGCGGACGGGAAGGCAGATCGTAGGTGTTCATCTGGCAGGCGTCGAGCCCGCCGCGGCCCGAGGTGTAGAACGGCGCGATGGCGTCCGCGACGGGCCGGATGGTGAAACGGGTGCGCGGAAGGAAGCCGAAGTAATCGGCCAGCTTGCCGTCGACCCGCTTCGCGACATAAGCCGAAACACCCATCAGCTCGTCGGGCCTGGAGGCGATGAAGCGCGGATCGGTGCGCAGCTTCTCGGTGAACTGGGCGATCGTGCCTGTGAAGCCCGCCTCGCCCATTACCTTCTTCATCTCGTTCTCGATGCGGGCCACCTCGGCCAGGCCCATCGCGTGCACCTCGTCCGGAGACAGGTCGAGCGTGGTGTATTGGCGGATTTGCTGGCGATAGTACGCCTTGCCATCGGGCATCGCCTCGGCAGCCAGGGTGGTGCGGGAATTCGGAATGTACTCCTCGCGCAGGAAAGCGAGCAGCCTGGCGTAGGCCGGCGTCACCGACCCCGCGATTGCCGCCCTGCCCTCGCCAGCCAGGCGCGCCTTTTCCGTGGCCGTGAACCGCGCCGGCATCTCCGCGAAGGCTCGCCAGAAGGGACTGGACTCTGGATCGCCGGCGACAAAGGCCGCCAGGCTGGCATCGCGCCCGGTCAAAGTGACCCGGGGGACGCTGAACCCCCGCTTCAATCCAGACCGTGCGTTGGCGATCTGCTCGTCGAAGTAGCGCGGCAGCGCGCGCATCCGGGCGATGTAGTCCTCATACTCCTGCACCGTCTGGAAGCCGCCGGGCGCATCCCAGTAGGTCCAGAAGTTCGAATCGCTGTCGAACGGCATCTCCCATTCGGAAAACCGCGCGTCCTCGATCGTCTCGGTCAGCGCTGCCCGCAGAACCGCTGCGTTGACCTTCTCCGCCTCCGACAGCGCCGAAGCATCGATATGGGCAAGCCGGTCGCGAAACCCGGCTGCGCGGTCGGCCCGCGCCTTCTGCGAGGCAGGCGTTGCGGACGCGATCGTTGGCCCCTGGTCGGTCGATCCATCTGCCTTTTCGATCCAGCCGAATTCCCTGACCTGCCAGTTCCAGTATTCGCTGTAGAGTTCCTGCAGCGCGCGGTCGGCGCTGCTGGCCCCAGCATCCTCCCCCGGAGCGGGTGACGAGACGAGCAGCGATGCTGGGATGATGCAGGAAAGAAGCCACTTCATGCCGGCTTCCTGCTGGGCCGGCCGAACCCTGTCAAACCAGCGGACGTAACCGGGTGTGCCAGAGCATTTTCCTACATGAACCGATCTGGTTAGCAATTAGGCCTCGCGACTCACCAGAAAGGTTTACTCATGTCCATCCTCGACGTGCTCATCGGCCCGGTCACTTCCATCATCGACAAAGTCATCCCTGACAAGGAGGCCCGGGCCAAGGCAAAGCTCGCGCTGATCGAACTGGAAGGAACGCAGGAGCTTCGCCAGATCGAAGCGCGCCTCTCGGCAATCGTGGCGGAGGCCAATTCAGCCGATCCGTGGACCAGCCGCGCCCGGCCCAGTTTCCTGTACGTAATGTACGCAATGATCCTGTGGGCGCTGCCGATCGGCGTGCTGTCGCTTTTCCGGCCCGACGCCGCGGGCGCGATCGCAAGTGCGATGACGGCCTACCTGCGCGGGCTGCCCGACGAACTCTACGCGCTCTTTGGCACCGGCTACCTGGGCTACACCGCCGCGCGCCAATGGGGAAAGATCAAGGGAGTGGAGGCCTGAACTCGTTCGCCAGGACCGTGGTCCATGCGGTCCACGGTTCAGCTTTCTCCCGCGCAGGCTGACAACTTGCGCGGGGGCGAGCGCGCTTTAGAAGGCTGGCCATGACCGACCTCGTCTATGTCCTGAACGGACCCAACCTTAATCTGCTGGGCACGCGGGAGCCGGAGATTTACGGTTCCGCCACTCTCGACGACATCGCCGGGATGCTGGAAAACAGGGGGCGCGAGCTGGGGCTGGAGGTGGACGTGCGCCAGTCGAATCACGAAGGACACCTGATCGACTGGCTGCACGAGGCGCAGGCCGAGGGCGCGAAGGCCGTGCTGCTCAACGCGGGTGCGTATACCCACACTTCGATCGCGCTGCTCGATGCGATCAAGGCGATTTCGGTGCCGGTGATCGAGGTGCACCTGTCCGACCCGATGACCCGCGAACCGTTCCGCCATCTTTCCTATGTCGGGATGGGCGCGGTGGACGAGGTCAAGGGGCTGGGTCCGCGCAGCTACGTCGTCGCGCTGGAAAAGGCCGCGGCGCTCTAGCCATCGCCGTTACGGCACCGGCCCCTTGCCAGCTTGGCCGAGCCCGCGCATAGGCACCCGCCTGACACGATAAGAGGCGTAGAAATGGCCGAAACCAAGGGCGCTGCGGGGCGTAGCTCCGGCATGAACGTCGATACCAAGCTGGTGCGCGAGCTCGCCGAGCTCCTCGCCGAAACCGGGCTGACCGAGATCGAGGTCGAGGACGGCGACCGCAAGGTGCGGGTGGCGCGCGGCGGCGCGGTTGCGATGGCTCACGCGCCGGTGCACTCCGTCGCCCCCGCCGCGGCTCCCGCGCCCGCCGCGCCTGCCGCGCCGGTGGCCGAAGCGCCCGCTGCGGACCATGCCGGCGCGCTCAAGTCGCCGATGGTCGGGACCGCATACCTGACACCGGAGCCCGGTGCCCAACCCTTCGTCAAGGTCGGCGACAGCGTGAAGCAGGGCGATACTCTGCTGATCGTCGAGGCGATGAAGGTGATGAACCCGATCGCCGCCGACAAGTCGGGCACGATCAAGGCGATCCTCGTCGAGAACGCGCAGCCGGTCGAATACGACCAGCCCCTGGTCGTGATCGGCTGATCCAGCGATGGGCATTTCCCGCATACTGATCGCCAACCGCGGCGAGATCGCGCTGCGCATCCACCGTGCGGCGCACGAGATGGGCATCGAGACCGTCGCGGTCCACTCGACCGCCGATGCCGATGCGATGCACGTCCGCCTGGCCGATCACGCGGTCTGCATCGGCCCTCCTTCGGCGACGGATAGCTATCTCAACGTCGCCGCGATCATCTCCGCGGCCGAGATCGCCCATGCCGACGCCATCCACCCGGGCTACGGCTTCCTCAGCGAGAATGCCCAGTTCGCCGAGATCGTCGAAGCGCACGGCATCACCTGGATCGGTCCCAAGCCCGAACACATCCGCACGATGGGCGACAAGGTCGAAGCAAAGCGCACGGCCGGCGCGCTCGGCCTGCCGCTCGTTCCGGGGAGCGACGGCGCGGTTTCCGATTTCGAAGAGGCGCGCCGGATTGCCGACGAGACCGGTTATCCCGTGATCATCAAGGCTGCGTCGGGCGGCGGCGGGCGCGGCATGAAAGTGTGCGAGAGCCCCGACCAGCTCGAAACCCTGATGCGCCAGGCCGGAAACGAGGCCAAGGCGGCGTTCGGGGATGCCACGGTCTACATCGAGAAGTATCTTGGCAACCCGCGCCACATCGAATTCCAGGTGTTCGGCGATGGGCGAGGCAACGCCATCCACCTTGGCGAGCGCGATTGCTCGCTTCAGCGGCGGCACCAGAAAGTGCTCGAGGAAGCGCCCTCGCCCGTTATCTCCGAGGAGGAGCGGGCGCGCATGGGCGGGATCTGCGCGAAAGCGATGGCCGACATGGGCTATCGCGGCGCGGGGACCATCGAGTTCCTGTGGGAAAACGGCGAGTTCTATTTCATCGAGATGAACACCCGGCTGCAGGTCGAGCACCCGGTGACCGAGATGATCACCGGTATCGATCTGGTGCGCGAGCAGATCCGCGTCGCCGACGGCAAGGACCTTTCCTGCTCGCAGGAGGACATCCACTTCCACGGGCACGCGATCGAATGCCGCATCAACGCCGAGGATCCTTATAATTTCGCGCCGAGCCCGGGGCAGGTGACGGCGTATCACGCGGCTGGTGGCATGCACGTGCGGGTCGATAGCGGGCTCTACGCCGGCTATCGCATCCCGCCTTACTACGATTCGATGATCGCCAAGCTGATCGTGTATGGCAGCACGCGCGAACGCTGCATCATGCGGCTGCGCCGCGCGCTCGAGGAAATGGTCGTCGAGGGGGTCAAGACGAGCCTCCCTCTGCACCGCGAACTGCTCCAGCAACCGGACGTTCTGAGCGGGGACTACTCGATCAAGTGGCTCGAGGATTACTTGCGAGAGCGGCCTTCCTGAACACGCGAAAAAGGGGCGCGCCGTCGCCGGCCCGCCCCTTCTCCCGCATTGGCTTGAAAGTCAGACGCGCGGATTGCGCGAATTGTGACCGCCCGCGCCGTATAGCACCTCCTGGGTGCGATCCCGGTCATAGCCGGACTTCTCGTCGTCGACCGACAGGAACACGGCTCCGTCCTTCATGCGCTGGCCGTAGTATTCGGCATCCTCGTCATCGACACCGTGGTCCTTCAGGACTTCGTTGACCGAGCCGAGGGCAGCGCCAGCCAGCGCACCGATGCCCATCGCGCCGGGGACCGCGCCGGATGCGATCGCACCGGCAGCTACCAGCGGGCCCACGCCGGGGATCGCCAGTGCCGCCACGCCCAGACCGGCGCCCAGCGCACCGCCACCCAGAATGCCGCGCACGACGTTGGTGTGATCCTCGTCGGTCACGGTGCCATCAGCGTCGGTGGTCGTCACCGTGCGGCCGTGGTGCGCGACCATCGAGATCGAATCGTCACGCACGCCTGCGTTGCGCAGGTCGCCCACCGCTCGGTTGGCGTGTTCGTGACTATCGAAAATTGCATGGGTTGGCATATTTGCGACTCTCTCTGTTGAGGTTGATGACATCGCAACCGCCGAGCGAACCTGTGTGTTCCGCGCGGCCAGAGAGATAAGCCCGAACGGGCAAGTTACCGGTCGAGCGGTACGCCGGGCTCGTGCTTCGCGGTGCGGATCGTGAGAGAAGTCTTCACGCTGTCCACGTTGGGCGCGGGGGTGAGCTTGCTGGTAAGAAATTCCTGGAAGCTCTGCAGGTCGGGACTGACGATCTTGAGGATGAAGTCGATTTCGCCGTTGAGCATGTGGCACTCCCGCACTTCCGGGAGCGATTTCATATGCTCTTCGAATTCGCGCAGGCTGGACTCGGCCTGGCTCTTGAGGCTCACCATGGCGAACACGGTGATCGCGAAGCCGAGCTTCGAAGGATCGAGATCGGCATGGTACCCGCGAATCACGCCCTCTTCCTCGAGGCTGCGGACGCGCCGCAAGCACGGCGGGGCGGTCAGACCGACCCGGCTTGCCAGTTCGACATTCGTGACCCGTCCTTCGCTTTGCAGCTCTGCGAGCAGTTTGCGGTCGATCTCATCCAGATTTGCCATTGCCGCGCCCCCGACAGGTGGTACCCGGCGATTACACCGGGCAACAAAGGCGGCACATTTTGCTGCCGCCCGCTAATTTTATTCTATCTGCCAGCAATTGTCTCGCTTTGCAACGATCCGACCGACCGCAATGATACGGTCAGGCATTGGTGCTAAAGACGAATGTGAAGCGTTCTGCGCCATCTGTTTCGAGAGCCCCTGACAGCACATGCACTTCGACGATCGCCTCGCCACGGTACTGCGCCACCGCGCTGCCGGCGAACGCGCGGCGAATACCCAGTTCCGCCAATTGCTGGACTTGCTGGGCAACCGCGACGTTTCGCGCGAAGGCTCCCTTGTAGCTGCCGCCTGGCTGAGGCTCGCCGCGCTCGGTGAGACGATCGCTCCCGCTGCGCGTGCACAAATGATTCGCGAGCCGGGTCTGCGGTTCCGCAATCCGGAACTCGCACTTCATCTTGCGGAGGACGAGCCCGAAGTCGCCGCGGCAGCGCTGGCCGTAGCGCAGCTGACGGAAGAGGACTGGGAAGCGCTTATTCCGCGCCTGCCGGTCCGGGCGCGGGGTTTCCTGCGACTGCGCCGCGACATGCCGGCTGCGACGCGGGATCTGCTGGACCGGCTGGGAATCCGCGACCGCGGCCTCCCAAGTCCGGAAAGGTCCGGTCCGGATCCGGCTCCCGAAAGGGTACCGGCCCGCCCGATCCCTGCCAACGATCTGGCGGCCGACGACGAAGGTCCTGACAGCGAGATTGGCGCGCTCGTCCGGCGGATTGAAACGTTCCGGAAGACCCGAGCCGCGCGACCCGCGGAGGAAGCGCCGCAGCTGCCGCTCGACGAGCGTGGCGAGGTTCTGCGCAGACTTATCGAGGGTTTTGCATTCACCAGCGATGCCGAAGGGCGCATCGACTGGGCCGAACCGGCCGCCGCCGCCATGGTCGTGGGCGGCATGCTTCCTCCTGCTACCGAACAGCCGCGCACCCAGTACCAGCCGTTGAGGCGCGTCACCGCGGCCCTTGACGGGGCCACTGCAATAGCAGGTGAATGGATCATCGATGCCGCACCGCGGTTCTCCGACCAGGGAGGCCGCTTCATCGGGTACGCTGGACGTTTCCGCCGTCCGCAAAAGGCTCCCGACGCGTCGGCGCGTGCGAGCGGCGGGACCGAGCGGCTGCGTCAGTTGCTCCACGAACTGAAGACCCCGGTCAACGCGATCCAGGGCTTCGCAGAGGTCATCCAGCAGCAACTTTTCGGTCCGACCCCCCACGATTATCGCGCGCTCGCCGCAGCGATTGCAGGCGACGCCGCCCGAATGCTGGCCGGCTTCGACGAACTCGACCGGCTGGCGCGCCTTGAAAGCGGGGCATTGACCCTGGAAAGCGGCCGCACTGACTTTTCGGCGATTGTAGAGCGCCTTGCGGACCAGCTTGGCGAAGTGCTGCGCTCGCGCAACGCGCGTTTCGTGCTTTCTATGAAGACCAGACGCTGTCCCGTGCTGTTCGCTTCCCATGACGTCGAAGCCCTTGGCTGGCGCTTGTTGGCCACGATCACGGGTGCCACGGCAGCCGGCGAGAAGCTGTCGCTGGCTCTGGATGCCGGCGTCAACGAGGCGAGGCTTGCCTGCACGCTGCCGGAGTCGCTGAGGGAGCAGGACGACATTTTCGCTGCAGGGAGCCGCGCCGGTGGCGGAGCCGTGAGCGCGGGCATGTTCGGCGCGGGATTTGCGCTCCGCCTTGCGCGAGCGGAGGCGCGTGCCGCTGGCGGAAACCTTGTGCGTGACGGTGACGAAGTGGTGCTCACCTTGCCCCGCTTGACCGCCGTTGAAGCCGCTCCTAGCCGCGAACAGGCAGGGGTCGCGCTCGGCTGAGCGCGGGCGCCTGCGAAAAAGCAGTCAGGGGGAGCAGATGGATCGACCGATCACCGAGCCGCCTCGCCCGGGTTCGAGTGCCCGCTTCCCGGCCGATTTTGGCATCCGCTCGTTGCTGACGGTCGATACTGAAGAAGAGTTCGACTGGTCGGGCCCGTTCACACGCGACCGGCATGGCATGTCGCACTTCACCCACATCCCCCGCTTCCAGTCCTTCTGCGAGGAACTCGGCGTAGTGCCAGTCTATCTCGTCGATTGGCCGGTCGCGACTTCCCCTCAGGCGGTGGAGGTTATCGGAAGCGCGGTAAGTGCCGGCCGAGCCGAAGTCGGTATCCAGCTTCACCCCTGGGTGAACCCGCCGTTCGAGGAAGAGGTGGGTGCTTTCACCAGCTATGCGGGTAACCTGCCGTTCGCGCTCGAGCGCGAAAAGTTCTTCCGCCTGCGGGACAAGATCGAGCAGGCGTTTGGCGTCCCGCCGCTGATCTACCGGGCGGGACGCTACGGCTTGGGCCGGGACACCGCTTCCATTTTGCGCGAGGCCCGAGTGCCGATCGACAGTTCGGTACGCGCCAATTTCGATTACCGGGCCGGCCACGGACCCGATTACAGTCGGCATCCCCTCGCCCCGTATTGGGTCGACAGCGAACGCGCGCTGCTCGAACTGCCCCTGACGACCGTGTATTGGGGAATGCTCCGCCGCCAGGGGCGTTGGATCCACCCCCTGCTTGGCCGAATTCCCCGGATGACGGGAGCGTTCTCGCGGCTGGGACTGCTGGAACGGATCGCTCTCACGCCCGAAGGGGTCACCGCCGAGGAAGCCCTGCGGGGGATCGACATGGCGATCGACGACCGGTTGCCGCTGCTCGTGCTCAGCTTCCACAGCCCGTCTCTCGCACCGGGTAATACGCCCTACGTGCGCAGCGAGGCCGATCTCGAACGTCTCTACGATTGGTTCAGGCGCGTTTACATGTACCTCGACATGCGGGGGGTCACGCCCACGAGCGTCCGGGATATACTCCGCGCGGTTTCGCACTGAGCAGTTGCCAGCGCGGTGACCTGCGGCTACCGCGCCCGCTCCGGTTTCCGGGAAGGGCCTGTAGCTCAGCGGTTAGAGCTGGCCGCTCATAACGGCTAGGTCGCGGGTTCGAATCCTGCCGGGCCCACCAGCCGGCAAATCGGGATCGACTTCGATCGGTCGGGGAGTGGCGCAGTCCGGTAGCGCGCTTGCTTTGGGAGCAAGATGTCGCAGGTTCGAATCCTGTCTCCCCGACCAGTCGAAGTTCAGCGCGCCGGATCGTCTTTTGCCGTTCGTTCGATCCACCGGGCGAACGCCTCGATGAACTTCTTGAAGAACGCTTCGGTACCATCCTTTGTGATCGTGCCGTCCTCGCCGAACAGGTTGAAGCCGTCCCCCACGTAGGCTTCCGGCTGCTGCAGCACCGGCATGTCGAGGAAGACAAGCGACTGGCGCAGGTGGTGGTTGGCGCCAAACCCGCCGATCGCGCCAGGGGACACCGTCATTATGGCGGCCGGCTTCCCGGCCCAGGCACTCTTGCCATAGGGGCGCGAACCGACGTCGATCGCGTTCTTGAGCGCGCCGGGGACAGAGCGGTTGTATTCCGGGGACACGAACAGCACGGCGTCCGCTCGTGCGATGTTCTCGCGGAATCGCGTCCACGCTTCCGGAGGACCGGCAGCTTCGACGTCCTCATCGTATAGCGGAAGATCGCCGATCTCGACCAGCTCGAGATCGAGATTATCGGGAGCCAGACGGCTCAGCGCCAGCGCCGCCTTGCGGTTGATCGATTCCCGGCGCAGGCTGCCCACTACTACCGCCACGCGAAAGCGCTGTGCCACGGACTATTCTCCTTGAACGTTTTTCTCCCAACGGTCGCGGGAGGCAAGCGTTTCCCGGAGATCGCAGGCCTTATTGCGCCCGCGTGATCGGCCCGGCCTCGTTCGCGAGTATGCCCAGGACAGCGGTCCACGCAGCGACGTTCTGCGCAAGCTGCGCCGGATCGACCTTGTCGAGGGTGTCGTCGGGCGTGTGATGCAGGTCGAAATAGCGGGTGCCATCCTGCGCGAGATCGACCACCGCCAGCTTCTGCGCCGCGATGATCGCGCCAACGTCGGTGCCGCCCTCGGTCTCACCCTCCTGCGGCACGATTCCCAGCGGATTCAGCGCCGCATTGATGCGGGCCGCCAGCGGGGTGCCGGCGAAATTGGTGCGCACCGCCCAGACACGGTCGGCGCCGAAATCGCTTTCCATCGCGACCGCGTGTGCCTCATCGGCATGAGCCTTGGCATATGCGCCGCCGCCATAGCCGCCGAGTTCCTCGCTGCCCGCCCACAGGACCCGGATCGTGCGGAGGTTGCCAGCCTTGTGCGCGGCGAGCGCGGCTTCGGTGATGATCCCGCAGCCTGAAGCGTCGTCGATCGCCCCGGTGCCGAGGTCCCAGCTATCGAGATGGCAGGCCAGCAGGATCATCGGCAGCGAGGGATCGCTACCCGGAAGATCGGCGATCACGTTCCCCGAAGGCATGTTGTCTTGCGGGTGGCTGGTCAGCGTCATTGCGATGCGCAGCGGTTGGCCCCGGCCGGCCAAGCGGGCGATCAGGTCGGCATCGGGGTTCGACACGGCCCCGGCCGGAATGGGCGATGCCTTGCCGAAATTGGTCCCGCCGGTGTGCGGGTTGCGGTGGCTGTCGGTCCCGATCGAGCGGATGACCACACCTGCCGCGCCCTTGGCAGAGGCGATAGCCGGAGCCTGGCGCCGCACGTTGCCGTAGGGGCCATAGCCGGAACCGTCCTGGTTCGCCCGCATCGCGTGGTCCACGAAGGCGATCTTGCCCTTGAGCGAGCCTTGTGGCGCCGCCTTGAGCGCGTCGAGCGTGGGGAAATACACCAGCTCCGCCTCGATCCCCTTGGCCGGAGTCGCCGCGCTGTAACCCAGTGCGGTTATCGCAAGCGGCTGCGGCACGGGCGCGGTAAGACGGGCATGATCGTCGCCCCGCACGAAGCCCCTGATGGGAAAAGGCTCAACCTTCACGTTGGTGAAGCCGAGCCGGGTCAGGCGCTCCTTCGCCCAGTCGCGCGCGGCAGCTTCGCGATCGGTTCCTGCCATCCGAGGGCCCACTTCGGTGGTCAGCCCCTCTGTTATCTCCCACGCGACGCCGGACCCCTCCTGCGGAGTGGCCTGGACGGGGGCGGAAAGGACAAGCGGAAGCGCGGCAAGCGCGAAGGGAAGCGACCTCATGGGCGCGCTTGCTAACCGCTCAATGCGCGCCTGCCAAGCTGCTTGCCCGAAACCGCGCCAATCCCTATCTGCGCCGCAACTCCATACACCCGCCAGATTCCCGAAGGACGACGATGGCCGCCCAGTACGCATACGTCATGAAGAACATGACGAAGACCTTCCCCGGTGCCCCGAAACCCGTGCTGAAGGACATCAACCTGCAGTTCTACCAGGGCGCCAAGATCGGCATCGTCGGCCCCAACGGGGCGGGCAAGTCGACTCTGATCAAGATCATGGCCGGCATCGACAAGGACTTCACGGGCGAAGCCTGGCCGGGCGAGAACATCACCGTCGGCTATCTGGAGCAGGAGCCGGAGCTCGATCCGACCAAGACAGTGCTCGAGAACGTCAAGGACGGCGCGCGCGAAACCGCTGACCTCGTCGAGCGGTTCAACGCCGTCTCCGCCGCGATGGGCGAGCCCGATGCCGATTTCGACAAGCTCGGCGAAGAAATGTCCGAGTTGCAGAGCAAGATCGACGCCGTCGACGGCTGGACGCTCGACAACCAGCTCGAGATCGCGATGGAAGCGCTCCGTTGTCCGCCCGGCGACATGGGCGTGGAAAGCCTCTCGGGCGGCGAGAAGCGCCGCGTCGCGCTGACCCGGCTGCTTATCCAGAAGCCCAGCATCCTGCTGCTCGACGAACCGACCAACCACCTCGATGCCGAAAGCGTCCAGTGGCTTGAAAACCACCTGAAGGAATATGCCGGCGCGGTGCTGATGATCACCCACGACCGCTACTTCCTGGACAACGTGGTCGGATGGATACTCGAGCTCGATCGCGGCTCGTACTACCCGTACGAAGGCAACTATTCGACCTACCTCGAAAAGAAGGCCAAGCGGCTCGAGCAGGAAAGCCGCGAGGAATCGGGCCGATCCAAGGCGCTCAAGGAAGAACTCGAGTGGATCCGGCAGACGCCCGCCGCTCGCCAGACCAAGTCCAAGGCGCGCATCCGCAAGTTCGAACAGCTCCAGGAAGCGCAGAACAACCGCAAGCCGGGCAAGGCGCAGATCGTCATCCAGGTGCCCGAGCGCCTGGGCGGCAAGGTGATCGAGGTGAAGCACATCTCGAAGGCGTTCGGTGACAAGCTGCTGTTCGAGGACCTGTCGTTCACCCTGCCCCCCGGCGGCATCGTCGGCGTGATCGGGCCCAACGGCGCGGGCAAGTCCACGCTGTTCAAGATCCTCACCGGCAAGGAAACGCCCGACAGCGGGACGGTGGAGATCGGTTCGACCGTCCACCTCGGCTACGTCGACCAGAGCCGCGACCATCTCGATCCCAAGCACAACGTGTGGGAGGAGATTTCCGACGGGCTCGACTACATGAAGGTCAACGGCCACGACATGAGCACACGGGCCTATGTCGGCGCGTTCAACTTCAAGGGCAGCGATCAGCAGAAGAACGTCGGCAAGCTTTCGGGCGGTGAGCGCAACCGCGTCCACATGGCCAAGATGCTGAAGCAGGGCGGCAACGTGCTACTGCTCGACGAACCGACCAATGACCTCGACGTGGAAACGCTCGGCGCGCTGGAAGACGCGATCGAGAACTTCGCGGGCTGCGCCGTGGTCATCAGCCACGACCGCTTCTTCCTCGATCGCCTCGCCACCCACATCCTCGCCTTCGAAGGCGACAGCCATGTCGAATGGTTTGAGGGCAACTTCGAAGCCTACGAGGAAGACAAGCGCCGCCGCCTGGGCGATGCGGCCGACCGGCCGACGAGGCTGGCGTACAAGAAGCTTACCCGCTGACGACCTGGTCCTTGCCGCCGCCCTCTTCATGGGGCGGCGGCAGGAACCCGCGCGACAGCGCATGGTATAGCCGCTCGCGGCACACCATGGCCCCGGTCCAGTCGCCGATAAGTGCGGTGGCGAATAGAGGCAGAATTGCGTAGCTGCTGCCGGTCGCCTCGCTCAGGATGATGACAGCGGTGAGCGGCGCGCGCACCACGCCGGTGAAATAACCCGCCATCCCCATCAGCACGATGAGACCCGCGTCCCGGCTGGGGAACAGCGGTGTCAGTAGGTCTCCGAATCCGGCCCCGATGGCGAGAGAAGGCGCGAAGATGCCGCCGGGGATGCCGCTGATGCTGGTCGCCAGCGCGCTCAGGAACTTCGCCGGTCCAAACCAGTACGCGGTGTCGCCGCCCTTGAGCAGCATGGCGGTGGGCCCGTAACCGGTACCGGAGGTCGCACCGCCGGTGGCCAGCCCAATCGCACCGACTACGAGGCCGCAAAGAAGGGCCGTGACCAGGGGTCGTCTGCCTACCATGCCGCCCCAGCGCGCACCCGGTCCCCGTACGGTCAGCAGACCGCGCGAGAAAAGCCCACCGAGCATGCCTCCGCCAATCCCCGCCAGCGGAGCGACCAGAAGCACTTCGCGCACTTCGAGCGCGCCGGTTACGTGTCCGAAGTAGACATAATCTCCCGCGATGCCCTGCGCGGTAAGGCCAGCGATCATGACCGCGCCCATTACCAGCACAGCGACGCGCTGTTCATAGGCGACCGCCAGCTCCTCGATCGCGAAGGCGATTCCGGCCAGCGGCGTGTTGAAGGCGGCCGCCACGCCCGCGGCCCCTCCAGCGATGAGAACACCTGGCGTCAACGGCACCCGCAGGACACGGTGCACCTGGACCATGAATGCAGCGGCAAGTTGCACAGTGGGACCCTCGCGCCCCACGGGCGCCCCCGAGAACAGGCCGGCAACCGTCAGCGACACCTTCATCAGCGCCGTTTTCAGCGAAACGAGCGGCGCCATCGCGCTCTCATCCGTGGCACGGGCTGCGGCCATGACCTGGGGAATTCCCGACCCCCTGGTCTGGGGCACAAAGCGGGTCGCGATATAAGCGATCGCGACGAACATCACCGGCGTCCCGACGAGGTTCAGCCATGGGTGCGTCGATTGTGCGGCAAAGAACAAGTGCTGCGCACGGTCTCCGAACCAGGCGAAGCCGAGCGCGGCAAATCCGATGAGCACGGCGCCCATCAGCGTCGCCAGACGACGGCGCCAGTCGTTCGCCGCCGCCAGTTCATCGGGCAGCGCATCGAGAGCCTTGTTCCAGTTTGTTCGAATTCGCATCCGCCTGGTGCGCATATTGACCGAACAACGTGACGTCTACCTGGGCAAGGTACAAACGCCCTTTCGCTGCCTGACCCACCAGCGCATGATCATCACCAGGCCGCTTGGCGACTGGCCGAGATAGGTTTGCCGGAACCCGAAGGCGGGCTGACCGGACATTCGGCGCTCGTCAGCCGACGAGCCGGGGAAGACTTTTCCTACAGGCGTTTCCCTCGCTACCACAGCCAGATGCACGCTGCTCTGCCCTGCCGATCGCTACTTTCCACGAGACGGCAGTTGTGGGTCACAAAGTTGTTTCCCCAGGACGTGGTCCAAGTGGTCCACGCGCCCCGAACGCGCGGCCAATGGAGCGCCGGGGCATTGCCGGATTAACGGCGGGCATCGCGCACGGTTCAGTTTCGCGACAGCCACGATTAACTAGAACGACTCATCGACAAACGGCCGCAGGTGGTGGGGCGGCTTCTCGTGTTGGAGAACGCCCGTGAATATCAAGTCCCTGTTGCGCACTGGAAGCGCCGCGGCCGTTGCCGCTGCCCTTTCGCTCGGTGCGCTCCCCTCCACCGCCCACGCGGCTGAAGACCTCAGCCCGCGCCGTGGCGATCACGCCCGCGCCGGCAGCACCGTGGATGTCCGAGCCCGCGCCGAAGCGCGTCAGGCTCGCCAGCAGCAGCGCACTGAAGCCCGGCAGAGCGCGCCGGTGCAGCAGCGCACCTACCAGTCACGGATGGCGCAGGAGCGCAGCGGCCGCGACTGGAATCGCAGTGACCGCCGGAGCCCGACCGCCATCGAACGGAGCGGGTCCGACTGGAACCGCGGTGATCGCCGCAGCGCCACCGGCATCGATCGTTCCGGCCGCGACTGGAACCGCGGCAGCGCTGCCCAGGTGCAGGCCAGGGCCGAGGCTCAGGCTCGCGCTGAAGCGGCCGCCCGCGCCCGCTCGCAGACTCCTGTCCAGGGTCGCACCACCGGCACGCGCGACTGGAGCCAGCGGCGTGGCAATGATGGATCGACCTGGCGCTCGAACGACGGCTGGCAGCGCAACGGCACTTATACCGATCGCACGCGCAACCAGACCTATCGCAGCGGCAGCCAGCAGACCCAGCATTACGATAGGGACCGTCGGGATTACCGCGGCGGTAGCCACTATCGCGACCGTGACCGCGATCACCGCTCGTGGAACCACGATTGGCGGCGGGACAACCGGTACAACTGGTACAACTATCGCCGCGCGAACCGGAACGTGTTCCACATCGGACGCTATTACTCGCCGTACCAGAACTATCGCTACAGCCGGCTGAGCATCGGCTTCCGGCTGGGCAGCCTGTTCTACGGTAGCCGGTACTGGATCAACGATCCGTGGCAGTATCGCCTGCCCGAAGCTTACGGCCCGTACCGCTGGGTCCGCTACTATGACGATGCGCTGCTGGTCGACATCTACAGTGGCGAAGTGGTGGACGTGATCTACGACTTCTTCTGGTAATGATGCTCGCTCTTCCCGGCGGGGATTGAGTGGCTCTTCCGGGAAATCTGGACCCCCGCCGGCCCGGCCGACGGGGGTTCCTTTTGCGCTGTATTCAGGCTTTCGGCGTGCCGAACGGCAGCATCCGCCACAAGTTGCCGTCCTTGTCCCATAGCGTGTGCTTGAGGGCGCCAACGATGTGCAGGCCGATCAGGTAGATCATCGCGCTGCCAAGTGTCTCGTGGATCTCGAACACTCCTTCCGCCGCATCGTGCCCGCCCTGCTGAACTGGTAGAGCGCCGACCCGGAGCAGGCCGAAGACGTCGATCCCCTTCCCCTCGACCGAATAACCGATCCAGCCGAGCAGAGGCAGCGCGATCAGCAGAATGTAGAAAACGGCGTGGGTGACATGCGCCAGCACGCGTTCCCACCGGTGCAGTGTCGGGGCCAGGGGCGGAGGTCGATGGACCAGCCGCCAGAGGATGCGCAGCACCGTCAGCGCCAGGATGGTAATTCCCGTCGCAGCATGAAGCTGCATCAGGTTGTCGCCGTCCCGGGCGTTCTCCGCCAACTGCCAGTTGACGATCACCGCCACGGCGATGAGCCAGTGGAGCAGCATGGCCACCCCCGAGTAACGTGGCCCGCGTTCTGCCTGCATGGGGGTCCTCTCCCGAAATGAACGCGATCTGTAGCAGCGGCCCGCTGCGCGGCAAGCCGCGGGTTTGCCTGATGGCCGCCGCTTGCTAATCGGACTGCCATGGCGACGACCGAACTGATTCCTGACAAGGATGCCCTTCGCCGCGTGGGCGAGACCGTACGCAAGCGTTTGTTGGCCAATCCCGGCGTTTACAAGGTGCCGACCGACAAGGCTGAAATCTTCGCCGTGGGCGATTTCCTTACCGTATCGGAATGCCAGCGCCTCATGCGGATGATCGACACGGTCGCCCGCCCTAGTACGCTGTTCGACGAAGAGTACGGCTCTGGGTTCCGCACCTCGTACTCCGGGGACCTCAATGTGTACGACCCTCTGGTGAAGGCAGTCGGGCGGCGGATTGACGACTTGCTCGGCATCAACGGCATTTGCGGAGAATCCATCCAGGGGCAGCGCTATTTCCCCGGCCAGGAGTTCAAGGCGCACAACGACTGGTTCTACACCACGGAAGACTACTGGAAAGCCGAGCGCAAGCGCGGCGGGCAGCGCAGCTGGACCGCCATGGCGTTCCTCAACAAGGTCGACAAAGGTGGCGAAACGCATTTTGTCGAGGTCGGGGCCAAGATCGAGCCCAAGCCCGGCGTGCTGCTTATCTGGAACAACGCGCTTCCCGACGGTACGCCCAACGACAACACGCTCCACGCCGGCACTCCGGTGATCGAGGGCGTGAAATACGTCCTGACCAAGTGGTACCGCACCCGCCGCTGGAAATAGCGCCTACTTGCCCTCCCGCGCCTCCCCGATCGCTTCCTCGATCGTTTCTTCCGCCTTCTTGGCCTCTCGCAGCGCGAAGTGGGCCATCTTGTCGAGCTTGCGCGACAGGCGGAGGATTTCGACCGTCGTGCGCAGGTTGATTTCGTAATCGTGCCGGTTGGTGATGCGGTCCTTCTTCGCCTGCCGGTTCTGGCTCATTAGGATGATCGGCGCCTGCAGCGCTGCAAGGGTCGATAGAGACAGGTTGAGCAGGATGAAGGGATAGGGATCGAACGCGATGCCCATGTAATGGACAAGGTTGAGCCCCATCCAGATCGCCATGAACAGCACGAAGGCGATGATGAATCCCCAGCTTCCCCCGACCGCCGCGACGCGGTCCGCCGCGCGATCCCCGAACTTGGTGTTGACCACTTCCAGTTCGTCCGGGTCCAGTTCGATCTCGGTCGAGGCGACCCGGCAGAGGACGCGCTGCTCTTCCGCGTCGAGCTCGTCGAACGGTCGGCCGAGCAGATCCTCGGCCAGCGCTTCGGGGCTCGTGTCGAACGCGCGCCTCATACGCCCGGCTGACGCTGCAGCGCCTCGGCGATCAGGCGGCGGGTGTTGGCGATCCCGTAAAGGGCGATGAAACTGCCCATGCGCGGCCCCTGATCGCTGCCGAGCAAAGTACGATAAAGCGCCTGAAACCAGTCGCGCAGCGATGCGAAGCCGAATTCCTCCCGCTTGCCGATCTCGTAGACCATTGTCTGCAGGTCCTCCGGCGACGCTCCCGGTTCCATCGCCGCCAGTTCCGCGTCGAGCGCGCGCAGGGCAGCCGCCTCGTTCTCGCTTGGTGCCGCATGGACTAGCCCCGGCGCGATGAAATCGTGGTTGTAGGCGAGTGCCGCGCCCACCAGCCGGTCGAGTTCCGGATGAGCGGCGGGAGTAGCATCCTTCACATAATTGCCGAGGTAGGACCAGACCTGGTCCCTGGTTGCCGCGGCGCCGAGCACTCCCACCAGATTGAGCAGCAACGAATAGGTCACCGGCTGGGTATCGCCCGCGCCCTGGCGTGCCGGGTCGGTCACGCCAAGCAGGTGCCACACCGGGTTGCCCAGCTGCTTGTCCAGTGGTTGGTTTGCCAGCGCGCCGCGGAACTGCCAGTAATCGTCGACCGCGCGCGGGATCACTCCCGCGTGCAGGCTCTTGGCGCTCTTCGGATTGGGGAAGATGTAGAACCCGAGCGACTCGGGGGTGCCGTAAGTCAGCCACTCCTCGATCGTCAGCCCGTTGCCGCGCGACTTGGAAATCTTTTCGCCGTTGGCATCGAGGAACAGCTCGTAGATCAGCCCTTCCGGCTTCCGCCCCCCAAGCACCTGCGCGATCTTGCCCGACTGTATCCCGCTGTCGGTCAAGTCCTTGCCGTACATCTCGTAATCGACGCCCAGCGCGACCCAGCGCATCGCCCAGTCGACTTTCCACTGAAGCTTGGCCTGACCGCCGAACACGCTCTGTTCCACCGTGGCGCCATCTTCGTCGGCAAAGCGGATCATGCCCGCTTCGGCGTCCACCACTTCCACCGGTACCTGCAGCACCGCGCCGGAAGTGGGGCTGACCGGCAGGACCGGCGAATATGTCGCCGCCCGCTCGGCCCTCAGCGTGGGCAGCATGATGTCCATGATCGCCTGGTACTGGGTCAGCACGCCACGCAGTGCATGGTCGAAACGGCCCGAGGTGTACATCTCGCTCGAGGAGACGAACTCGTAGTCGAAGGAGAACTCGTCGAGGAAGGCCCGCAGCTTGGCATTGTTGTGTGCCGCGAAGCTGGGAAAGCCCGCTTCGAACGGGTCGGGAATGCGCGACAGGGGCTTGCCGAGGTGCTGCGCGAGCAGGTCGGCATTGGGTACGTTGTCTGGCACCTTTCGCAGCCCGTCCATGTCGTCGGAAAACGCCACCAGCCGCGTGGGCGCACCGCCGGTCAGAGCCTCGAACGCGCGCCGCACCAGCGTGGTCCGCAGCACTTCCTGGAAAGTGCCGATGTGCGGCAGGCCGCTGGGGCCGTAGCCGGTTTCGAAAAGCACCGGCTGCCCGTCCGGACGGAGGCCGTCCGGATAGCGCTTCAACAGCTTGCGCGCCTCCTCGAACGGCCAGGCCTTGGACACGCGGGCGGCTTCGATCAGGACGGTATCGGTCATCGGGCGGGCCTTGTCCCGAATCGCCCTGCGGAGGCAAGCGCCAAGGCGATTTGTTGGATCGGTGGACCACTTGGACCACTGTCCTGGAGAATGCATTCGTCGCTCGCGAAAAGCGCGCGCGAAATGTCGACGGGAGCGATGTCTTCATCGGTCATCGGTCCCGATCTACCTCGCCGACCCGCTGTAGGACATGCGGGCGTTTACTTTTCGTTCCACCCTTTGCATGGATCGCAATGTGATCGAGCCGCTCGTCCTTCCCGCGCTGCACGCCAGTCACGCCGGCACCTGGCTACGCGAGGGGACCACCACCCGCGGCTGCGGCAAGGGGGAGGCGGTAATGGCGGCGGCCGATACTCCGCTGCTGCTGCTCAACGCGCCGCTGGTGGCGACGCGGCTGGGCTATCCCGACCTGTCCGGTCTCGATCTGCTCGAACTGTTTGCCTTCGTTCATCCGGCCCGCTTCGCCGTGCCGACGCCCAAGGGGCTGGCCCACGCACTCGGCATGGAAGAGCCCGCTGGCGACGACGCGGTGCCTGCGTTCCTGCAAGTCGCCGCGGGGAGGATGATCGCGACCTGTCAAAGAGAGGATTGGCCAGAGCGCGAAGGCGCGTGGTCCACACTCCAGTCGCTCGTACGGATGCGCTGGCCGTGGGCGCAAGTGCTCGTCCATCATATCCGCAAGCCCGAGCGCGCGGAGCGCTGGCTGTTCGCCCGCTTGCCCGAATGGGAAGAAGCGCCCGAGCGCCCCGCCCCCGGTCACGTGCTTATCGAGGAGGAGGAAGTGGAGGCCCGCCTTGCCCGCCTGACCGGCGAAGGGGCGGAAGCGCGCGAGGGACAGCGGCGCTATGCCCGGGAAGCCGGCGGCGTGTTCGCTCCGCGGCCCAAGCGGGGGACACCGCACCTGCTTCTGGCGCAGGCCGGGACCGGCATTGGCAAGACCCTTGGCTACCTCGCCCCCGCGCACCTGTGGAGCGAGAAATCGGGCGGGACCGTGTGGGTCAGCACCTACACCAAGAACCTCCAGCGCCAGCTTCGCCGCGAAAGCGCGCGAGCGTGGCCTGCCAACCGGCAGGACGGCAGCCGGCCGGTGGTGGTCCGCAAGGGGCGCGAGAACTACCTCTGCCTCCTGAACCTCGAGGATGCGCTGCAGGGCGGATTCGGCGGTCGCGCGGCGATCCTGGCGCAACTCGTCGCGCGCTGGGCGGCGTTCAGCCAGGACGGCGACATGATCGGCGGCGACCTGCCCGGCTGGCTCGGGACGCTCTTCCGCAAGCGAGGGATCGCGGCGCTGACAGACCAGCGCGGCGAGTGCGTCTATGCCGGATGCCCGCACTACCGGAAGTGCTTCATCGAGCATGCCGCGCGCGCCTCGGCCCAAGCGGACCTGGTGATCGCCAACCACGCGCTTGTCATGGTCAACGCGGCGCGCGGGCGCGACCATGCGCAGCGGCCAACGCGCATCGTGTTCGACGAGGGCCACCATGTCTTCGAGGCGGCCGATTCCACGTTTGCCGCGGCGCTGACCGGGGCCGAGGCGATCGAGTTGCGGCGGTGGATCGTCGGACCGGAGAAACAGTCGCGGGGCCGCCGCCGGGGGCTCGCAGCGCGGCTAGCCGATGTCGCAAGCTATGACGAAGCGGGCGGAAATGCGGTCGAGGCCGCGCTTGCCGCGGCGCAAGCTCTCCCGTCGGACGGCTGGCTCCAGCGATTGGTGGACGGCACGCCCGCGGGCCCGATCGAGGCGCTGCTTGGTGCGGTGCGCGCGGTGACCTTCGCCCGTGACGAAAGCGGCGGCCAGGATGCGGGCTATGGGCTCGAGACCGAAGCGGCAGGGCTCGACGGACCGATCGTCGAACTAGCCGGCCAGGCGGCCGGGGCGCTCGCGGCGATACGCTCGCCCCTGTTGCGGCTGGGCGGGCGGCTCGAAGCCATTCTGGCGGACCCGCCCGACTGGCTCGACGCGCAGGGCCGCGCGCGCATCGAAGGGGCGCGTCATTCGCTGACCTGGCGCTGCGACCTCCTGGCGGCGTGGGAATCGCTGCTCGACCGGCTTGGCGGGCCCGGCGATCCGGAGTTCGTCGACTGGCTGGCGGTCGAGCGAAACCCCAATTCCTCCAGCGGTGCGCGCGAGTTCGACGTCGGCCTGCACCGACACTGGCTCGACCCGATGAAGCCGTTCGCACAAGTCGTTCTCGAGCCGTCGGACGGGGTGATGCTGACCAGCGCGACCCTGAAGGACGGGCCCGACTGGGAAGCTGCCGTGGCGCGCAGCGGCGCGGCGCACATCGACGCGGTGCCGCGCACGTCCGAAGCGCAAAGCCCGTTCGACTACGCCGCAAACGCCGAAGTGCTGATCGTCACCGATATCCAGCGCGGCGACATACCGGCGCTCGCGGGTGCCTATGGCCGGATTATCGAGGCGTGCAGTGGCGGTGTGCTGGGCCTGTTCACCGCGATCCGGCGGCTTCGCGCGGTGCACGGGCGAATCGCCGACCGGCTCGCCCGGTCGGGCCTGCCGCTCTATGCGCAGCATGTCGACCCGATCGATACCGGCACCCTGGTCGACATTTTCCGCGACGATCCGGCGGCCTCGCTTCTCGGCACCGACGCGTTGCGGGACGGAGTGGACGTGCCGGGCCGCTCCTTGCGGTGCGTGGTGATGGAGCAGGTCCCCTGGCCGCGGCCGACGATCCTGCACAAGGCGCGCCGGGCGGCGGGCGGCGGGAGCGCATATGACGACCGCATCATCCGCGCGCGGCTCGCCCAGGCGTTCGGGCGGCTGATCCGATCCAAGGACGACCGGGGGCACTTCGTCGTCCTCTCGCCCGCTTTTCCAAGCCGGTTGCTGACCGCCTTCCCGCCCGGTACGCCGATCGTCCGCTGCACCCTCGACGAGGCTTTACAACGCGTCGCAACCGGTGTTTCCGCGAGTGCAGAGTCGGCCGAAGCGCCGCAAATCGGGATGAAGTGAACTGCCCAAGCTGCTCGGCCTGCTGCGCCACGCCAAGTCCGACTGGGACGACATCGGGATGCGCGATTTCGACCGTGGTCTGAACGCACGCGGCGTGCGCGGGGCTAAGCTGATCGGGGAGCATATCCGACAACACGGGGTGCGCTGGGACCTGCTCATCGCAAGCCCCGCCGCCCGGGTGCAGCGTACGCTGGAAGCGGCGCTGCCCGCTCTCTCGCCGCACTACGACAAACGCCTTTATCTCGCAGATGCGGACACACTGCTCGAAGTGTTGCGGGGCGCGGGCGATGCCGATTCCGTGCTGATCGCCGGTCACAACCCCGGCCTTCAGGACCTGCTCTTCGCGCTGGTGCCGCCGAGCGAGGAGAACGACCTGTTCGACGAGGCTTCGATCAAGTTCCCCACCGCTTCGTTCGCGGTGCTCGAACTGGCGATCGACGACTGGTCGAACCTGGCCAAGGAGACCGGGAAGCTGGTGCACTTTGCCCGGCCGCGGGATCTCGACCCGACGCTGGGCCCCGAACTGGCCTAGAGCAGCGAGGGTTGCTTGGGCGCGGCGGGCCTGGGCCGCCCCGCCCACCGCTCCTCCGTTCGCTCTACCGTCAATTCAAGATCGCACGTTCGCACCAGGCGCAGCGCTTCGTCGGCTGTGCCATGCTGCCAAATATCCCAGTGCTCGCTGGAAAGCACCACCGGCATCCGGTCGTGCACGTCGGCCATCTGGCTGCATGCGTCCGACATGACCATCGAATATGCATCGCCCCACTCCGCGGTAGTCCGCCAAACGCCGGCGGTCGCGAACAGCTCGTGACCGGCGAGGCCATACCACGTCCGGGTCATTCGCCCGCTCTCACCCTCCGCCTCGGCCCAGTGGCTGACGGGGATCAGGCAGCGGCGCTTGACGAAACTTTCGCGCCAGAACCCGGTCAGCAGCTTGTCGTCCCGCGCGTTGTTGACCGGCTTGGGTTTCAATGGCTGGCCCTGCTTGCCCTTGAGCACCACCGGGAAGCCCCAGGCCATCTGCCGCACGCGGCCCTCGGCCACTACCAGACCCGGATAGCCGGGATAGACTTCCGTCCCGAAGTTAGCGCCCGCAGCTTCGTTCACAGCGTCGAACAATCTCGCGACCTCGTCGGCATTCCTGGTCATCCGATAGAGGTTGCACATCAGGCGTTGCCCACCACAAGGCAGGCCGCCGCGACCAACGCTCCCGCCACGCGGTTCGAGCGGAAGCGTTCGAGCGGATTGTCCGGATCGGCAGGGTCGAGCGTCGCCACCTGCCAGGCGAGGTGAAGCGCGGCGGGCGCGAGGGCAACAAGCGCCAACGGGTCGCCGCGCAGCAGCCAGAACGCCAGCAGCCACAGCGCGACCGCGGCGGCATAAAAGCCCGCCACGCCGCCGCGCACATGGCGCCCCAGCCTGAGCGCGCTCGAGCGGATGCCGACCAGCGCGTCATCCTCCCGGTCCTGCAGCGCATAGATCGTATCGTAGCCCATGCACCAGAAGAACGCCCCAGCGTAGAGAGCGGCCATGACCTCCACGTGATCGGAGCGTATCTCGATCCATCCCACCAACGCGCCCCAGGTGAATACCAGACCGAGCCACGCCTGCGGCCACCAGGTGACCCGCTTCATGAATGGATAGGCTGCTACGAGGGCGAGGCTGGCCAGCGCGACGAACTGCGACTGCCAGCGCAGTTGCAGCAGCACCAGAAGACCGGCTGCTGCAAGGGCGAGAAGCCAGCCCCATGCGACCCGGACCGGGACTCGCCCGCTTGCGACGGGACGCTGCGCAGTGCGCGCCACCTGCCGGTCGAGGTCGGCATCGACGATGTCGTTGTACACGCAGCCTGCCCCGCGCATGGCGATGGCGCCGAGCAGCATCCACGCGAGCAGTCCGGGCTGCCAGCCCGCTCCGGCGAGCCAGACGCCCCAGGCGCAGGGCCAGAACAGCAGCCACCAGCCGATTGGCCGGTCGAAGCGGGCCAGCATGGCCAGGTCGCGCAGGCGCTGCGGCAGGCGGGCGACAAGGCCACGGTGCTCGCTGTCGGGGACGATCGTCTCGTTCACCCCTGCGCACTAGTATGCGCGCGCCGAACTGCAAAGAGACGCAGCCGCCGACTATTAAATTCGCTGGCGCAGGCCTTTCGCGTTTTCTAATGCAACCCGCATGAGCACCCGCCAGGCTTCGGACGCCGACGATCCCATCATCGAGCGCCGCGAGCAGCTCATCGCACCCATGGCCCGCGGGGAGAAGCCGAAGGACGCCTGGCGCATCGGCACCGAGCATGAAAAGCTCGTCTTCCGCCGCCGCGATCACGCCGCGCCGTCCTACGACGAGCCCGCAGGTATTCGCCAGATCCTGTTGGAAATGCAGGCTTTCGGCTGGAAGCCGGTCGAGGAGAACGGCAACATCATTGCCCTCACCGGGCCGGATGGCGCGATCAGCCTGGAGCCTGCGGGGCAGCTCGAACTGTCGGGCGCACCGCTGCGTTCGCTGCATGAAACTTGCGCCGAAACCGGCCGCCATCTCGACCAAGTCAAGTCGATCGGCGAGCGGCTCGACATCGGTTTCCTCGGCCTCGGCATGTGGCCGGACAAGACCCGCCAAGAGCTGCCCGTGATGCCAAAGGGGCGCTACGAGATCATGATGCGGCACATGCCGCGCGTCGGCAGCCTTGGCCTCGACATGATGCTGCGCACTTGCACCATCCAGACCAACCTCGACTATTCGAGCGAGGCCGACATGGCGCAGAAGTTCCGCGTCAGCCTCGCGCTACAGCCCCTTGCCACCGCACTGTTCGCGAACTCGCCCTTCACCCAAGGCAAGCCTAACGGATACCTTAGCTACCGCAGCCACATCTGGTCCGACACCGACCCCCACCGCACCGGCATGCTGCCCTTCGTGTTCGAGCAGGGCTTCGGGTACGAGGCCTACGTCGATTACATGCTCGACGTGCCGATGTACTTCGTCTTCCGAGACGGGAAGTACATCGACGCGGCAGGGCTGAGCTTCCGCGATTTCCTCGACGGCAGGCTGGCGGTCCTGCCCGGTGAGAAACCGCGCCAGTCCGATTGGTGGGATCACCTCTCCACCGCGTTCCCCGAGGTGCGCCTCAAGTCCTTCCTCGAGATGCGTGGCGCGGACGGCGGTCCGTGGAACCGCATCTGCGCGCTGCCGGCACTGTGGGTGGGCCTCCTATACGATCAGGGGGCACTCGATGCCGCATGGGATCTCGTCAAGAGCTGGACGATGGAGGAGCGCGAGGTCCTGCGCAACGCGGTGCCGAAGCTCGGCCTCGACGCGCCGGTCGCGGGTGGCCGGACTTTGCGCGATATCGCGCCCGAAGCACTGCGGATCGCGCGCCAGGGCCTCGTTTCGCGCGCGATGCTCAACAGCGGCGGCGACAACGAGAGCGGTTTCCTCGAAACCCTCGACGAGATCGTCGCAAGCGGCAAAGTCCCGGCCCAGCGCTTGCTCGATCTTTATCACGGCGAGTGGAACGGCGATATCAGCCGGGTCTACGAACAAAGCTTCTGAGGGAGACGGCGGATGATACTTGTGGTCGGCACGGTGAGGGTTCCCGAAGAGGCGTTCGACAGCGCCCGCCCGGCGATGGAGCGCATGATTGCCGAGACCCGCAAGGAAGACGGCTGCATCCGCTACGCATTCGCGCGCGATCTCGTTGATCCGGGCCTGATGCACGTGTCCGAGGCGTGGCGCGACCGTGATGCGCTGACGGCTCACGCGAAATCGGACCATATGCGCGAATGGCAGGCCGCGATCGGCTCGGTCGGCGTCAGCGAGCGGAACCTGCGGCTCTACGATACCGACGAAGGGGTGGCACTCTAGGCGTTTTATTCCGCGGGCGCCGGCATTGCTGCGCCGGCGCGGCTGCGCAGCGCGCGCTTGAGCCGCACAAGCGGCGCGGTGACCAGCCCGTGCTCGTTCATCCAGGCGTGGTAGGCGCGGTACTTCGCATCCTCGGCCCACAGGTGTGCCTCTTCCGTCCGCGCGCGCCAGTAGTAAATTGCGCCGACCGCGCCCAGGCAGACGGTGTTACGCACCATATCCACCAGCGATCCGTTCACCACCAGGAACGGCAGCGTCGACAGCCACCAGAAGCTGTTCTTCGAAAGGTAGGCCGGATGACGGCTGAAGCGGTACGGTCCGCCCGTCAGGACACCGCGATAGGTCAGATTCGAGAACCGCAGGCCAAAAGCGAACGTCGCCCAGGCGTAGATCGCCGTGAGCGCCACCAGGAGTGCCGCCCACAGCCACATCAAGGTTGGATGGCTGGCGAGCCAGACCGTCCAGTTGGCGTCACCCCTCCCCGGTGTCCCCCCTTCGTAGCCGAGCATCCCGTTGCCCATGAAGGTGAACACGAAGGGCGGATAGCACATCAGCGCAGCCACCCAGCCGGCGAGCAGCGGATTGCCGCTGCGGATATGCGCATCGAGAGGACGGAAGGTGACGAGATAGCCGACGGTGCCGATCTGCACGTCGATCAGAAACAGCAAGGTAATCAGAGCCATGCCGAGCGCCCCCGGATCGCCCAGCATCGCGGCGTAATCGGCCTCGACCGCGGCCTGCCAACCGCCCGGCAGGATGGAGATCATGAATGCGCCGAAGAAACCCTTGATGATCCACGCGCGCCAGTGGCGCTTCACCTCGTCCGGGTCGAAATCCCGGCGCCCGGTCATCATGGCGCCGAAATGCCACGCATGGTCGCGCGGCTCGATCATGTAACGGTCGAGCCAAAGGACGTATGGCACCGCGAGCACGAACATCGGGAAGGCGGCCGCCTTCAACACCCCCATCGCAAAGAGGTAGGGTTCCGCCCAATACCACCGGCCGAGGCAGTAGATACCGGCGATGATGATCCACGTGACCCACAGCGCGCCGATCTTGAGCAGCGATATGCGCAAGGTTTCGCCCAAGGGGCGAGGACTGTTCCAGTCGATGCCGGTCGAGGGGCGCAGGTGCACCCGGTCGACGAGGATGGAAACCGCAATCATCGGGAGGACCGACCAGATCATCGCTGTCAGCGCGGCATAAGGACCCGCCAGACGCGCGCGGGGCCCGGGAATGCCCAGCCCGTCGGCCACTTGCGGCCAATGTCGGCAGACGAGGAACCACGCGAACAGGCCGCACAGCCCGGCCAGCCCGACCCACGGCGAAACGTCGCTCTGCGGGCGTGCTGCGGCGCGGCGGTTATCGGACGGGCTCATCACCCCCGATCCTTACCCCGCCAACGGTTAACAGGGCGGCAAAGGCGCCCCGTCCTTGCCCTCAGCGATAGGCGTGGATGACTCCATCGTCGTCGAGAAGGTAGAGCGTGTTGTTGGCCACCACCGGCGCCAGGCTGATCGGCGCCTTCACATCCTGGAACAGCGTCGCCGCCCCTTCGCCCGGGCTGACACGATAGACCTGGCCCAGCGAGTTGCCGACCCACAGTTGTCCGCCGGCGAGCACCGGGCCGGTCCAGAAGATCGGGTCCTTCTTCTTCTCGACGTTGCGCCACTGACCGAGGTCGGTGATCCAGCGGATCTTGCCGTTTCCGCGCGCGATCGCCAGCAGGCGCGCGTCGTCGGTCAGGGTGAAGATCCACTCGCCCGCGACCGCCGGGGTGGAGATGCCGGCCAGGTTCAGTTCCCAGATGCGCTGGCCGGTAACGAGCTCGTAGGCGGCCATGCGTCCGCCCTGCCCGAGCGCGTAAACCCGCCCGGAATCGATGATCGGGTCGGCATCGATGTCGGTCAGCGCGCCGACTTCGGTCGACATCGAGGTGCGGGCAAGCGCATCGGACCACAGCGAACGGCCATTCTCGTAGCGGTAGGCGACGAGTTCGCCGCTCGAGTAACCGGCGATGACCGTCCCCTGCGCCGCGGCCGGAGCGGCGACCCCGAACACGCCCGTCTGGGATACCGAGCCGGACTCGTTCCACTGCTGCTTGCCGTCGGCCGCGGAGAGGGCGAAAATCTGGTTGTCCTGTGTCATGACATAGACCGAGCCGAACGCGATCGTCGGCGAACCGCGAAGCGGCCCGCCCGGCTTGACCTTCCAGATCTCGCTGCCATTGGAAGCATCGAGGGCGAGCACCTCGCCCACGCCGTTGGTGACGTAAACGCGGTTCTGATCGTAACTAACACCGCCGCCGAAGTTGGCGGCGCTGAGATTACCGGCGACTTCGGTTGCGTGGGTCCAGCGGCGCGCACCGGTCTCCGCGTCGAAGGCGTTGACGACGCCTTCGCTGTCTTCGACGAAAAGCATACCGCCGCCAATGACCGGCGCCGCCGCCAACCGGCGCCGCTGGCTCGATCCAGCGATCTTCGCGGTCCAGGCCTGACTCAGGTTATCGCTCAGCGCGAGGTGGCCGTACGACTTGCCCGCGGTGCCGCCAGCCTGGGCCCACTCCGCGTTAACGGTCGCGGGCGGCAGGATCACGGAAACCCCGGCAAGAGAGGGATCGACTTTGGCGCTCTCAATCCGCGAAAGGATCGGGATGCGGTTGCCCACGGTCGGCGTGACCTTCTTGTCGCCGCCGCCGAACAGCCCCGCGCAGGCCGTTAGCCCGACGGAAAGGGCCAGCGCCAGGGCGACGCGGCCGGTGGTGGAAAGAGCCTTGGCGGTCGTCATCGGCTGTTGCTTCCTGGTCATTGTCATTCGGCTCCGGCGTTCTCTTTGAGCACCGTGTCGACATCGTCGATGGCGTCCACGCCGAGCAGCCCTGCCATCTGGCGGCTGCGCGACTTCAGCGAACCGGGGGTGTTCTTGTCTTTCGCGATGGCGGCAAACAACGCGCCCGCCTCCGCATTCTTGCCCTGGTCGAGGTAGGCCATCGCGACGATCTCGCCGGCCGGGGCGAACCAGGCGGAGCCGGGCACGGCCAGCGGCTTCAGGCGGGAGATCACGTCGCCCGGCGCCAGCTTGTCATAGCGGCTGGTGACGGCGCGAATCGTCGCCAGGTCGCGAAGCGCCTGCGGGGCGTCGCCATTGGTGGCGACGGCATCGTAGAGCTTTGCCGCCTCGTCGGGACGCGACTGTTCCATCGCTATGCCGGCCTTGAGCATCTGCGCAGCCACCTGAGCCCCGTCGGTGCCATCGGCGATCAGGGGATCAAGCGCGGACGATCCGCTGGCAAGGTTGCCGCGTTCCACCTGGTCCATCGCAGAGACGAGTGCCTCGGAATCGCGCTCCTTCGCGGCTTCCTGCCGGTTGTTCCAGAACAGGTACGCGGCAAATAGCGCGAGGCCGACGACCAGAATGATGATGAGCGGGCGACCATAACGGCGCGCGGCCTGGGCATACTGGTCCTGGCGCACGGCATCGTCCACCTCGCGCAGCAGGACATCCTCCTGCGCGGCCTGGGCGCGGGCGCGCTTGTCTTCGGATTCGGGCGAGCGTGCGGGTGGGAGAGCCAAGCGGTGATGCTTCTCGTTTCTGGAGCCAGGTTTAGCGCCGCCATGCGGTCGGCGCGTCTTTACCCGATGGGCCCGTCAATTCAACTTGGAAACCGGAGTGATGTCCGGTCGGTGAACACGATGTGAAGCGCGAACCCCGTCATGTCAGGGTCTCGCGGCCCATCGCGCTGGCGTAGAGCCTGCGGTAGGCTTCGATCATCGGCTTTTCATCGTAGCAGGCACGCGCACGCGCGCGGTTCGCTCTCCCCAGGCGGGCGCGAAGATCGCGGTCGGCGGCGAGTGTGGACAACGCCCCCGAAAGCGCCTTCTCGTCGCCCGCCTTGGATATAAGAGCGCGGTTTTCCTCGGCAACCATGACGGGAATGTCCCCCACGGCCGGCGCGGCGATGGCCTTGCCGGCGGCCATCGCCTCCACCAACGAAATCGGGAACTGTTCGCTGCGCGACGACAGCGCGAAAATATCGAACAGTCCGATGTAACGCGCCGGATCGCGGGCGAACCCCGGTAGGTGCACCCGGTCCTCGATCCCAAGCCGCTCCGCCTCGGCGCGTATCGCGTCCTTTTCAGGTCCTTCGCCCACTACGACGAGTTGCCATTGCGGCGGCAGCGGCGCGAATGCCCGCACCAGGGCGGTGAGGTTCTTGACCGGCCGCATGCCCGCCAGCGTGCCCACCCACAATTCACCGGGGTGCTTGATGATGCCGGGCAAGGCGTCCGCGCGGGGCGCCTTGGCGAAGGCAGCGGTATCGATCCCGTTGGGGACGTATTTCACGCGGCCGGCGGGTTGCGCCCATACGGAGAGCGCGATCTGCTCGAGCGTTTTCGAAGGCACGACCAATGCCCGCGCCCGGCCGAGCGCGATACGCCGGTACCAGTTGCGCCGCGCCTTCAACCCGGCTTGCTCGTCGGCGTTGAAGCCGTCTTCGTGATGGACCAGCGGCGGCAGGGAAAACACGTCTGCGAAGAGCGTGTGAGACAGTACCGCATCCATCGCGCCCCAATTGTAGGTCAGCACTAGATCGTACCCCCGCATCGCCTGCGCGAGGCGTTGGAGGCGGCGCGGTGTCGGCAGCCCCGTCAGCGGTGGAAACCCGGCGGGCCAATCGACCTTCAGCGCAGCGGACAACTCGCTCGCGGCCCCGGTCTCGCCCGGGATGCCCGAAACGATTGAATGGGAAATGGCGGGACCGAAAGCGTTCATCAGCCGGACCGCGCGGCGCTCCTTGCCGCCGGCGGCGAAGGTGGAATGAAGATGCAGGATGCGCGCCCCCGCGCTCTTCCCGGCGCTCATGCCACCTGCGTGAGCAAGCTGTCGATGGCAGCAAGGGATTCAGGTTCGGCGAGCGTGGGCGCGTGACCGGTGCCGGGAACGGTCACGACCTCCAGGCCAGGCATCCGCCGCTTCATTTCGTCGGCAGTCTCGCGCGACAGGATGGAGGAGGTTTCGCCCCGCAGCAGCAGCACTGGTCGGCCGGCCAACGCCTCGAATGCCGGCCACAGGTCCACCGATGGAGGGGCCGCGGCCGAGCTGAAAGGCTCGGCGATGCTCATGTCGTAATCGTAGGCGACGCGGCCGTTGGCGCCCAGCACCATCAGCCGCTTCGCCATGGCCAGCCAGTCCTCTAGCTCGAACCCCGGGTGGGCTGCCGCGTGCAGTTCCTGAAGGGCCCGTGCGGCATGGACCCAGGTCGGGAAGCTGCCGCCCTGGCCGACGTATTCGCGAATCTGGGCTATTCCCGCCTCGTCCAGCACCGGTCCCACGTCCACCAGGACGGCCGCCGCGATACGCGATGGATCTTCGAGCGCGAGCAACATCGTCATCAGCCCGCCCAGCGATGTGCCAACGGCGACGAACCGGGAAATTCCCTCCTGCCCCAGCAACTCCTTGAGATCGGCGACGTACTGCAGCGGATTGTAGCTGGCGCTGTCCTGCGCATAGTCGGACATCCCGCGTCCGCGCATTTCGGGAGCCAGTACCCGCCATCCCCCTGCAAGCCGCTCAGCGAGCTGGGCAGCATCGCGGGAGTTACGGGTCAATCCGTGTAGCGCGATCACCGGGGGCCGGTCCGCGCGCCCCGGATAGTCGCGGAAATGCAACCTCAGGCCGTCGGCCGACTGCCAGTAACGGTCGGACCATCCCTTGTCCCCACCAGGCTCGGCAAAGCCCGTCTCGGATTTGGCAGGATCGGAACTGTCTATCGGCACGCCTGTCATTCCTGGGCTCGAGCAATCGGACCCGGCGCTTGCATGGCCGCTTCCACACTCCCACTATTGCCCGATGCGAAGCGATCCGCAACCTGCTCCGGACGGTACCCGGCAAGGCGAATATCGCCCAGAGGCGCCGTTGCTCGACCTGGCCGGCTGGATTGCCGATCCGGTCGTGCCCGCGGATTTCCCCAGGACCGAGCTTCGCTGGCGCAACGACCGCTGGGCCGCAGCCGTCGGGCTTGCAGGATTGTCCGATGAAGCATGGGTGCGGCATTTCGGGCGGTTTGATCCGTTGCCCCACACCCTGCCGCACCCGCTGGCGTTGCGTTATCACGGCCACCAGTTCCGGGTGTACAATCCCGATATCGGTGACGGACGCGGGTTCACTTTCGCGCAGTTGCGCGATGCCGACGGACGCCTGCTGGAACTGGGCACCAAAGGTTCGGGCCAGACGCCGTATAGCCGAACCGCCGATGGGCGGCTGACCCTGAAGGGCGCCGTGCGCGAGTTGCTGGCCACCGAGATGCTCGAGGCGCTCGGGGTCGATACGAGCAAGACATTTTCGATCGTCGAAACCGGCGAACAGCTGTGGCGCGGCGACGAGCCCTCTCCGACCCGCTCCGCCGTGCTGGTGCGCCTGAGCCGGGGTCACGTGCGGATCGGCACCTTCCAGCGCCTCGCCGTCCTCGAGCAGAGGGAGCACATGGCAGAGCTGGTGGAATACAGCCTGCGGATTTTCCCCGGTCCGCTTCCTCCCGCCGATGCGCCCGGCCGCGACGAGCCGGCGGTGATCCTGCTGCACCAGGTAATCGAGCGCCTGGCCGATCTTGCCGCAAGCTGGATGGTCGCAGGGTTCGTGCACGGGGTGCTCAACACCGACAACATGAACATCTCGGGCGAAAGTTTCGACTACGGCCCCTGGCGCTGGCTGCCGCGGTGGGATCCCGGCTTCACGGCCGCTTACTTTGACCAGAGCGGTCTATACGCTTTCGGCCGGCAGCCGGAGGCGCTTTACTGGAACTGCGGCCAACTGGCGATTGCCCTGCGCATGGTTGCCGAGGCTGAACCGCTGCGTTTCGCGCTGGAGCGGTTCGGACCGCTGTACATGGCCAGCGTCAGGCGCCGGTGGCTGTGGCGGCTTGGGCTCGAAAGCCGCGGGGAAGAGCGCGATGGCGCCTTGGTCGCGGCCTCGGAAGCGGCAATGCGCGAAACCGGTATGTCGCCCGACGCGTTCTTCCGCCAGCATCGCTTCGGGCAAGCGGCTGACGGCGACCTTGCGGAGGCCATGTCGGGATACGAACCCGCGGCGGAGGCGCTGTCGGTTGACGACGTTCCGCCTTCGCTGGTGATCGAGGAAGTCGAGCGGCTATGGTCCTCGATCGCCGACCGCGACGACTGGCAACCGCTGTTCGATACGATCGGCCGCATCCGGAACCTCGGGGTGCGGCTTGGCCCTGCCCCGCCGCCAGCCGGCTCCGGTCCATACCAGGACTAACGGGCGCATGGCTGGCGACGCTGCGGCCATCGGCGGTTGTTTTTGCTCGCATTAAGCCCAAACTTACTTTGCGCAGCCCTCGTCGCCCGTTTACGGATGCCGCGTGGCCACTAACGAAATCATTTCCCACGAGCCTGCGACCGGTGCCGCCTTGTGGCGCGGAGAGATCAGCGACGTCGACCAGGCTGTCGACCGCGCGCGCCGGGCCTGGCCCGCATGGGCCGCGCTTCCTCTCGCCACCCGCATCGAACTCTGCCGCCGTTTCGCGAACGAAGTGCGCAAGGTGCAGGATCAGTTCGCCGAACTGATATCGCGCGAGACCGGCAAGCCGCTGTGGGAAGCACGGACCGAGGTCGAATCGGTCATCGCCAAGGTCGATATCTCCGTCAGCGCATATGCCGAGAGAACCGGCCAGAAGAAGCTCGACGGAGGGCTTCAGGGGAACAGCGCCGTCCGCCACAAGCCGCACGGGGTCATGGCGGTGCTGGGGCCGTACAACTTTCCTGCGCACCTGCCCAACGGCCACATCGTCCCGGCGTTGATTGCCGGCAACGTGATCATCTTCAAACCGAGCGAGAAGACGCCCGCGGTTGGAGAATTCCTGGTGGGATGCTTCCATCGCGCGGGCTTCGCGGCGGACGTCGTCCAACTGCTGGTCGGCGCGGCGGCAGAGGGACAGGCGCTCGTGGCCCACCGCGACATCGACGGGGTGTTGTTCACCGGCAGCGTCCAGGCCGGAATCGCCATCAACCGGAAGCTGGCGACCAACCCGGGCAAGATCGTCGCCCTGGAGATGGGCGGCAACAACCCCATCGTGGTGGTCGATACTCCCAAGGTCGCCGATGCCGCCGCGTTGGTGATCCAGAGCGCCTTCACCAGTGCCGGCCAACGCTGCACCGCCGCGCGGCGGCTGATCGTGAAGGCGAGCATGTACGACGCGCTTGTCGGAGAGGTAAAACGCCTCGCCGACCGGATCGTGTTCGACCAGCCATTCGCCGACCCGGCCCCCTTCATGGGGCCGGTGATCGACAACCAGTCCGCCGACCAGCTTTCCGAAAGCTTCTTCTATTTCCTCTCAAACGGGGGGCGCCCGATCAAGCACATGCTCCGGCCGAGCGAAGACCTGCCGTTCGTCAGTCCCGCGATCATCGATGTCACGGCGATGAAGGAGCGCCCCGACGTCGAGCTGTTCGGCCCGCTGCTTCAGGTCATCAAGGTCGACGATTTCGATGCGGCCATCGCGGAAGCGAACAATACCCGCTTCGGCCTGTCCGCTTCGCTCGTCGGAGGAAGCCCGCAGGACTACAATCGCTTCTGGGCGAACGTGCGTGCAGGCATCATCAACTGGAACCGGCCCACCAACGGCGCCAGCAGCAAGGCGCCGTTCGGCGGTACAGGCTTGTCAGGCAATCACCGGCCGGCTGCGTTCTACGCCGCGGACTACTGCGCCTATCCGGTCGCAAGCACCGAGATGGATCAGCCGCGCGCGAGCATCGGCGTGGGCTTGCGCGAAGAGACGCGCAAAGCCTAGCCCGTCACCGTCGCCAGCTCGACCCTCGTTTCACCGGCGGTTTCACTGAGCCGCAAGTCGAACGCCGCGCCCGCCCGATTGCCCTGCAGGACTGCGCTGTCCCCGGCGACCCGGCGCTCCGGTTTAAATCCCGCCGCCTTCGCCCGTTGCCAGTAGAAGGCCAGAACCTCCTCCCCCGGTACGGGAGTGGTGAAGACGACCGCGACGACGCGGCAACCGTTCCCCTCGCCCCCGGTCGCGGCGATCGTCGCCCCGCGCGGATAGACAGGCAGCGCAGCCGGCAGGCGCGCCGCCCAGATCGTCGATCCGTCGAGGCGGGCCCTGCACGCGGTCTTGTCCTCGAGCAGCGCCAGATGATCGCCGGGCGTGTGTCCGGGCGGGAGTGGTTCGACCTTGCCCGAGGGCCGTGGGATTTCGCCATGCTTATCCGCACTACCGATCAATACGGCAGCTTCCGCGCGGGCGGCGGCGACCGCATCTGCCGAGGTAGGCACCACGGGCAGCCCACCGTCGGTGACGACGGTGAGCGCCGCCGCGCCCTCGTTGCGGGTGGAAAGGTCCGGGTCGGTCATCAGCGGATCGCCCAGCGCCTGGGCGATCGCGGGGTCCTGCGGCTCGATCGCAGCAGGAGCGGTTTCTTTGCCGCATCCGGCAAGCATGGCCGCCAGCAACAGAACGGTGGAAGCAACGCGAACCATGCACCCTGGCCTAGCGCAATACCTTTACTCACGGAAGAAGGCGCCCCCTGCCGAAGCAGGAGACGCCTTCCGCGATCCCCAGGGGGTTCGCGCTTGCGCGGCAGTGGGTGGGCACGGCCGCGAAGCTTGCTTTTGCGCTAAGCCATCAGCGGCAGCGGGTGCTGCTCTTGTCGATTGCGCGGCCGAGCAGAGCGCCGCCCGCCGCGCCCAGGATCGCACCGAGCGTCCGGTCGCCGTTGCGGCCGGCGATCTCGCGGCCCAGCAGGGCTCCGCCCGCGCCGCCGATCAACAGGCCGGTCGTCCCGTTGGAGCGCTTGCAGTAATACTGGCCGTTGTCGCCCCGCCACACGCGGGTGTTCGCGTAAACCGGCTCGCCGTAGTAACTCTGCTGATAATTGCCGCCGCCGTAATAACGGTTTGCAGAGCGCTCGTAACGGCGATGACGGTCGCGGCCGTGGTTAACGGCCATATCGCCCCACACCGCGCTGTGTGCGTAGGCCGCGCTATGCGGAGCAGGGGCAGCCATGGCGGGAGCGGCGAGCGCGAGGCCGGGGACGGCCATCAGCAGCGCGGCGCGCGTGAATACGGTGTTCTTCATCGGGTTATCCTTTCATTCTCTCGCGACCAGGAGCGTGAGTGTCACCCCGTTTGCCTGTTCAGGAATAGAACCCTCTACCTGAACAGGCAGCAACCGAGCTTTCAGGTTCAAAGTTTTTTCGAAGCGCGGTCCGGCCAGGATTTCCGTTGGGAAAGCGCCGCTTGTGAGCGAGGGGCCGCAGGCCTAGAGGCCGCGGCAACATGAACGATGCGTCCTCCCCTGCCCGGTCAGGCCTCCCCGCTGCCCTTGGAGCGTACCTGATCTGGGGTTTCCTCCCGCTCTACCTCATATTCGTGAGTGCGGTGCCGCCGTTCGAGTTCGTCGCCTGGCGGATCATCTGGACCCTGCCACTGTGCCTCGTCATCGTCTCGTTGCGGCGACAATGGCCCGAGATACGCGCTGCCCTGGGATCGCCGCGGGTACTCGCCACTCTCACTGCCAGCGCCGCCCTGATCGGGATCAACTGGCTGGTGTACATCTGGGCGATCCAGACCGGCGAAGTGTTCGCGGCAAGTCTTGGATACTACATCAACCCGCTCATCAACGTGTTGCTCGGCACCCTCCTGCTGGGCGAGAAGCTGACCGCGCGCGGGTGGGCGGCAGTCGCAATCGCCGGCGCCGGGATCGCGTTGCTGCTCGGAGGCGCGCTTACCACCTTGTGGATCAGCGTGACGCTTGCCCTGAGCTTCGGCGCCTACGGCCTCCTGCGCAAGCGGGTGCCGGTCGGCGCCCTGCCCGGGTTGACGATCGAGTCGCTGATCCTGCTGCTTCCGGCCTTCGGCACCGTCGCGTGGTTCGCAAGCACGCCCGCAGGCGCCTCGTTCGGCCACGAATGGTCGCTCAGCCTGCTGATTGTCTTGGGGGGCGCACTGACGGCCATCCCGTTATGGCTGTTCGCGGTCGCGGCGCGGCGGATGGCCTATTCGACGCTCGGCTTCGTCCAGTTCCTCTCGCCCACGATCGTCTTCGTGCTGGGCCTCACCGTTTTCCACAAGCCGCTGCTGCCGGTACAACTGGCCGCGTTCGTCGCCATCTGGATCGCGATCGCGGTCTTCGTGTGGGACTTGCGTGCTAGCCGGACGCCAATCGCCACCTGAGCGTCTCGCCCGCGTGAAACGGCACCACCGGCGTGCCGCAAGCGTCGATCACCTCGGGCACAACGTGATCCTCGCGCACCAAAGTGACCGAACTCTCGTTGGCCGTTAGGCCGTAGAACGCCGCGCCGTCGAGCGAGGCGAAGCTTTCGAAATTCCCGAGCGCGTCCTCGTCCTCGAACACTTGCAGATAGCTCTCCAGCGCGAACGGCGCATTGAAGATGCCGGCGCATCCGCAGGCGGATTCCTTGTCGCCGCGCGCGTGCGGCGCGCTGTCTGTGCCGAGGAAAAACTCGCCCGAGCCGGAAGTGGCAGCCTTGCGCAGCGCGAGGCGATGCTTCTCGCGCTTGGCCACGGGCAGACAGTAGGCGTGCGGGCGCATGCCGCCGACCAGCATGGCGTTGCGGTTGAGGTGAAGGTGTTGCGGCGTGATGGTGCCCGCCACGTTGTTGCCCGATCCCTGGACGAAGGCGACCCCTTCTTCGGTCGTCACATGCTCGAGCACCACCCTCAGCCGCGGAAACCGGCGCACGATCCGCTCCAGGTGGCGTTCGATGAAAACCGCCTCCCGATCGAAGATGTCGATTTCCGGATCGGTCACCTCGCCATGGACGCACAGCACGAGGCCGGATTCCTCCATCGCGGCGAAAACCGGATCGAGCCTGGCGATGTCGCTCACTCCGTGGGCGGAATTGGTGGTCGCATTGGCAGGATAAAGCTTCGCCGCAACGAGCACGCCTTCGTTCTTTCCTGCCGCGAGATCGGCAGGATCGCTATCGTCGGTGAGATAGGCTGTCATCAGCGGTTCGAAATCCGCATCGGCCGGAAGAGCCGCCAGGATGCGCTCGCGATAAGCGCGCGCCATCGCCGTGGTTGTCACCGGCGGAGTGAGGTTCGGCATGACGATCGCCCGTCCGAACTGGCGCGCGGTCCACGGCGCGACGCCGCGCAGCATGTCCCCGTCGCGAAGGTGGACGTGCCAGTCGTCGGGGCGGCGGATGGTGAGGGATTCGGCCATGGCTTTCCCTTATGCGAGGCCGCTCCTATCTGTCACCCATGCCTGCTACCCGCCTGTTCGAACGCGCCGTCGTCCGTGTCGCACCGCAAGCCCCAGGCGAAGATGCAGGGGCCTTTCTTCAAGGGCTCCTGACCAACGACGTGACCGGCCCGTTGCCGGTCTATGCGGGTCTGTTGACCCCGCAGGGAAAGACCCTGTTCGACCTGATCGTCTGGCCCGGTGCGCCGGGAGAGCTGCTGCTCGATTGCGAAGCCGCCACCGCTGACGAGCTGGTTCGGCGGCTATCGCTCTACCGCCTGCGCCGCCAGCTTCGCATCGAGCGTGACGATACGGTAACCGTACATTGGGCGCCCCACACGGGTGACGGCGGTGCGAGCGATCCGCGCCTTGCATCACTGGGTGAACGCTGGCTCGCCCCGGCATCGTCGGATGATGAGCCTGCCGACAAGGCATGGCACGCCCACCGTCTCTCGCTGGGCGTGCCCGAGGGTCGCGCAGAGCTGGGCGACGTACTGTGGCTGGAAACCAATGCGGCCGAACTGAACGGCGTCAGCTTCACCAAGGGTTGCTATGTCGGCCAGGAGAACACCGCGCGGATGAACTGGCGCCAGAAAGTGAACCGGCGGCTGATCGTGGTCCCGCTCGACCATTCCGACGAACAACGCCGCAAGGCCGTCTATCCCGAGCTTGGCCTGGCGGTCGATCACCTGCGGACCGAGAGCATCGATGCCGCGCTCTTGCCCGAGTGGATGGGCGTCGAAACGGATTAAGTCCCGCCGGATGGCGGGGTGAAGCTGCGCCGATCGGTCCACGCGCAACCCTGGCGCTGCTCGCCCGACACTTCGAGCGTGACCGTGAACGGATACACCCGGTCGCTCATTCCATCGGAGCACTGCCCCTCCGTGACCGCCATGCGAAACGGCTGGCCTTGCAGGCTTCCGCTCCACGATACACCGCCCCGACCGGCAAACCTCTCGACCGTGACCGGCTCTCCATCCGGATTTTCCGGAGTGGAATATGTCAGGTTGTTGCCTGTCACGCGCCCACCCCAGAAAGGTTCGGTGCCGGTGAACTGGACCGTCTCGTTCGCGCGAATTCCCTCGTAGGGCTGGAAGTCGCTCGTATCGCCGGGGACGCCTTGCGAGCTTGCCGGCGCCGCCTGCGATGAAGAGCCAGTCGGGCCTTCGCCGCCAGCCTCGTGGGTCGATCCGCAAGCGCCCAAGGTCAAACCCGTGGCGAGCAAAGCCAGCCGCGCAGCATATGTGAGTAATGGCGTTCTACGCACTGGCCCGTTCGCGCCGGGAACGTGCCGGGAATGGGTGCATTGGTGGGTCATACACCAGTTGCAATAATGGAGCGGAGGCCATGCAGGCAACGCCCTTGTTTCTCGGCGCTTGTGCGCTCGCCTCGATTGCCGGCGTCGTCAGCGGCGCTACCATCAACACCCGTCCGATCCAGCACGCCGGCATCGGAATGGAGGAAATTGTCCGTCCCGCGATCCAGTTCGGCGCAGCGGGCAGCGAACTGAGCGAGCAAGTCTCTTTGCCCGACCACTATGCGATGCGGACGCCCGAGGGCATCGTGGAAGTCGGAGAGCTGTCGATGCGAGGGATTTACGCGCAGCGCCGGTTTGGTTGGCGACAAGCCCAGTGGGCGCCTCCTCCGGAGCCGAGTCTCGAAGAGCCCCAGGCGGAGCCCGGCTGGTCGTATGCGGCCGATGTGGTGCCTGCCGACCCAGCTATCGTTCCGGCCTCGCAGCCGCAGCCGCAGACGCCACAACCGCAAGATGCGTTCGCCCCGTCGCCCTCATCAGCGGGCGACGCACGTACGATCGACGTGGAGTTCGAACTGGCGAGCAGGTAGCCGTTCAGGCTTCCTCGGCAGCGCGACGGTCGGCACGATCGCGCTCGGTGCGCAGGCGATCGGTCATGACCTTTTGGGCCTGGTCTGCCAGGGCACGCCACGTCTTGGCCGCGCGCAGATTGCGTTCGCGCACATTGTCGAGCGTGGCCGCATCAGCCTCGGCAGCAGCTTCGTTGGCGCGGGCGTCGTAGAAATCGAAGGTCTGGCTCATGTTAAAGCTCCGCGAGGCCGAAGGGTCCCCTCCCGCACGGGCGGGAGGGGTGTTTTTCATTGAAGAACTCAGTCGGCCGAAGTCAGGTTGACCGCGCTCTCCTTGCCGTTACGGCCCTGCTCGATCTCGTAGCTAAGGCGCTGGTCCTTATCGAGCGAGTGCATGCCGGCGGCCTGGACGGCCGAGATGTGGACGAAGCTGTCGCCCGAGCCGTCGTCGGGCTGGATGAAGCCGTAGCCCTTGTCGGTGTTGAAGAACTTGACGGTTCCGGTCTTGGTCATGCGTGTTTCCTTTCAAGAAACGATAGCGCCCTTCGCAGCGTGCGAAGGGGTCGTGCGTCAGGTCGTCAAAAGAAAGGAAGTCGTCGTCTGGGTACGCGGGGCAATCCAGGGAAAGCGCAAGCGGTCGTCAAAAGTCGAAGTCCGTCGCAAATTTCGACGTCAGCAGGAGTGCACTAGCACGGGTCGCCGGGAATAGCGAATCGCAAGGTCGTGCAAACAAGTCGGGCCAGCGAAACGTCGCCGGGCCGCCCTTCGCGGAGCAGCCCGGCGAGCAAGTTCGTCAGGGGAGCTTGCGGGCCTGTGCCAGGTGACCTTCGACCACCGGCGCAGTCTTCGCAGCGAACTCCTTGAGCGCCCCGTTGTCGCCGCCCTGGGCATAGCCCTGGAGCATCGAAAGCGCCTGCTCGTGCGCCGCTACCTGCTGCTGCTTGTACGTCGCGTCGAAGTTGTCGCCGGCGCTCTTCAATGCGTCGAGACCGGACTGCTGCTTGGCGGTCAGCTTCGGAGCGACCGTGACCCCGTCGGCCTTGCCGGCAGCCGCTTTAAGATCGGCCGAGGACTTTGTGTGGTCCTTCACCATCATCGCACCGAAATCCTTCACGGCCTGGCTCTTGCCCGTCTGCTGGGCCAGCTTGCCGGCTTCGATCTCGTACATGTCGCTGGCTGAAGCCTGATCGACGAAGCCCTGCGCGTTCGTCGGCATCATCGCGTCCCCAGTGGGGGCGGGATTCACGGTCGCGTTATCAGTCATTGCCGTATCTGTTGCCGTGGCGTCGGCTGAATTGTCGTCCGCACCTCCACAAGCGGCGAGCGCGAAGGTTGCAGCGGCAGCAAGAAGAAAGCGGTGTTTCATGGCGACTGTCCTTGAGTGGTTGCCAGGAAAATTGCGACTGTCCGCCCAACCCGCCAAGCCGCCGCCCGTTCCGAAAAATCCGGCGAAATCTGGCACTTCCGAGCGGCAATCGGCCGCCGCTCCCTCAACCGCCTCTATTCGCGTTCGTAGGTCCCCGTGAGCAGCGCAACGCCGATGACATGACCTTCGATCGCATCGATCAAAGCCTCACGTCCTGCGCCCGGCTGGAGCGGAACCGGAGCATCGAGCGCGAATAGCTGGAAAACGTAATCGTGCTTGCCGTGTCCGCTCGGCGGATCAGGTGGCAGCCAGCCGGCCTGGCTGTAGGAGTTCAGTCCAACCATCGGTGGATCGTCCCCCTCGAACAGCGCGCCGGCACCCACGGGAAAACCCCAACCGAGCAGATGGACCAGGGGCTGCGGGCTCGGCGCGTCCGGGTCCTCGACGATCAGCGCCAGGCCTTTCGTTCCCGCCGGCGGCGCGGTCCACGCGAGCGGCGGGGCGCAGGCGTCTTCCTCGTCGGCGGTGAAGGTCGGGTCGAGTTCCTCGCCGTCCTGGAAGGCTACGCTGGTCAGGACGAATCCGCCTGCCCCGAGGGTCTCCTCGCTCGCCAGCCGGGCGGCCGCCAGCTTGCCGTGCCCGGCGCGCACGCTCTTGAGCGCACGGCCTAGAAAGGAGGGAACATGTTCGAGCATTGGCAATCCTTCGATCTTCTTGCGTCATTCACGCGGGGTAAGCGTGAAGGTTCCGGACAGCGCGGCCGTTTGCGGTTGGCGAGGTCCGCGCTGAGGCGCTAGGCCGGCGCCTATGAACGACGATCGGCCTTACGTCACCATCCTCGTCGATGCGGATGCCTGCCCGGTCAAGGAAGAGGTGTACCGCGTGGCGCTGCGTCACGGGGCGGCGGTAAAGGTGGTCAGCAACTCGCTCTTCCGGGTGCCCGATCACCCGCTCGTCGCCCGCGTGCTGGTTGGCGACGCGTTCGACGCCGCGGACGACTGGATCGCCGCATTGGCCAACCCCCGCACGGTGGTGATCACCGGCGACATCCTGCTGGCCGAACGCTGCCTCAAGGCCGGAGCGCAAGTACTCGCCCACAACGGCCGCCCGTTCGACGCCGGCAGCATCGGGACCGCGATCGCGACCCGGGCCATCATGGCGGACCTGCGCGCCGGGTTCGACGGACCTGGCGGGGGACCGCCCCCCTTCGCCAAAGCCGACCGTTCGCGCTTCCTCCAGTCGCTTGACCGGGTGCTGGTCAGCCTGGCGCGTGGCTAGGCGCGCCGGAACGCTTGCCCCGCCGCCTCCGTTGAAGAAACACGCAACGGAGATTGAAAAATGGCCGACAAGCACCCGACCCAGGGCATGGTCGACGACAGACACAAGGGCGATCCCGGCGGCACCGGCATCCCGATCGATACCCGCGGTGCGGGCGGCGGCGGACCGATCGGGCCGAAGGACAACGGGAAGGGCTTTCACGGCGGGCAAAGCAACGCGGCCTATCACGGTCACGGCCGGCTCGGCGAGCAGGAGGTCGAGGGCCAGGAAAACGCCAACTCCCCCAGCGGCGAACCCTGACCGACATACCCTTCCCGCCCCGAGCGATCGGGAGGATTACGAATAGCCCGGGATAGCCCGCCCGTGACACTGGCGATGCACGTCAACAGCGGAGCGCGGCCATGCCATTTTCGTTACCGGAGCCGCGGCGGGGATAGGAATCGCACTTTCCACCCTGCCCGTCGCGGCCTCCGTCGCTCCGGCCCCGCCGGCCGATCAGGTACTTCGGGAGGCGCCCCTCCGCGTGCAGCCGGCGATATCCCCGACCATCTCCCGGTCGCCGGTCCTTGCCCCGGCGGAATCGATACCGGCCGACCAGGTCCTCCGCCTCGCTCTCGCGCCGCTGACCGACTGGGTGTTCGAGGCGGAAGACTGGGGCGAGCGGCCCGAGTTGGGGCTTTCGGTCCAGGACATGAGCGGCTGGGGCAGCGAATGGAGCCGCGACCGGCAGATCTTCTGGAACCCGCAGCCACCGGCCTACGTCTTCAAATGGGACTTCAGCGTCAGCGCCGCGAGGTATCTGCGGATCAACCTCACCGCCGCGCCCGATTACGCCCCGCTGACGATCCGCCTGGGCTGCTATCGCCAGACCGCCGCCAACTACTACCAGCTCCTTTCAGAGCACGTGATGTATCACGACGGCTACGCCACCTCGGTCCGCCGGCAGTCGGTCGGCTTCCCGATAGTTGTCGACCCCAAGTGCAAGACCGCCGACATGTACCGACTGCTGTTCGTCGCCAAGCCTTCGGAGGGGCGCACGTTCGGCGGGATCGACAACATCGTGGTGCAGCACTAACCGCCCCAGTCGTGGCTCAATAGCTTGATCGTCACCCGCCCGGTGGCGACGAGCGTGCCGTCGGCGTCGTGCATCGGCACCTCGGCGGTGTAGCCCGCGCTTCCCTTGCGCTCCAGATCGGCGAGGAGGCCGGCGATCTGTTCCTCCGATAGAGTAAACTCACCGGTCACGTCGCTCGCGGCCATGCGGTGGAAATCGACCGCGATGTCCTTCACGATGGGGAAGTAGCGCGCGGTATCGAGGATGGAAATTCCCGGCCCCGCCGCCGCCGCTTCGGCCAGGATGCAGAACGCGCCGAGGTACATGACATCGACGTGGTTCGCGTTGCCCTCCAGCGGCATGAGCAGCTTCGAATGTCCGCGGCTTTCCTCCAGCCGGCGCATGCCGGTGCGTTCCACCATCGGCACGCGGTAGGCGGGCTTGGCCTGATCAGTCATGCGCACTCCGGAACGAGGTTGCGGGAGGCGCGAGCCTCGCACGAACGGCCGCGCGAGTCGCGTGTTTTGCGCAAAGCCGCCGCGCCGCATTTGTTGGACCCATGGACCGCATGGACCACTGTCCTGGAGTAGAAAAAGGCGGAGCCCGCAAACGCCCTGCAAGCCTTGCGGCAGGAATGATCGGAAGGGGCGGGAAGCGGGCATCTCACCGCGCCAGTAATCCCGATTTGGCCGGAGTAGGAAAGCCCCGATCTGAACCCCAAGCCGCGACCTGCGCGTATGTCCCCTGTAAAAGCAGGAGAAGCACACGATGCAGCAACACGGCAAGCCGATGATGGGCTGGGGCAAGTTCGCGGCCATGATCGCCACTTCGACCGCGATCATGTTCCCGCTGATGTACCAGCTGGTCTACGAATGGGACCACGCGGTGTTCAGCCTCAACCGGCTGATGGCCTCGCTGGTGATGGGCTGCGTGATGACCGCGGTGATGCTCGCCTTCATGTGGCCGATGTACCGCGGGAAGACGACCAAGGTGATCGTGCTGGTGGGCGCGCTCGTCGGAGCGGTTGCGCTGCTCGCGATCAACCGCAGCCAGGCGCTGATCGGCGACACGGCGTTCATGAAATCGATGATCCCGCACCACTCGATCGCGATCAACAACGCGCGCAAGGCGACCATCACCGACCCCCGCGTGCGCAAGCTGGCCGACGGAATCATCGAGGCCCAGGTGCGCGAGATCGCCGAGATGAAGGCGCTGATCGCGGATATCGAGGCGAACGGCAGCCGCGGCACCGCCGCCCTCGCCCCGCGCGAGGCGAAGGTGACGCCGGACATGAAACCGGAGATCGAGGCGGCGGTCCGCTAGCCCGCCCGCCCCCTCAGCGGCAGGTCACGTTGTTCGCGTCGATCGCCGCGCCCGCCGCTCCGCCGACAACCGCGCCGATGATCGTGCCCAGCGTCTTGGAGCCCCCCGGCGCGATGATGTTGCCCAGCACCCCGCCCGCGATGCCGCCGACGATGAGGCCGGTCGTCCCGTCCGCGCGGCGGCAGTAATAGCGCCCGTCCTGGCCACGGTAGATGCGGTCGTTCCGGTTCAGGCGATAGGGGCGATAGCGGGAATCGTTGCGGTAGTAGCGGTCGGCATAATATCCGCCGTAGCGCGGATCGGGGCGGTCGTAATCGTACCGGCCATACTCGCTGTAATAACCGCGATCGTAGTAGCCATGGGGGCTGTCGTAATAGTCGGTCGTGGCGCAGCCGCCGATCGTGGTCAGGCTGGCAGCAGCGGCCAGCGCCGCGAGCATCGTCTTCATGGCCTGTCTCCCAGACATGCGCCCCGCTTCCAGGACGTAACAACCGCGCGGGGCTGCGGGCCATTCGTAGACTTACGATATCAGTGCCTTAATCCATTTCTCATTTCTGGGTGGGAAAGTGCGGCCATGATATCGGACCTGCTTGCCCTGCTCGACAAGCCGCTGGTGCTGCTGATTGTGATGACCGTCGGCGGCGTGATCGGCATCGCGCTGGAAGGCACGCTCAATCGCATCGACCGCGAAAAGCGGCGCGCTTACTGGCGCGGGCGCAATGCGGCCAACGGCAAGCGCGGCGCGAAGTTCGTGCCGATCAAGGAGCCGGAAGTGCAGGCAGCGGACTTCGCCGCCGATCAGCTTAAAGCCGTAAGCAAGGCATCGTTCTCAGCGCGCGCGCTACTCAACAGGCCCGAGGCCGCGGTCTTCAAGGCGCTCGACAAGGCGGTAATCGAGCGCAATCCCGGCTGGCAGGTGATGGCGCAGGTGAGCCTGGGCGAATTTCTCGCCAGCCCCGACAAGGACGCCTATTTCGCGATCAATTCCAAGCGGGTCGATTTCGCCCTGATGGACGAAAACGCCCGAGTGGTTCACGCGCTTGAGTACCAGGGGAACGGCCACCACCTAGGCATTTCCGCCGCCGCGCGCGACGCGGTGAAGAAGGAGGCTCTGCGCAAGGCCGGGATCGGCTATCACGAGGTGGTCGCCGGGCATACGACGGCGGGGGAGCTGCGCAGGCTGGTGGCGAAGCTGGTCCCGCTCGCCGGATGCGAACCCCAAGCCCAGCGGACCGGGTAGAATTATTCTCAGCCGCGCCCCAGGAGGAAGCCGAAGAACAGCGCGGTGGTGACGGGCCGGTATTGGTGGCTGCTGGCGATGCCGGTGACGGGCTGAGGGTCGCGCACTTCACGATCGAGAAGAACCGCCCCGCGACCTTCACCTACCCCCTATGGAGCCTCGCCGCCGACTTCCGCATGTGGTGGCTGTGGCTGACCGGACGGCTGGGGTCGGAGTAAAGAGCGGCAGGGGTGCGATACAGTTAACCGCCGACGATCGGAGCCAGTGAATCCCCTATCACCGATCTCAAAAAGCGCTTCCAATCCTCTTGCTGTTGAGCGGAAGGATTTGGAATAGTGAACACCTTGCGATAACCGCACCATGCATCGAGCACTGCTCGCCAAATCTCATCCACGTCTCTGCTCAGTAGAGTGAATTCGGCAAGATACTCTTCTTTCAGAGCTGCGGGGGGCGCCCAAGTCCTTGATCAGATGGCCAATGACATCCGCCTAAACCTACCACGCCCAGACGAACTTTCATTGGCCACTCCGCCCCTCCCTTCGTCATGTGCGGGAGAGCGTACGCAAGGAACTTGAGCCAACCTTCCGGAATTGAGTCGCCTCTAATACAAAGGTATTCACCAAATTTTCGAGCAAGATCAGTCCTGGTCCCCCAGAGCTCACCTGTTCGCTCAAACCGCTTGGTGATTGCATGCACCTTGGATGTATCGTCGAACAGAACACTTCCAGGATACGTGAGAACGCCGTCTAAAGTTGCACCCCAGCTAAACCCGCCATTCATTTCGATCAAAAGATCATGCCTGTCTAGATCGTCCGAACCGAACCATCGGCTAGGCAGGATCCGCACAAAACTTCGCGGAGGTGGGAAAACTTTTTTTGTGCCTGATCCGTGATCAGGCTCGTTGATTAGCATCTCGCCTTTCTCGTTTGGCCAGATCGATTTGTCTTCTGCGTCGTTGTCTGCCCAACGATCAGCAGGGAGTAAGCGGCCGGGCTCTTCGATAACGATCAGCCTAAGAGCTTCAACCAGTTGCTTGGTAAGTTGCTCCGTTACGCGCTGACGCGTTGGCCTGTCGGCTTCTCGAGCTAAGGCAAACGCAATTGGGCCCCGCCGCCCTCTCATGTCAAATGGAAGGTCTTCAGGACAGCAGCCAGTGAGAGCCGTGTTCCAGACTTGGACTAGACGCAGCGGCGAAAGTGCCTTTTTCGCGTAGCCAAGTTCTATTAGAACATTAGAGTTAGGAAGATGTTTGACCTTGCCAGCGGCTGAAGTCATCGTTGTGACTGGCGTCATGTCTGCCACAAACGCCGATGCAAGATCGATTTTCTTCAGTATTGTCTCGGTAATGTCAGGAGACCCTGGAACGCCTTGCGTGTCCTTGTCTAACTGTAAGTTTTCCTCGTCGGGACGATCAGCAGCGATGAGGTCTGCGTTCAGATCCTTTATTGCTGCAGCAAGCGCGGCCTCAATGACGTCACGCGTAACCTTCCGCGGCTGATCGCTCTGCCAAGAGTAGAATACGTTGGGCATTATCTACTCCGCTCTACCATATAGATCGTTGCCGTTACGAAACGCTCGCTCATCTCCGCCATCCCAGCTTCCACCTCCCCGGCCGCGACGAAACATCCCCCCCCGGCGCTCTTGCTTGGCCGCAAAGTTGCACACTTCCTGGGTGATCTTCATCGAGCAGAAGTTGTCCTCAGTCCACTCGTGCGACTGCGGCCCGGACCCGCACGTCGAGCAGAAGTGCGCGATCCTGGCGCCTGCACACGCCAACATTCACCCCTTCTTCACCCCCTGCTTCGCCTTGTGCTCCGCGATCAGCTGGTCGATCTCGGCGATCCGCTTGCGCTCGGGAGTGCCCACCGGCAGCCCCTTCAGCCGGCAGGTCGCCCACAGCGTCTTGCGTTCGGATTCCAGCTTTTTGGCGTAGAGGTCCGCCATCAGTCGTGCTCGCGGTTTCCGGCGCCGATGTACAGCTCCCGCCCACCCTCGTTGTAGACCCGGCTCATCTCCGCCATCCCGGCTTCCGCCTCCTCGGCGGCAACGAATGTGCCCACCTCGGCATTCTGCTTCGCCGCGAAGTCGCGCACTTCCTGGGTGATCTTCATCGAGCAGAACTTGGGCCCGCACATCGAGCAGAAGTGGGCGGTCTTGGCGCCTTCCGCCGGCAGGGTCTGGTCGTGGTATTGCTCGGCGGTGTCGGGGTCGAGGCTGAGGTTGAACTGGTCGCGCCAGCGGAATTCGAAGCGGGCGCGGCTCAGCGCATCGTCGCGGACCTTGGCGGCCGGGTGGCCCTTGGCGAGGTCGGCGGCGTGGGCGGCGAGCTTGTAGGTGACGACGCCCACCTTCACGTCGTCGCGGTCGGGCAGGCCGAGGTGTTCCTTGGGCGTGACGTAGCAGAGCATCGCCGTGCCGAACCACCCGATCATCGCCGCGCCGATGCCGCTGGTGATGTGGTCGTAACCGGGCGCGATGTCGGTCACGAGCGGCCCGAGGGTGTAGAACGGCGCCTCGCCGCAGGCGGCAAGCTGCTTGTCCATGTTCTCCTTGATCTTGTGCATGGGCACGTGGCCGGGCCCTTCGGTCATCACCTGCACGTCCTGTTCCCAGGCGCGCTTCGTCAGCTCGCCCAGGGTGTAGAGCTCGGCGAACTGCGCCTCGTCGTTGGCATCGGCGATGCTGCCGGGGCGCAGGCCGTCGCCCAGCGAATAGGCGATGTCGTAGGCCTTCATGATCTCGGTGATCTCGTCGAACCGTTCGTAGAGAAACGATTCCTTGTGATGCGCGAGGCACCATTTCGCCATGATCGATCCGCCGCGGCTGACGATGCCGGTGACGCGCTTGGCGGTCATCGGGATGTAGGGCAGGCGCACGCCGGCGTGGATGGTGAAGTAATCGACGCCCTGCTCGGCCTGCTCGATCAGCGTGTCGCGGAAGATCTCCCAGGTGAGGTCCTCGGCGATGCCGCCGACTTTCTCGAGCGCCTGGTAGATCGGCACGGTGCCGATGGGGACGGGCGAGTTGCGGATGATCCATTCGCGGGTGTCGTGGATGTTGCGGCCCGTCGAGAGGTCCATCACGGTGTCCGCGCCCCAGCGGATCGACCAGACCATCTTGTCGACCTCGCTCGCGACGTCCGACGCGACGGCGGAGTTGCCGATGTTGGCATTGATCTTGACGAGGAAGTTGCGCCCGATCGCCATCGGCTCGGCTTCGGGGTGGTTGACGTTCGACGGGATGATCGCCCGCCCCCGTGCCACTTCGTCGCGGACGAACTCGGGGGTGACATAGTCGGGGATCGACGCGCCCCAGTCCTGCCCATCGCGCTCGCGCTTTAGCTGCGCGCGGCCCAGGTTCTCGCGCTCGGCGACGTATTCCATCTCGGGCGTGATGATCCCGCGCCGGGCGTAGTGCATCTGGCTGAGGTTCGCGCCGGGCTTGGCGCGGAGAACGGTCTTCGCGACATTGGGGAACGCCGGCACCCCGCCCGACCGGTCCGGGCCGAGCTGGCCGTTGTCCTCGGGCTTCACCGCGCGGGCGGCGTATTCCTCGACATCGCCGCGGGCGAGCTGCCACTGGCGGCGCAGCTGCGGCAGGCCCGCGCGGATGTCGATCTGCGCGGTCGGGTCGGTATAGGGCCCGGAGGTGTCGTACACCCGCACCGGCGGCTCGCCGCTGGACGGTTCGAGATCGATCTCCCGCATCGCGACCTTGAGCGGGCCGACATGGACCTTGCGGCTGCCGCGAATGGGGCCGGTGGTGACGCCTATTTCGAGCTTGGAGTTGATGTCGGCCATGTGCGCGCGGTCCTTGTCTGGACGGACTGGGGGCGCATCGACCGGCCCTCCCTCCGCCCGTGCTAACGGGTTCAGGTTCGACGGGTCGGTGGATGCGAAGCCACCCTCTCAGCCTGCGCAGGCTCCCCGGGGATGACACGCGTCTAGACCTGTGAGAGCATCGGGTAAAGCCGCCACCCGGAAAGGACCCGCCCCATGGCCACCGCCGCCCTCGAACGCCGTCCCGAAGCCCCGGTCGATGTCAGCAGCAACGATCTCTATGTCGAGGACCGCTGGCGCGAGCCGTTCGCCCGGATGCGCGCCGAGATGCCGCTTAGCTGGCGGGCCGAGAGCCCCTATGGCGCCTACTGGTCGGCGGTGACCCACGATCTCGTCACCGCGATCGAACTCGATCACCAGACCTGGTCGTCGGAGCTGGGCAACATAACCATCCAGGACGGGGTGGCCGGTCACGAATTTCCCAATTTCATCGCGATGGACCCGCCCCGCCACACCGAGCAGCGCCGGGTCGTCTCCCCCGCGTTCAATCCCAGCGGCATGGTCCGCCTGACCGAGCAGGTGCGCGCCCGCACCGCAACCCTGCTCGACGAGCTGCCGCGCGGCGAGACGTTCGACTGGGTGGAGCAGGTCTCGATTCCGCTGACGATGGGGATGCTGTGCATCCTGTTCGACATGCCTTTCGAGGAACGGCACGACATCAAGACCTGGTCCGACATGGCGAGCAACGTCTCGCCCGACACCCAGAGCGAGGAATACTACCAGCGCTTCATGGGGGAGATGGGCCGGATGCTTGCCCGCTTCGACCAGCTGATGGAGGAGCGGCGCGCGCTGCCCGCCTCCGACGACCTCCTCAGCCGGATGGTGCACAGCGAGGCGATGGGCCACCTCACCCCGATCGAGCGGATCGCCAACCTCGCGCTATTGATCGTCGGCGGTAACGACACCACCCGCAATTCGATGAGCGGGCTGGTCGAGGCCTTTGCCCGCTTCCCCGGCGAGCTCGACCGGTTGCATGGCGATGCGTCGCTGATCCCCAACGCGGCGCAGGAAATCGTCCGCTGGCAATCGCCGGTCACGCACATGCGCCGCACGGCGACGCGCGATACGGAATTAGCCGGACAGAAGATCGCGGCGGGCGAGAAGATCGTCATGTGGTACATCTCGGCCAACCGCGACGAGAAGGTTTTCGCCGATGCCGACCGGTTCGACGTGGGCCGGGCCAACGCGCGCCGTCACGTCGGCTTCGGCCACGGCATCCACCGCTGCGTGGGCGCGCGGCTGGCCGAGGTCCAGCTGGCAACGCTGATCGAGGAGTGGGTCGCGCGCGGTTGGCGGGTGGTCCCCCAAGGCGAGCCCACGCGGTTGGCGAGCCCGTTCCTCCATGGCTTTACCGCCATGCCGGTGCGTATCGAGAGCCGCGGCTAGGGTCCAGCCGCGGCTCCGTTCGCCGTCATTATCAGGCGGCGTTTTCCAGCGGCCGGCGCGCTCGCGCTTCCGATCGCTTGCCGTCGTAGACGAATTCCGGCCCCTCTACGTCGATGTTGGGGAATTCCTCGCGCTCGCGCCAGTAATCCTGGTTGTGCCGCCATTCGGCCTTGTCGCCGCGGCGCGGCATCGCGCCGAGCCCGCGCATCAGGTAACCAGGGTTGAAGTTGTCCTCCTCGATCCAGGGCAGCACTTCCATGCCTTCGTCCTCGGGGCGGAAGGTCACCTCGACCCGCTTGGCGCCGGTTTCGTGCATGTGGTTTAGCAGGCGGCAGACGACGTCGCCCATCATGTCCACCCGCAGCGTCCAGCTTGCGCGGAAGTAACCCATCACCCAGGTCATGTTCGGCACGCCGGTGAACATCATGCCCCGGTAGTTGACCGTTTCCGACCAATCGACCTGCTCGCCATCGACGGCGAACGGGATGCCGCCCATGACCGACAGGTTGAAGCCGGTCGCGGCGACAATGATGTCCGCCTCGATCTCCTCGCCAGACGAGGTCCGCACGCCCTTTTCGGTGAAGCGGTCGATGGTGTCGGTCACCACCGTCACCTTGCCCGACGCGGCAGCCTGGAAGATGTCGCCGTTGGGGCAGAAGGCGAGCCGTTGCTGCCAGACGCGGTAGCGCGGGGTAAAATGCGGCTCGAACTCGAAATCCTCGCCCGCGTACTGGCGGATGAGGGCCTTCAGCTCCTCGAACACCACTTCCGGTTCTTCCATGCAACGCTTGGTCATCATGTCCTGGTCGAACATGATCTGCTGGCGGACGATGCGGTGGATGGTCGGCTCGTCCACGCCGACCTGGCGCAGGCGGTCGGCCAGCTCGTTCTTGTTCTCGCTGCAATAGAAGTAGGTCGGCGAACGCTGGAGCATCGTCACGTGCGCGGCCTTTTCGGCGAACGCGGGGACCACCGTGGCGGCTGTTGCGCCCGATCCGATCACCAGCACCCGCTTGCCGGCGTATTCGGTCTTCGGATCCCACAACTGGGCGTGGACGAACGTGCCCTTGTAGTCGGACAGGCCTTTTTCGCTCCACTCGGGCGGGATGTAGGGCTTTTCGTGGTCGTAGTAGCCCTGGCACATCCACAGGAAGCTGCAGGTGAAGGTCTGCTCGGCGTTATCGGACAGCCGGGTTGCATTCACCGTCCAGCGGTCGGTCTCGCGCGAATAGGCGCACGACATGATGCGATGGCCGTAACGGATGTGATCGCCGATGTGGTTCTCCTCGATCACCTCGCCCATGTACTTGAGGATTTCATCAGCGCTGGCGATCGGCGCGCCGACCCACGGCTTGAACCGGTAGCCGAAGGTGTAGAGATCGCTGTCCGAGCGAACGCCGGGATACTTGTGCGTGTCCCAGGTCCCGCCGAACGTGTCCTTCATCTCGAGGATCGCATAGCTCGCCCACGGGCACTGGTCCTGCAGGTGGTACGCCGAGCCGATGCCCGAGATACCCGCCCCCACGATCAGGACATCGAAATGTTCGCCGCCTTGTCCGGTCATTGCAGTGGATCCTCTTTCCCGTAATTCGGTTCGATTCTGCCACCGAGTTTGAACCCGTTCGTTGACCGGGATCAATCTCTATTCGACGGTTCGACCCTGGGAGATGACCCAATGGACTTTTCGGGGCGCGGGAGAAGTCAGAAGGTATAGCCGATTCCCACCGCGGTGAACCACTGGTCGGCGCTGCCGCGGATCGAGGTGTAGGGGGAGCGTTTCGCATCACCCATCATTCGCGAGTAGCCGCCGATCACCACCGCCGAGACGCCGCCGTTGGCAAGGTTTCCGCCGAAGTCGTAAGCGGTGAGCAGGGTCGCCCCCGCCCTTGTCCAACCGCTGTCGGCGGTGAACGTGGGCAGGCCGCTCGCCGCGCTCTGGGCCGGGGTCACCGAATAGTAATAGCGCATGAAATCACCGTCGCCGTGCTCGGCGGACAGTGACAGCGAAGCGGCGATGCCGCGGCTGAGCGGAGTGAAGTAGGTCACCGAAGGGCTGACGGTCATGCCTCCGTGCGCCCCGGCCACGTCCCACAGTGCATCGGTACTGAAGCTCAGCGAATCGTAGGGGTTCAGGACGCCCGGGAAGCTGAGCCCGGCGTTGACGCCAAGCTCGACCGCGGTGTCGAGCTCGCCAGCGGCTTTCACCACCGGGTCCTTGATCTGCTTCGCACGGTTGGAGCGGACCCGCGCAGCCGGACCGAGAGAGAAACCGACGCCCTTGCCGGCGTCCGGGATCAGGTCCAGCGCAAGGCCCGCAGGGCGCGGCTGGATGCCGATGCCGGCGACCCGTCCCTGCACGATCGGAGCAGGAAAGACCGCGTAGTCGTCCGACCCGTCATAGCTGGGGCCATAGCCGACGCCGACGCCAAGGCTGAGCCAGGTGTCGTCATAGACCGTGTCGCTCATCGCAGGGGGACCGGCGGGCGCCGGATCGTCCTGCGCCAAGGCAGGCACGGCGGCGAGCGCGGCCGTCAGGCCCGCGACGAAAGCTGTAGTCCTCATTCTGGCTGAATCCCCTGTTTGCGGGAGGAATAACATTTTACGAGGTTGCCCGTTCCTCACGCCCCTGCCTGCCATTGGGGGATCGCTTCGAGCGGCCAGAACAGCATGACCATGTTGAGCGTGAGGTTGTCGCGGATCACCCACAGGGTGAACAGCCCACTCATCGCGCGGGTGATGCCATGCGCGCGGCCCGACGGGAAGCGTTGCCCGCCGCCGGATTGCGCCTTAGGGCAATCGCCGATGAACGGGCGCACCATCGATATCGCGATCGCCGGTGGCGGGCTGGCCGGCGGGCTGATCGCGCTGGCGCTCCGCCGCGCCCGGCCGGACCTGCGCGTGGCGCTGGTCGAAGCCGGGCCGACGCTCGGCGGAAACCATCGCTGGAGCTGGTTCGCGAGCGACCTCGACGCGGAAGGCACGGCGTTGCTCCGCGAGCTGCATCAGACCCGGTGGGACGGGTATTCCGTCCGTTTCCCGGGTCACGCGCGCGACCTGGCGACGCCGTACCACTCGCTCGCCTCGGCCGATTTCGATGCCGGTCTGCGCCGCTTGCTGCCCGAAGGCACGGTGCACTGCGACCGGCCGATAGCCGCGCTCGATGCCCGCGGGATCGACCTGGCCGACGGGGAGCGGGTCGAGGCGCGCTGCGTGATCGACTGCCGTGGGATCGAACGCGCGCCGCAGCTGCAAGGCGGTTGGCAGGTGTTCATGGGCCGCCGCCTGCGCACCGCGCGCCCGCACGGGATCGAACGACCGGTGATAATGGACGCCGCGGTGGAGCAGCACGGCGCCTACCGGTTCGTCTATACTCTCCCGCTGTCCGGGGACGAGCTTTTCGTCGAGGACACCTATTACGCGGATTCGCCGTTGCTCGATCGAACGGTGCTGGCCGGGCGGATCGACCGCTATTGCGAAGCCCGTGGCTGGGACGGCGAGCGTCTCGACCACGAGACGGGCGTGCTGCCGGTGGTGACGGGCGGCGATTTCGCGGCCTTCCAGGCGGCTCACCGCACGCCCGGCGTCGCGGTTGCCGGTGCGAGGGGCGGCTTCGTCCATCCGCTGACCAGCTACACCCTGCCCTTCGCGGCCGCGACCGCTATCGCCATCGCGCGCGAGGCGGACCTTCCCGGCGAGAGGCTCGCGGCCATGATGGAAGCCCGCGCCCGCGCCCACTGGCGGCGGACCCGGTTCTACCGGCAGCTCGGACGGATGCTCTTTGGTGCAGGTTCCCCGGATGAGCGGTACAAGGTATTCGGCCGCTTCTACCGCCTGCCCGAACCGCTGATCGAACGCTTCTACGCTGCCCGCTCGACACCTGGCGACCGCGCGCGGGTGCTGTGCGGCAAGCCTCCGGTCCCGGTGCTGGGCGCCATCCGCTCGCTCGTCACACCGGGCGCGCCACTATCCAGGGAAGCTGCATGACGACCTCCGTTTCTTCCGAAGGCAAGCGCGCCTGCGTCATCGGCGCCGGCTTCGGCGGGCTGGCGCTCGCGATCCGGCTGCAGTCGGCCGGCATCAGGACGACCATCGTCGAAGCTCGCGACAAGCCGGGCGGCCGGGCATATTACTGGGAGCGCGAGGGCTTCACGTTCGATGCCGGCCCGACGGTGATCACCGATCCCGACTGCCTGAAGGAACTGTGGGCGCTGTCGGGCCACGACATCGCCGCCGATGTCGAATTGATGCCGGTCTTCCCGTTCTACCGCCTCAACTGGCCCGACGGGACGAACTTCGACTATTCGAACGACGACCGCTCCCTGCGCGCCGAGATCGACCGCGTCGCGCCGGGCGACTACGCGGGGTACGAGGAATTCCTGCGCTATTCAGCCGGCGTGTTCGAGGAAGGCTACGTCAAGCTGGGCGCCAAGCCGTTCCTCGATTTCCAGAGCATGATCAAGGCCGCGCCTTCGTTGGCGAAATACCAGGCGTGGCGATCGGTCTATTCGATGGTCTCCAGCTTCGTGAAGAACGATAAGCTGCGCGAGGCGCTGTCCTTCCACACGCTGCTCGTCGGCGGCAACCCGATGACCACCAGCGCGATCTACGCCCTGATCCACAAGCTGGAAAAGGACGGCGGAGTATGGTGGGCGCGCGGCGGCACCAACCGGCTCGCCGCGGCGATGGTGCGCCATTTCGAACGGCTCGGCGGCGAGGTGCGGATGCACGATCCGGTCGTGCGGGTGCACACCATCGGCAACCGCGCGACCGAGGTGGAGACGCAGAGCGGCTGGAAGGAACGCTTCCACGCGGTCGCCAGCAATGCCGACCTGATGCACACCTATCGTGACTTGCTGGGCGGCACCAGGCGCGGAACCGACAAGGCGCGCAGCCTTGCCCGCAAGCGGTTCTCGCCCTCGCTGTTCGTGGTCCATTTCGGGCTGGAAGGCACATGGCCCGGCATCCCGCATCACATGATCCTGTTCGGCCCGCGCTACAAAGGGCTGCTCGACGACATTTACGACCACGGTGTCCTGCCGGCCGATTTCTCGATCTATCTGCACCACCCCACGGTGACCGATCCCAGCATGGCCCCGCCGGGCAAGAGCACGTTCTACGCGCTGGTGCCGGTCGCCCACATGGGCAAGCTGGCGGTGGACTGGGAGCAGGTCGGCCCGATGCTGGAAAAGCGCATCCTCGATGAACTGGGCCGGCGCCTGATTCCCGATATCCACGACCGGATCGTGACCAAGTTCCACTACGCCCCGCGCGATTTCGCGATGGACCTCAACGCGCACCTCGGCAGCGCGTTCAGCCTGGAACCAGTGCTCACCCAAAGTGCTTACTTCCGCGGCCACAACCGCGACGACGTGGTGAAGAATTTTTACCTGGTGGGGGCAGGAACGCACCCCGGCGCCGGAATCCCCGGCGTCGTGGCGAGCGCCAAGACCACCGCCGGACTGATGATCGGAGACCTGAGCGAATGAAGCGCGCCTACCATGCGTAGATTGGCCGTCTATTGCGGCTCGGCCACCCCTGCGGACCCGCGCTACATCGAACTGGCGCGCGATGTCGGCCGCGAACTTGCCGAGCGCGGGATCGGCGTCGTCTATGGCGGAGGCCGGCTGGGCCTGATGGGCGCGGTGGCGAGTGGCGCTCTCGATGCGGGCGGCGAGGTGATCGGGGTCATCCCCCATGCTCTCGCGGGCTCCGAAGTCGCCAATCACGATTGCACCGAACTGTGCACGGTGACAGGGATGCACGAACGCAAGCAGCGCTTCACCGACCTGTCCGACGGATTCGTGACCATCCCCGGAGGGGTCGGCACGATGGATGAGCTGTGGGAAGCGGTAAGCTGGGCACAGCTCGGTTATCACGCCAAGCCGGTCGGCCTGCTCAACGCGTTCGGGTTCTACGACCACCTGCTCGCCTTCAACCGCCACATGGCGGAAGTCGGCTTTGTGCGCCCGGTCCACCAGGGCATCATCGTCGCCGCCGAAACGCTGCCCGATCTGCTCGACCGGATGGCAGCGTACCGTCCGCACACCCCGATCTTCGAGATGCAGGCAAGCGAGCTGTGACGCAGCCGAAGGGTCGCCCTCGCCGCGTCGTCCCCCGGATGCTGGCGCCTTCGCGCATCCTGCGCACGACCCCGGCGCAGGCGGGCGGCGGGCGCGAACGGGAAGACCTCGTCGATTGGGCGGAGGATTCGATCGCGCGCGGATCGAAGAGCTTCGCGCTCGCCAGCCGGCTGTTCGACAGCGCCACGCGCGAGAAAGTATGGCTGCTCTATGCCTGGTGCCGGCGCTGTGACGACCTTGCCGATGCGCAGGAATTGGGCGGCGCGCTGGGCGAGCAGGAAGGTGCCGAGCGCCGCGTCACCGCCATCCGCCTCTTGACCGAACGCGCATTCGAAGGCCTGCCGACCGCCGACCCGGCGTTCGACGCCTTCGGTCTCGTCGCGCGCGAATGCGGCCTCACCCGCGAGATGGCCGAGGACGTCATCATGGGCTTCGAGCTCGACGCGCTGGGCTGGCGTCCGCGCAGCGAAGCGGACCTGGCGCGCTATTGCTACCATGTCGCGGGCGCGGTGGGCGTGATGATGGCGGTCGTCATGGGTGTCCCGCGCGACGATTCGTGGATGCTCGACCGCGCCTGCGACCTCGGCTTCGCGTTCCAGCTCGCCAACATCGCCCGCGACCTCGACGAGGACGACAAGGCCGACCGCTGCTACCTGCCGCAGGAATGGCTTGCCGAAGAGGATATCGAGCCCGGCCAGCACATGAAGCCGCATCACCGGCAGGAACTGGCCGACATGACCGCGCGCCTCATCCGCCGGATGGAACGGCACGAGGCATGGGCGCGGATGGGAGCGGCGCGGCTCCCCTTTCGCAGCCGCTGGGCCGTGCTGGCCGCCGCCCGCATCTATGGCGCGATTGGCCGGGAAGTGCGGGACCGCGGGACGCACGCCTGGGACCACCGCGTCGTCATCGGCAGCAGCGCCAAGCTGCGCCATGTGACCGCAGCGTTCTGGGAAGCGGTCAGGAACAAGCCGGAAGAGCCTGGCGAAGAGCCCGGCTGGAACCGCGGCGACATCCTGATAGACGTGCGCATGTCCGGCCCCATCGCCCCGCCGCCGATGGCGCCGCTCCCGGAGTGAGCGTCTTGCCGCCCGTTCGCCGCGGGACTAACCGGCGCGCATGATCAGCAAACTCCTCATCGCCAACCGCGGCGAGATCGCCTGCCGCGTGATGCGCACCGCGCAAGAGATGGGGATCGCCACAGTCGCGGTCTATTCCGACGCCGATGCCGAGGCGCTCCACGTACGCGAGGCGGACGAGGCCGTGCACATCGGCCCCTCCCCCGCGGCCGAGAGCTATCTGTTGGGCGACAGGATCATTGCGGCCGCCCGGGCAGCCGGGGCCGACGCGATCCATCCCGGCTACGGCTTCCTGTCCGAGAATGCGGCCTTCGCGCGGGCGGTGACCGAAGCCGGCCTGGTCTGGGTCGGTCCGAAGCCCGAAAGCATCGAGGCCATGGGCCTGAAAGATGCGGCCAAGAAGCTCATGCGCGCGGCCGGCGTGCCGGTGACGCCGGGCTACGAGGGCGATGACCAGTCGCCCGGGCGCCTGAAGTCGGAAGCCGACGCCATCGGCTATCCCGTGCTGATCAAGGCGGTCGCCGGCGGCGGCGGCAAGGGTATGCGCAAGGTCGATGCGGCAGAGGATTTCGAGGCCGCTCTCGCCTCGTGCCGGCGCGAGGCGGCCGCGAGCTTCGGCAATGACGAGGTCCTGCTCGAAAAGTGGATCACCTCGCCCCGCCATATCGAGGTGCAGGTCTTTGGCGACAGCCACGGCAATGTCGTCCACCTGTTCGAGCGCGATTGCTCGCTCCAGCGCCGCCACCAGAAGGTGATCGAGGAAGCCCCCGCGCCCGGCATGGACGAACAGACGCGTGAGGCGATCTGCGCCGCCGCGGTGCGCGCTGCCAAGGCGGTCGATTACGAAGGCGCGGGCACCATCGAATTCATTGCCGACGCCAGCGAAGGCCTGCGCGCCGACCGCATCTTCTTCATGGAGATGAACACCCGCCTGCAGGTCGAGCATCCGGTGACCGAGGAGATTACCGGCGTCGACCTCGTCGAATGGCAACTGCGCGTCGCCAGCGGGGAGCCAATCCCGCTCGCCCAGGACGAACTGTCGATCGACGGCTGGGCGATGGAAGCCCGGCTCTATGCCGAAGACCCGGTCAGCGGGTTCCTCCCCTCGACCGGCCCGCTCGAGCTGCTCGAACTGCCCGACGGCATCCTGCGAGTGGAGACCGGGGTGGAAGAAGGGGACGAGGTCAGCCCGTTCTACGATCCGATGATCGCCAAGCTGGTGGCTCGCGGCGACACGCGCGAGGAGGCAATTATCGATCTCGCCGCAGGGCTTTACGCAACCCGGGTGTGGCCGGTGAAGACGAATGCGGCGTTCCTGCTCGCCTGCCTCAGCGATCCCGTGTTCCAGGCCGGCGAAGTCACCACGGGCCTGATCGCGGAGCGCGGCGATGCGCTGACCCAGGTGGCCCCTGTCGGTGACGCCGAATGGCAAGTCGCGGCGCTGTCGCTGTTCGCGCCGTGGTTCGCCGCGGGCGAGGAGCCGGGTGCCGGACCCTGGGGGGCGAACTTCGGCTTCCGCCTCAACCGGCCCGACGCGCCGCGCATCACCGTCCAGCACCTCGGCGAACGGCGGACCCTGATGCTGGAGGACTGCACCGGCGCCAGCGGCTTTTCCGCGCCGGTCGAGAGCGGCGTGCTGGTCTGGCGCGACGCCCAGCCGTACCTGTTCACCCTGCCCAACTTCTCGGGCGGCGGGCATTCGGCTGCGGATGGGGCCATCCTCGCGCCGATGCCGGGCAAGGTCATCGCGGTTGACGTGGAGCACGGCCAGGCGGTCGATGCCGGGCAGCGGCTGCTGGTGCTCGAAGCGATGAAGATGGAGCACGCGCTCACCGCTCCGTTCGCCGGGACCGTCATCGAACTGTCGGTCAGCGAAGGCAGCCAGGTGCAGGTGGAGGCGGTGCTGGCCGTGGTGGAGCCTGCTGCCGATACTTAACGCTTGCTCTCCCGTCGCGTCGTTGCGAGCGTAACAGGGCAAGGACGAGGACGGGAATGAGCTGGGACGCTGAACTCGACGAACTGCGCCGGCGCGAGGCACTCGCCGAGCAGATGGGCGGAGCCGACAAGGTGGCCCGCCAGCATGCCCGCGGCAAGATGGACGCGCGCGCGCGCCTCGCCGCGCTGGTCGATCCGGGCAGCTTCCGCGAGATCGGCAAGATCGCCGGCAAGGGCTCCTACGACGATAACGGCGAGCTGACCGGCGTCCTCCCCGCCCCGTTCCTCTTCGGCAAGGCGACCATCAACGGGCGCCCGGTTGTCGCCACGGTCGACGATTTCACCATTCGCGGCGGCGCGGCGGACGCGGGCATCGGCCGCAAGATGGTCCAGGCCGAGAAGATGGCGCACGAGCTCAAGCTCCCGATCATCCGCATGATCGACGGCACCGGTGGCGGCGGCTCGGTCAAGACGCTCGAGATGATCGGCGCCACCTACATTCCCGCGGTGACGCCATGGGGCGACGTGGTCGAGAACCTGGACACCGTGCCGGTGGTGGCGCTCGCGCTCGGGCCCACGGCAGGGCTCGGCGCGGCGCGGATCGTCGCCAGCCACTACTCGATCATGGTCAAGGGACTCTCCCAGATCTTCGCCGCGGGACCGGCGGTGGTGGATGCGCTGGGCGAGGCGTGGAAGGACGGCTCGCAAAGTCACGAGGAAGCCAAGGAAGCGCTCGGCGGCAGCGGCATCCATACCCGCAACGGCGTGGTGGACGACGAAGTGGCCAGCGAGGCCGAGGCGTTCGCCCGCGCGCGACACTTTCTCTCGTTCATGCCCGAGCATGTCGGACAGCTTGCGCGGCGTTCGGCGTGTTCGGACCCTGTTCGGCGCCGCGAAGAAGCGCTTCTTTCACTCGTCCCGCGCGGCGAGAAGCAGGTTTATTCGATGCGCCGCGCGCTCGACCTGATCATGGACAAGGGGACCGTGTTCGAAATCGGCCGCAACTGGGGTCGCGCCGCGATCACCGCCCTCGCCCGCCTCGACGGCTGGCCGGTGATGGTGCTGGCGAGCGATCCCAGCTTCCTCGGCGGATCGTGGGACGCCAAGACTTCCGAGAAAGTAGAACGCTGGGTCAAGCTGGCCGACCAGTTCCGGCTGCCGATCGTGCATCTCGTTGACAACCCTGGATTCATGATCGGGCGCGAAGCCGAAATGGCGGGCACCATCCGCTATGGCGTCCAGGCGATGAACGCGGTTTACAGGGCGACCGTCCCGCTCGCCAGCGTGGTCATGCGCCGTGCCTACGGCATCGCCGGAAGCGCCATGTCGAACGCAGATCGCTACCAATACCGCTATTGCTGGCCCTCGGGCGACTGGGGCTCCCTCCCCATCGCGGGCGGGCTGGAAGTCGCCTACAAGTCCGAGATCGAGGCGTCGGACGATCCCGCCGCCACCCTCGACGCGATCCGGGAGCGGCTGGCGAAAGTCACCTCGCCTTTCCGCAGCGCGGAGCGGTTCAATGTGGAAGACATCATCGACCCGCGCGACACCCGGCCGCTGCTGTGCGAATTCGCCGAGCTCGCCTGGCGCGCGCTCGGGGCCTAGTTCGCCATCCGCGGATGAAGCCGGCGGAACAGCCGCCCCTTTTCGCTGAAAAGCACCATCGCGAGGCTGATGACGCCCGAGATCAGCAGTGCCCAGGCGAGCGGCTGCGCGGTGCCGTCATAAGCCTGGCCGATGATCGCTCCGAGCACAGCCGAGGTGACCATCCGCAGGAACGACTGGGCGGAGGAAGCGGAACCCGCGATGTGCTGGAACGGCTGCATCGCGATCGAGCCGAAGTTGGCGCCGACGAAACCGAGCAGCGCCATGTTCGTCGCCATCAGGGGAAGAAACTGCCACAGTTTTTCCTCGCCCGAGCTCGCCGCCAGCACTTGCAGCACCGACGTCGCGATGAAGGCCAGAAGCGCGGTATGCGAAACCCGCCGCGCGCCGAACCGCTCGACGATGCGCGAGTTGAAGAAATTCGCCAGCGCCATCCCCGCCGCGGCTCCACCGAAGATGAAGGGGAAGTACGGCCCCATGTGAAAGGTATCGCTGACGAGCTGCTGCGCCGAGTTCAGGAAGCCGAACAGCGCGCCGAACACCAGGCTCGAGCCGACGACGTAGCCGATGGCATCGCGCCGCAGGAAAGCCTCGCGCATGTTGCGCAGCACCGGGCCGAGCGAGATCGACTGACGGTCCTCCGCGTGCAAGCTCTCCGGCAGGTCGCGCAACGTCCACAGGCCGACCAGCGCGGCAAGAACCGCCATCAGCACGAAGATGTAGCGCCAGCCGGCGAACAACAGCACCGTCTGCCCGAGGAACGGCGCGAGCACCGGCACGACCATGAACACGACCATGATGGTCGACATCATGCGGGCCATCCGGTCCCCGCCCACCCGGTCACGAATGATCGCGGCGGGCAGCACGGAAAGGCCCGCGGTGAGGAAAGCCTGCGTCATCCGCAGCGCGATCAGCACCGGAAATGACGTCACGAGCGAACACAGCAGCGAAAGCGCTGCGTAGATCACGATCGCCCCGAGCAGGAGCGGCCGCCGCCCGAAGCGGTCCGCCAGCACGCCCGGTACCAGCGCGCCCAGCCCCGATCCCAACAAGTAGGCGCCGATCACGAACTGCCGCTGATTGCCCGACGCGCCCAGGTCGTCGCCGATCATGCCGATTGCGGGGAGCATCGAATCGATGCCGAGCGCCTGCAGGCTCATCAGCGCGGCCATCATGAACACCAGCCGCCGCTCGCTCATCGCGGCGAAGGCAGTCTGTTCGGCGGGGGTAGCGGCTCCGTGCATGGGGGCGGGGCCATGAACCCCTTGCGGCGGCTTGGCCAGTGACGATTTGTGCATATGCTTCCGCCAACGCGCGGGGCGGCGTATCGGGTATGCCCAATGAGCAGCGCAGAACCGACCGAGCCGGCAGATGACGAGGAAGGGGGCCAGCACGACGTTGGCCTGCGCAAGATCATCCACGTCGACATGGACGCGTTCTTCGCCAGCGTGGAGCAGCGGGACCACCCCTCGCTGCGCGGCAAGCCGGTCGCGGTCGGCGGCTCGTCGGGCCGGGGCGTGGTCGCCGCGGCCAGTTACGAGGCGCGCCGGTTTGGCGTTCGCAGCGCAATGCCCTCGCTTACCGCGAAGCGGCTGTGCCCCGACCTCATCTTCTGCAGGACACGCTTCGACGTATACAAGGAAGTCTCGGGCCAGATCCGGGCGATATTCCGCGACTACACGCCGCACGTCGAGCCACTGAGCCTCGACGAAGCCTATCTCGACGTGACCGACGACCTGAAGGGCATCGGCAGCGCGACGCTCATCGCCGAGGAGATCCGCCGCCGGATCCGCGCCGAGACCGGCCTTACCGCGAGCGCGGGTGTCAGCTACAACAAGTTTCTCGCCAAGCTCGCGAGCGACCAGAACAAGCCGGACGGCCTGTGCGTCATCCGTCCCGGACAAGGAGCCGCCTTCGTGCAGTCGCTGCCCATCCGGCGCTTTCACGGCGTCGGGCCCAAGGGTGCGGAGAAGATGGCGCGGCTGGGGATCGAGACCGGCGCCGATCTTGCGGCCAAGGATATCGCCTGGTTGCGGGCCCACTTCGGCAGCTTCGCCGACTATCTTTACCGTGCGGCGCGCGGGATCGACCTGAGGCCGGTGCGCGCCAACCGGATTCGCAAATCGGTCGGTGGAGAGCGGACTTTCTCCGAGGATATCTCGAGCGGACCGGCGCTGCGCGAGACGCTGGAGAACATCATCGACATCGTCTGGGACTCGATCGAGCGCACGCAGGCGAAGGGCCGCACCGTGACCCTGAAGATGAAGTACACCGATTTCCAGATCACCACCCGCGCGAAGTCGCTCCAGCGCCCGGTGGCGAACAAGGCGGAGTTCGCGCAGTCGGCGCGCAGGTTGCTCGACGAGGCGCTCCCCTTGCCGCTGCCGATCCGGCTGATGGGGCTGACGCTGTCGAACCTCGAAGGCGCGAGCGCGGCCGAGCTGCCACGCGACACCGCCCAACTCTCGCTGTTGCTCTAGCGCAACTTGCCGCGCCAGGCGGCGATCCGCGCGCGGGTGAGCGGGGTCAGCGGCTCGGGCAACGAGTGGGTGGGGAAGAAGCGCACCTCGACAATCTCGCGCTTGTCGGCGCGGGGGCGATCGAGCGTTCGGGCGGCCACAAGCCACGCGGTATGGGGCGAGCCCGAGATCGTCTCGTGGAGCTTCTCCAGCACCCGCACCCCTTCGAGCCTGCAGCCGACTTCCTCGGCAATTTCGCGCCGGGCGGCGTCTTCGGCTTCCTCCCGCGGACCCATTCCGCCACCGGGAAGCGCCCAGGCGCCCGAGCCATAGCTGTGCCGGACCAGCAGCAAGCGCCCTTCCATGTCGGTGACGAAGACCGAAACGCCCGCGAGAGGCGCCCGGCGGAACTTGCGCCAGTGGTGGCGCCAGCGATGGGCCAGCCTCAGAAGCGCCCGATGCAGCGGCCGGGGGATCAAGTGAAGCATACGACCGGCTGCGTGGCCGCGGCGAGCAGGCGGGCGACCGGAAGGTCGCCGCGTCCGCCCAGGGCGTCTTCGAACACCCGCCGCTTGGCCTCCCCACGGATGACCAGCAGGAGCCGGTCACTCGCGAGCAGCGCGGGGATGGTCAGGGTCACGCGGTCGAACGGGGCTTCGGGCGGAAGCGGATCGGGCGTTAGCCGGCGGATTGAGTCCCGGTCGTCGGGCCGGGGATCCGTGTTCGGAAACAGCGAAGCGACATGGCCGTCCTCGCCCATGCCAAGCCAGACCAGCGCAAAGCGCGGCACCTGCTCCATCTCTGTGAGCGTAACAACCTCGGCCCCGACGGGGCCCAGCAGGGCCCGAATACGCCCGGTGTTCGAAGCGGGGTGGTCTTCCGGAACTATCCGGTCGTCGGTCGGCCATACAGTGATCCGGGACCACTCAAGCGGCATGGAGGCGAGCCGTTCCAGGATCGGAAAGGGAGTGGACCCTCCCGGTACCGCGATGGCGGTGGGGCCACCTTCGGCGATCGCTTCGCCGATGGCACGCGCGAGCCAGCCGGCAATCGCCTCATCGCTGGCGCCCTCGATGATGGAGATATTACTCACCCGCCGCTCATACCAAAAATGCCGTCCCCGACCAGTGGCGGGGAGCGGCCTTTCTTGCTGAGACAGCTCGTTACTTGAGCGTCTGCGAGAGAAACCAGACGCGTTCCTCGGCGGCATCCTGCCATTCATCGACCAGGGCGCTGGTGGCGTTGTCACCGGCTTCCTCGGCAGCATTCTTCAGTGTTTTAAGACCGCTGACGAGCGTCTCGTTGTCAGCGCGAAGTGCTTCGACCATTGCGTCGGCTTCCAGCGCTGTGTTGTCTTCGTCCTTGATCCGGCTGGTCCTGGCGATCGCACCGATCGAAGTAAGGGTCTCTCCATCCTGCTTGCGGACCCGCTCCGCCATCGCATCGGTCACCCCGAGGATCGCGGCTGCTTGCTCGTCGAACAGCAGGTGCAGGTCGCGGAAGCGCGGACCTTTGAGATGCCAGTGAAAGTTCTTGGTCTTGATGTAGAGAGCGAAGTGATCCGCGAGCACTCCGTTAAGCTCGTCGATCATCGCCTTTTTCGAGTTGTCGCCTGTCTGGGCCATTCTTTCCTCCGTTCTCCCTGTCAACGGGCCGGCGGATGGTCGGATTCTCGACAAAAGTCCGAAAGAGTAATCGGTTCAGCCGATAATTCCCCGGCTCGCGAGGCCGATAACCAGGGCGACGATTGCAAGTACGGCTGCCATGACGCGCCGGATCAGGCGCAGCGGCCAGTCCCTGATTTCGTCGCCCATCGCAATGCCAAGGCATAGCGCCACGATCCCGCCTGTTGCTCCGCCCGCCCCTGCCAACCATGCCGGCCCACCTGCGGCGAGCGCGAGAACGAGGAACCGCGCCGCGTCACCGACCTGCCGTGCGGCCAGCACGATGAAGATGGCGGCGAGCGACTGCGTCGGCTCCTCGGGCAGCGTCGCGGCCCTGGGCCAGGCGAGTTCTACCGCGGCGATAAGCAGCGCGAGGGCGACGAGCATATCCGCCGCCGGTCCAGGGAGGATCAACGTCAGCGTGAGGCCCGCGGCCGCCATGGCGAAGGCCGAGGCTATCGAGGAGAGCACCCCCACCGCGAGCAGCGGACCGCCCCGCCCCAGTCGCTCTGCCAGCCGCGCCACCAGCATCTGATCGCGCCCGCCGAGCGAAACGGCGATTACCGCGACAAGTGCGAACAGGAAAGCGCTCAAGCGATCAGTTCCGCGATCCTGGCGTCAGATCCATGGCCCCGTGATCGCCAGCGTCTTGGCCGGGTGGTATGCGTTGACGAACAGCGTCCGGCCGTCGGGCGCGAAACATGCCCCCGCCCACTCGGTCTGCTGGTGCAGCAGGGCCAGCGGATAGGCCACGCCTTCAGGCGTGATGCCGCGAAGATGGTTGGTCACGACGTCGGTGTACTGGTCCTCACAAACGACAAGGTCGCCCCACGGAGCGATCGTCAGGTTGTCGCCGAAGTTGAATTGATCGGGGCTGGTCGATTCGAAGAACAGTTGCAGCTTGCCGCCTCCGCGGTCCTCCCCCGCGGTATCGAGGCGGAAGACCTGACCCAGCTTTGCGGTGCCCCCGCTGGTGCAGCAGAAGTAGAGCTCACCCTCTCCCATGTGGATGCCTTCGCCACGGGCGAAAAGCGCTGCTCCCGACGCCGCACCGCGCTTGCGCAAGTCATCCTCCGGCGCCTCGACGTCGGTGAGGTCGATCCACCGGACCGCGCGCCAGCTTTGCGGCGCGACGCTGACCCCGCCCCAGTTGCGCGTGTCTCCGACTCCATCGGTGAACGCGAGCGCCTGGAGCTTGCCGCCTTCAGCGAGCTTTCCCGGCACCTTGGGGATGAAACGGTATAGCAGGCCGTCGTCGCGATCCTCGGTCTGGTAAACATACCCGGTGCGCGGATCGACGCAGGCCGCTTCGTGGTTGAACCGGCCCATCGCCTTGAGCGGCACCGGATCGACCAACCCCGGCGCGCGGGCGGGCACTTCGAAGACCCAGCCGTGATCCCTGTTGATCGCCCCGCCCGCGCGCATCGGCGCTTCCTCGCAGGTGAGCCAGCTGCCCCACGGGGTGGTGCCGCCGGCGCAATTGCGGATCGTACCGGCGAGAGAACGGTATTGCTTCTCCACCGCAAGCGTCCTGGCGTCGAGGACAATGGTGGTCGTCCCGCCCGGAAGCGGGACGAGGCTTCGGGCCATCGTGTCGAACGCAGGGCCCATCACCCCGCCGCCGTCCTTGCCGGGCATGAGTTCGTGGTTGCGCACCAAGGCGATCTTTCCGCCGCCGAGGTCGAAACAGCCCATTCCATCCGCGGCGTCGGGCACGGTGAAGCCGTCGCTCATCGTATCGCCGAGTTGGGATATCACACGGTAAGTGAACCCCGCAGGCAGATCGACCAGCCCGGCCGGGTCGGTGACCAACGGCCCGTAGCCGGTCGAGGCGCGGTGCTGCATCGTGGAGCACCCGCTCGCAGCAAGCGCGGCGAACGCACTGGCGGTCGCGCCGAGAAATGAGCGGCGATGCATAGGCATGGTCATGAAAAGCGAACCTTCTTGGCGTTTGCGTATCTGGCCTGCGATAGCGGGATGAAACGGCGATGACAGCCGATTCTTGGGTGGAGAACGATGCGATGAAGCTGGAAGCGGGACTGGCTGCAGTGGTGACGGGTGGGGCCTCGGGCCTCGGCAGGGCGAGCGCGCAGGCTTTGAGCGACGCGGGCTTCAAGGTCGCGATTTTCGACGTCAACGACGAAGCGGGCGAGGCACACGCAAAGGCGATCGGCGGCCTGTTCTGCCACGTCGATATCACCGACGAGGATTCGGTGCTTGCAGGCTTCGAGAAAGCCCGGGCCGCACACGGCCAGGAGCGCGTCACCGTCCACTGCGCCATGACCAGCCGGCGGGGCAAGACCGTGGGCTGGGACAAGGCAAGTGGCGGCTACAAGCGCCTCTCTACCGAGGATTACGCCTTCGGTGCAGAAGGCGTGCTGGTTTCGAGTTACCGGGTAGCGTCGATCTCCGCGCTCGGCATGGCCAACGCCGAACCTCTCAACGAGGACGGGGAACGCGGCGTGATCATCCTCACTGCCAGCGTCGCGGCACAGGACGGGCAGATAGGACAGGTGATCTACGGCTCCTGCAAAGCGGGGGTGAACGGCCTCGTCCTCCCGATGGCGCGCGACCTGATGGACCTCGGCATCCGGGTCAATTCGATCATGCCGGGCATCTTCGCCACCCCGCTGATGCTCGGGATGAAGGATCGCAATCCCGCGATGTGGGACCAGCTCAACGCGAGCGTGCCGTTCCCAAAGCGGCTCGGCGAGCCGGACGAGTTCGCTTCGCTCGTGCTTGAGATCGCCCGCAACGGCTATCTCAACGCGCACCAGTTCCGCCTTGATGGCGGCATCCGCATGCCTCCCAAGTAAGGATCACGCGACCATGGCCAGCCAGACCAATGAATATCCCGCCAAGGGGTACGCCGCCACTTCGCCCGACAGCGGCATGGCGCCGTTTTCCTTCACCCGCCGCGGACTTCGCCCCGACGATGTCCTGATCGACATCAGCCACTGCGGCATCTGCCATTCGGATCTTCACACGGCGCGCAACGACTGGGGCCGCACGACCTACCCCGTAGTGCCGGGGCACGAGATCGTGGGCACGGTGGCGGCCGTCGGCGAGGGCGTCACCCGTCACGCGGTCGGCGACCGGGTGGCGATCGGCTGCATGGTCGATGCCTGCATGGAGTGCGATCACTGCAAGGCCGATCTCGAACAGTATTGCCGAAACGGCATGACTGGCACCTACAACGGCAAGGATCGCCAGGACGGATCGATCACCTACGGTGGCTATTCGGACAAGATCGTCTGCCGCGAGGAGTTCGTGCTCAAGGTGCCCGAGACGCTCCCGTCGGACCTGGCAGCGCCGCTGCTCTGCGCGGGGATCACCACTTACTCGCCGCTGCGCCAGTGGAAGATCGGCCCGGGCAGCAAGGTCGCGGTCGCCGGTCTCGGCGGGCTTGGCCACATGGGAGTTAAGCTGGCGGTCGCGATGGGGGCGCACGTGACTGTGCTCAGCCGCAGCGAGGATAAACGCGCAGATGCGCTGGCTCTGGGCGCGCAGGATTTCCTTATCACCACCGACAAGGACGCCATGCGCGCCGCCGCGGGACGTTTCGACATGGTGCTCAACACCATCCCCGTGCGCCACGACGTCGCGCCCTATCTCCTGCTGCTGAAGGTCGACGGGGTGCAGGTGATCGTTGGAATGATCGAGAAAATGCCGGAGCTGCACACGGGCATCCTGCTGGGGCGCAAGATTCTCACCGGAAGCGGGATCGGCGGGCTCGCAGAAACGCAGGAGATGCTCGATTTCTGCGCCGAGCATGGCATCGCGCCCGAGATCGAGACGATCCGCATGGAGGAGGTCAACACCGCCTACGACCGGATGGAAGCGAGCGACGTGAAGTATCGCTTCGTCATCGACATGGCCACGCTTTGACGGCGCGTTAGCGAAGCAGCGGCAGCCCTTCACGGATCGCCGCGACCAGTTCAAGCGGGTGATCGACGAGGACGTGGTGATAGGCGTCCTCTACAACCGTGGTGAACCGCAGGTCGGTCATCAGCGATTGAAGGTCTTCAAGCCGTCCCGGGGGGAACAACGCGGACTTCTCCCCGATAATGATGCCCGTCGGCACCCTGGGCCTGGCGGCAAGGTTGCCGCGCTCGAAGTGCGCCCAGAATTGCGGGTCGAAACGCCACGTCCACCCGCCGGGTGCCTCGTCGGTTTCGGCCACCTCGTGCAAGGCCTTGCGGGCGATCCAGTCGATGATCTCGGGCAGGCCGTCGTCCTGTTCGGGCAGGAAACGGAACCGGCGCAACGCGGAGGCGAGCGAGGGATAGCGCGGGTTGAGCGTGCGCCCCTGCGCCAGCCGAGGGGGTGGGCCGCCCTCGTCCCTCGGCGGTGCCGAATCGACCAGGATCGCGCCTGAGATCGCCTCGGGGTGGAAACTCGACAGGTAGAGTGTCGGAAAGCCGCCGAAAGAGTGGGCGATGATCACCGGGGGTTGCCCGCTCGCGCCGAGCTGCGCTGCATCGATTGCGCCGAGCGCCTCCTCGGCGAATGTCGGGATCGCGTAGCGTTCGCGCCAGTCGGAGCCGCCCATCCCGGACCAGGAGATCGCGGCGCAGCGGTAATCGCCTGCGAAAAGCGGGGCGATGAAGCTCCACCAGTCGGCGTGGGCGGCATTGCCATGAAGGAACAGCAAGCCCGGTTTGCCGACCTCGCCCCAGGTCAGCAGCTCAATCGCAGCGCCGTCAACTTCAAAGGTCGACCGTTCGGGCGCGTTCGCGAGCGCCTCCATGAACCAGTCCGCCGCCGGCGGCTGTTCACCATCGAAACGGCCCAGCAAGGTGCCGTCGTAGTTCGGATCCACCGATGCGACCTGGTTCAAGCCTTGCCCCCCGAAAGCGTTGCAAAACGCCACCATTGCCGCCGCATGGGCGCTTGGCAAGCGGGGTCGGGAAATCTGGAGCGGGTAGCGGGAATCGAACCCGCGCGTTCAGCATGGGAAGCTGACAGGCTACCATTACATCATACCCGCGCCTGCAGGCGGGCCATTAGCTTGACGCCAGCGCGACGGTCAATCGTTTCAGCGGCAACCGGTTGATTTCCGCCTCGCAGGGTCGCAAGGCGCACCGCAAAGGAGACTCCCCATGCGCGACATCGATCACTTCATGGTCGGCGGCCCGGCTGCCGGAACAGCGGCCCGTTTCAAGGACGTGTTCAACCCCTCGACCGGCGAAGTGCAGGCGCGCGTGCCGCTGGGCGACGCGGCCCTGCTCGACCGCGCCGTTGAAGCCGCCAAGGCGGTTCAGCCCGGCTGGGCGGCGACCAACCCGCAGCGCCGTGCGCGGGTGATGTTCGCCTACAAGCAACTCGTGGAAGCCAACCGTGAAGAGCTCGCGCACCTGCTCAGCTCGGAGCACGGCAAGGTGATCGACGATGCGCTGGGCGACGTTCAGCGCGGTCTGGAGGTGATCGAGTACGCCTGCGGCATCCCACAGGTGCAGAAAGGCGAATACACCATCGGCGCGGGCCCGGGCATCGACGTCTATTCGATGCGCCAGCCGCTCGGCATCGGAGCAGGCATCACCCCGTTCAACTTCCCGGCGATGATCCCGATGTGGATGTTCGGCATGGCGATCGCCTGCGGCAACGCCTTCATCCTCAAGCCCAGCGAGCGCGACCCGAGCGTGCCGGTGCGGCTTGCTGAGTTGTTCCTCGAAGCCGGCGCGCCCGAGGGCCTGCTGCAAGTGGTCCATGGCGACAAGGAAATGGTCGATGCGATCCTCGACCATCCCGACATCGCCGCGGTCAGCTTCGTCGGCTCCTCCGACATCGCGCACTACGTCTACAACCGCGGCGTCGCCGCCGGTAAGCGCGTGCAGGCGATGGGCGGCGCGAAGAACCACGGCATCGTCATGCCCGACGCCGATCTCGACCAGGTGGTCAACGACCTTGCCGGAGCGGCCTTCGGTTCGGCCGGCGAGCGGTGCATGGCGCTGCCCGTGGTCGTGCCGGTGGGCGAGGACACTGCCGAGCGGCTCAAGGAAAAGCTGATTCCGGCGATCCACGCGCTCAAGATCGGCGTTTCGACCGACAAGGAGGCGCACTACGGCCCGGTGGTCACCGCCGAGCATAAGGCGCGCATCGAGCAGTGGATCGATACGGCGGAAAAGGAAGGCGGCGAGATCGTCGTCGACGGGCGCGGTTATTCGCTGCAGGGCCACGAGAACGGCTACTTCGTCGGGCCGACGCTGATCGACCACGTCACCCCCGACATGGAGAGCTACAAGGAAGAGATCTTCGGACCGGTCCTCCAGATCGTCCGCGCCAAGGACTTCGAGGAAGCCGTCGCGCTTCCTAGCAAGCACCAGTACGGCAACGGCGTCGCGATCTTCACCCGCAACGGCCACGCCGCGCGCGAGTTCGCCAGCCGCGTCAATGTCGGCATGGTCGGCATCAACGTGCCGATCCCGGTGCCGGTCGCGTATCACTCGTTCGGCGGATGGAAGCGCAGCGCGTTCGGCGACACCAACCAGTACGGCACCGAGGGCATGAAGTTCTGGACCAAGGTCAAGACCGTCACCCAGCGCTGGCCCGACGGCGGCAGCGACGGCTCAAACGCGTTCAACATCCCGACCTTCGGGTGATGGCCATGCGCTCAGTCTTCCTTCTCGCCGCGCTCCCGCTCGCCCTCTCTGCATGCCAGCAATCGCCCGAAAGCAGCGACGAGGTTCCCGCCGCTGTCGAAACGCTTCCGGCCGAACCCGACGGGGGCATCGGCACAACGCCCGCTGACCCTCCCTCGGAAACTTCGACCGCGGCCGGCGAAGCGAGTGCCAAGACCATCCCCCCCGCCCTCCAGGGACGGTGGGGCATGGTGCCCGCCGATTGCACCTCCACGCGCGGCGACGCGAAAGGGCTGCTGACGATTACCGACACCACGCTGAAGTTCTACGAGTCGGTCGGCAAACTTGGCTCTCTCGAGAGCCGCAGCGACAACGCGATCCGCGCCCAGTTCGCCTTCACCGGTGAAGGCATGAACTGGACCCGCGATGTCGAGCTCAGCGCCGCGGGCGACAAGCTCATCCGTACCGAACGTGGCGGCGACCAGCCTGGCGGGCCGTTCACTTATACCCGGTGCGCCGCTTGAACCGCTCGCATCATCGGCTAACGGAGCGCGCATGACCGGACAGTTCCAGCTTACCGACGACCAGCTCGCCATACAGGACATGGCGAGGAAGTTCACCGCCGACCGCATTACTCCGTTCGCGGCCCAATGGGACGAAGATCACCACTTCCCGCGCGACGTCGTGCAGGCGGCAGGCGAGCTAGGGTTCGGCTCGATCTACGTCTCGGAAGAGAGCGGCGGCATCGCGCTCGGCCGGCTCGAAGCGGCGCTGATCATGGAGGCGATGGCCTACGGCTGCCCCGCCACCAGCGCCTACATTTCGATCCATAACATGGCGAGCTGGATGATCGACCGCTTCGGCTCGTCGGAATTAAAGGCGCGCTTCCTGCCGAAGCTGGTCAGCATGGAGCACATCGCCAGCTACGCATTGACCGAACCGGGCTCGGGTAGCGATGCCGCGGCGCTTAAGACGGCCGCTGTTCTCGATGGCGACCACTACGTCCTGAACGGGACCAAGCAGTTCATTTCGGGAAGCGGCTTCAACGACATCTACGTCGTCATGGTCCGCACCAGCGAGGACCGCAGCAAGGGCATCACCTGCCTCGTGGTCGAGAAGGGCACCCCCGGCCTCAGCCATGGCGCGCCCGAGAACAAGCTCGGCTGGAACGCCTCGCCGACCGCGCAGCTCATTTTCGAGGACTGCCGCGTGCCGGTGGCCAACCGGGTCGGCGGCGAAGGCGAAGGCTTCCGCTTCGCGATGGCCGGGCTCGACGGCGGCCGCCTCAACATCGGCGCCTGCTCGCTCGGCGGGGCACAGCGGTGCCTCGACGAGGCGGTGAAATACACCAGGGAACGCCAGCAGTTCGGCCAGCCGATCGCGGATTTCCAGAACACCCAGTTCATGCTCGCCGACATGGCCACCGACCTTGAGGCGGCGCGAGCGCTGCTTTATCTCGCGGCGGCCAAGGTGACCGAGAACGCGCCTGACAAGACGCGCTTTTCGGCGATGGCCAAGCGGCTGGCGACCGACAGCGGATCGAAGATCGTCAACGACGCGCTGCAGTTGTTCGGCGGATATGGCTATCTCAAGGACTATCCGATCGAGCGCTTCTGGCGCGACCTGCGTGTGCACTCGATTCTCGAAGGGACCAACCAGGTGATGCGGATGATCGTCGGGCGGGATATGCTGCGCCAATGAGCGACGAAGTACACATTCATACGCACGGCCGCGTCGGGCACATTTCGCTGAACCGGCCCAAGGCGCTGCACGCGCTGACGCTCGACATGTGCCACGCGATGAGCGCGGCCCTGTCCGATTGGGCAGTTGACGACACGGTCGAGGCGGTGATCCTAGATCACGCCGAAGGCCGCGGCTTCTGCGCCGGTGGCGACATCGCGTTCCTTCGCAATTCGGCGCTCAATGACGATGGCGTGTCTGGGCGCAAGTTCTTCCACGACGAATACCAGCTCAACCATCTGATGTTCGAATACGCCAAGCCGATCGTGGCCTTCATGGACGGCGTGACGATGGGCGGCGGGGTTGGCATCTCCCAGCCCGCCAGGTTCCGCGTGGCGACCGAGCATACCCGTTTCGCCATGCCGGAAACGGGCATCGGGCTGTTTCCCGATGTGGGCGGAGGCCGCTACCTCTCCCGCCTCGCGGGACGGCTCGGTCAATTCCTCGCGCTGACCGGCGCCCGGCTCGACGGGGCGGAATGCCTCTGGGCAGGTCTTGCGACCCACTACCTGCCTTCCGGGAAACTCGCCGAAGCCAAGGCGCGCATCGCCGAGCATCCGGATCGGATCACCGGCATCCTCTCGGAATTGTCGGCCACTCCTCCCCCTGCCCGGATCGAGGAAAACGCCGACCGGATCGCGCATCACTTTCGGTCAGACCGGCTGGAGGACATCCTTGCCAGCCTCGAGGCCGACGACAGCGAATGGGCCATGAAGGAGGTGGCGACGCTCCACAGCAAGAGCCCGCAGACCTGCAAGGTCGCGCTGCGCCAGCTGGCGGAAGCGGCGAAGCTCGAAGACTTCGCCGACGAGATGCGCATGGAATACCGCATCGCCAGCCGCGTCCTCACCCGCCCCGACTTCGCCGAGGGCGTGCGCGCGGTGATCGTCGACAAGACCGGCGACGCGCGGTGGGATCCAGCCACTCCTGAGGGCGTGACCGACGAACTGATCGACAGCATCTTCGCTCCGCTGCCCGATAACGAGGAATGGAAACCGCTTTGACTTTCGAGACCATTACCGTCGAACAGCGTGATGCCGTTACGCTGATCACACTCAACCGGCCTCAGGCGCTAAACGCGTTGAACTCACAGGTTCTCGAGGACCTGATCACCGCATTTTCCGCCTTCGAGGCCGATCCGGGCCAGCGCTGCGCGGTGCTGACCGGCGCGGGCGACAAGGCCTTCGCCGCCGGGGCGGACATCAAGGAAATGGCCGACAAGCCCTCGGCCGATTTTTACCTCGACGATTTCTTCGCCCGTTGGACCAGCCATCTCGTCAAGGCGGTGCGCAAGCCGTGGATTGCTGCGGTTAACGGCTTCGCGCTCGGTGGGGGATGCGAGCTGGCGATGATGGCGGACTTCATCATCGCGTCGGACAAGGCGAAGTTCGGCCAGCCCGAGATCAAGCTCGGCGTCGCGCCCGGCATGGGCGGCAGCCAGCGCCTGACCCGCGCGGTCGGCAAGGCCAAGGCGATGGAGATGTGCCTCACCGGCCGGATGATGGACGGGGCGGAAGCCGAGCGGAGCGGCCTGGTCGCGCGGGTCGTGCCGCACGAAACTCTTCTGGATGAAGCACTTAAGACCGCCGCCACAATCGCCGCGATGCCGCCGATGGCCGCGATCGCGAACAAGGAAATGGTCAACGCCGCGTTCGAGACCACGCTCGACCAGGGCCTGATCGTCGAGCGCCGCATTTTCCAGATTCTCGCCGCGTCCGAAGACAAGGCGGAAGGCATGGCGGCCTTTATCGAAAAGCGCGAAGGGCAGTGGAAGGGCCGCTGAGTTGAAGCCCTTCTATCTCCTGCTGATGGTCCTGTGGGGCGCGCTGGCGTTCTACACCGGGGCCGTCATCGGGAATGATGGGCTGAACCTCTTCCCCTGGTTCTTCGGGGACATGGCCCGGTGGTCATGGCCGGGACAATTCAACCTTGATTTCAGCATGATGCTGTTCCTTTCCGCGAGCTGGACGGCTTGGCGGAACGGGTTCTCGGTCAGTGGCATCGCACTGGCCATCCTCGCATTTTTCGGAGGAGCGGGCTTCCTGCTGCCATACCTCACCTATCTCGCCTGGAAGCATGGGGGCGATACCGCCGCCATCCTCACCGGCGTCAACCACAAGGATCGCGCGGCATGAAAATCGCCTTCATCGGACTCGGCAACATGGGCGGCGGAATGGCCGCGAACCTCGTCAAGGCGGGGCACGAAGTACGCGCGTTCGACCTTGCGAATGAAGCGCTCGAAAAGGCTGCCGAACACGGGTGTTCGGTGTTCGGCAGCGTCCAGGAAGCGGTCGAGGGTGTCGACGCTGTCGTCTCGATGCTGCCCAACGGCCAGATCGTCCTCAGCGCCTACACCGGCGAGGTGTTCGGCAATGCGCCCAAGGGGGCGATCTTGCTGGATTGTTCGACCATCGACGTCGCCACCGCGCGCGAGGTGGCCGAGCAGGCGGCGAAACATGGCTACGAGATGGTTGACGCGCCCGTATCCGGCGGCATCGCCGCGGCCAGCGGCGGCACGCTCACTTTCATGGTCGGCGGCAGCGAGAGCGCCTTCAAGCGCGCCGAGCCGATCCTCCAGGCGATGGGCAAGGCGGTTATCCACGCCGGCGACGCGGGCAACGGGCAGGCGGCGAAGATCTGCAACAACATGCTGCTCGGCATCAGCATGCTCGGCACGTGCGAGGCTTTCGCCATGGCGCAGAAGCTCGGGCTCGATCCGCAGACCTTCTATGACATATCCAGTGTCTCGAGCGGCCAGTGCTGGTCGATGACGAGCTATTGCCCGGTCCCCGGCGTCGGCCCCACCTCGCCCGCCGACAACGACTACCAGGGCGGCTTCGCGGCCGGGCTGATGCTCAAGGACCTGCGGCTGGCCATGGAGGCGGCGGAAAGCGCCGATGCGGCGGTGCCGATGGGCGCGCGGGCTCGGGCGCTTTACGAAGACTTCGTCGGCGCGGGCAACGGCACGCAAGATTTCAGCGGGATCATTCGGACGCTGAAGTAGGGGTCGCCTCTTCCGCAGCCTTATCCTGCGCCGCCTTGCGCTCGGTGAACCACATGATCGCCAGCGCGCCTTCGAACAGCATGAGCAGCGGAATCGCCAGCATGAGCTGGCTGATGACGTCGGGCGGCGTGGCGACTGCCGCGACGATGAAGACCGCGACGATCGCATAGCGCCGCGCGCCGACAAGCTGCGCACGGCTGACAATCCCCGCGGTGTTGAGCAGCAGGAGTAATACCGGCAGCAGGAACGACAGCCCGAACGCCAGGATGAACTGCATCACCAGGCCGAGGTAATCCTCGCTGTTGGGCAAGGCCTCGATCTTCACCCCGCCCGGCGCGCCCTGGAAGCCGAGGAACCAGTGGAACGCCGTCGGCATGACGACGTAGTACGCCAGCGCCCCGCCCGCGACGAACAGCACCGGGGTGGCCAGCAGGAACGGCAGGAAGGCCTTCTTCTCCTTGGCATAGAGCCCTGGCGCGACGAAGGCCCACAGCTGGTTGGCGATCACCGGAAAGGCGAGGAAGAATGCCGCCCACAGCGCCACCTTCAACTCCACGAAGAACTGCCCGTAAAGCTTGGTATAGATGAGCGTGTCCTGCCCCGCGTCGAGCAGCGGCTGGACAAGGAAGGCCAGGATATCCTTGGCGAAGTAGAGGCAGGCGAAGAATGCCAGCGCCAGCGCCACGAACGCGCGCAGCAGGCGCGCGCGCAATTCGATCAGGTGATCGAGCAGCGGCGCCTGCGTTTCGTCGAGGTCGCGGATCGAGAATACCATCTGCCTGCCCTACCGTAACGGCAACTGCGGCTCGTCGTCCGGCGCCGGCGCAGGCTCCGGCGGCGTCTCGGCGGAGCGGGTTTCGGCAGAGGGCGAAGGCAGCGGGCGCAACTCGTGGTCGGACAGGTCGACCGGCGGGTGTTCGGCCATGATGCGGGCATTCTGCTCGGCCCACTTCTTCTCCATTTCCTCCATCTCGGCCTCGCGGATCATCGCCTCGATGCCCGAGCGGAAGTGGTTGGAGGTGCGGCGGACCTTCCCGATCCACCTGCCCGCGGTGCGCAGCGCGCGCGGCAGGTCCTTGGGCCCGATCACGACGACCGCGACGATGACGATCATCAACAGCTCGGATGCGCCGATATCGAACATAGGGTGTGCAGCGGCCCTCGCGGGGCTTCAGTCAGCGATCAATGACGGTGATCGGCGCCCGGATGCGGGTCGCGAGCGGCCTCGCCGGCGGGCTTCGCATCGTGGTGGGGCCCTTCGAGGCTGTGGACCTTCGGCGCGGAATCCGGCTTCGCGGCCGTTACCTCGTCCTCGTTCATGCCCTGCTTGAAGCTTTTGATGCCCTTGCCGAAGTCGCCCATGATGTCGGCCACCCGCCCACGCCCGAACAGGACGAGCACGATCAGAAGCACGATCAGCCAATGCCAGATGGAAAACGAGCCCATGGGTAATCTCCTTGGCGCCAACTTAGGGGAGGTGGAGCGGCTTTGCCAGCCTTGCGCGGGTCAGCCTTCCGATTCCTCCGCCCCTTCGGGCATTGCCGTCATCGCGTCGAACGCCTCGTCCACCGGATCGAGCAAGCCGGCAGCCTTGAGCTCGTCGATGCCGGGCAGGTCTTTGCGGGAGGCGAGGCCGAAGTGCTCCAGGAATGCGGGCGTGGTGGCGTAGATGACCGGGCGCCCCGGCACTTCCCGGCGCCCGGCGACACGCACCCAGCCCGCTTCCATCAGCACGTCGAGAGTGCCGGAGGAGGTCTGCACTCCGCGGATCGCCTCGATCTCCGCGCGGCTGACCGGCTCATGATAGGCGACGATCGCCAGCACCTCGGTCGCCGCGCGGCTGAGGCGGCGCACCTGCTCGCGCTCGCGGCGAAGGAGGTGCGCAAGGTCCGGCGCGGTCTGGAAATGCCAGCGGCCAGCGCGCTCGACCAGGTGGATACCGCGGGGCGCGTAGTGGCTGGCCAGCCGCTTGAGGCTTTCGCGCACGTCGGCGGGAGAGGCGTCGCCGAGATGGCCCGACAGGGCCTCGGCCGACAGCGGCTCCTCGGCAGCGAACAGCGTCGCCTCGACGGCGCGATCCATCTCCTCGCTCACGCCCCCACCCGCCTCAGCCGCAAGGGCCCGAATGCGTCCTCCTGCGCCAGTTCCGCGCGACCCAGCCGCGCAAGTTCGAGCGCAGCCACGAAACTGGATGCGAGCGCCGACTTGCGCAGACGGGGCTCGGCATGCGGCGGCAGAAAGTCGCGCAGCTCCATCCAGTCCAGCGTGACGCCAAGCATGGCGGAGACGCGGTCGAGCGCTGATTCGAGCGTCATCACCGGACGGTCGCGCACCATGTGCACCACCGGCGCGGTGCGCGCGCTCACCTGGCTGTAGGCCTGTATCAGCGTGAACCAGTCGCATTGCCACAGCGTCTTGCGGTCGGTTCGCAGCCCCTCGGGCGCGCCGCGCAGGAACACGTCACGCCCCAGCCGGTCGCGGGCCATCAGTCGGGCGGCGGCTTCCCGCATCGCGCCCAGCCGGGCGAGCCGCAATTGCAGGCGCAGCGCGAGATCTTCGGGGCTGGGATCTTCCTGCTCGTCACGCGGGAGGAGCAACGCCGATTTGAGATAGGCGAGCCACGCCGCCATGACGAGGTAGTCGGCGGCAAGCTCCAGCCGCAGCTCCTCGGCCCGTTCGATATAGGCGATGTACTGGTCGACCAGTGCAAGGATCGAGATTGCCTTGAGATCGACCTTCTGCCGCCGGGCGAGATCGAGCAGGAGGTCGAGCGGACCTTCCCACCCGTCGAGTTCGAGATAGAGCGCGGCATCGTCGGCCGGGGCGGACGCGGGACCGCTCCAATCGCCGCCGTCCGGCTCGCCGAGGTCGAGGAGAAGCGCCCCTTCGCTCATACCGTTACGCCGGCGATGGCCAGCAGCCGGTCGCGGTCGGCGAGCAGCTCCGCCTTGTCTCCCCGAGGGGCGATTCCGGTGCCTTCGAGCGCACGGGCGAGACGCGCGGCGGTTTCGCCGGACATGGCAGGCAACCGCCCGGCGATGCCGACCATGTCGTCCATCTTCGCCCAGCAGTTGAGAGCCAGGTCGCAGCCCGCGGCGATCGCGCGCTCGGCCCGCTCGGGGACGGAGCCCGACAGCGCCTCCATGTCGAGGTCGTCGGTTAGCAGGAGGCCGTCGAAACCGATTTTCCCGCGGATCACGTCGCGGATGACCGTGCGCGATTGGGTCGCCGGATGCTCCGCGTCCCATGCGGTGAACACGAGATGGCCGGTCATCCCCACCGGCGCGTCGCGGAGGGCGCGGAAGGGGGCAAGGTCGATCTCGAGCTCTTCCTCGCTGGCGGTAACGGTGGGGAGTTCCTTGTGCGTGTCGCACAGCGAGCGGCCGTGTCCTGGCATATGCTTGATGCAGCCCGCAACGCCCGCTTCGGCCAGACCTTCGAGGATGGCGCGCCCCAGCGCGGCGACCCGCAGCGGCTCGGCGCCCAATGCGCGATCTCCTATCACGTCGTGAGCGCCGGGCTGGCGCACGTCGAGCGAGGGATAGTAGTCCACCGTGATGCCTGCTTCGGCCAGCTCGATGCCCATCGCGTGCGCATTGCTGCGCGCGGCAACGAGAGCGGAGGACGGGGCGATCTCGTACAGCGCATCGAAGGCTGCGCCCGGAGGAAAGGCGGTGAAGTGCGGCGGGCGCATGCGTGCGACGCGGCCACCTTCCTGGTCAATCGAGACGAGCAGCTTGTCCCGCCCGTGGATGGCCCGCAAGTCGTCGGTCAGCGCGCGGACCTGTTCGGGCGTTTCGATGTTGCGGCCGAAGAGGATGTAGCCCGCCGGATCGCTCTCGCGAAAGAACGCGCGTTCGTCGGCTGTCAGCTCAAGACCGGAAAGGCCGAAGATCGCGGGCGTCATGCAGGCAGATTCGCACGAAAGACGAACGCGCCGCAAGCGTGGCGCGTCAGGCAATCCCCTGTTCGCCTTCGATAACGCGTTAACGCTTGACCTGGCAGTCCACCCCGTCGCCGTTAAGGCCGCGGCACAGCTCGCTGGCAGCGGCGGCGTTGCCCGCCATCGCCTGCAGGCGATAGACCGTGCCCATGTCGGCCACGCCCTGGACAACCCGGTGGCTTACGCCGTTGAGCTTCTCGGTGCGGGCCTGCAGGCTGCGCCAGCCAGCTTCCGCGTCCTCGCGGCTCGTATAGGCGCCGACCTGGACCGGAATTCCGCTCGGCGCGGGAGTCGCAGCGGCGGCGGCCGGCTTTTCTCCGGGCTTCGGCACGTCGATGCTCGGTTGCGGGGTGTTGTCGGCGATGCGGCCCTGGATCGACTTGCCCTCGCCTACCGCGGGCGCGAGGTTGCCCGTCCCTTCGAAGGTCTTCCCCCCCGGCGTGGACGGGCGGACCTTGTACGGTGCATCCGGCGCCTCGATGGTGCTGCCATCGGCGACGAACTCGGCGTCGGGTGCGCGCTGTCCGAACCACCAGATTCCCGCGATCAGCGCCACCAGCGCGAGCGCGGCAAACATCACGAAGCCGACAATGCGGCCCGTGTCGACCCCGCCCTCGTCTTCGTCCTCCTCACCGGATTCAAGCCAAGGCAGCCGTTCATCCTCGCCGGCCAGCGTCAGCTGGTCCCCGCCCAGGTAATCGCCGCCTTCGTCGCCGCTGCGCCCCGCCCCCGTTGCCATGCTCACATCTCCTCGACCGCCTCGACGCCCAGCAGCGCCAGGCCGTTACGGATAACCTGCCCGATCTGCGTGGCCAGGAAAAGCCTCGCCCCGGTAAGCGCCGGGTCCTGTGTCACGATGATGCGCTTTTCGGGCGCATCGTTGCCGGCGTTCCAGAAGGCGTGGAAGGCAGCCGCCAGATCGTACAGGAAAAACGCCACCCGGTGCGGCTCGCGCGCGGCGGCGGCGGCCTCGACAAGGCGCGGGAACTGCGCGGCGTGGCGGATCAGCACGAGCTCGTCCTGGCCGAGGCGATCCAGGGCAGCGGGGTCGGGGACAATGCCCTCGGCCGCCGCCTTGCGCAGCGTCGAATGGATGCGCGCGCTGGCGTACTGGACATAGAAGACCGGGTTGTCCTTTGATGCCTCGACCACCTTGGCGAAGTCGAATTCCATCTGCGCTTCGGGCTTGCGGGTGAGCATGGTGAAGCGGACCACGTCCTTGCCGACTTCCTCGACCACGTCGGCCAAGGTGACGAACGTGCCCGAACGCTTCGACATCTTCACCGGCTCTCCGCCGCGCAGGAGCTGGACCATCTGCACCAGCTTGACGTCGAACGGGATCTCACGCCCCTCGCCCTGCGCCAGCGCGGCCACCGCTGCCTTGATCCGCTTGACGGTGCCCGAATGGTCCGCGCCCCAGATGTCGATCAGCTCGTCGGCATGGGCGGCCTTCTGCATGTGGTAGGCAAGATCGGCACCGAAGTAGGTCCAGTCGCCGTTCGACTTCTTGATCGGCCGGTCCTGGTCGTCGCCGAACTTGGTCGAGCGGAACAGCGGCAGCTCGACCGGCTCCCAGTCCTCGGGCGTCTTGCCCTTGGGCGCTTCGAGCACGCCATCGTAGACGAGGTCCTGCGCGCGCAGCCAGGCTTCGGCCTCGGCCGGCTTGCCCGCCTGCTGCAGCTCGGCCTCGGAAGCGAACACGTCGTGCTCGATGCCCAGCAGCGCGAGGTCGGCGCGGATCATGTCCATCATCGCGTGGACGGTGCGGGTCTTGAAGTCTGGCAGCCACTCGGCTTCCGGCGCCTCGACGAAGCGCGGGCCGAACTGCGCGGCGAGCACTTTGCCCACCGGCACGAGGTAATCGCCCGGGTACAGGCCTTCAGGAATCTCGCCAATCTCCTCGCCGAGCGCCTCGCGGTAACGCAGATGTGCGGAGCGGGCGAGCACGTCGACCTGCGCGCCGGCATCGTTGACGTAGTATTCGCGCGTGACCGGGTGTCCGCTGAATTCAAGCAGCGTCGCCAGGGCATCGCCCACCACCGCGCCGCGGCAGTGCCCCATGTGCATCGGACCCGTCGGATTGGCCGAGACATACTCGACGTTGACCCGACGCCCCGCGCCCGCGTTCGAGCGGCCATAATTCGCGCCAAGTCCGGCGATCGCGCGCAGCTCGTCGAGCCAGACCGAATCCGCCAGCCGCAGGTTGATGAAGCCCGGCCCCGCGATCGAGGCTTCGGTGATCGCAGGCTCGCGTTGAAGATGCGCGACGACCTTCTCGGCCAGGGCGCGCGGGTTGGTCGCCGCCGCCTTCGCCAGCACCATCGCGGCGTTGGTAGCCAGGTCGCCGTGTGACGGATCGCGCGGCGGCTCAACCGTGACGGCCGCTTCGGACGCGCCCGGAGGCAACGCGCCTTCCAACTCGAGGGCGCGCAGCACGGCTTCGATGCGCGCTGCGAAAGCGGCGTGGAGAGTCTGGGTATCGGACATGGGCGCGCGGGTTAGCCGATCAGCGCGAAAGCGCAAGCGCGGCCCAGCGGCCGGACACGACGGCTAGCGGGTGGCGTTGTAGGCCAGCTGCTGCTCGGTCAACTGGAAGCCGACCAGCAGCTCGAAGGTCGCACGCGCCACCGCAGCCTTGACCGCCGGATCGCTCAGCGGGTCGATCGCCGCGTCCTCCTCGCCCGCCTTGCGCTTGCGGGTGATCTGGTCGCGGATGTCCTGCGGCAGGGTCGCCTCGGCGCGGTCGACGTAGGCGCCGGCCTGGGCGCGAGCCTGCGCCCGTTCCTGCCCATCGGCAAAGCTCAGGGTGACCTGCCCGATCCGCTTGGTCACCACAGAGGACCCGCCGCGCAGCACGACCGAGTAATAAGGCAAGGTCACCTGGCGCGCGCCTCGGGCATCGGCGCGGCGGGCGAGCACGTCGAATGTCGCGTTCGTATAGACCCGCGCGCCGGTGTCGTCGCAGGTCGCACGCACGTTGGTGATCGCGGCGGTGACGTCGATGTTGGCGGCCGAGGTATCGCCCGGCACGCGGAAGGTGGTGATGTCTCCGGTATAATCCGGCACGCCGACCGCCGGGCAGACCGAGCGGACGGCCGACACGCCCACGCCTTCCTGCAATACCAACTCGCCCGATTGCTTGCAGCCGGCGATAGCGGCCCCCATCATCAGCATAACGGTGAGGCGCACAGGCATGGTCATGGCAGGGTCGGTCCCGAATATCAGAGTCAGCGGTCGCCCTAGCGGGGCCGGCGGCGAAGCGCTAGAGGGCGGCGAATGAACGCCCCCTTGCCCCACCGGCCGACCACTTCGATTCCGGCGTCCGGTCGCCTGCCGCTCGCGCTGCTGATCGCCGCACCGCGCGGCTTCTGCGCCGGCGTCGACCGCGCGATCGAGATCGTCGAGCGCGCGCTCAGGCTTTACGGGCCGCCGGTCTATGTCCGGCATGAGATCGTCCATAACCGCTACGTAGTCGATGCGCTGAAGGAACAGGGCGCCATCTTCGTGGAGGAACTCGACGAAGTGCCCGAAGGCGCGCCGGTGGTCTTCAGCGCGCACGGTGTGCCCAAAACAGTCCCCGCCGAGGCCGAGCGGCGGCAGATGGTATGGGTCGATGCGACCTGCCCGCTGGTGAGCAAGGTCCACCGCCAGGCCGAGCGCCAGATCGAGGCCGGGCGGCACATCGTCTTCGTCGGCCACCGCGGCCATCCCGAGGTGATCGGCACGATGGGCCAGGTTCCCGAGGGTGCAATCACCCTCGTCGAAACGCTCGCCGACGTGGAGGCGCTTTCGTTCACTGGCGACACGCCGCTGGCGTTCCTCACCCAGACGACGCTGTCGGTGGACGATACGCGCGAGATCGTCGCCGCGCTCGAAGCTCGGTTCCCGCACATCGTCGGCCCGAAGGCCGAAGACATCTGCTACGCCACCTCCAACCGGCAGGCCGCAGTCAAGCAGATCGCGCCGGGCAGCGACCTGGTGCTGGTGATCGGCGCGCCGAACTCGTCCAACTCGCTGCGGCTCGTCGAAGTCGCCCAGCGCATGGGGACCGATGCGCGACTGATCGAGCGGGCAAGCGACATCGACCCGGCCTGGCTGGACGGCGTCGGCACGATCGGTCTGACCGCCGGCGCGTCAGCTCCCGAGAAGCTCGTGCGCGAAGTGGTGGAACGGCTGGCCGAATGGCGCGACGTGGAAGAGCACACGGTCGTCAGCGCCGAGGAGAAGATGGTCTTCAAGCTGCCGCGCCAGCTCATGGGCTGAGCGCCCGCCTTGGCCGTTTATACCCACCTTGCCGCGGAGGACCTCGCGGTCCTCATCGACCACTACGACGTCGGCGCGCTGGTTTCCGCCAAGGGGATCGCGGAAGGAATTTCGAATTCCAACTGGCTGGTGGAAACCACCGGACGCGATGGTTCGGGGGCACGCTTCATCCTCACCATGTACGAGCGGCGCATCGAGACCAGCGACCTGCCGTTTTTCCTCGGGCTGCTGGATCATCTTTCGGCGCGCGGCTGCGCGGTGCCGCGCACGATCCATGATCGCGAGGGCGCGGGGTGGCGCGAGGTGGAAGGCAAGGCGGTCGCGCTGATCGAATTCCTGCCCGGCGTTTCGGTCGGCCGCCCCACGCCCGGGCAGGCCCACGCGGTCGGGGCCGCGCTGGCCGAAGCGCATGTCGCCGCGCGCGAATTCCCGCTGCACCGTGCGAACGCGCTCGATCCGGCAGCCAGCGCGGCCTCGCTCGCGCAGTGCGGAGCCGAACAGCTCGCAGCGATCGATCCGGCTTTGCCCGCCGCGATCGATCTTGCGGCACGGGTTCGCGGCGACTGGCCCGGCGACCTGCCCCGATCGGTCTGTCACACCGATCTGTTTCCGGACAACGTGCTGATGCTGGGCGACCGGGTCGGCGGGATGATCGACTTCTACTTCGCCTGCGACGAGGCGATGGCCTACGATCTTGCAGTCACTCACGCCGCCTGGAGCTTCGACAAGGCGGGTGCCCGCTTCCGGCCGGACGTTGGCGAGGCGCTGGTCGCCGGCTACGAATCCGTCCGCCCGCTCGAGCCCGCCGAGCGCTCCGCGATGCCGCTGCTGGTCCAGGGAGCCTGCCTGCGCTTCGTCGCCAGCCGCGCGGAGGACTGGCTCGACACTCCGGCCGGCGCGCTGGTCACTCGCAAGGACCCGATGGACTTCATGCGCCGCTTGCATTTCTACGCCGGGGCGGGCGATGGGCCGTTCCAGCAATGAAGACAGTCGAGATATTCACCGATGGCGCCTGCAAGGGCAATCCCGGCCCCGGCGGCTGGGGCGCGCTGCTGCGCATGGGCCGCCACGAAAAGGAAATGTCGGGCGGCGAGCCCAACACGACCAACAACCGGATGGAACTGACCGCCGCCATCAAGGCGCTCGAGGCGCTGATCGAGCCGTGCGCGGTCGTGCTCCATTCGGACAGCAAGTACGTGCTCGACGGGATCACCAAGTGGGTTCACGGCTGGCAGCGCAACGGCTGGAAGAACGCCAGCAAGCAGCCGGTCCGTAATGCGGACTTGTGGCACGAACTGATCGCCGCGTCGAAGCAGCACCAGGTGGAATGGGTATGGGTCAAGGGCCACAACGGCCACGCCGAGAACGAGCGGGTCGATGCGCTCGCCTGCGCGGCGGCCGAAGCGGTGGCCGCGGCGGACCGCTAGAAGCGCGCCGGATCGTAGAGGGACGCGTCGATGTGTTCGGTCATCGCGTCGCGGTCGAGGCCCAGTAGCAGCTGAGCCGCCAGCCGCGCGGCCGCAGGCGCGGTCTGGATGCCGAAACCGCCCTGCCCGGCGAACCAGAACAACCCTTCGACTGCCGGATCGAAGCCGTAGACCGGCAGCCGGTCGGGCGCGAACGAGCGTAGCCCGGCCCATTTGCGTTCCACAGCGATTACCCGCCAGTCCACCACCTGCCCGAACCGGTCGATGGCCTGGGCGACCGCCAGTTCCTCGGGCGCGGCATCGCACGGTGGGCTAGGCTCCTCGTCGTGGGGACTGAGCCACAGCCTGCCGCTCTCGGGCTTGAAGTAGAATCGCCCGGCGATGTCGAGCACCAACGGCAGGTCCGCCGGCGGCGCAGGGTCGGTGATGAGCTGCGCGACAGTGCGCCGCAACGGCTGGATTCCCAGCGGGCGCGCGCCGGCAAGCTCAGCGAACGCATCGGCCCATGCGCCGGCGGCGTTCGCCACCACCGAAGTTTCGAACACCTCCCCCTGCTCGCTGGTGAGCCGCCAGGTTCCGTCCTCGCGCTCCGCCGAAACGATGCGCGCCCGGGTCACCAGTTCCGCCCCGCCGCGCCTGGCTGCCGCGAGGTAGTGCTGGTGCAGGCGCGCGACATCGATGTCGGCGCAAGCCGGCTCCCACACCGCGCCGGTCCATTCGGAGCGCAGACCCGGAAGGCGCTGGAGCAAGGATTCCCGGTCGAGCCGCTCGATGTGCACGCCGCTATGGGCAAACCGCTTCATGAACGCATCGAGCGCAGGCCGGTCGCTTTCCCGGCCCACGTAGAGCGCGCCACGTGGGCTAAGGAAGCCCTTCTCGCGCAGCCATGCGCCTGACGGCAGGGTGAGCGGCACCACCTCCGGCCCGCCATAGCATTCCTCCCAGAACGCCGCCGAGCGGCCCGTGGTGTGATAACCGGGGTGGTCCTCCGCCTCGAACAGCAGCACTCTTTGGCCGCCGTGTGCCGTGAGTTCCGCGGCGAGACTGGCCCCGGCGATGCCGGCCCCGACCACGGCGATGTCGTGACGCGCGCTCATCGGCCCGCAGCGATGTGGCCGAGGAACCGGTCGATCGCGCCGAGCGCCCGATCGCGCACCGGGTCGGCTTCGCGCAGGATCTCGTGAGCGGCCTCCCCGCCGAACGTGACCAACTCGGCGCCGGGCATCCGCGCGGCGGCGGCGGCGATCGCTCGGTAGGACACGAGCTTGTCGTGCGTGGTGGCCAGAATCAGCGTCGGCGTCCTCACGCGCTCCAGCACCCCGGGAGCGAACAGGGCACGCATCGAGGCATACCCGCGCTCCACCCAGCTCCAGCTTCCCGGCCCCATGACGAGTTCGGGACGCTCGGCCCGCCACCATAGCTCGTCGGCATAGCGGTCCGCGTCGTGTGTCAGCAGCAATCCGCGCGCAGCAGGGGGCTCGCCCGGCTTTTCGCTCCACTTCCAAGCCGGCCGCCGCGGATCGCCGAGCGCCTTCATGAGCCGCGCCAGCGGGTGCATCAATGCGCCTGGCAAGGCTCCGGCAAAGCCCAGCATGGGCGCCGACAGGACAACGGCATCCGGCTGCACGCGTCCCTCTGCCACCGCCCGCAGGATGAGATGACCGCCCATGGAGTGTCCGGCGAGCACATGCGGGGCGGGAGTGGACGCGGTCCACTCCTTCCACAGGGCGGCGAGATCGTCGATCCACTGGCTGTAGTCGGCGATGTGCCCGGTAACGGCATCTGCGCCGAGCCGCCCCGAACCTGCCTGCCCCCGCCAGTCGGACGCCGTCACCCGCCAGCCTTGCGAGACCCAGTGGTCGAGCGTCTCGAGATACTTCTCGTAGAAATCGCCCCGCCCCGGCAGGAACAGTATCGAGCCGCGGGCGGCCGCCTGCCGGCTCTCCAGGTCGATCCGGCGGATCGGGTGCCCGTCCGGCGCCAGCCAGCATCCCTCCACCGCGCCGGCCGGGATCGCGCGGCGGGTGTCCCTCCCTCCCGAGGCGGCTCCAGTTTGGCTAATGTCGCGCCTCCGGGCTTGGTTACTTTTTGGTAAGCAGTGCGCGTTACCACCGGGATCCAAGAGGGACTTTCGCGTCCCTTTCCTGGGGGGCCAATCACAATGCTGGGCGGATATCTGCACTACGGGTTGCTGATTGCCTTGGCAATCGCACTGCTGGTCGCCGCGACGACCGACTGGCGTCGCCGGCAGATCGACAACTGGCTCAACTTGGGCATCGTTATCGGTGCGCCGTTCTTCTGGTGGGCCAGCGGCCTGTCGCTGTGGCCGGGAGTCGCGATCCAGCTTGGCATCGGCGTCGCGGCATTCGCGGTGTTCGCGGCGTTTTTCGCGCTCAAGTGGATGGGCGGCGGCGACGTCAAGCTGCTGACCGCGCTGGCGCTGTGGATCGAGCCCGAGTGGTTCCTGAAGCTGCTGGTGATGATGGCTCTGCTCGGAGGCGTGCTGACGCTCGTACTCGGCGCCTGGCACGTCATGCGGCGCCAGAAGGACAAGCTCGCCATACCCTACGGCGTCGCCATCGCGGCTGCCGGACTGTGGGTTTTGGGCACACATTACTTCCCCGCCGCGCAGCAGACGCTGGTGGGGTGAACCTGATTTTAACCGTTCGCCGCTTAACCACGGCAACCATTCCCGCCCGTGGGATCGAGCGGGCACTCTAAGGGGGCTTTGTTAGCCATGGACAGGAAGAAGCTGCTGCTGCTGGTGGGTGCGTTGGCGATCGCGATCGTGACCGCCATGATGGCCCGGAGCATGTTCGCCGGAGCATCCGCTCCCAAGGCGGAGGCCGCGCCGGCCGTGCCGATGGGACCGAAGGTTCTCGTCGCACAGCGCGTGCTGCCGACCGGCACCATCATCACCGCCGATGCCATCGGCTTCCAGCCCTGGCCCAAGGAGCTGGTCAAGGACGCCTATTACATCGATGGCGCGTCCGACGTGTCCAAGCTGCTCGGCACCGTGGTCCGCTTCCCGATTACCGCCGGTGAGCCGGTTACGCAGGGCTCGCTGGTCAAGCCCGGCGATCGCGGTTTCCTGGCCGCAGCGCTCGGGCCCGGCATGCGCGCCATCACCGTTCCGGTGTCGGCCAAGACCGGCGTCGGCGGCTTCGTATTCCCGGGCGACCGGGTCGATCTGATGCTGACCCAGACCGTCAAGGGTCCTGACGGCAGTTCCGGCGATCTCAAGGCGTCCGAGACCATCCTGCGCAACATCCGCGTCCTGGCGACCGACCAGTCGACCACCCAGGAAAAGGCGGAGAACGGCGACACCGTGGTCAAGCAGTTCCAGACCGTCACGCTCGAAGTGACGCCGAAGATCGCAGAGAAGGTTTCGGTCGCTCAGACGATCGGCACGCTCAGCCTGTCGCTCCGCTCGATTGCCGACAGCCAGTCGGAGCTCGAACGGGCGATCGCCCAGGGCGACGTCAAGATCCCCGAAGGCGCGACGCCGCAGCAGGAGGAGAAGCTGCTCGCCGCGGCGATGAACCGCCCCAGCGACGGCATCACCACCTACCAGACCGGCGGCGACGTGTCGCGCTTCCAGCGCCGCACCCTGCCTCCGCCGGCACCCGTCGCCGCCCCTGCGTACGCAGGTGGCATGGCCGCCGCGCCGCGTCCCACCATCGCGCCGCGTTCGACCGTCACCGTTACCCGCGGCAAGGCTGCCAGCACCGTGCTCATCTCGCGCAACGGCCAGGTCCTCGAGACCCAGGGCGGCGCGATCCAGAACGGTGGCCAGGTCGTGGCCGGCACGCTCGGCATGATGCCGTGAAGGGGGCTGCAATGACCGCGTACCGCATTTTCGGCGATCGCCGGATCCATTCGAGGGGCAAGACAATGAACCGCCGCCTTACTGCCGCGCTGCTGATGGCCGGCATCTCCTTCGCGCCGCTCGCTGGGCTGCCCGCCCTGCCCGCGAACGCCCAGGAAACCGTTTCTCCCAGCCGTGACATCAACCTGTCCATCGGCCGCGGCGAGCTGATCAACGTGCCCGGGACGATGGCCGATGTCTTCGTCGCCAATGACTCCGTCGCGGATGTTCAGGTCAAGTCGGAGCACCAGTTGTTCCTGTTCGGCAAGGCCGGCGGCGTGACCACGATCTACGCCAGCAACAAGGCCGGCGCGGTGATCTGGTCCGCAAACGTCCGGGTTGGATCGAACATCGACAGCGTCGACCAGATGCTGGCCCTCGCCATGCCGGAGGCGAAAGTGAACGTGTCCACGATGGGCACCAACACCTTCCTGCTGACCGGCACGGTCGCCGCGCCCGAAGACGCCGCCGAGGCCGAGAGGCTCGTCCAGGCCTTCGTCGGCGACGACGCCAACGTCATCAGCCGGCTGAAGACGGCGACTCCGCTGCAGGTCAACCTGCAGGTCAAGTTCGCCGAAGTCAGCCGTTCGCTGGTGCGCGAGATCGGGGTCAACCTGACCTCGATCGACAGCTCCAGCGGCTTCCAGTTCGGCGTCGCCCAAGGGCGCGGGGGCTACAATCCGAGCACCTACGTAGGACCGGGGCAGGCTCTGGGCACCGGCACGGTAGTGAAGATCCCCGATCCGCTCGACCCGAAGAGGTACATCGACGGCACTTCGGTTCTTCCGGTAACCGGCGGAAGCACCCTGGCCGGCTTCGGCCGCCTGTTCGGGGTCGACATCCTGGGCGCGCTCGACCTGGCCGAGCGTGTCGGCCTGGTGACGACCCTGTCCCAGCCGAACCTGACGGCGCTTTCGGGCGAGACGGCCGATTTCCTCGCGGGCGGCGAATTCCCCATTCCCATCAGCCAGGGCCTGGGCTCCACCTCCATCGAGTACAAGAAATACGGCGTCAGCCTTGCCTATACGCCGACAGTTCTGGCCAACGGCCGGATCTCGCTGCGGGTACGACCGGAAGTGTCGGAAATCTCGAGCCAGGGTTCGGTCACGCTCAATGGCTTCCAGATCCCCGCGCTGACGACGCGCCGGGCGGAAACCACCATCGAGCTGGGTTCGGGCCAGAGCTTCATGATCGCCGGCCTGATGAGCAACAACTCGCAGAACACGATCGAGAAAGCTCCGGGCCTCGGCGACGTGCCGATCCTCGGCAACCTGTTTCGCTCGACCAGCTACCGCAAGGGCGAGACCGAGCTGGTGATCATCGTCACCCCGTACCTGGTCAACCCGGTCAACGGGAACGACATCAAGCTGCCGACCGACGGGTTCAACGCCCCGAACGAAGCGGCGCGGCTGTTCGGCATGCAGGAGTCGGCCTCGGGTCTCTCCACGGCTCCGGCACCCACCGCGGTGCAGGGCCAGGTGCCGGCGGGACCAGCGATCTCGCAGGCCCAGCCGAGTGCGGTGATGCCCAGCCAGTCCGGGTCGTCCGGCAAGAAACGCCGCAAGCAGCGCACCGCCGGAAACGACGTCGCCGCCCCCGGCTTCAGCTTCAACTGAGAAGGTGAGAGTGATGACCACCACCAAACGCAATCTGGCAGGCGCTCTTGCCCTCGCCCTCGGTGTGACGGTTTCGGCTTGCGGCAACGCGCCCGGCGCGATGGACAACCGCAGTCTCTATTCGGTCAAGCAGCCGGTGGTCGAACGCACCAGCTACACGCTCGACGTGGCCACCGGCTACGAAGGCCTGCCGATCGCAGAGCAGCAGCGCCTGTCCGCCTGGTTCGACACGATGAAGCTTCGTTACGGAGACCGCGTCTCGATCGATGATCCGATGTCGAATGGAGCGACCCGCGAGGCGGTTTCGCGCATCGCGGCGCGTCATGGGCTCCTCCTGGCGGATGGCGCCCCGGTGACCGAAGGCTTCCTGCAGCCGGGCAGCGCGCGCGTGGTGATTACCCGCACGACAGCCAGCGTCCCGGGCTGCCCCGACTGGGGCAAGCGGAGCGACATGAACTACGCCAACGCCACCTCGCCCGGCTACGGCTGCGCGGTCAACGGCAATCTGGCCGCCATGGTCGCCAATCCCGAAGACCTGCTCAACGGCCAGGCCGGCAGCGGCGAAACGGTCATCATGAGCTCGAACAAGGCGATCGAGACATATCGCGAGAAGCCGAACACCGGAGCCGGCGAGCTGAAATCAACCGGCGCCTCGACAGGCGGAAGCGGAAGCGGAGGGAACTGAGATCATGAATGCGCCCTGGAAACCCGGTGCCGGCGGACGCGATCCGTTTGCCGCTTTCATCTGCGACGAAACCGCGCTCGACACCCTGCGCCCGGTCGTCATCGAAATGGGCTGGCAGCCCGAAAAGTGCGCCAAGGGCGGGCTGCGCAACGCGGTCCAGTCGCTCTCGGTCGCCGCGAGCCCGAACATCCTGATGGTCGACCTGTCGGAAAGCGGCGATCCGCTCAACGACATCAACGCCCTGGCCGAAGTCTGCGAACCCGGCACGGTGGTGGTCGCCATCGGCCAGGTCAACGACGTGCACCTCTATCGCGACCTGCTCGCGAGCGGGATCCACGACTACCTGCTGAAGCCGCTATCGGCGAGCCAGCTGCGCGATGCGCTCAACCACGCGCAAACGGTGTTCGCCTCGCCCAAGGCGAACGACCCTGATGCGTCTAAACGCCATATCTCCACGGCGGTCGTCGGCACCCGCGGCGGCGTGGGCGCTTCCACCCTGGCGACTTCGCTTGCCTGGCTGTTTTCGTCCGACCACAAGCTGCCCACCGCCCTGCTTGATCTTGACGTGCACTTCGGCACGGGCGCCCTGTCGCTCGATCTGGAACCTGGCCGCGGCCTGACCGACGCGATCGACAACCCGAGCCGGATCGACGGGCTGTTCATCGAGCGGGCGATGATCCGGGCGAACGACAACCTGGCGATCCTGTCGGCGGAGGCGCCGATCAACGCGCCCTTGATGACCGACGGCAGTGCCTTCGTTCAGCTGGAGGAGGAGTTCCGCCACGCGTTCGAGATGACGGTCATCGATCTTCCGCGCAACATGCTGATCAACTTCCCGCACCTGCTCGCCGATGTGAACGTCGTGCTGCTGGCTACGGAAATGACGCTGGCGAGCGCTCGCGATACCATCCGCATCCTCAGCTGGCTCAAGGCCAATGCGGCTCATGCGCAGCCGATCGTCGTCGCCAACAAGGTGCAGCCAGGCGTGGCGGAAATCAGCAAGGCCGACTTCGAGGCATCGATCGAGCGCAAGATCGATTTCATGGTGCCTTACGACCTCAAGGCGGCGTCCAATGCCGCCAAGCTGGGACAGACGTTCGTCGACGCGAACCGCGCGAGCAAGGCGAGCCAGACGATCCGCCAGGTGGCCGAGCGCGTAATCGGCGCGAGCGACGAGGATGCGACGGTCGAACAGGCGGGCAAGAAGTCGCTTCTCGGCAGCTTCGACCTGAAATCGCTGCTGGCCAAGAAAGAAAAGGCGCCTGCGCGAGCGGACGCTTGAACCGCAGCGCCGCCGCCAAGGTGCGGCGGCGCTGACCCCGGTATTTGAGGAAGGCGGACCATCTGATGAGCGTTCTCCAGTTGCTAATGTTCGCTGGCGCCCTCACGGCCATGCTGGCGCTGGCATACACCGCGCTGTCGGGACCCTCGATCGCGAAGGAAAGCACCCGCCGCCTCCAGGCGGTGCGCTACCGCCACTCGGAAAGCACGGATACGAAGGTCGAATCCCAGCTCAAGAAGGCGATCGCGGCCCGCAAGCCCCAGTCCTTCAAGGTCGCCGGATCGGGCTCCCGCATGGAAGCGCTGGCCAACCGGCTCAACCGCAGCGGCAAGTCCTGGACGCTCGCGCAGTACTTCTACACCAGCGGCGGCATCGCGCTTGTCATCAGCGTGCTGATTTTCCTCCGCACGGGCGCGCCGATCCTGTCGCTCGCGGTGGGCCTGTTCATCGGCGCCGGCCTTCCGCACATGGTGGTGAACCATTTCATCAAGAAACGGACCAACCAGTTCAACGCCAAGTTTCCCGATGCGATCGAATTGCTGGTCCGTGGCCTGCGCTCGGGTCTTCCGGTTACCGAAACCCTGGCCGTAGTCGCCCACGAGGTGCCGGGGCCGGTGGGCGAGGAATTCAAGGCGATCACTGACCGCATCAAGGTCGGCCGCACGATGGAAGAATCGCTCAACGTCACCGCCGACCGGCTGGCTATCCCGGAATTCAACTTCTTCTGCATCACCCTGGCGATCCAGCGTGAAACGGGCGGCAACCTTGCCGAAACGCTGTCGAACCTCGCCGATGTGCTTCGCAAGCGCAGCCAGATGAAGCTGAAGATCCGGGCCATGAGCTCGGAATCCAAGGCATCGGCCTATATCGTCGGATCGCTGCCCTTCATCGTCTTCATCCTCATCTGGTTCATGAATCCGACGTACCTGTCGGGATTCTTCTACGAGGATCGCCTGATCGTCGCCGGAATGGGCGGCATGGTCTGGATGGGGATCGGCGTGTTCATCATGGCCAAGATGGTCAACTTCGAGATCTGAGACGGACGCCATGATCAGCAACTCATCAGGACCCACTCTCCTCGGCTTCGACGTCATCCTCATCGGGACGATGCTCGCCGCGGTCGCCGCTTTCGCGGTCATCCTGGCGATCTATGCCGCGGTGACGGTCAAGGACCCGATGGCCAAGCGCGTCAAGGCGCTTTCCGCGCGGCGCGACGAGCTCAAGGCGGGCATCATCAAGACCAACGCGCGCAAGCGCACCAGCCTGATGCGGCGCACCGACTCGACCGACAAGGTCAAGGGGGCGCTCGCGAGCATGAAAGTGCTCCAGCAGAGCCAGCTGGAAGTCATCCAGCAGAAGCTCGCGTGGGCCGGCTACCGGAACAAGGAACTGGCGGTCTACGTGATCGGTGCCCGCGCGATCCTGCCGATTCTGTTCGGCCTGATCGCCTTCGTGGTCATCTACCTGATGAACCTCTATCCCGATTGGGGCAGCATGAAGCGCCTGTTCGCCCTCTCGGCGGCAGTTGGCATTGGCTACAAGGCACCCGAAATCTACCTCAAGAACAAGGCCAAGAAGCGGACCGACCTCGTTCGCAAGGGGCTTCCCGACGCGCTCGATCTGCTGGTCATCTGCGCCGAGGCGGGACTGACCGTCGACGCTGCGTTCAACCGCGTCGCCAAGGAGCTCGGCCGCGCCTATCCCGAACTGGGTGACGAATTCGCGCTCACCGCGATCGAGCTGTCGTTCCTCAACGAGCGCAAGATGGCGTTCGACAACCTCGCCTACCGCGTCGACCTGGACTCGGTCCGCGGCGTGGTGACCACGATGATCCAGACCGAGCGTTACGGTACCCCCCTGGCAAGCGCGCTGCGCGTGCTGTCGGCGGAGTTCCGCAACGAGCGGATGATGCGCGCCGAGGAGAAGGCCGCCCGGCTTCCCGCGATCATGACGGTGCCGCTGATCCTGTTCATCCTGCCGACCCTGTTCGTCGTCATCCTCGGCCCGGCGGCCTGCTCGATCAGCGACGCGTTCTCGGGCGGCGGCCCCGGCGCGAAGTAAGACCCGCAGGGCCCGGCTGCCAAGTCAGTCGGGTCCGCCTTCGGGCTCACCTCCCAGGCCTGCCGAAGCTTCGCGCAGGCGGCCGAGAAAGCGCGCGAAATCCTCCCGTTCGGTTTCGGAGAAATCTTCGAACAGCTGCTTCTCCATGCCGAGCGCGAGCGGCATGATCTGGCCGTGCATCGCCTTGCCCGCCGCGGTCAGCTCCAGGTGGTGCGAGCGCCCGTCCAGGGCGTTGGCGGTGCGAACAGCCAGGCCGCGCTCCTCGAGACCCTTGCAGGCGCGGTTGACGGCCACCTTGTCCATCAAGGTCGCCCCCGTCAGCTGGCGCTGCGTCAACGCGCCGGAATCGCCGAGTACCGCCATGACGCGCCACTCTGGTATGCGCAGGCCGAACCGCGACCGGTACACTTCGGCCACCCGGCCGCTGACCGCGTTCGACGTGACCGAGAGCAGATAGGGAAGGAAATCCGCCAGCCGCGCTGGTGTTGGGTCGTGGGCCATAGCAAGCGGTTTCTACGGTAACTATTCACCAACGCAAGCGGATCACCGGTACCCGGGCTCATCCCACCAGGGATAGAAATCGGGCATGTCGCCACTCACGGTGTCGGGATATCGGGGGCTGCGCTTTTCGAGGAAGCTCTGGATCCCCTCACGAGCGTCGGCGCTGCGGCTGAGACGGTAGATCGCGCGGCTGTCGATCCGGTGAGCCATCATCGGGTGCTCGGTGGCCGACAGGCGCCACAGCATCGCGCGGGTCATCGCGATCGAGACGGCGGACGTATTGCCGGCGATCTCGTCGACGATCGCGAGCGCCGCGTCCATCAACTCTCCCTGGGGATGGACCGAGCGCACCAGCCCACGGTCCCGCGCCTCGGCGGCATCGAACAGGCGGCCGGTCATGCACCATTCGAGCGCGGTCTGCATCCCGACAAGACGAGGCAGGAACCAGCTCGAGGCGGCTTCCGGCACGATGCCGCGCCTTGCGAAGACGAAACCATAGCGCGCGTTGTCGGAAGCCAGGCGGATGTCCATGGGAAGCTGCATCGTCGCGCCCACGCCCACCGCGACGCCATTGCAGGCCGAGATCAAAGGCTTCTTGCTGTCGAACAGGCGCAAGGTCAGCCGCCCGCCCCCGTCGCGCACGCGCTCGTCGGACAAGTCCTCGACCGGGTTCGGGTCGGAGAACACGTGGCCCCCGCCCTCCGGCGTAAGGTCGGCGCCAGCGCAGAATGCACGCTCTCCGCTACCGGTGAACACGACCGCGCGCACCCTGTCGTCGGCATCGGCTTCGTCCATCGCGGCGATGATCTCGTCCATCATCGTGCGGGTGAAAGCGTTCATCTTCTCGGGCCGGTTCAGCGTGACGACCGCCGCCGGTCCTTGCACCTCGTACCTGATCTGGCTGTACCCGCTCATGCGCCGCTCCCTCGGTTTGTTGGACCCATGGACCACATGGACCACTGTCCTGGGCAATAAAAAGGCGCCTCCACCGGACCGCGAAAAGCGGAACGGTCGAGGCGCCGGAAATGCATCATGCCGCCACGCTAACGCGAGCCGGCCGATGTAGGAAAGGACATGGCCCCGCGATCAGCGCGGCGCCATCCGGATCGCGCCGTCGAGGCGGACGTCCTCGCCGTTGAAATAGCCGCACTCGATCATGGTCATGGCGAGCATGGCGTACTCCTCGGCATTGCCGAGACGCTTGGGGAACGGGACGGAAGCGGCCAGCGCGTCCTTCACCTGCTGCGGCGCGGCGTTCATCAGCGGGGTGTTGAAGATGCCCGGGAGGATCGTGTTCACCCGGATGCCTTCGCTCATCAGGTCGCGCGCGATGGGCAGAGTCATGCCGACCACCCCGCCCTTCGAAGCGGAGTAGGCCGCCTGGCCGATCTGGCCGTCCTCGGCCGCGACCGAAGCGGTGTTGACGATCGCGCCGCGCTCGCCGTCTTCCATCGGCTCCAGCGTGAGCATGCCCGCGGCCGACTTGGCGATGCAGCGGAAGGTGCCGACGAGGTTGATCTGGATGATCCAGTTGAACGCGTCGAGCGGGAAGTGCTTGATGCTGCCGTCGGTCTTGGACCTGCTGGCGGTCTTGATCGCGTTGCCGGTGCCCGCACAGTTGACGAGGATGCGCTCCTGGCCGTGAGCCGCGCGCGCCTTTTCGAACCCGGCATCGACCGAGGCGTCGTCGGTCACGTTGACTTCGCAGAACACGCCGCCGATTTCCTTGGCGACGGCCTCGCCCTTTTCAGCCTGCAGGTCGAAGATGGCGACCTTGGCGCCCTTCGCCGCGAGCGCGCGGGCGGTTGCCGCGCCGAGGCCCGAGGCGCCGCCGGTGACGACGGCGGCGGTGTTGCTATCGACTTTCATGAATACTCTCCCGTCTGGATAAACCGTTTGAATCGTGCCGAGGGGTCCTAGACCGCCTCGATAATCGTGACGTTGGCGACGCCGCCGCCTTCGCACATCGTTTGCAGGCCGTATTTCTTCCCACGCGCATGGAGGGCGTTCAGCAGGGTCGCCATCAGCTTGGTGCCGCTGGCGCCGAGCGGGTGGCCGAGCGCGATCGCCCCGCCGTTGACGTTGAGCTTTTCCGGGTCCGCGCCGACATGCTTGAGCCATGCCAGCGGCACGGAGGCGAATGCCTCGTTCACTTCGTAAAGGTCGATGTCGCCGATGCTGAGCCCGGCGCGCTTGAGCGCCTTGTCGGTCGCGAACAGCGGTTCCTCGAGCATGATGACCGGGTCGCCCGCCGTCACCGTCAGCGTATGGATGCGCGCGCGGGGCGTGAGGCCCAGTTCCTTGAGCGCGGTTTCAGACACCACCAGCGCCGCGCTCGACCCGTCGCATATCTGGCTGGAGGTGGCTGCGGTCAGCTTGCCCCCTTCCTTGAGCAGCTTCACGGCTGCGATGCTTTCCAGCGTGGCATCGAAACGGATGCCCTCGTCCACCGTGTGCTGCGCCTCGCCTTCCGGCGTCTGGATGGTGATCGGCACGATCTCGCGCTCGAACGCTCCGCTCTCGGTCGCGGCGATCGCCTTGCGATGGCTTTCGTAGGCGAAGCGGTCGAGGTCTTCTTTGGAGAAGCCGTACTTGTCGGCGATCATCTCCGCGCCGGCGAACTGCGACCACATGATGCCTGGGTACTTCGCCTCGAGGCCGGGCGACTTGTAGTGGCCCATGCCCTCCTTCATGTGGAACGTCGCGCTGGTGCCCATCGGCACGCGGGTCATGCTTTCGATGCCGGCGGCGATGACCGCGTCTTGCGTCCCGCTCATCACGGCCTGGGCGGCGAACTGGATCGCCTGCTGGGACGAGCCGCACTGGCGGTCGATCGTAACCGCGGGGGTCGATTGCGGCAGCGTCTTCGAAGCGAGCACCGCCATGCGCCCGACCTGCATCGACTGTTCGCCGGCCTGCGTCACGCAGCCCATCACCACGTCATCCACCCGGGCGGGATCGATGCCCGTGCGGCTCACCAGCGCATCGAGCGATGCCGCGGCAAGATCGACCGGGTGCACCCCGGCCAGGCGTCCTCCGCGGCGGCCGCCTGCGGTGCGGACGGCATCGACGATATAAGCGGCGCCCATTGATAGTCCCTCTCACTGCGGAGCCCTCCAACGGGCCCGGTTAATTTCCCTCGCCTAAAGCACCCTAGGTTGCGAATGGCAACTAACTCAATCGCGGATCTGTCCAGCTTTGGTCTTGCGCGCGATGACGAGCACGGTGACCCGCAAAACCTGCGCTGTCACTGAATTGCAACACCGGCTTGCCGTTGTGCCCCGGTTCACAGCTTCCCGTTTGCAAAACTGCTGCCCCGTTGTCACCAGAGCCCGCATTCCGCCGAACCTGTTGGATTGACCCAGCCAGAGGGCGCGGAACTCAGAATCGGACAGGCGACATCGAGCCTGCTCTGGATAGGGGATGGAACAGAAAACATGATGAGCAAACTCCGCAAACAGCTGCTCGCGTCGAGCTCAGCTCTGCGCGTGCTGGCAGTCGTCGGCACGGGCGTCGCTGCGACGGCCCTTCCGACCGCCGCGCTTCACGCACAGGACTACACCTCCGGTGCTCTCACCGGCCGCGTGACCGACGAAGCCGGCGCTCCGGCTGCTGGCGCCACCGTCGTCCTCACCTCGCAGGAAAGCGGCGTGTCGCGTACCGCCACGACCGGCCCCAACGGCAACTTCTCGGTCAATGACTTGGCCCCCGGCACCTATAACGTCGAGGCGAGCAATGCCGCTGGCGCGAGCTATCGCGCGGAAGGCGTGGTCATCCAGCCGTCGACCACGACCCAGCTCACCATCCCGCTGACCGCCGGCGACGTCATCGTCGTTACCGGCGCGCGGATTCAGCAGGCCTTCACCGGCACCACCGTTGGCCTTTCGGTCGACGTCGAGGACTTCATCAAGGACAAGCCGCTCGGCCGCACCCTGACCGACGTCGTCCTGCTGGCGCCGAACACCACGATCGGCGACGCGAGCTTCGGCTACCTGCCCTCGATCGGCGGTTCGTCGGTTGCGGAAAATGCCTACTACCTCAACGGCATGAACCTGACCAACTTCGACAACTACCTCGGCGGCGCCACCGTCCCGTTCTACTTCTACAAGAACGTCGACGTTAAGAACGGCGGCTACCAGGCCGAATACGGCCGTGCCACCGGCGGCATCGTCAACGCGGTCAGCAAGTCGGGCACCAACGACTTTTTCGCTGCCGCGCACATCGACTGGGCTCCGGACTTCCTGCGTTCGCACGGGAAGAACCTGTTCACCCAGCCCAACGGCGTTCCGATCCCGATCACCAACCGGCACTACGACGAAGCCGATTCTCTGCTTGTCACGCTCGAAGCCGGCCTGCCGATCATCAAGGATCGTCTGTTCGTCTATGGCATGGGCCAGTTCCAGCGCACCACCAGCCTGACCAACGCGCCGGCTGCGGGCACCGCTTATGAGCGCAAGAACGACGATCCGTTCTGGGGCGTGAAGGTCGATGCCTATCCGATCGACAGCCAGCACCTTGAGTTCACGATCTTCGATACGCGCAACACGACTACGCGTTTCGACCGCACGTACTCCACCGGCGCTGATGGTGCTCCGGTCATCGGTGCGGCCCCTGCCGTTACCGATTTCTACAGCGGCGGCCTGAACTTCGTCGGCAAGTACACCGGTCAGTTCACCGACTGGCTGACGCTGTCGGCCGCTTACGGCCGGGTTCGCGATCGTTTCGACTTCGCCACGACCGCGGGCGAAGGCAGCTCGCCATACTTCGTAAACGTGTCGACCGACACCGTCTTCGGAGTTCCGGATAGCGGGTTCTTCAATGGTCAGCGCATCCAGCTGATCGACTCGCCTTACGACACCGAGCGCAAGTTCTTCCGCGCCGATGCCGACCTTCGCTTCTCGCTGCTGGGCGACCACCACGTCCGCTTCGGTTACGATCAGGAAAAGAACACCCTCAACCACGTGTCCGTCACCACCGGTGGCGACGTGCTACTGGGAGCAGGCCTGCTCAGCCAGCAAGCCTACGATGCGATCCTTGGCGGTGCGGGTTACCGGATGATCGTCCGCGCGCCGGATGCTACCGGCCAGCCGATCATCGAGTTGAACTATTTCAACACGGGCGGTGCGTTCAAGGCGAAGAACCAGGCGTACTACATCCAGGACCAGTGGGACGTCACCGATCGTCTGACGCTTAACCTGGGCGTCCGCCGCGACGACTTCCGCGTCAACAAGCCGAGTGGCCTGCCGATCGCCAACCTCAAGGAGAACTATGCTCCGCGTCTGGGCTTCACCTATGAAGTCGGCGACGCTGGCAAGTTCTTCGGTTCGTACGGCTGGTACTACCTGCCGATCGCCAGCAACACGGCGTTCCGCCAGGGCGCCCCGTCGTACTACTTCCGTCAGCGTTATTACCTTGACGGCGTCGTGAACGGCCTTCCGGTTCTGGGCGACCAGGTCACCAACAACGGGACCTACCAGACCGCTTGTCCGTTCGCGCTGCTTCCGGGTGGTTCGCTCACCAACTGCAACGTGACCGGCGACGGTGCGGACATCGATACTTCGCAGGCCATCGCGTCGAACCTGAAGGCGACCCGCGAGAGCGAGATCATCCTCGGGTACGAGCACAAGATGGACCTGTGGACCTTCGGTCTGACCTACATCCACCGCAACCTCGACCGTACGGCCGAGGACTCGGCGATCGACGCCGCGGTCAACGCCTACTGCGCGGCGAACAACATCGTCGCCACCAGGCTCAGCGATGGTGCCACGCGTTCGTGCGAGCAGATCTGGACCGGTTATCACCAGTACGTGATCAACAACCCGGGTTCGGACGTCACCGTCAACCTGCTTGCCGCCGGTTACGACATCGACGGCCGGGAAGTGACGCTGACTGCGGACCAGCTCGGTTACGGCAAGGCGACCCGCAAGTACGACGCTGTGACGTTCAGCTTCGATCGGGCTGACAACGGCGTGTACTCGTTCGGCGGCAGCTACACCTGGTCGAAGAGCCGCGGTAACTCGGAAGGCTACGTGCAGTCCGACTTCGGTCAGGACGACTCGGGCATCACCCAGGACTTCGACCAGCCGGGCTTCGTGGACTATGCCTACGGGCCGCTCCCGAACGATCGTCGTCACCAGTTCAAGCTGTACGGAAGCGTGCACCTGAACGAGGACTTCACCGTCGGTACGTTCCTGCAGGTCCAGTCGCCGCGTCCGCTGAGCTGCTTCGGCTGGCATCCGACCGACGTGTTTGCCGGCGGATACGGTGCGGCATCGCACTTCTGCGGCGGCGAGCCGAGCCCGCGTGGCACCGCCCAGAAGACGCAGTGGCTGTCGACGCTCAATCTGAGCGGCCGTTACAACCTGCGCTTTGGCGATCACGTGATGACCCTGCGTGCGGACGTGTTCAATCTGCTGAACTCGAAGGCGATTACCTCGCGCTACGAGTTCGGCGATCTGGATGCCATCTACAACGCAAACAACACCAGCGGCCTGCCCGATGGTTACATCGCCGATCCGGACTTCGGTCTGCCGACCGGCTACCAGGCTCCGCGCTACGTGCGCCTGGGTGTCGACATCACGTTCTAATCGCTGGATGTGAATTGAACCAAAGAGAGAGGCGGGTCGCGAGACCCGCCTCTTTTTTTGACCCATCGCTATGCGCTCGGCCGCTGAACAGGACCACTGGGTCTCGGGCCATCCCTCGCCCTGCTGAATTGTTGTCATATAGCAACAGCCGAAAAATGGATGGACCTTCGAGCACAATTTGATTTTGCGTCTCGACGCGGGCCTATCCAAAGTTGCTCCCGAGTTCACTGAGGCGGCCACCTTCTGGCGCACCTCGTTCTTGTTGTTGGGGACAGTTCAAACATGACCAGACTATCGACGCTGCGCGGAAAGAGTGGCCTGCTGGCCGGCGCGGGCATTGCAGCCCTTTCGCTGGTGGCCTTCGCAGCTCCCGCCTACGCGCAGGATGCAGCGGTCGCGGCGTCTGATTGCGTCGACGCGGACGCCGATGGCGTTTGCGACGATGCTGCTGCTCCGGTGTCCGACGATCAGGGGATTGTCGTCACCGGCTCGCGCATCCAGTCGGTCACCCCTTATAACAGCCCCGATCCGATCTCGATCGTGAGCCCCGAAATCGCGCGCAAGGAAGGCAAGCTCGATCTCGCCGCCGCGCTGCAGAGTTCGCCGGTAGCCGCCGGATCGACCCAGATCACCTCGGCCATCTCGTCGAACTTCGTCACCGATGGCGGCCCCGGCGCCCAGACGATCGACCTTCGCGGCCTTGGCGCAAACCGCACCCTGGTGCTTCTCAACGGTCGCCGCGCCGGCCCGGCGGGTACTCGCGGCGGCGTGTCGTCGTTCGATCTCAACGTCCTGCCGCTGTCGATCATCAAGGATATCCAGATCCTCAAGACCGGCGCTTCGTCGATCTACGGTTCGGACGCGGTCGCGGGCGTCGTCAACATCCTGACCAAGGACCGTGCCGACGGCCTGTCGCTGGACATGAACGTGTCCGTGCCGTTCGATTCCGGGGGCGAGCAGTACCGCGTCAGCGCTTCATGGGGCAAAACCTTCAGCCGCGGCCACTTCCTGGTCGCCGGGGACTATTCGCACACGAACGAGCTGAACCGCGGCGACCGCTCGTATCTCGCTTGCCCGGAAGCTTACATTTTCGACGAGAGCGGCAACCGTTCCGACCTGATCGACCCGCGCACCGGCCAGCCGCACTGCGAAGACCTGCGCTGGGGTCACATCTGGACCTACAACCTGATCGACAACCTCCAGCTTGACGGCCCGGGAGGACCGGACACGGGCATCCAGACCTCGCCCAACGGCCGCACGGTCCTGCTCCAGTACCAGTATCCCAACGGCCCGGGTGGCGGCGCCCTGGGCATTCCGGCCTACGGAGCGCCCTCCTACGGGGTTGCACCCACGTTTGACCCGGTGACGGGCGAGCAGCTTACTTACGGTTACGGCGACTTTGGCGCCCCGGCCGGCTGGTTCCCGACGGGCTATAATGCCGCGTCGATGGCGGTGCAGAACGCCTATCACCCGTTCGTTGAAGAGCAGACGATCATCCCGGAGACCGACCTCTATACCGCGTACGCGGAAGGGTCTTACGAGATTTCCGACGCGGTCGAACTGTTCGGTGAGTTCCTGTACAATCGCCGTGAGACCTATCAGAACGGCTGGCGCCAGTTCTGGAACTTCGGATATACCGGCGATCTGTATTCGACCGGCGCCGGGAACTACTGGAACTATTGGGGCGGCGGCTTCCAGGGCACGAACTACATCAGCCCGACCGCGATCACCAATCATGCCGATTCCAGCCAGAAGGTGGACTATTACCGCGCGGTTGGCGGCCTTCGCGGCGACTTCGGCGGCACGAGCAAGTGGCACTACGAACTGTACGGCCAGTACAGCAAGAGCATCGGCCGTTACCGTGACGAGCGGATCCTGCAGGACGCCTACGACGCCGGATATTTCCAGACGGCATCGTGCGTCGGGACCACCCTGCCCGTTTCCGGCAAGCAGTGTATGGACCTGCCCTGGGCCGATCCCTACTTCCTGCGCGGCGAGTTGACCCCGCAGCAGGTCGATTATCTGTTCGACTGGGAAGAAGGCAAAACCGTCTACACCCAGAAGACGGTCGAAGCCACGCTCTCGGGCGAACTGTTCCAACTGCCCGGCGGGCCGCTCGGCGTGGCGGTCGGTGCCACGGCGCGCGAGGACAAGATCAACGACACGCCCGGCGAGATCACCCTCGCCGGCAACGCCTGGGGTTCGTCCTCGGGCGGCGTGACTGCCGGCAAGAGCGTGACGACCGAAGTCTTCGGCGAGCTCAACATCCCACTATTGGCCGACCGGCCGTTCTTCGAGAACCTGACGTTTTCCGCCGCCGGCCGCCTGACCAACGTGAAGTCCACCCGCGCTTCGGACGGGGTATCCTATTCGGATAACGGCAACTTCACTTACAAGCTGGGCTTCAACTGGGCGCTTACCGACTGGATCCGCTTCCGCGGCAGCTATGGCACTTCTTTCCGTGCCCCGGCGCTGTTCGAACAGTTCCTCGCCAACCAGACCAGCTTCCCCAGCCAGCGCATCGATCCCTGCATCAACTGGGCCGCGGGCCTGCAGCAGGGCACGACATCGCAGCGCATCGCCGACAACTGCGCCGCCGATGGCATCCCGGGCAACTATGCCGGCGGCGGCATCACCGCCACGGCATACTCGCAGGGCGGCCTCGGCTTGCTGAAGTCGGAAACCTCGAAGGCCAAGGTCATCGGCGCGGTGCTGACGCCGGACTTCGGTTTCCTGGGCGACACGCAGTTCAACCTCGCGGTCGATTACTTCGACATCCGGGTGAAGGGCGAAATCTCGCAGCTCGGGCCGGGCACGATCCTGTTCGGTTGCTACGATTCGGAGGACTTCGCGAACGAACCGCTGTGTGACCTGTTCACCCGCGGTCAGAACGCAACGGCGATCTACCAGATCAACGAGATCTTCGACCAGTACGTGAACATCGCCAGCCAGCGGAATACCGGCGTCGATGTCTCGGCCAACCTGCGCCACAACTTCGGCTCGCTGGGCCGGTTGAGCCTGTCGGCCGACATGACCTGGCAGACCAAGGACAGCTTCCAGCTTCTCCCCACCTCGGTTCCCACATCGAGCAACGGCGAAGCGGGCTCTCCGCGGTGGGTTGGCGATTTCCGCGCGACCTGGGCGTTCGATTCCGGCTTCAGCATCTTCTACGGCCTCAACGTGATCGGTGGCACCTCCGACCAGGAGGACTTCGAAGATCGCTACGGTGGCCCGTGCCTGGACTCGTTCAACACCGCCGAAACCCCGCCGCTGCCGATCTACGGCACCTACTGCCCCGACCTGAAGACCCCGACGACGTTCTACCACAACGCGTCGGTGACCCAGGAGATCGCGGATGGCCGGTTCGAGATCACCGCTGGCGTCAACAACATCTTCAACACGCGTCCGCCGCGGGTGTCGGTGCTCAACGGCGAACAGATCAACATGCTCGGGCCGGTCGTGGCCGCCTCGCAGTATCCGTTCGTCGGGCGCCGGGCGTTTATCAACGTATCCGCGAAGTTCTGACACAAACGCACTTTCGGATCGCACGAGCGGTCCGAGCCAGGGGGCGGCATGGCGACATGCCGCCCCTTCTGTTACGGCCCGCAAGGGAGGACGACCGACGATGCCGCAGGTGATGGTCTTGCGTGACAATCTGGACGAAGCAAACGCCCGGTTCCGCCAGGCGCCTCTGCGGGAGCCGGTATTCCTCAACTCGGTGCCCAAGAGCGGCAGTCACCTGCTCCGCAACATCCTGCGCATGTTCGTCCCGGTCGAACAGCACTACACCGCCGACTTCATTCAATGGCCCAACCTGAAGTCGCACCGCGCCGCATTCGATCCGGCCAAGCCGCGGCTAAGCTGGGGTCACCTCCTCTTCGCAGACGCATCCGCAATCGAAACCGCACCCGCGCGCCGGGTGGTGCTCTATCGCGACCCTTACGACTGGGTGATCGCCCGGGCGCGGTTCATGCTGTCCGAACAGTTTTTCGGAAACGTCGAACACCTGCGCTCCGGAGCGCTGTCGGCGGACGAGCTGCTGACGATGATGATCTTCGGATTGCCGGGGAAGCTGCCATCGCTGAACGCGATCTATGAACTCAACGCGGCCGCCTGGCTCGGCGCGCGATGCCATGTCGTCCTCTTCGAAGACCTGGTGCAACACGTCGGCGATCTGGACAACAGCGCCGCCGAAACCTTTTTCGGCGAGCTGCTCGCCGCCTGCGGAATCGACCTGCCCGGCGACTGGCGCGACCGCGTTCGCGTGGGCGCCGACCGGAAGGAAAGCGCCACGGCCCGCGAAAACCTCACCGGCGTGGCGCTGGAGCTGCCCGAAACGCTCGGGAAGGTTCACCGGGAGCTCGTGGACTACCAGGCGCCCGGTTTGCGCGCCCTCCTGGGCTACAGCTGAGCTTTTCCGCCATGGCCACGTTTCCCGGCACGATAACCAGCTATCCCCTGCTCACCCAGGCGCAACTGCTTGCCCGGGAAGGCAAATACGACGCCGCGGCCCAGGTGCTCATCGAGCATTTGCGCCGCTATCCCGGCGAAGTGCGTGGAACAGCCTTGCTTGGCCACGTCGCCCTGCGGATGGGGGCCCTCGGCCAGGCCGAGCATTTCCTGCGCCGCGCGCTTGCAGCTGATACAACCGACCGGGATGTCAGGCGTGACCTGCTATCGGTGTGGACCCAGCAGGAGAGGCCAGCGCAGGCCCTGAAGCTGGTGGAGTCCATGCTGCAGGAGGAAGGCGATCCGATCCTGCGCGGCATCCAGGCAAATCTGCATGAAAAGCTGGGCCACAATGACAAAGCGCTGGAGCTCCAGGCTGCCCTTACGAGGGACAAGCCCGATTTCCCGCCGGCGTGGATCTCGTACGGCCATTACCTGCGCGCGGCGGGCCGGGTGGAGGAAGCCATCGCCGCCTATCGCCGATCGACCGAGGTTGATCCCGAATTCGGAGAGGCGTGGTGGGGTCTTGCGAGCATCAAGCGGCCGGTCCTCGACGCACAGGACATCGAGACCATGCGCCAACAGCGCGCGATCGCGATCGACGTGCGCAACTCCGCCCCGCTCGAGTTCGCCCTCGCCCGTGCGCATCACGACCGCGGCGAGTACCGCGAAGCATTCGCGCATTATGAGCAGGGCAACCGTCTGCGCGCTGAAAGCCTTCAGTACGACGCGAGCCAGTTGAGCGACGAGATCGGCGACGTCGAACGGATCGTCACGCCTCAGTTCATCGAAGCGATGCCGACCGATGCTGTGGGCGATGAAAGGCCCATATTCATCGTGTCGCTGCCGAGGTCGGGTTCGACGCTGCTGGAGCAGATGCTGGGCAGCCATCCCCAGATCGAGCCAGTGGGAGAGCTGCCCTATATCCCGGCCATCCTGCGCACATTCATCGAGATGGCCACCCGCCGCGGCAAGGTCGCGGTAACGGAAGCGATCGCATCCATCCCGGACCAGCAAGCGCAGATGATGGGGCGCGATTACCTTGAGCGCGCAAGGCTCCACCGCAAAACGACGCGCCCCTTCTTCATCGACAAGTTGCCTCAGAACTGGAGCAACATACTCTTCATCCGCCGGATCCTTCCCCAGGCGCGGTTCATCGACATCCGGCGCGACGCGATGGACTGCTGCTTTTCCAACTTTACGCAGTCGTTCACCAACGCGCACGCGGCCTCCTTCACCCTGGAGGACGTAGGCCGCAACTACCGTGACAACGTGCGATTGATGAACCACTTCGATGCCGTTGCGCCGGGGATGGTCGCCCACGTCGACTACGCTGCGCTGATCGGCGATCCCAAAGCGCAGATTGCGCCCGTCCTCGAGCAACTGGGCCTGCCTTGGGACGATTCCATTCTGGAATTTCACCGGCTGGACCGGATCGTGCGAACGCCGAGCAGCGAGCAGGTCCGCCGTCCGCTGAACCGCGACGGCGTGGACGTATGGCGGCCCTATGCCGAATGGCTTGGTCCGTTGCGCGACGTTCTGGGTCCTTTGGCGCGGGACTAGGTGCGCGCATCGCCCTTTTGGCCCACGATATTGATAAATGCGTGTGACAATCTGAACACGGTATCCGGCAAATAGAACGCACGGTAGGGGTTGCGGTTGAAAACCGAGCCGTTCCGTTCATGGACGAATGTCGGTCCACCCACCGGCCGGACCGCATCCATCGCTATGAACTTCAACCGAAAAAGATAGCGGCTGATTCCACAGCCCCAGGGTCAAGGAACAATCACAGTGAAAGTTTTTGCAAAGGCCGCCCTGCGCGGATCAACTTCGCTGGTCGCCACGATCGTGGCTGCTGGCATCATCGCGGTGCCCGCCATCGCTCAGGACGCCCCCGCGCCTACCGAAGAGGCCGACCGCCCGCTGGAGAACAATCCCGACGGCGTACAGACCGAAGCTGACGGGCGCGATTCCGCGGATGGTCTGATCGTCGTCACCGGCAGCCGTATCCGTCGCCCGGATTACGATAGCGCCGAACCGACCCAGGTCATCAGCAGCCAGTACATCAACGAGCGCGCGATCACCAACGTCGCCGACGCACTGAACGAAGGCCCCGCGATCCGCGGTTCGGTCACCCCGAACGGCGCGCAGGGTTCGTTCGGCCAGGGTGTTAACTTCGTCAACAACTACGGCCTCGGCTCCAACCGCACGCTCACCCTCGTCAACGGCCGGCGTTTCGTGTCATCGAACGTGGCGACCCTGTTCAACCAGGCCTCTGCCGGTACCCAAGTCGACCTCAACGTCATCCCGACCGCCCTTACCGAGCGGGTCGACATCGTTTCGGTCGGCGGCGCGCCCGTCTATGGTTCCGACGCGATCTCCGGCGTGGTCAACGTGGTGCTCAACACCAAGTTCGACGGCGTGGACCTCCAGGCAACCGCCGGCGTGACCGAGCGCGGCGATGGCTTCCGCTACAACGGCACTGCCGTCGTGGGTAAGAACTTCCTCGACGATGCACTGAACGTCACCCTTTCGTACTCGCGCGACCGCAGCGAGGGCATCCTCCAGAACGCGCGCGACTTCTACCGCGACAACCTGGGCAACGTGACCAATCCGACGGAGGCCCAGGCTGCCGCGCTGATCGGACGCACGGGCATCACCTCGATCAACGACGGCCGCATCAACACGACCATTCCGTTCGATGGCACCGCGACCGACGATATCCCGGGCACCATCCTGGCCCGCGACATCACCATTCCATACCTCACGGGCGGCGGCCTCATCACGGCCACTGCCGGGGGCGCGGGCACCGCATACAACTTCCAGTTCGACAGCAATGGCAACCTGGTCCCCTTCGACCGCGGCATCGCGTTCCCGGGCATCTACGGCAGCGGCGGCGACCCGAACGCGTTCCGTTTTTCGGATTACGGCCAGATCACGTCGGACCTGAAGCGCGACATCGCGAACGGCTTCGTGACCTGGGAACTCGCCCCGGCGCTGACCTTCTTTCTGGAAGGAACCTACTACACCTCGCGCGGCGACGAGCTGGTGCAGCAGCCCTCCTTCAACTCGAACCTGTTCGGCGGAGCGAACGGCCCGCTCACCTTCTCGGTGAATTCGCCGTTCCTGACCACCCAGGCGCGCGACCTGTTGGTTTCGCGCGGCGTTTCGCTGTTCCAGGTCAGCCGGGCCTCGGCCGATCTCGCCGACCTGACCGGCTACTCCAAGACCCGGCTTTATCGCGGGGTCGCCGGTGTTCGCGGCGACTTCAACCTCTTCAACGGACGCGAGTTCAACTACGAGGTCAGCGCGAACTTCGGTCGCAACCGCATCACCGACGTCGGCCAGGACATCAACCGCCAGAACTTCATCAACGCTGTGAACGTGGCGTCGGTGGGCGGACAGATCGTCTGCACCACGGCGAAGACCACCGGCGGTGGCTATGCCGCGCCCGGCGGCACTCCCGTGGCGGATGCCAACTGCGTTCCGCTCAACCTGCTGGGTGAAGGCCTGTCCGATCCCGCCGCACGGGCCTACGTCATCCAGGAGAGCCGGACGGTTTCCAAGCTCGAGCAGGATGACTTCCTGGCGACGGTTTCGGGCAGCCCGTTCGACATCTTCGGCAACAGCGTCGGTCTGAGCGCCGGCTATGAGCACCGCCGCGAGGCGGCCAGCTTCACGCCGAGCGAGTTCCAGCAGCAGGGTCTTGGCCGTTCGGTGGCCATCGGTCCGGTGTCCGGCTCGTACAACGTCGACGAAGTATTCGGCGAAGTGAACGTGCCGCTGATTACCCCCAGCAACGGGATTGGCTTCATCAACCGCCTCGAGGCGTTTGGGCGTGGCCGCTACGTCGACAACACCGTCAACGGCGGCTTCTTCTCGTGGGCCGCTGGCGGCCTGTTCTCGCCGATCCCGGACATCACCTTCCGCGGCAACTACACCAAGTCGTTCCGCGCGCCGGCGATCACCGAGCTGTTCCTGCCGATCTCGCCGACGTTCACGAACGTCCCGGATCTCTGCTCGGCCGGCAACCGCAACGCCGGACCGGCCCCGGAAACGCGGAACCGGAACTGCGAGGCGTTCCTGGCCAAGTACCCGACCGCGACGCCGTTGCAGGCTTCGCAGGCCACCGTTCCCGGCCTGTCGGGCGGCAACCCGAACCTCGATAACGAAGTGGCCAACAGCTATACCTTCGGGGCCGTGCTGCGTCCGCGGTTCCTCAGGAACTTCGTGGCGAGCGTCGATTACGTGCGGATCAACATCACGAAGCCGATCACGCAGCTGTCTGTGGCGCAGATCGCCTCCGCCTGCTTCGACAACGAGAACTTCGATGCAAGCGATCCGGCAAACGGCAACGCGTTCTGCTCTCTGATCCGTCGCGACGCGACGGGGCAGGTTCCGTATGACGCGGCCAACCCGGCGGTCACCAGCCAGTTCATCAATGGAAACCGGATCTTCTTCTCCGGCATCCAGGGTGGATTCGACTGGATCCTCGACGCGCCGTTCCTGTCGAGTGACTCGAAGTTCGAGATCGGCGGCACGGGCCTCTACGTTCGCCGCCGCCTGATCGACACCACCGGTGTGGCGCCGACGCGGAGCGATGGCGTGTTCGGCGATCCGAAGTTCGCCGGCCAGGTGAACTTCCGCTATTGGAACGACGACTGGGGCACCTCGATCTCGACCAACATCGTGGGCAAGCAGATCGCTTCGCGCACCGAGGCTGTCCGCGAGATCCAGGCGTACAAGGGCTACGCGACCGTGAATGCGAGCGTGTACTTCGACGTCCAGGACGACTTCCGGTTCACGTTCTCGGTGAGCAACCTGTTCGATCGCATCGGCCAGGCTTATTATGGCTACCTCATCCCGGGCTCGATCAACGATGCCTTCGGTCGCCGTTTCGCGGTGTCGGTCAACAAGACCTTCTGATCCATCGCGAACCTGAAATGAAAAGGGCGGCCCCGGGGCCGCCCTTTTTTTTGGCTTACTGGACCGACATGGCGAGGCCGCCCTCGCCCTCGTCGATCCTGACGGTCGATCCGTCCGGCACCTCGCCGCCAAGGATCTTCTCGGCCAGGGGATCCTGCACATATCGCTGGACCGCCCGCTTGAGCGGCCGGGCACCGTAGACGGGATCGTAGCCCACCCGGCCGAGCCAGCGCTTCGCGGAGTCGGTAAGTTCCAGTACGATCTTGCGGTCTTTCAGCAGCTTCTGCACCCGCGCGACCTGGATCTCGACGATCGGGGCCATGTGTTCCTGGCCGAGCCGGTGGAACAGGACGATCTCATCGAGCCGGTTCAGGAACTCGGGCCGGAAATGCGCCCGCACGACATCCATCACCTGCGGCTCGACGCTCTCGACGTCCTTGCCCTCCTCGATCTGGGTCAGGAACTGGCTGCCGAGGTTGGAGGTGAGGATGATGAGCGTGTTCGAGAAATCGACCACCCGGCCCTGACCGTCGGTCAGGCGCCCGTCGTCGAGCACCTGGAGCAGGACGTTGAACACGTCGGAGTGCGCCTTCTCCACTTCGTCGAACAGTACTACCTGGTAAGGGCGCCGCCGCACGGCCTCGGTCAGTACGCCGCCTTCTTCGTAACCGACGTAGCCCGGAGGCGCTCCGATCAGGCGGGCGACCGCGTGCTTCTCCATGAATTCGCTCATGTCGATGCGGACCATCGCGCTGTCGTCGTCGAACAGGAAGCCGGCGAGCGCCTTGGTAAGCTCGGTCTTGCCGACGCCGGTGGGCCCGAGAAACAGGAAGCTGCCCAGCGGCCGGTTCGGGTCTTGCAGGCCAGCGCGGGCGCGGCGCACCGCCTTCGACACCGCCTCGACCGCTTTTTCCTGGCCGATCACGCGCCCGCCGATGACCTTTTCCATGTTGAGGAGCTTTTCGCGCTCGCCTTCGAGCATCTTGTCGACCGGGACCCCGGTCCAGCGGCTGACAACGCTGGCGATGTCATCCTCGGTCACTTCCTCGCGCAACAGCGCGTTCTCGGCCGGCCCCTGCGCTGCGGCGAGGCGCTGCTCCAGTTCGGGGATGCGGCCGTATTGCAGCTCGCCCGCCCTGGCGAGATCGCCCTCGCGCTGGGCCTGCTCCAGCTCGATGCGCGCTGCGTCGAGCTCTTCCTTGACCTTCCCTTCGGCGGCAATCTTGTCGCGTTCGTTCTGCCAGCGCGTGGTCAGCTCGCTCGATTGCTGCTCAAGATTGCCGAGCTCCTCGCGCAGCGCGGCGAGCCGGTCCTTCGACGCGGCATCGCTTTCCTTGCCGAGCGCCTGCTCCTCGATCTTGAGCTGGATGATCCGCCGATCGAGGTTCTCGATCTCTTCGGGCTTGCTCTCGACCTCCATCCGCAGGCGGCTGGCCGCCTCGTCCATCAGGTCGATCGCCTTGTCGGGCAGGAAGCGGTCGGCGATGTAGCGGTGCGAGAGCGTCGCCGCTGCAACGATCGCGCCGTCGGTGATGCGCACGCCGTGATGCAGCTCGTACCGGTCTTTCAGCCCCCGCAGGATCGAGATGGTGTCTTCCACGGTCGGCTCGCCGACGAAGACCGGCTGGAAGCGGCGCTGCAGGGCGGCGTCCTTCTCGACGTACTTCTGGTATTCGTCGAGCGTCGTCGCGCCGATGCAGTGCAGCTCGCCCCGCGCCAGCGCCGGCTTCAGGAGGTTGCCGGCGTCCATCGAGCCTTCCGACGCGCCCGCGCCGATCAGGGTGTGCATCTCGTCGATGAACAGGATGATATCGCCCTCGGCGCCTTTCACCTCGTCTAGCACGGCCTTGAGGCGTTCCTCGAACTCGCCGCGGTACTTGGCGCCCGCGATCAGCGCGCCCATATCGAGCGCCATCAGCTTGCGGTCCTTGAGGCTGTCCGGCACGTCGCCATTGGCAATGCGCAGCGCCAGGCCTTCGGCGATCGCGGTCTTGCCGACGCCGGGTTCACCAATCAGGACGGGGTTGTTCTTGGTGCGCCGGGCAAGGATTTGCACCGTGCGGCGGATTTCCTCGTCGCGGCCGATCACGGGGTCGAGCTTGCCGGACCGCGCGACCTCGGTGAGATTGCGGGCATATTTGGTCAGCGCGTCGTAGCTCTCCTCCGCGCTGGCGGAGTGCGCCTGCCGTCCGCCACGCAGCTCGGTAATCGCCGCCTCAAGCGATTGGGTGGTCACGCCCGCCGCCTTCAAGGCCTGGCCGGCCGCGGTTGTCGTCGCCAGGGTCAGGGCAAGGAGCATCCGCTCGACCGTGACGTAGCTGTCTCCGCTTTTCGTCGCCGCCTGCTCTGCCTGGTCCAGCACACGCACCGCATCATTGTCGAGCCCGGGCGTCGCCTGCGCACCGCCGCCGGACACCGCCGGGATCTTGCCCAGCGCCGCGTCGATGCCTTGCACGGCAACCGCCGGGTTGCCGCCGGCGCGGGTAATCAAGCCGGCGGCCATGCCCTCGCTGTCCTCGAGCAGCGCCTTGGCGATGTGCTCGGGGGTGATCCGCTGGTGGTTCATGCGGATCGCGACTGTCTGCGCGCTCTGGATGAAACCCTTTGCGCGATCAGTGAACTTTTCGAGATTCATGACTGCTCCCTCACTCTTCCCGTCCGAGATGGTGTTGCGCAAATGCAACACAACCCTCGCTGGCAATTTTTTCCCGGTTTGCCGGTGTATTGTTCAAGTAGGTGGGTCGCAGCCCACCCCCCGGCAAGGCCCGGTTGCAACGATTTTCCCGCCCGCTATGGCGGTTGTGGGACGGGAGAAATACGCAATGCGCACATGGGCAATCCGCGCTGCGGTCGGCGTGCTGCTGCTGGCGCTGGCAGCGCTGGTCGGCCTGATGGTGTGGGAACCGCTGCTCGCTCGGGCCGGCAAGGCTCCCCCCGCGCACGCTTATACAGCAGAGATCGTGCGCGACGAATGGGGTGTGCCGCACATCTATGGCAAGACCGACGCCGACGTGGCGTACGGCGTGGCGCAGGCTCACGCCGAGGACGATTTCCGCACCCTGCAGGATGTCGCGGCGATGACGCGCGGGCGTTATGGCGCGCTTGCCGGACAGGACGGGGCACAGTTCGATTACGTCCTTGCCCTGCTCGATGCGCGGGGAACCGTGAACCGCCAGTATGCGAAACTCGAACCGCGCACCCGCGCGTTGCTTGATGCCTACGCCACGGGTCTCAACGATTATGCCGCGGCGCATCCTGGCGAAGTGCGGCTCGGCGGCCTTTTCCCGCTTAATGGAGAAGACATCGCAACCGGCTTTGCGTTGCGCCAGCCCTTCTTCTTCGGACTTAACAATGTCATCGGTCCGCTGGTGAAGGGCGAGACACTGCTGCCCGATCCCGGCCCGCGCCTGAACGCCAGTCCGCTGCCCGGCCGCGAGAGCGCAGCAAATCTCGGTTCCAACGCCTTCGCCATCGCCCCCGGCCGCTCCGATGATGGAGTAACCCGTCTCGTTTCGAACAGCCACCAGCCATGGGAAGGAGGCGTGGCGTGGTACGAACTGGTGGTTCAAAGCGACGAAGGCTGGCATTTTGCGGGCGCAACCTTCCCGGGCAGCCCCTTCCCCTTCCTCGGCCACAACGAAGACCTTGGCTGGACCAACACGGTCAACGAGCCCGACATGGTCGACGTGTACAAGCTGTCGCTCGACACAAGCGGCACCCGCTATCGCCTCGACGGCAAGTGGCTGCCGCTCCAGAAGAAGGCCGTGCTGCTGCCGGTTCGCATCGGCCCCCTGGTGCTGCCGGTCAGCCGCGAAGTTTATCGCAGCGTCCACGGCCCCGTCATCATCAACGACCGCGGCGCATTCGCTTTCCGCTATGGCGGGATGGGGCGGCTGGATACTCTCGACGCCTATTACGCGCTCAATCGCGCGAGAACTTACGACGAATGGGAGGGTATCCTTGCCCGCCAGGCGGTTCCATCGACCAACTTCATCTATGCCGACCGAAGCGGCACGATCGCCTATTGGTACAATGCGGCCATCCCGCAGCGGCAAAAAGGCCCCGACTGGCGCGGCATCCTGCCGGGCGACCGCAGCGATCTTATCTGGCGCGGACTGGTGCCGTTCGATCGCCTTCCGCACTATGTGAACCCGGCATCCGGCTTCGTGTTCAATTCGAACAACACCCCGTTCGTCGCCGCGGGCAAGAGTAGCAACCTGCCGCCTGCCAGCGCCTCACCCGAAATGGGCGTGGAGCAGCGCATGACTAACCGCGCCTACCGCGCCGAGAAGCTGCTCGATGGCACGAACCCCATCGGGCGGGCGGAACTCCAGCGGATCAAGTACGATACCGGCTACGAGCGGTCAGGTTACGTAGGCAAGGTGCTCGACGGGATCGCAGCGCTGGACGTTCGCGGAAATCCCCGCCTCGTGGCGGCACAGCGATTGATGGCCAGTTGGGACCTCAACGCGGATGGCGCCGGCGCCGCCGATGCCCTGGCCGTGCTGGTCATGCGCAAGCCGATGGGCGATGACTACTCGGGCAAGCCGCCGACTCCTCCGCTTGAATTGCTCGACACGGCAAGTGCGCACCTGATGGAGCACTTTGGCCGCCTCGATCCCCCACTGCAGGACATCCTCCGCCTCCGCCGCGGTCCGGGGCGATTTGCGGTTGACCTTCCGCTCGACGGCGGCAGCGATACCTTGCGCGCATCGACTTTGTGGGACGTCGACGAGGATGGACGGCTCAAGGTCAAGCATGGGGACAGCTTCGTCATGTTCATCGAGTGGGCACCCGGCAAGCCGGTCGCGAGCCGGTCGATCCAGCCCTTCGGGGCCGCCACGACCCGGCCCGGCAGCGTACACTTCACCGATCAGGCGGGCCTGTTCATCCAGCACAAGCTCAAGCCGGTCCATTTCACCCGCGCTGATACGATGGCGAATGCCGTTAGTCGAAAGCTCGTGACTCACCGCGCCGATTGAAATTAGTCGGACAACCGATCGCTCTGCCGAATTTTTGTCTGGGGACCAACATGATCGCTCGTTTCGCTTCGACCAGCCTGCTCGCGCTTGCGCTCGCTGCCTGCGCCACCGCACCGGCGCCCGAGCTGGCCGCAACCGCGCCTGCTCCGGTCGCGGCGCCGGGCGCGGCGCCACTTGCGCAACTCGTCGACCAGGTTTCGATACCGTACGAAAGTTTCACTCTCGCCAATGGCCTGACCACCCTGGTCCATACCGACCGCAAGAGTCCGGTCGTCGGCGTCACCCTCTATTACCGCGTCGGCTCGAAGAACGAGCCACGTGGGCGGACCGGGTTTGCTCACCTTTTCGAACACCTGATGTTCGGCGGGAGCGAAAACGTCGAGAACTTCGACATTCCGCTCGAAGCTGCGGGATCGACCTCGACCAACGGTTCGACGTGGTACGATCGCACCAACTACGTCGAGACGGTGCCTACCGGCGCGCTAGACCGGGCCTTGATGATGGAGGCGGACCGGATGGGTCACCTCTTGGGCGCGGTGACGCAGGACAAGCTCGATAAGCAGCGCGGCGTGGTGCAGAACGAAAAGCGCCAGGGCGATAACCAGCCGTACGGGCTGGTCGAATATGCGATTGGCGACGGGCTGCTGCCGGTGGGCCATCCGTACCGTCACTCGACGATCGGCTCGATGGCCGATCTCGACGCCGCCAGCCTGAGCGACGTGCGCGCCTGGTTCCGGGACAACTATGCCCCGAACAACGTGGTTCTGGCGCTTGCCGGCGACATCGATACCGCGACCGCGCGCGCAAAGGTTGAAAAGTGGTTCGGCGACATTCCCCGCGGCCCCGAAGTCCAGCAAGTCGAAGCGCCGGTCGTCTCACTATCCGCGCCGGTCACGCGCGAAATGACCGACCAGGTTCCCGTGACCCGGATCAGCCGCGTCTGGACCGGCCCTGGCATCAATGATGCCGATGCGCCTGCATTGGCGGTTGGCCTCTACATTCTCGGTGGTCTGGCGAGTTCGCGTCTCGACAACCAACTGGTGCGCGGTGACGAGCTGGCGGTTCGCGTCTCGGCCGGAAACCAGCAACATGAAAAGCTCAGCTTCCTCCAGGCGGATCTGGACGTGAAGCCGGGGATCGATCGTGCCGCGGCGGAAGCAGCCTTCGAGAAGGTCATTGGCGACTTCGTGGCCACCGGCCCCACCGCCGATGAAGTGGTTCGCGCAGCTACCCAGATCGTTTCCGGCCAGATCGGCGCGCTCGAGGAAGTCGGCGGTTTCGGAGGGAAAGGCGCGACCCTTGCCGAGGGACTGCTCTATTCGGACGATCCGGCAAACTACAAGAAACAGCTCGAGGCCATTGCCGCGCTGACTCCGGCCCAGGTGCGCGACGCCATGCAGCGCTGGTTGACGCGCCCGCCGCTCAAGCTGGCCGTCGTCCCCGGCACGCGGACCGAAGATGGCGCCAAGATGGGCGGCTGGGGCGATGAGGATACCCTTCCCGCCCCCGCGCCCGATGCCCGCAAACCCGCGCCGCCAATCGCGAAATCGCCGCCGATCGCAATTCCGCCCGTCGCGGACGTCGGAGAGCTGACTTTCCCCGCTATCGAACGCGCGACCCTTTCCAACGGCATTCCCGTCCAGCTCGCCCGGCGCACCGCGATCCCCAAGGTCATCGTCGATCTGCGTTTCGATGCGGGCTACGCGGCCGATGGCGCGGCGCGCGCCGGGGTCCATTCGCTGATGGTCAAGGCGCTGGAAGAAGGCACCACGACCCGCGACGCCACCCGCATCGCCGAGGACCAGGAACGGCTGGGCGCGGATATTTCGACCGGCACTTCGCTCGACTATGATGACGTGATCCTGTCCGCGCTTTCCGCCAACCTGGCGCCTTCGCTCGATCTGATGGCGGACATCGTCCTGAACCCGGCATTCCGCCCGGACGACGTGGCGCGGTTGAAGAACCAGCGGCTGGCCGACATCTCGCAGCAGCTGGCTTCGCCGCAGGGTCTTGCCGCGCGGGCGCTGGCTCCGCTCGTTTACGGGCCGGACCACCCCTACGGCACGGTCGGCGCGCTCGGAACGACCGCGGCGGTTTCGCAAGTGACCGCTGAGGGCCTCGCGACCGAGGCCCGCCGCTGGCTCCGTCCCGATACCGCGCGGATCACGGTGGTGGGCGACGTCGCGATGGCCGAGCTCCTCCCGCAGCTCGAGCGCGCCTTCGGCAAGTGGACGGCGCCGGAGGGCGCAGCGCCTGCCAAGAATCTGACCGCTCCGACCCCTTCGGGGCAGAAGCGGCTGGTCGTGATCGACCGGCCGAACTCGCCGCAGTCGGTCATCTACGCCGGGCATTTGCTGCCCGTGACGGGCCGGACCGCCGGCCTGGAATCGCTCGACCTGGCCAACGAGGTGCTCGGCGATGGCTTCCTCTCGCGGCTCAACCTGCTGATCCGCGAGGAGAAAGGCTGGAGCTACGGGGTGCGCACCGGGGTCACCGCTCCGCAAGGGCAGCGACTGTTCACCCTGAGCGCGCCGGTCCAGTCCGACCGCACGGGTGATTCCATCGCCCTGATCCTCGACGCGATGAGCCAGTTCGCTGGCGGCGGCAAAGGCGTCGACGCGACCGAGTTCAACCGCGTGACCGATGGCAATATCCGCGGCTTGCCCAACCGCTTCCAGACGAACGCACAGGTCCTGCGGGCATTGCTCGACCTGCAGGCGCGCGGGCGGCCGGACGACTACTACACCAAGCTGCCGGAGACCTACCGCGCGGTGAAGACGGGCGCGATCGATACCGCGGCCAGGACGTATCTCGGCGGGGACGACCTGACGATCGTGGTGGTGGGCGACCGCAAGGTGATCGACGGCCAGCTCGCGAAGCTGGGCCTGCCGATCACGTACCTGCCCGTTGACACCGGTGTCAGTAGCGGGGAATAAACCGCGACAGTCGAATAAACCGTTTCACAGAGAGAGGATCTCCCATGTCAGTTGCCGGCAGCTACGATTGCGTGACCAAGACCCCGATGGGCGACCAGAAGAGCGTGTTCACCGTCACCGACAACGGAGACGGCACCTTCACCGGCAAGAACGCCGGGGCGATGGGCAGCATGGACGTCGAGAACGGCAAGATCGACGGCAACAAGCTGACCTGGACGATGAACATGACCGTGCCGATGCCGATGAAGCTGGAAGGCAGCGCCACCGTCGACGGTGATACGCTGACCGGCTCGGTCAACGCCGGCGCCTTCGGATCGATGCCGATGTCGGGCACGCGCCAGGCCTGATTTTCCCGGTCCGGGGATATCACCAAGGGAGGGCGCCGGAGCGATCCGGCGCCCTTTTGTTCAGTTTCGCAAGCGCGGGCCTGAACCGCGGACCACATGGACCACTGTCCTGTATTGAAACTCGGCGACGCGCCAACAGCCCTCCCGGGCACGCGCATCATGCGGAAGAACGCACCCTCCATTGCGCGGCGCGGGGGGCGGGACGATCGACGGTATGAAGGAGCCGATGCGAGCCTAGCGGGGCGCGGACCTGTAGGAAAATCATTCGCTTGGCAGAACGCTGACGCTCTTCGCCAAGGCCTGTAGGCCCGAAGGCCTACCCTCACCCCGCCGGATGATAAAAATCATAAATCTTCTGCGCCACGCCCTCGCTGATGCCGGGGGTGCGTTTCAGGTCTTCCAGCGCTGCCGCCCGCACCTTACCCGCTGTGCCGAATGCGAGCAGCAGCGCGCGCTTGCGGCCAGGACCGATGCCGGGGATTTCGTCGAGCGGTGAGGCGGTGATGGCCCGGCTGCGCTTGGCCCGGTGGGCGCCGATGGCGAAGCGGTGGACCTCGTCGCGCAGGGTCTGGAGGTAGAACAACAGCGGCGAGTTGGTCGGCAGGGTCTTCTCGCGCCCGTCGGGGAAGTGGAACACCTCGCGCCCCTCGCGCCCGTGGTGCGGGCCCTTGGCGATGGCGATGAGGTTCACGTCCTCGATGCCGAGCTCCTCGAGCGCGTCCTTCACGCTCGACATCTGTCCCTTGCCGCCGTCGATCAGCACCAGGTCCGGCCAGTTGCCGCTGTCGCGGTCCGGGTCTTCCTCCAGCGCGCGGGCGAAGCGGCGGGTCATCACCTCCCGCATCATCGCGAAGTCGTCGTTCGTCTGCGCGGCGCGGATGTTGAACTTGCGGTACTGGCCCTTGCGGTATCCTTCGGGCCCGGCGACGATCATCGCACCGACCGCCTTGTCGCCCTGGATGTGGCTGTTGTCGTACACCTCGATCCGGTCGGGCGGCTCGGGCAGCTCGAGAAACTCGGCGAGCTCGCGCATGATCTTCGCCTTGGTGCCGCTTTCCGCGAGGCGCCGCTCCAGCGCCTCGACCGCGTTGCGCTGGGCCTGGGCGAGCAGCCGCCGCCGGTCGCCGCGCTGGGGGACGCTGATGTCCACCCGGTGGCCGGTCGCCTCGCACAGCGCCTCGGCCAGCAGGTCCTGCTCGGGCAGCGCGCGGTCGAGCAGGATGGTGCGCGGGGGCGGCACTTCCTCGTAGAACTGCGCGAGTACGTCGGCCAGCACGTCCTCCTCACTCTCGCCCTCGATATGGCTGGGGAAGAACGCGCGGTGGCCCCAGTTCTGCCCGCCGCGCACGAAGAACGCCTGGATGCCCATTTGCCCGCCCTTGGAGGCGAGCGCGAATACGTCGGCATCGCCCACCCCTTGCGCGTTGATCGCCTGGCTGCCCTGGATCGCAGTCGCGGCGCGCAGCCGGTCGCGCAGCATTGCGGCGCTCTCGAAATCGAGGTTGGCGGCGGCTTCGGCCATCTGCGTCTCGATCTTCTTCTGCACCGCCGCCGACTTGCCCGAGAGGAAGTCCTTGGCCTGCTGGACAAGCTCGGCATAGCCGGCCTCGTCCACCCGCCCGACGCAAGGGGCAGAACAGCGGCGGATCTGGTAGAGCAGGCACGGCCGGTCGCGGCGCGCGAAGAAGCTGTCGGTGCAGCTCCTCAGGAGGAACAACTTCTGCAGCGCGTTGATGGTGGTGTTGACGCTGCCGGCGCTGGCGAAGGGGCCGTAGTAGTTACCCTTGGACCGCCGCGCGCCGCGGTGCTTCTGGATGCGCGGAAATGCGTGATCGGCGCGCAGGAGGATGAAGGGGAAGCTTTTGTCGTCCCGCAGCAGCACGTTGTAGGGCGGACGGAAGCGCTTGATAAGCTGCGCTTCCAGCAGCAGCGCCTCGGCCTCCGAATTGGTCACGACGATTTCCATCGCCCTCGTCTGGCTGACCATCCGGCGAAGGCGATTGGAGAGCGCCTTGACCTGAGTGTAGTTCGCCACCCGGGCCTTCAGGCTGCGCGCCTTGCCGACATAGAGCACCTCACCGCGCGCATCGAGCATCCGGTACACGCCGGGCTTGGGCTTCAGCGTGCGGACCGTCTCGCGGATCGCGGCGACGCCTGCCTCCAGATCGGGCTGCGCGCCGGCGCCCTTGACGGTGTAGGTCGCACGATCCTCGTTGAAGCGTTCCTTGCCGCGGGGATCGTGGGGGGTTCCGGCTTCAGCGCGCGACATATCCCGCAGCTAGGGGTAGGGGACCGCGCGTGCAATACGATGCGATCATTCTGGGCGGAGGCGCCGCCGGCCTGATGTGCGCCGCGCGCGCCGGCCAGCGCGGCAAGCGAGTGGTTGTGCTTGAACGCGCGGAGGCGGTGGGGAAAAAGATCCTCATTTCCGGCGGCGGACGGTGCAACTTCACTAACCTGCACACTGCGCCTGACCGATATCTTTCCGCCAACCCGCATTTCGCGAAGTCTGCCCTCGCCCGCTACACGGCCGGCGATTTCCTCCAGCTCGTCGAGAACCACGGCATCGCATGGCACGAAAAAACCCTCGGCCAGCTGTTCTGCGATGGCTCGGCGCGGCAGATCGTCGCCATGCTGCTTGCCGAGTGCGAGAAAGGCGGCGTCGAGGTGCGCTGCGGCGTGGACGTCGGCGAAGTGGAGCATGGCGACGGCCGCTTCCGCATCGGCGAGTACACCGCGCCCGCGCTCGTCATATCCACCGGCGGCCCGTCGATCCCGAAGATGGGCGCGACCGGGTTCGCTTATGACCTGGCGCGCCGCTTCGGCCTCAAGGTGGTCGAGCCGCGCCCGGCGCTGGTGCCGCTGACGCTGGGCGGCGGCGACGTGCTGTTCCGCGAACTGTCGGGCGTTTCGGCCGATGTGGTCGCCAGCGTGGGCAAGGCGAGATTTCGCGAGGCGGCGCTGTTCACCCATCGCGGCCTGTCGGGACCGGCGATATTGCAGGTCTCCTCCTACTGGCGACCGGGCGAGGCAGTGGCCATCGATTTCCTGCCCGGCCGCGCGCCGGGATGGCTCACCGAGGCGAAGCGCGCCGCTCCGCGCACGATGCTGCGCAGCGTACTGCGCGATGCCCTGCCGGAGCGCCTCGCGGCGACGCTGGCGGACCGGCTCCCGCCGCTCGCGGAACTGGGCGGCGCAACCGACAAGGCGCTGAATGCCGCCGAGGCGCAGCTTGCCGGATGGCGCTTCCATCCAACCGGCACCGAGGGCTTCGCCAAGGCCGAAGTCACGGTGGGCGGCATTTCCACCGCCGAACTGTCATCCAGGACAATGGCGTCGCACCGCGTGCCCGGGCTCTACGCGATCGGCGAGGCAGTCGACGTGACCGGCTGGCTCGGCGGCTATAACTTCCAGTGGGCCTGGGCGAGCGGCGTCGCGGCAGGCGACGCGCTTTAGCCGCAGCTAAAGCGCCAGCGCCACCCCTACCAGAATAACTGCGAACACGCCGGCCACGAACAATCCGCCTTTGGACGGACGGTCGATCTGCAACACGCTCTTTGCGGGATCGGCCGGATCGAACCATACTGTCGCGGGACCTGGCTTGCACGTTCCCTGCCAGGCCTTGGCGGCAGCGTCGCTGTCGAACTTGGCACGGGACAGGAACGCGCGGTCGCCTTCGTATTCGCGCCCGTTCGCGCTGTAGGCATAGCGCACGACCGGAATGAGTTCGGAGACCCGCTCGTTCTGCGCGTCCCAAGTCACATCTTCCCTGACCGAGGCTTCGTGAATGGTGCCCGGCACGCTGCTCCAGGTTCCCGCGGCCAATTCGGCGGCGACAACCTTGCGGCGATATAGCCACCACCCCAGCGCCACGATGGCGGCCGCCGCCGCGATCAACCCCAATGCTATCGGATCCATGCGATTCCCCCTCCGCGCGGAGGATGTAAAGCCGCCGCGCGGAGAATCGCTGTAAGGATGCGACAGGATTGAAAAATCAGAACATCTTGCGGAACTCGATCTCGAACCGGCGTCCCACGGGATCGATCAGCCCGGGCTGGTAACGCAGGGGAACCAGCCCGTTCACGTCCGTCACGCGCTGGTGCGCGTCGAACAGGTTGTCGATGCGGAAGCTCAGCCGCGCGCCCTTCCAGAAGCCTGGTTCGCCCCCGCCAGTGAGCCACTTCTGCTGCTCGAGGTTGGCGAACAGCCGCAGGTCGAACGTCGCGAGATCGCCGAACTTCAGGTCGCTAGATCCCGGCAACCCGCTTCCGCGCACGGTGGTGCCCGACAGGTAATTGCCGCTCAAGCGTGCGCCCAGGCCCTTGCGGAACACGCCGCCTTCCAGCTCGACCTTGTGGCGCGACACGCCGCCATCGCTCAGCCCGTCGCCGGCGAGGAGATCGAGCTCGGGTCCGCCATCGGCAATGAGCGCCCGGTTGCGCAGCTCGATCGTGTGGTAGAGCGAGAGGTTCCAGCGGCCCTGTCCGTCGCCGCCCCGGCGCCCGCCAAAGCCGCCTCCGCCGCCAGACTGTCGTCCGCCGCCCGCGGCCTGCTCCCCTGAAGGCGAGCCTTGCCCGCCCCGGCCGCGCCAGCCCCCGCGCCCACCGGTCCCGCCGCTGCCGTCCGCGGGCAGCGCGCAGATGCGGCTACGGAATTCGGCGAGGCGTGCCGGGTCGATCGTTCCGTCCGGCCCCTTGAGCCGGTCGGCGATTTCCGCCGGCAAGGTCGCCGGATCGGCATTGCTGCCCTCGACGCCGCAGGCAAGCGCGGTGCGCAGCGCGGCGAAGCGAGCCGGATCGAACGTCCGCATTCCGCCCCCGTCGGCCGCGCAGAAGCGGGCCTTGAGCGCGGCTACCTTGGCGGGATCGATCTGTCCGTCCTCTCCCTTCAGCCGTTCGAGCATCCTCTCGGGCAGCCCCGACAGATCGGGCGCCTGACCCTCGGGCGCGGCGCAGAACCTGGTCCGCATCTCACCGAAGCGCGCCGGGTCGAACCCGCCGCCGGTGCCGCTGGCGGGCGCCGGCTGCGAAGGCGCCGCGATGCCCATCATGGCGCCGAATCGGCCGCCGCGTCCCTGGCCTTCGCCTTCGGGCGACGGTTTGCCCAGCTTGCCCGACATGTTGATGCCGTAGCGGATGCGCGAAGAGCTGCGCTCGGCGAACGTCACCGGCCGCCGGTCGATCGCCAGCAGGGTCCCGTCCGATGCGCGGGTTACGCGGTCGGGGAACGCCGCCTCGATCGCCGGGGTGAGCAGCGGGAAAGCCTCGGTCGTGTTGCTCGACCTGTTGCTGAAGTACTCGACGACGAGGTTGGTCCGGTCGAACCAGTCGAGATCGTAGTTCGCGGACAGCTTGAAGTCGCGCTGGGTCTCCGCCAGCAGATCGGGATTGCCGCCCGAGGTGACATTGGCCAGCACGGTCCGGCCGGTCGTGAAATCGTACACTGGAACGTTGACGTCGAGGATCACCGGCCCGCCCAGCTGGCTCAGGCCTGGTGCCACTTCGCGCTGGATGTAGCTGGCCTTGAGCGCGAGCCGCTCGGCAGGCTTCCAGGTCGTGCCCACGTTCCAGTCCGTCAGCGTACCGAAGTCCGACAGGTGGTCGATCCCCGCCCCCAGGTTCAGCGAAAGGTCGCCGATGGCATCGAGAAACCCTTCGCGCATGCTGGCGATCGGCAGGTTGAGGTTGACCCCGGCGTTGAGATCGCCGCGAGTGAGCTGCGTCTCGCCCAGCGCCGCGCGGCTGTCGCGGCTTTCGATCCGGGTCCAGTCGTACCCGGCATCGAGGGTGACGTTCACCTCCCCGCCCGGCAGGATCAGCGGCGACCCGGCGAGAGTATTCTTCTGCGAAGCCGACCAGACGCGGCTGAGCGTCCGGTCGAACCCGGCGTCCGCGACCGACGGCAGCGGAGCGTCGATCGCCAGCGTGCCCGCTGCGGCCGCTGCGGCCAGCGCCGCCGTATCGCGGCGCCGGTCGCGCCGGCTGTCGCTGTCGGTCCGGCTGGCGTCGAGCGTGCCTGAATAGCGCCAGTCGCCCAGCGGCGCGTTGAACGTGCTGCCAAGCGAATAGGTATCGGTGGTAGTGCGCCGGCTGATCGGATCGGCGTCGAGCGTGCGCAGCGCCTGGTCCCCCGACGGCGATGTCAGCAGCACCGTGTCGAGGCCCGAGAGCGAGGTTCGGACGTCACGGGTGACGTTTCCGTTGAGGGTGAACTGCTTGCCCGAGCCCATCTCGCCCAGGCCGGTGGTGAAAGTCGCGTTGGCCTCCACCTTCTCGTCGCGCGCGACGAGAGTGCGGTAGTCCGCCGGGTCTGCGTCACCGGGAACGGTCGGATCGGTGCCCGGCGTCTGGATGACACCCCGCTCCGCCTCGGTCAGCGGGCTGGTCCGGGTGTACTCGACGCTGCCATTGATCCGGCGCGGGCCGTTGATGGTGAGCAGCGATGCCTCGCCCTGCGCGGTGCTGGTGCCGCCACGCGTGGGCATCCCGTATTCCGCTTCGATCGTGCGTGAGGCAAAGTTGTCCTTGAGAATGAAGTTGATAACCCGCGCATCGGGCGGATAGCCGAACTGGAGCGCGACTTCCTCGGGCAGCACTTCGACCTTGCGGATCGCTTCGGGCGGAAAGCGGCTGAATTCGCGGAAGCCCGATACCCGCTGGCCGTTGACGAGGAAAACCGGCCGACCGCCGCGCCCGCGGCCCGAGCCTGTCTGCGGCGCGAGCTGCGCGACAAGGTCGGCAATCGAAGCCGCGCCGTAGGCCGCGACCTGCTGCTCATCCAGTTCGAGAATCGGCGGGCTGTCGGTCTGTACCTGCCCGGGCAAGCGGGTGGCGGTCACCACGATCTCGCCCTCGCCGGGAGACTGGTCGACCGGGGGAGCATCGGCCTGCGCAATCGCGGGCGCATCCTGCGCCAGCGCGGTGCCGGTCCAGGCGGGGGCAGTCAGCGCGAGCGCGGCGAGCGAAACGGGATGGAGGCGACGCACGGACAAGTTCTTCCTTTTCAAACGATCTTCAACTTTCCCTCCCCGGCCTTTTGCCTTGCCGAAGCAAGCGTCGGGGGCAAGTCGCGCTCGGGTAACTTTTTGTCGCGCAAAGCTTTCCCGCAGCTGACCGGCGTCACGCTTCCCTTTTGCCGCGGCGGCGTCTATGGGGCGCCACCAATTCAAGATCAGCGACCGGGATATCGACAAACCGCATGGCCAAAGAAGAACTCCTCGAAATGCGTGGGAAAGTGGTTGAGCTGCTGCCCAACGCGATGTTCCGGGTGGAGCTTGAAAACGGTCACGAAATCCTGGGTCATACCGCCGGCAAGATGCGCAAGAACCGCATCCGCGTGCTGACGGGCGATGAAGTGCTGGTCGAACTGACGCCTTACGACCTTACCAAGGGGCGGATCACCTACCGCTTCATGCCGGGGCGCGGCGGGCCGGGCCCGCAGTAAGAAGCGGGCGCAATGCCCGATCTCATCCTCGCATCCGCCAGCCCGCGGCGCCGCGAGCTGCTCGCCCGCCTGGGGCTGCGCGAAGCGACGGTCGCTCCGGCGGACATAGACGAGACGCCGCGCAAGGCTGAGCTGCCGCGCGACTACGCGGTGCGAATGGCGCGCGAAAAGGCGCTGGCCGCGGCCAGTCCGGACGCGTTCGTGCTGGCGGGTGACACGGTTGTCGCGGCCGGTCGCCGCATCCTGCCCAAGGCGGAGGACGAGGCGACTGCGCGCCAGTGCCTCGAGTTGCTCTCCGGCCGCCGCCACCGCGTGCTTTCGGCCATTGCCCTGCGCGCGCCCGACGGCACCATGCGCGAGCGGCTCAGCGAGACACAGGTTCGCTTCAAGCGCCTCTCGCCCGAAGAGATCGCGGCCTACCTTGCCGGCGGCGAGTGGCACGGCAAAGCGGGCGGCTATGCCATTCAGGGTGCCGCCGAAGGGCTGATCGCGTGGATCGGCGGCAGCCATTCGGGGGTCGTCGGGCTGCCGCTGTTCGAAACCCGCGCGCTGCTCAGGGCCGCAGGATTCGCCATCCCGTGAAGGAGAGCGCGGCTGGCTGGCTCGTCGAGCAGGGCATCGGCGAGGAGCGCGCGGTTCTTTATGCCGCAGGGCGCGCGATCGCCGCACGGATGCGCTGGCCCGGTGCCCTAGAGGCGGGGATGGTGGCCGATGCCGTGCTCGTCGAGCGGGTAGCCGGCGCGCCGCGTGGCCGTGCCCGCTTTAAATGCGGCGAGGAAGCCGTAGTCGATCGCCTGCCCAGCAGCGCCAGCGAAGGCGCTACCCTTCGATTGAAAGTGACGCGCGCCGCGCTGCGCGAACGCGGTCGCGGCAAGCCGGCACAAGCGCGTCCCTCGGCAACCGAGCCCCGCCCCGCCCCCATGCTCGCGAATAGCCTGCCTGGAGCAACAGTGGTGCGCCGGTTTCCGGATGGGGCATGGGATGAGATCTGGAGCGAAGCGTGGGACGGCATCGTTCCCTTCACGGGGGGTACTCTCACGTTCGCGCCCACTCCCGCCATGACGCTGGTCGATATCGACGGCCTGCTTCCTCCGCGCGCACTCGCGCTGGCGGCGATCCCGCCGCTGGCCGGGGCGATCCGCCGGTTCGACCTCTCCGGCTCGATCGGCATCGATTTCCCGACTCTCGCGGCGCGCGATGACCGCAAGGCGGTGGATGCGGTGTTTAGCACGGCACTGGGGGAATGGGACCACGAGCGCACCGCGATGAACGGCTTCGGCTTCGTGCAGGTCGTCGCTCGGCAGGCAGGCCCCTCGCTGCTCCATCGCCTTCGATTCGAGCCGGCAGGGGCCGCGGCCAGGATGCTGCTGCGCCGTGCCGAGGCGCTCGAAGGGGCCGGCGCGCTAGAACTCAACGCGAATCCATCCGTGATCGCCACGCTCGCCGAGCCCTGGCTCGTTGAACTGGAGCGGCGCACGGGCCGTGAAGTGCGCACTTCGGCCGATCCGTCGCTTGCGCTGGCGGCGGGCCATGCCCAGATCGTCGCGCGATGACCGCCAGCCAACGCCCCTGCCCGATCTGCCGCAAGCCGCGCAGTGAAGCCCATGCACCGTTCTGCTCCACCCGCTGCAAGGACCGTGATCTCGTCCGCTGGTTCTCCGACAGCTACGCCGTGCCCGGCCCGCCGGCCGACCCCCAGGAGATCGACCGCACGCTGGACATCGCGCCGCGCGATTGAAGCAAGCGCATTGACCACTTGCCAAGGCGCGCGCCCTTGGCCATAGCGCCGCCTCGCCAACCGCCCGGCCCCCGATGGTCCGGCGCGCAGTGCCTGCCTCGGTAGCTCAGTTGGTAGAGCATGCGACTGAAAATCGCAGTGTCGGTGGTTCGAATCCGCCCCGAGGCACCACTATTCATCCAGCTCTGCATGGCGACGGCCTGCCCTCACTCTGCAAGCTCGTCGATCAGCGTTCCGGTTTCTGCCGGTGTCGGCGGCGCCTGTTCGCCGGCCACCGCGACCTCGATCTCCACCCGCCGGTTCATCGCCCGCCCGGCCGGGTTTGGTTGGCCGTCCGGGAGTGCATTGGGCGCGGCCGGGTTCTGCTCTCCGAAGGCGACGATCGCGATCCGATCTTCGGCTATGCCATGCGCGACGAGCCAACCGCGGACCGCCTCGGCGCGCTTGCGGGAAGCGTCGAGATTCGCGGCGTCGCTGCCGGCGGAGTCGCTATGCCCGCCGACAGTGATCCGCCCGCCCGCTTTCATCTGCCGGGAAGCGAGCGCCTCCTCGAGGGAGGCGATCGCAGCCTCGGACAATTCCGAACCCCCATCGCCGAATCCGATGCTCAGTTTCAGCGGGGTCAGCGCCGGAGCAGGCTCGGCCCGGGGCTCCACATCGGGCCGGATGATCGAGGCTTTGGCTTCTTGCGCCGGGGTGGCGTCGCTTCGGGCGGGCTCTGAGGGCGAAGGATCGGGTGCGCGATCGCACCCGGCCATAGCGCCTGCCATCAACGCGCAAGCGAGCATGCGGATCAAGGCTTGCGGATTCATATCGTCTGCACCTGCTTTCTGGTCTTCCCATTGTCAGGGTCTTGCTTCGCGACTGGAGAAGATCGCGGTTGCGGCGGCGAAAACGACACGATCGTGTCCCCGGCCTGCGGCGTCGGCTGGGAAGCGTGAGAGAAGACGCGCAGGTTGCCGTTGGGCTTGACCAGCAGAAGCATCTGGTTCGCTTCGGGAAGCGCTTCCTTGGCGTCCTCGAAGCCGAACTGGTCGCTGAGGCGGGTCTTGCGGAATGCCCAACCTTGGCGCTGGCGCTCGTCCACTTCCTCCACCCCCAGCCCGGACCGGAAAAGCGCCCGTCCGCGCAGCGACTGGGGCAGGCTGCGGGGATCGCCTTCGTCGCCTTCATCGCCCAGTTGGTACACGGCATCGCGCCCCAGGACGTGGGCGAACTCGTTGCAGACGAGGGTGTTGTAAGCCTCGTTATCGGTGGCCGCGACAAGCATCTGAAAGCCCGACAGGTCCAGATCGTGGCCGGTGGATTCGTTCAGGATTTCACCGTGGTGAAACGGGAGACCCTGTTGCCGAGCCGGAGCAAGCCGCTCCCAGCTCGAGTCCACCACCATGACCGGCGTGTCCAGCTCGCACATCTGCCTGGCGAGGGCCACCGTCCAGTCGGTTGCCCCCACGATCAGCAGGCCGGGCCGGGCAGTACCCTTCAGCCCTAGCAAACGCGCGACCGGATTGATGGTGAAGCCGTGGGCGACGATGGTCGTCACCGCGACCGCGAAGCTCAGTCCGACCAGGATGTTGCCATCGGAGTACCCCAGCTCGGTCAGGCGCAGGGCAAACAGGCCTGTTATCGCCACCAGCACAATGCCGCGCGGGGCGATCCAGGCCAGGAACAGCCGCTCGTTCCATGGCACGGAACTGCCGAGCAGGCTCAGGAGGACGGTGGCGGGGCGGATGACGAAAAGCAGCGCCAGGACGAAGAGCCCGAACCGCCATTCGAGATAGCGAAGCTCTTCGAACTTCAATCCCGCGGCGAGCAGTATGAAAATCCCGGAAACCAGGATCAGCGCGACGTTCTGCTTGAACGGATGAATGGAACGCAGCGACTGCACGTTCATGTTGGCGAGCGAAACGCCCATGATCGTCACCGAGATAAGACCGGCCTCATGCTCGATCAGGTTGGCGGCGACGAAAACGGTGATAACGGCCACGAGCAGCACCGGCACCTTCAGGAACTCAGGCACCAGCCCCCGGGGGAACAGGTAGGCGATGGCCGCCGCGGCGAGGTAGCCGAGCGCTCCTGCCAGCACCGCCGCGACGATCATCGGCGGCACCACCTCGAACAGGGTCTGGCCATTTCCCGAGAGGCGAAAATATTCGTAGGCAATCACGGCGCACAGTGCGCCGAAGGGGTCGTTGACGATCGCCTCCCACTTCAGGATGGCGCGGGGGCGCGGCTGGATGTTCGCCTGTCGAAGCAGCGGAATGACCACTGTCGGACCCGTCACCACGAGGATTCCGGCGAACAGGATCGCCACGGGCCACACCAACCCGGCGATATGCAGCCCGACCGAACCCAGCAGCCAGCCAAGCGGGATTCCGAACAGGAACAGCCGCCAGACCCCATCGCCCGCCTCCCGCAGATCGCGGAAGTCGAGGCTGAGGCCGCCCTCGAACAGGATCAGGGCCACGCCGAGCGAGATCATCGGGGTGAGCATCTCGCCGAACGCGGCGCGAGGGTCGAAGACGTGCAACACCGGGCCGGCGAGAAAACCGGCGGCCAGCATCAACACGATCGCCGGCCAGCCGGTGCGCCAGGCGATCCACTGCGCGCCGATGCCCAGCACACCCACCAGGGCGATGACGAGTGCCTGTTGCTCCATGAACCCCCTTGCCTGCCCTGCCGGCGCGCCTGAAAAACCAATGCGCGGCGGCCCCGGAAAGTTTCGAGAGGGCGTGAATTGGCGGCCAGAGAGCAGTCCCGCTTGCCGGGTTGGCAGTCATTCCGCGCGGAACATTCCGCTCCAGCGCACGCTTGATGAAGCATGGAGCAGGTCCATTCATATATCGAGTGGCTGGCGCGGGGCCTCGAGATCGGCGGCGTTCTCATCATTCTCGCCGGCGTGGCCCTCGCGAGTGCGTGGTTCGTCCGCGACGGCCGGAATTCCGACTGGCGCAGCGCGTACGAGCGCTACCGCGCGAACCTTGGACGCGGCATCCTGCTTGGCCTCGAACTCCTCGTCGGGGCGGACATCATCGGCACTATCACCGCCCCTCTGACCTTCGAGAGCGTCGGCCTTCTGGCGATAGTGATCGTCATCCGGACTTTCCTGAGCTTCTCGCTCGAAACGGAAATCGAGGGATGCTGGCCGTGGCAAAGAAACTCGCGCGGTTCGGCCCGGGCGGCTGCCGGGGACGCGACGATACAGAGATAGCGAAACCCGGGGTTTCCGCCGCGCGCCGGGATCAGCGCGCGGTCACCCGGCTGCCGTCCTCGATCGAACTGCCCGGATTGAGCACCACTCTGTCGCCTTGCTTCAATCCGCCGAGCACCTCGGCGAAATCCTCGTTGATATGGCCGATCCGGACTTCCCGTTGCCGGGCACGTCCGCCGTCCAGCACGAATGCGCTCCAGCGGCCCGAGTCATTGCGGAACAGCGCGCCGATGGGCACTCGCAAGGCATCTGCGCTGCTCCACAGAATGATCGTGGCGTCGAGCTGGTAGCCGTGGCCCAGCCGCGCGGCCCTGACCGCGGAGTCCGGATCGAAATGGATGATCACGTTAACCCGCTGCTCCTCGATGCCGAGGGCCGATACCTTGAGCTTGCCCGCGGGCTCCACCCGGTCGACGCGGCCCGTGAGCGGCCGGTCACCGCCCCATTGGGTGAACTCCACCCTGTCTCCCGGACTGACCCGCACCGCCTCACGTGAAAGCAGGTCGATCACTGCCTCTATCCGGCGCGGATCGCCGATGGTGACTATCGGGGTTCCTTCGAGGACCACCCCTTCGCTTTCGGAAAGAAGGGACAGCACTGCGCCGCTCGCCGGAGCGCGCACCGCGACCGCCGCGCCGGAAGCAACGCCGCCTCCAGTGTCGCGCAGCGCCTTCAGGCGCGCGATCTCGGCACGGCTCTGCGCCAGAAGTGCCTGGCCGCTGGCCACCCGGGTCTGCGCCGCCTCGAGCTGCGCGCGGGGCAGAAACCCGCGGTTGGAGAGCTCCTGCGCGCGGGCAAGGTCGCGCCGCGCCTGGCCGAGCGCGGTCTCCGCTCCAGCCCTTGCCGCTTCCGCCGACGCTATCGAGGCCGTGAGTTCGCGCACGCTGCGGGGATCGAGAGGGGGCGTTGGCGCCGCCGCCATGCGGGCGATGACCTGCCCTTTGGCGACCAGGTCACCCTCCTCCACCTCGACCCGCGAAATATACCCGGTCACCGGAGCCGAAACGATGTAGACATCCTCCGCCCTGGTCACGCCGTCGTCCGTAACGCCGACCGCCAGGGGGCCCCGTGTGACCGTAGCGACGTCCACCGTCTGCGCCTGCGGCCAGAACGCGTATGCAAAGCCTGCCACGAGGAGCGCCGCGACCAGCGCCGCCCAGCGCCAGCGCTTGAGCCAGCCAGCCATCAGTCCCTCGCCTTCAGGACACGGACCATGTCGAGGCCGAACACCCGCCGCAGTACCACCAGCGCGGTCAGCACGCCTGCGATGAGGACGATGACGACCGACCAGCCATAGGTCGAACGCAGGGGAGCGAACGGAAGGCGGAAGAGGTCCGAGCTGAACATCGCGGTCATCAGTTGCGCCAGTCCATAGCCGAGCAGGCAGCCAAGCGGCACCGAAGCCACGATAAGGAACGCGATCTCGCCCATCAGAACCAGCCCCACCTCGCTGCTCTGGTAACCGAGCACACGAAGCGTGGCGAGTTCGTGAGCCCGTTCGGAAAACAGGATGCGCGCGCTGTTATGGACGACACCCACCGCGATCGCCGAGGCGAAGGTGATGTAATAGAACAGCATCGTGAAGATGTTTTCGTCGATGACCTGCTCGAACTTTTCCAGCGCCGCCGCCCGCTCGGTCACGCCGAGGACCCGAGGCATCTCCTTGAGCGCCTCGATCACGCTATCCCTCATCGCTGGGTCGATCCGCAGCAGGGCCATGCCGACCGGCGACGCATCGCGCGCCAACGACATCGCGGTAGCCGTGGAACTGTACGCGCGCTCCCCGACGAATTCGTCGAATACGCTGGCGACGGGGAGGGGACGGGCAGTCCGGCGTCCGCCGAGAAGCTCGACGTTGACATGATCGCCCGCGCTTACGCCCAGCTTTTCGGCGAGCCGGCGGCTCAGCATCAGGCCTGCCGGAGGGACCCGGATTTCCGATCCGCCGGCATCGATCCGGGCTGACAGCACGCCATCCCCGGGACTGCTCTCGATCACGGTGCGCATGGTGTGATTGCCCGAGGCCATCCGCACCGGGATCCCGCGGCCCGGCTCCACTCGCAGGACGCCGGGAACCTGCCTAAGTTCGTGCAGGGCCGCCTCGTTGAGCGGCTCGGTGAAGCCGACCGTGATGTCCTGCCGCTGGGCACGGAAGAAGAATCCGTCGAGCATGGCGCGGCTCGAATCGAGGAACTGCATGGTCGCGAACAGCAATCCTGCCGCGAGCGCCACGCCGAACACGGTGACTGCCGAACGGCCCGGCCACCGAGCGATGTGACGCGCGATCATGTTCCCGATCGGACTGAATTCGCCGGCCCTTCCGAGACGTTCGACCAGGCCCGCCCGGTAAGTCGGGGGCGGCGGGGGCGACATGGCGACCGCAGGCGTAAGACGGGAGGCGGTTCGCAATCCGCCGAGCGATCCGAGGCCTGCCGACAGGACGCAGAGCGCCGAAGCGCCAACGATCACCTCCGGCGCGATGTGGTAGGTCAGAAAGGGGAAGCGATAATACTGGCCGTAAAGCTCGGTCATCTGGCGTCCCAGCCAGATGCCGCTCAGCCCGCCCAGAACGGCTCCGAGGAGCGAGATCGCCAGCGCGAAGCCGAGATAGTGATCGGCGATCGCCAGGTCGGTGTACCCGAGCGCCTTGAGAAGGCCGATCTGGGTCCGCTGCGTGGCTATCAGCCGGCTGAGCACGATGTAGACCAGGAAGGTTCCAACCAGGAGGAACACCGGCGGGATCACCGTCGTCATCACCTTCAGCTGGGTCAGCTCGTTCTCGAGGAAGGCATGCGATATGTGATCCTTGCGAGTGTAGGCGCCGGTCCCTCCGTAGGGCGCGAGCAGGTGGTCCACCGCGCGGATCACGTCGTCGATCGAGGCTCCGCGCTGGACCGTCAGCGCCAGCGAATTGATAGCACCGGTCCGGTTGGTCAGCCCCTCGAGAGCGCGCGAGCCCATCCAGAAGATGCCAAAGCGGCTCTCGTCCGGGGTGAGATCGCCGGGCGCCAGCGCCCAGATGTAATCGGGCGCCGTGCCGATGCCGACGATGCGCAATTGTTCGCGACGGCCATAGATTTGCGCGCCGAGCACGCTGCCGGGCCGCAGTCCGTTTGCCTCTGCAAAAGTCTGGTCGACCACCACTTCGCTGCTGGCCCCGGGCCGTGGCAGGCGCCCCTCCTTGAGCGTCAGCAGGTTGAGGCGGTCGCGACCGGTTTCGTCGATCGAGTTGATCAATGCCCGCGCGGGCGTGACCCGGCCGGGGAAATCCAGCGTCGCATACTGCCGGATACGGCCGTCCACTCTCTGGACACCCGGGATTTGGGCGACCCGTTCGACGACAGAGCGCGGGGCGCGGGTCAGGTCGGCGAAGACTTCGGCAAACCGGTTCGCCGAATAGTAGGCGTCGCGGGTTTCGACGAGCGACCTGTGAACGCCCAGCGACAATATGAAAGTCGCGCTCGCGGCAGCGAGGACAACTGCGATGGCGAACGATTGTCCCCGCAGGTTCCACAGATCCCGCAAGAGTTTGAGATGGAGCGCGCTCACCACTGGATCCCGCCCGGTTCGACCGGGCTTTGATTGACCTCGATGCGTACGATGTCGCCATCGCGGAAATGGAACACCCGGTGAGCCATTGCCGCGATACCCGCATTGTGAGTGATGATGACCACCGTCGTCCCAAGCGCGCGATGAACCTGCTCGATCGCCTCGAGCACCCGCACGCCGGTGGCGCTGTCGAGCGCGCCGGTCGGCTCGTCGCACAGCAGCACGGCAGGCTGTTTCGCGATGGCGCGCGCGACGGCGACCCGCTGCTGCTCTCCTCCCGATAGCTGGGCGGGAAAGTGGGCCGCCCTGTCCTCCAGCCCGACCAGCGCCAGCGCCTCGGCCGGGCTCATCGACGCTTCGGCGATGTCGGTGACCAGCCGCACGTTCTCCTCGGCGGTGAGGCTGGGAATGAGGTTATAGAACTGGAAAATGAAGCCGACGTGCCTGCGCCGGAAACGCGTCAGCTCCCGCTCCGAAAGCGCCGTCAGTTCCAGATCGCGGTAGAACAGCTTGCCCGAGGTCGGGCGATCCAGCCCCCCGGTGATGTTGAGGAAAGTGGACTTGCCGCTGCCGGACGGGCCCAGCAGCACCAGCATCTCCCCCGCCACGATCGACATGTCCACCCCACGCAGCGCTGCCACTTCCGTTTCGCCGGTGCGGTAGATCTTGGTGAGATCCTGCCCCGTGAAGGCCAGCGCCCCTTCGGATGCTTCGGGTTGGAATTCGGTATCGTGCATCGAGAGGCTGCCCTTCGCGAGAAGGTCACGTTCAAGCTCCGCAGGGCGCGAGGAAATCAGTAGAATCCCCCAGTCTCATCGCGGGCGGCAGCCTGAAACAACCGCCGCCGCGTAAATCGGTCCTGCCCGGTCGAAGAGGTTTGCGAATTTGCGCTATTGAGATGGCCGCCACCTGATAAGGTGCCGCCGGATGAACACCGCGGTATTGCGCAAATTGCTGGTCGTGATTGTCGCCGTGGCCGTGGCTGCGGGGGCATTTTGGCTGTTGATCCCGCGGGACAAGGAGGTCCGCGCGCTCCTGGTGAAGCGGGGTCCAGCCGAGCGGGTGCTCGCCGTCAACGGGCGGGTTCGCCCCCGGCTGGAGATCGACGTGCGCCCCTCCCTCGGCGGAGAGCTAGTCCTGCTGCCTTTCGACGTGGGCGATCGCGTTGCGGAAGGCCAGGTCCTGGCGCGGATCGACGACGCCCCGGAGACGGCTGCGATCGCCGAAGCGGAGGCTTCGGTGCAGACGCAGCAGGCTACGGTGGCACAGGCCCGGCGTGATCTTGCACGCTTCGAGGCGCTGGGCCAGTTCGCGGCGAAGCGGGAGGTCGAGGCCAGGCGGCTCGCGGTAGTAGAAGGCGAGCGCGAGCTGAAGCGAAGGCGCGCGGCGGTGGTCCAGGCCCGCGAACTGCGCGACCGGCGGGTGCTGCGGGCGCCGTTCTCCGGCGTGATCCTCGACCGTCCAGTGGATCCCGGCCAGACCGTCGGGCCAGAGAGCGTCATCTACCATCTCGCCGACCTCGCGAGCCCCGAAGTGTCCGCCGAAGTGGACGAGATCTACGCCGCCGACATCCGCCCCGGCATGGAAGCAGTGATCGACGTTACCGGACAACCCGGCCAATTTCGCGGGCAAGTGCTGACCATCGCGCCGCGAGTCGATCCGGCGACCGGCGCGCGCGAAGTGCGGATCGCGCTGACCGACAACCCGCTGCAGGCTCCATCGGGCCTCACCGTGACAGTCAATCTCGTGATCGAGCGGCGCAAGGACGCGATTACAATCCCGCGCAGCGCCATCGTCCAGGCCGGGAGCGCGCCTGCGGTAAGGGTCGTTGACGAGGACGGGGTCGTGACCACGCGTCCCATCGCCTTCATCGACTGGCCGGCCGAGGAAGTGGTCGTGACACGCGGGCTCAAGGCGGGCGAGCGCGTTCTTGCCGATCCTGAAGCCGCCAGCCCGGGCGAACGGGTGCGGATCGCCGATTGAGGTGAACCGCTACGCCGCCAAGCTGGCCGTGCGCCACCTGCTGTCCCATCCCGGCCAGACTGCGCTGCTCATGGCTGGTGTCGCGCTGGGCGTCAGCGTGTTCATTTTCATGAGCGCGCTTATCGGCGGCCTGGCGACGCTGCTCACCTTGCGAACGGTGGGCAGCATCCCGCACATCGTGCTGGAGATGCCGGACCGGGATCCGGTAGCGCTCGTTGCGGGGGCGCAGAGCCACGTAGCGGTGCAGAAGGACCTCGGCCGGCGCGAGCAGATTGCCATCTGGCAGCCAGCCGTGCCGATCATCGAGCAGACCGCCGGGGTGACCGCGGTTTCCCCGCAGATACGCGGATCGGCTTTTGTCGAGCGCGGACAGGCAGTTGCCCCCGTCGGGGTGATCGGGGTGATGCCGGGCAAGCTTTCCGTCATTGCCGACATCGGGGACGCGATAGTCGAGGGCAGTGGCAATCTCCCGGCGGACGGCATCCTTATCGGCAGCCGCCTTGCCAGCGATCTGGGGTTGCGCGTCGGGCAGGTGGTGCGGCTGAATTCCGACCGTGGCCGCGCGCGAAGCTTCCGCATCGGCGGGATCTTCGCCCTCGGCATCGCCAGCGCGGACCGGCAGGCGGTGTACATGAACTTCACCGCCGCGCGAGCGTTGTTCGACCTTTCGACCGGCATCTCCCGCATCGAAATCAAGGTCGCGCCGGCGACCGCCGCGCCTGCCGTCGCCGAACGCCTGCGCCGTTCGACCGGGCTCAAGGCTACGGCCTGGACAGAGGACAACAGCCAGCTGTTCGAAGGTCTCGATGCGCAAGCGCGCACCGGGACGATCATCAAGGCGTTTTCGCTGGTCACCATCGTGGTCGGCATCGCCAGCGCGATGCTGCTGTCGATCGTCAGGCGGCAGGCGGAAATCGGCATCATGCGGGCAATGGGCGCCAGCCGGAGCCTGGTCGTCTCGATTTTCGTTTTCGAGGGAACGCTGATCGGCCTGGTCGGAGCGCTGTTCGGGGCGCTGGCGGCCTGGCTTGCGCTGCTCCCGCTTCCGCCTGTCACCGAAGTCGCCAGCGGCGGGCTGCCGATCGATCGCGGCCAAGGCGATTTTCTGCTCGCCATCGGCCTGACCACCTTGGCAGCGGTCCTCGCCTCGATCCTCCCCGCGCGCAACGCCGCTCGGATCGATCCGGTGCAGGCGATCGGCACGTGAGCGCCGGGACCATCCTCACCGTGAGCGGGCTCACCAAGAGCTTCGGCGATGGCGAAGCCGAGACGCTGGTGCTCAAGGGCATCGACCTGCAGCTCGCGGAAGGGGAGATGGCCGCGCTTCTCGGTCCCTCCGGCTCAGGCAAAAGCACGCTGCTGTCGATCCTCGGCACCCTGATGCGCGCTTCAGGGGGAAGCCACGAAATGCTCGGGACCGACCTAATGCAGGCCAGCGAAGCGGAGCGGACCGAATTTCGCAGCAAGTACCTGGGCTTCGTGTTCCAGTTCCATCACCTCCTGCCCGACCTCTCCGCAATCGAGAACGTGATGATGCCCGCCGCGGCCGCCGCCGGGCGCGAGACCGCGCCGATGCGATCGAAGGCTGGCGAGCTGCTCGACGCGATGGGTCTGGCCGAAAGGCGCGATTTCCGGCCTGCGGCCATGTCAGGGGGACAGCGCCAGCGCGTCGCGGTCGCGCGCGCGCTGATCAACGACCCGGTGCTGGTGCTGGCGGATGAACCGACGGGAAATCTCGACCGCCAGACCGCCGACGAGGTCATGGCCCTCATCCGTTCGATAAACGACAGCCTTTCCAGCAGCTTCCTTATCTCGACGCACGACGCGCACATCGCCGCGCAGTGCCCGCGGCGGATCGAGTTGCTCGATGGAAGGATCGTCCATGCATGACGCGGTTCAATCCTCGGTGGTGCTGCGCACGCGCCGTCTGCGGCTCGAAACACAGCAGGAGCCCATCGTGCTGCTCCATGCCGACTGTCCCATCGCGCGATCAGTGGGCTTCACCGCACGGGCGCAAGTGGAACTGGTGGCCGGCGGACGCAGCGCGCTTGCGACGATGTACCAGGTGTCGGACGGCCTTATCGGGGAGCACGAGGTCGGGCTGTCGGAAGATGTATGGTCACACCTGGACGTTCCGGACGGCACGCCGGTAAATCTGCGCCATCCGCTTCCGGTGGCCTCGATGAGCGCGGTGCGGGCCAAAGTGTACGGTCACCGGCTGGACGATGACCAGATCCGGTCGATCATCCGCGACGTCGCCACCGAACGCTATTCCGATGTCGAGCTGGCGACCTTCATCACCGCCTTCTCCAGCCACCAGGCCGATTTCGGGGAGATGGTCACGCTGACCCGGGCAATGGTGGAAGTGGGCGAGGGCCTGACCTGGCCCGGCCGCCAGATCGTCGACAAGCACTGCGTGGGGGGACTGCCCGCCAACCGGACCAGCCCGTTGCTCGTGGCCATAGCCGCCGCGGCAGGCCTGACCATACCCAAGACCTCCTCCCGCGCGATCACCTCGCCGGCCGGCACGGCCGACACGATGGAGACGATGGCGCCGGTCAATCTCGACATTGCCGCAATGCGCAAGGTCGTCGAGCGCGAGGGAGGATGCGTCGTCTGGGGCAGCAATGTCGGCCTCAGCCCGGCGGACGACATCATCATCCGCGTCGAACGCGCTGTCGGGCTCGACAGTTCGGCCCAGCTCGTCGCCTCGGTGCTGTCGAAGAAGCTGGCGGCGGGATCCACCCACGTGCTGATCGACCTTCCCGTCGGCCCCACCGCAAAGGTCCGCAGCCCACAAGACGCGAGCCAGCTGAGCGAATTCCTCACGCTGGTCGGCAAGGAAGTGGGGCTCGATGTGCGGCCGATCGTCACAGACGGTTCGCAGCCGGTCGGCAACGGGATTGGCCCTGCGCTGGAGGCGCACGACGTGTTGGCGGTACTGCGCTGCGAGAACTCCGCTCCGGCCGACCTGCGCACGCGTGCGCTCCTTCTGGCAGGCGAATTGCTGGAGCTGGGCGGCGCGGCAGAACAGGGAGCCGGGCAGACGCTTGCCGCGTCCATCCTCGACGATGGACGCGCGCTGCGCAAATTCCTTGCCATCTGCGCCGCGCAAGGGGGCTTCCGCGAGCCGCCGGTCGCCCCGCTCCGCCACGATCTTGTCGCCCCGGAGGCGGGCCGGCTCGCGTCGATCGACAACCGCCTTCTGGCCAAGCTGGCCAAGCTCGCAGGAGCGCCTGCCGCCGCTTCGGCGGGCGTGCGCATCCACGTCAAGCTGGGTGACGAAATCTCCAGGGGCCAGCCGCTGCTCACGGTTCACGCGGAAACACCGGGCGAACTGGCCTACGCGCTCGAATTCGCCGCCGCGAACGCGCGCATCCTGCAACTTACAGAAGCATGACGATGCTGCTGTTCGAGCTGTCCGCCGCGCCCGGCCTTGCTACGGCTTTGGTGGGGCACACCGCTGACGCGCTGGGCGAACTGGCGCTGTCGCATTTCCCGGACGGGGAGTCTCATGTCCGGCTGCTATCCCCGGTGGAGGGCCGGGACGTCGCGCTGTTGTGCAGCCTCGACCGCCCTGACGCCAAGCTCGTGCCGCTGCTGCTGGCCGCCGGCGCCGCGCGGCAGCAGGGCGCCCGCTCGGTCGGGCTGGTCGCGCCCTATCTAGCCTACATGCGGCAGGATATTGCCTTCAGGGCGGGCGAAGCGGTGAGCGCGGCGATCTTCGGCGAGGTCTTGTCCGCGCGGTTCGACTGGTTGGTGACGACCGACCCGCACCTCCACCGCCTGCCCGATCTTGCGGGGGTCTATTCGATACCTGCCGTCGCGGTGAGCGCGAGCGAGGCAATTGCGGGCTGGGTCGCGCGTGAGGTGGAAAATCCGGTGATCGTCGGCCCCGACGAGGAAAGCGCGCAGTGGGCCGGGCGCATCGCACAGGCCGCCGGAGGCCGCGCGACCATCCTGCGCAAAGTTCGCAGCGGACCGTACTCGGTCACGATCGACCCAGCGGGATTGAACGAACTTGCGACTGGAACACCGGTAATCGTCGATGACATTGCCTCGAGTGGAAAGACCCTGATCGAGGCGGTGCGGCTGCTGCGCGAAAGAGGCTTCAACGACCCGGTCTGTGCCGTGGTGCACCCTATTTTTGCCGGCGAGAGCTACGAGGAACTCCGGGCCGCAGGCGCTGGGCGGGTCGTCAGCACCAATACGATCGCGCACCCTAGCAATGCGATAGACGTCTCGTCCGCACTCGCCGAAGGTATCGCGCGGGCGCTCGGTCCGATATCCGGCGCAGGCGATTGACGGGTCTCAAGCCTTCTTCCTGCCGTTTCTGAACTCGGTGTAGCTGTCGAGCACCTTCTGCATCTCTGCGATCGCCTTCTGGCGCGCCTTGGCATCGCGGATCGACGCCAGCCGCGACTTCAGGTTCGCGGCGAGATCGGCATAGCTGTTCTGCCAATCGCGCCCGACCGCCTGCTGGCGCTCGGGCAGGCCCGTCTTCGTGCGCCGCGCGGGTTCCCCGGGTCGGAGCTCGTACCGCTCGCCCAACTCTCCGGGATGATGATGGACTGTGCGACACCGCGGCTCTGCGCCTCGCGCCGCAAGGCTTCGAGAGAAGCGCTTTCGCCGTGGTCGAGGAACAGGCTGCCCGCGATCGGGATGCGCTGTTGCAGCCAATCGAGCAGCCCTGCCTGGTCGGCGTGGGCCGAGTAACTGTCGATCTGGCGCACCTGTGCCCGCACGCGCACGTCGCGGCCCGAGATGCGCACGCGCTTTGCTCCCTCGAGGATCACCCGGCCGAGCGAACCTTCGGCCTGGAAGCCCACGAACAGGATCGTCGAATCCGGCCGCGGCAGATTGTAGAACAGATGATGGCGGATGCGCCCCGCCTCGCACATGCCAGAGGCGGCGAGGATGATCGCGCCCGAGAGGGTGTTGAGCCGCATCGATTCGGCGACGTCATTCACGTAACGGATCGATGGATGGCCGAAGATGTCGCGCCCGCCCGTGTCCTCCAGCTCACTGGCGTACTTGCGGAACACGTCGGTGGCCCGGTTGGCGAGCGGGGAATCGACGAACACCATCGCTTGCCCGATCCGCTGGCTGCTCGACAGGGTGGCGATGTCGAGCAGGAGTTCCTGGGTGCGCTCCAGCGCGAAGCTGGGGATCACCAGGTTGCCGCCACGTGCGCGGGCGGCGAGGATTTCGCCTTCGAGCAGCCGCCGCCGATCCTCAATGGATACGCGCTCGCGCATCCGGTCGCCGTAAGTGGCTTCGCAGATGACGAAATCGAATCCGGCCGGGGATGCAGGATGCGCATGGAACGCCTTGTTCTCCGGCCCCAGATCGCCCGAATAGAGCAGGCGCACGCCTTCCGCTTCCACCTCGACCGATGCGGAGCCGAGAATATGGCCCGCGTTCCACAGGCGCACGCGGAAACCGGGGGCGGGTTCGAACCATTCCTCCAGCGCCACGGGGCGCGCGGCGCGCCAGGCAGCCAGCGCGTCTTCCTCGGTATAGATCGGCTCGAACGGAGTCTCCCCGGCCCGGTCGCGGCGGCGGTTGCGCCGCTCGGCTTCGTACTCCTGGATGCGCCCGGCATCGGCGAGCATGAATTCGAGCAGGTCGGCGGTCTGCACGGTGCACCAGATCGCACCGGTGAAGCCTTCCGCCACCAGCCGCGGCAGGAGGCCGCTATGATCGATATGGGCGTGGCTCAGCACCACGGCGTCGATGCCTTTCAGATCGAAATCGAACGGTTCATGGTTGAGCGCTTCCAGCGAGCGCGAGCCCTGGAACAGGCCGCATTCCAGCAAGATGCGTGACTTTCCTGCGATGAGTTCGATGCAGGAGCCGGTTACGGTCCGGGCGGCGCCGTGAACGGCAAGGGAAAGGGTCATCCTCTATGGTCCTGGTGAAAGCTACCGACCGCCGCCGTTTCGCTCGAGCGCGAGCACCTGACCGCTTACCGCCCCGCCGTCGACTACGAACTCGCTGCCGGTCGAATACGTGGCCTCGGTCAACATGAAGCGCACCATCCGGGCGACCTCCTCGGGCTCGCCAAAGCGGGGAATAGGCTGCGCGGCGGCGACTTCCTCGGGCATGTTCGCAGTCATCGGCGTATGGATCGGCCCCGGGTGCAGCGACAGCACGCGGATCCCATCGGCTGCGAGATCGAGCGCAGCAGCCTTGGTGAGCCCGCGCAGACCCCATTTGCTCGTCACGTAGGGCGCAAGGTTGGCATAGCCCTGCAGTCCCGCGATCGACGAGGTGTTCACGATCACTCCGCCGCCTGCCTCCTTCAGCGCGGGGGCGCAGGCGCGGATGCCGAGGAATGCGCCGACGAGGTTGATTTCAACGATGCGGCGGAAATCTGCCGCGCTGCACTCGGCCACGCTGCCCAGCCCGAGCACGCCGGCATTGTTGAACAGCGCATTCAGCGATCCGAACCGCTCCTGCGCGAACGCCACGGCCGGCGCCCACTCGCTCTCGCTGGTGACGTCAAGATGGCGGTAAAGGACATTGTCTCCCAGGTCGGCTGCAAGCTGTTCGCCCTCGCCGTCGAGCACGTCGCAGACCAGAACTTTCGCTCCGCCCTCGGCCAGCAGGCGAACCGTGGCCGCCCCGATGCCGCGGGCTCCGCCTGTGATGACGATACGCAATTGCCCGCATGACTGCACGTTCATCGAATGGCTCCCGAAATCCGTATCCATCGTCCGCCGATAGAACGGGCCGCAGCCTCCCCCCATCGGGAATGATACGGACGCCCCTGTCCTGCCGCGTCTGCCTTAAGTAGAGTTCCCCAGTGCGCGGCGATGCGGGAGGGCCCACCGGACTGCTCATGAACGAGGAATACCGCCTGAAGCTCGTCACCGCCGAGGAGGCCGTCACCGCGATCCCCTCGGGCGCGCACATCGCGATGGGCATGGCGGTGGCCGAGCCACCTGCGCTTCTTCAGGCGCTCGCCAACCGGGTCGAAGCCGGGGCAGTCGCTGATCTCAAGCTATGGTATTTCCATTCGCTCGACCATGCGGCGCGGACGGTGCTGCGTTACGACCTGCTCGACCGGATCAGCCCGCATTGCATGTTCCTCTCGCGCGTGGAGCGGGCAATCATGCGCGAGGCGGAGGCACGCGGAGAAGCCCCTCCGATCGAATTCGTCCCGGTCGCCTTCAGCGAAGCGCCCCGTCTGCTCAGCGAGCGGGTGCCGCTCGATACGTTCATCGTCACCGTATCGCCAATGGACCGGCACGGCTGGTTCACCTTCGGGGTCGGCAACGATTACGGCTCTACCGCCGCCCGCAGCGCGAAGCGGCTGATCGTCGAGGTCAACCCCCACATGCCGCGCGTGTTCGGCGACGCGATGCTGCACATCTCCGAAGTCGATGCGATCGTGGAGCATTCGATTCCGCTAGCCGAAATCGAAGCGCGCCAGCCCTCCCCGGAAGAAAGCGCCATCGCACAGACCGTTGCCGGGATGATCGGGGATGGCGCGTGCCTGCAGATGGGCATCGGCGGCATCCCCGACGCGGTCTGCGCCCTGCTGCAGGACAGGCGCGATCTCGGCATCCATACCGAATTGCTGGCGCCCGGCCTTGCGGCGCTGGTCCGTTCGGGAGCGGTCACAAACTGGCGAAAGGTCACTTATCCGGGACGCAGCGTGTTCACTTTCGCGATGGGAGACGCGGCGCTTTACGAGTTGCTCGACGATAATCCGTCCTTCCACGCCGCGCCGGTCAACATCGTCAACGACCCGCGCCACATCGCCAAGAATCCGGGAGTCGTCTCGGTCAACGCGACGTTGCAGGTCGATCTCAGCGGCGCGTGCAATTCCGAACACGTAACCGGCCGGCAGTACAGCGGATCGGGCGGGCAGCTCGACTTCGTGCGGGGCGCCGCGGCATCGGCAGGCGGGAAGTCGATCATCTGCTGCCCCTCGACCGCGAAGGACGGCACGGTTTCGCGCATCGTCCCGCAGCTGACCGGGCCGGTTACGACGCCGCGCAACGACACGCAAATCGTCGTCACCGAATTCGGCTGGACCGACCTGAAGGGCAAATCCCTGCGCGAGCGCGCCGAGGCGCTGATCGAGATCGCGCACCCTTCGTTCCGGCAGGACCTGGCGCGCACGCTGGGATGAGCGAGCCTGGACATCCCGGCCTGACCGCAGCGGAGGCTGCTGCGCGTCTTGCGCAAGATGGGGCCAACGAGTTTCCCGACGCTTCGCACCGCTCGGCCCTCGCGATCTTCGCGGGCGTTCTGCGCGAGCCGATGCTTCTGCTGCTGCTGGCGGGCGGCGCGATCTACCTGCTGCTCGGCGATCCGGGCGAGGCGATCATCCTGCTCGTCTTCGTCCTCCTGACGATCTCTATCTCGCTGGTCCAGGAAGTGCGCACACAGCGGGCGGTCGAGGCGCTGCGCGACCTGGCCATGCCGCGCGCCACCGTGATCCGCGACGGACGGCGAGTGGTTATCGAATCACGCGAGATCGTGCGCGGCGACTTGCTGGAGATCGCGGAAGGGAGCCGGATCGCCGCCGACGGATTCCTTGTCGAGGCAAACGCCCTGCAAGTCGATGAAGCGCTCCTCACTGGCGAGTCCGTCCCGGTGACCAAGGTCGCGGCAGAGCAGCCGTCGACCATCGCACCGCCTCCCGTCCCCGGCGGCGACAATCTGCCCTATGCCTTCTCCGGCACGCTCGCGGTGCGCGGAACCGGGCTGATGCAAGTCGCGGCGACCGGGTCCCGCAGCCGCATCGGCGCGATCGGCAAGTCGCTCGCCACCCTTGAGAGTGAAACTCCGCGCCTGATCGCCCAGACCCGCGGGATGGTGCGCTGGTTCGCCGTTGCGGGCATCGTCTTGAGCGTGACCGCAGTGCTCCTGTTCGGTTTCCTGCGCGGCGACTGGCTGGCTGCCATCCTGTCAGGAATCGCGCTTGCCATGTCGCTCCTGCCGGAGGAACTCCCGGTCGTCCTCGCGCTGTTCATGACGATCGGCGCCTTGCGCATGTCGCGCGCACGGGTGCTCGCCCGGCGCGGTTCGGCCATTGAGACGCTCGGCGCGGCGACAGTCCTGTGCACCGACAAGACAGGCACCCTGACCCAGAACCTGATGGAGGTGGAGGAGCTCTGGTTGCCGGGCGGGGAGCGCCATCGCCCCACGCCCGCCACGCACCTTCCCTCCGATGCCCACGTGCGGCTTGCGACCCTCGGCATGCTGGCGAGTCAGGCAGAGCCGTTCGACCCGATGGAAAAGGCGCTGCACGACCTGGCAGGCAAGCACCCGGGCGCGTCCCTCGATGATCACCGGGGCGCGGGCTGGTCGGCCGAACGGCTCTATCCGCTGGCGCCCGGACTCCTGGCGATGTCGCAGGTCTGGTCGAACGAGGCCAAGCCCGACATGGTAGTCGCCGCCAAGGGCGCTCCCGAGGCGATCGCGGACCTGTGCCACCTCGAACCCGCAGCGCGGCGGGAGATGGAGCGCATGGCAAGCGACATGGCCGCGCGGGGCCTGCGCGTGCTAGCCCTGGCCGAGGGGAGCGCGCCTCCCGGCACCCTGCCGGACTCGCAGCACGGCTTCGCCTTCGCCTACCGCGGGCTCGTGGGGCTGGCGGACCCGATCCGCGGGGCGGTCCCCGCCGCGGTGGCGCAGTTGCAGGACGCCGGCATACGGGTGGTGATGATCACCGGAGACTACCCGGCAACCGCCCGGGCGATCGCCGACCAGGCCGGCATTCGCGCTGGCGAAACCATGTCGGGCGACGAGATCACGGCGCTCGACGACATCGAGCTCTCCCGGCGCATCGGCCAAGTGGGGGTGTTCGCACGCGTCATGCCCGAACAGAAATTGCGGATCGTCCGCGCGCTCAAGGCCGCCGGCGAAGTCGTCGCCATGACCGGCGACGGGGTGAACGACGCCCCTTCGCTCAAGGCTGCCCACATCGGCATCGCGATGGGGCGGCGCGGTACCGACGTCGCCCGCGCGGCATCGGCCATCGTCCTGCTCGACGACGATTTCGGCGCGATCGTCAGCGCGGTGGCGCTCGGCCGGCGGATTTACGACAACATCCGCAAGGCAGCGGTTTTCATCTTCGCGGTGCACCTGCCGATCGCGGGCCTGGCGATCGCGCCCCTGCTGCTCGGCTGGCCGATCATCCTCGGGCCCGTTCTGATCGCGCTGCTCGAGATGGTGATCGATCCGGTCTGCTCGCTCGGCTTCGAAGCGGAGCCGGCGGATGACGACGTCCTGGCACGGCCCCCGCGGGCACAGGACAGCCCGCTCGTAACCCGTGGCATGGCGATCTGGGCGGCGGCGCAGGGCAGCGCTGCGCTGGCGCTGGTGCTGGCCCTGGGAGCCTGGGCGACCGCGTCCCGCATGGCTGAACCGCTCCTGCGCGCGACCTGCTTCGCGGGCCTCGTCGTAGCGGTGCTGATCCTCGTGCTCGCCGACCGCTCCTTCGGCCGCCACGTCAAGGCGCGCAACCGTGCTCTGCCGGTGATCCTCGGCGTGACAATGGGCGTGAATGCGGCGGTGCTGGCCATTCCTCAGGTCGCACAGGTCTTCGGTCTCGCCGCGCTTGGCTACCGCAGCGTGTTCGCGGTGGCGCTGCTCGCCGCGCTACTCGCCGCCGCCATCGCCCTCCTCAAGCCGCGTTTCCGCGCCAGCTTAACCGTCTGAGCGCATGTCCTATTCGCCGGTTGGGTGAAAGGGCACGGGCTGCTAGGGGCGCGTCGCCATGATCACGATCAAGAACCTGACGGTGCGCCTCGGCGGCAATACCATCCTCGCCGATGCCAGCGCGGGAATCCCTACGAATGCGCGCGTGGGCCTGATCGGCCGCAACGGCGCGGGCAAGTCGACCCTGATGAAGGCGCTGATCGGCCAGATCGAACCCGACGACGGTAGCATCGAGATGCCGCGCCGGAGCCGGCTCGGCTACATCGCGCAGGAAGCCCCCAGCGGCTCTCGGACACCGTTCGAAGCGGTACTGGAGGCGGATGTCGAGCGCACCGCCCTGCTGGCGGAAGCCGAGATCTGCGAGGACCCGGACCGCCTGGGCGATGTGCATGAGCGCCTGATGGCGATCGACGCCTACACCGCCCCGGCGCGGGCGGCGCGCATCCTCGGCGGGCTCGGCTTCGACGAGGCGATGCAGGCGCAGCCGCTCGACAGCTTCTCCGGTGGTTGGAAGATGCGCGTCGCCCTCGCCGCGCTGCTGTTCTCCGCGCCCGACATCCTTCTGCTCGACGAGCCTTCGAACCATCTCGATCTCGAGGCGACGCTCTGGCTCGAAAGCTTCCTGAAGGCTTACGACGGAACGCTGATCGTCATCAGCCACGAGCGCGACCTGCTGAACAACGTGGTCGACACGATCCTCCACCTCCAAGGCGGCAAGCTCACGGTCTATTCGGGCGGCTACGACGCCTTCGAGCGGCAGCGGGCCGAGCGCGCCGCCCAGCTTGCCGCCGCCAAGGCGTCCCAGGATGCGCAGCGGGCACGCCTGCAGGATTATGTCGCCCGCAACAGCGCCCGCGCCTCCACCGCCAAGCAGGCGCAGTCGCGTGCCAAGATGCTGGCCAAGATGCAGCCGATCGCCGCGCTGATGGAAGACCCGAGCCTAAGCTTCGACTTCCCCAACCCGGACGAGCTGCGCCCGCCGCTGATCACGCTCGATCACGCTGCGGTCGGATATGGCGACACGCCCGTGCTGCGGCGTCTCAACCTGAGGATCGACCCCGACGACCGGCTCGCGCTGCTGGGCCGCAACGGCAACGGCAAGACCACGCTCGCCCGTCTGCTCGCCTCGCAGCTTTCTCCGATGGAGGGGAAGATGCAGGTCTCGGGCAAGCTCAAGGTCGGCTACTTCACCCAGTACCAGGTCGAGGAGCTGGCCTCCGACGCCACCCCGCTGGAGCATATGAACCGCGTGATGGAGGGGCGCACGCCCGCCGCCGTCCGCGCGCAGCTCGGCCGTTTCGGCTTCTCGGGGCACCGCGCCACGACCGAAGTCGCCAAGCTTTCGGGCGGCGAGCGGGCGCGGCTTGCGCTGGCGCTGATCACCCGCGACGCGCCCCACATGCTGGTACTCGACGAACCGACCAACCACCTCGACGTCGATGCGCGCGAGGCGCTGGTGCAGGCGCTCAACGACTACGAGGGAGCGGTCCTGCTCATCAGCCACGACCGGCACATGGTCGAGCTCGTGGCGGACCGGCTGATCCTCGTCGATAACGGCACGGCCGCCGAATACCCCGGCAGCATGGAGGACTACATCGACTTCGTGCTGGGCCGTAACCAGCCGAAGGCGGATCCAGACGGACGTCCGGCGAAGAAGGTCAAAGGCAAGGGCCGCGACCGCGAAGCCGCCAAGCGCGCACGGGCCGCGGTGCTGGAAGCCGAAAAGACGGTAGCCCGCCTGCAGCAACAGGCCAGCGCGATCGACCGGGCGATGTGGGAGCCGCAGGCGGACCACGGCGAGCTAGCCCCCCTGACCATGGGTGAGCTGGCGCGGCGCAAGGCGACCGTCTCCAAAGAGCTCGAGGACGCCGAGGCGCGCTGGCTGGAAGCTAGCGAGCAGCTCGAGCGCGAAGCCGGATAGCGCTGGCCCGCCGGTTCCGGCGCGGCTAGGGCAGCCCTTCATGGAGCAAGGCCGCACCCTGCCTCTCGCGGGCGTCCTCATCGCAGTGGTGGCGGGAATCGGCCTCGCGCTGGCCGGCACGAGCTTGCTTGTGGCTGCCGCGACGGTCCTCGTCTGGCTGGCGACGCTGTGGCTGGTGCAACCGCCGCCCGCGCCAACGGCCGCCCGGACGGACGTCGGCATCGCGCTCACACCCGAAGGGATGCGTGATCTAGTTGAACACTCCGGCCTGCCAACGGTGATTCTCGACGGCAACCGCGTGATCGTCGCCAATGCCGGCGCACGCGAGACGCTGGGGCCGCACATCATAGGCCAGGACGCCCGGGTCGCCTTGCGCCATCCGGCAGCGGTCGACCTTTTGAACAGGACAAGCGGAGGCAGCGCGACGATCCAGGGCCTCACCGGGCCGCAGAGCAGCTGGCAGATGTCGCGCCAGCCGTTCGGCGACCGCTTCGCTCTGGTCGAACTGATCAACCGCACCGCCGAGATCGACATCAGCCGCGCGCACACCGATTTCGTCGCCAACGCCAGCCACGAGTTGCGCACCCCGCTCGCCTCGATCATCGGCTATGTCGAGACGCTGATCGACAAGAGCGCGACGATCGAGCCCGAGCAGCGCGAACGCTTCCTCGGCATCGTCCTGCGCGAGGCCCGGCGCCTGCAGGAGCTGGTCGCGGACCTCATGTCGCTCTCGCAGATTGAAGCGGAAAAGCACGACCAGCCGCGCGAGCATGTCGATCTCGTCGCACTCGCGGGCCGTGCTGCCCGCGACAGCGCAGGGGCCGCGCGGCACGACCGCCTGCGCCTGGGCGGACAAGCCGCCCCGCTTGCGGTGCTGGGCGACCCGAAGCAGCTCGAGCAGCTGGTCCGCAACCTCGTCGACAATGCGCTCAAGTATGGCGCGGCGGACAGCGAGGTGACGGTCGAGGTGGAGAACGACGGGCGCGGGATGGCGGTGCTGAAAGTGCGCGACCGGGGCGACGGGATCCCCTCGCAGCACATCCCGCACCTTACGCGTCGCTTCTATCGCGTGGATCCCGGCCGCAGCCGCGCGGCGGGGGGCACGGGTCTGGGGCTCGCAATCGTCAAGCACATCGTCGAACGGCACCGCGGGCGACTCGATATAGCCAGCCGTGTTGGCGAAGGGACGACGGTGACCGTAAGGCTCCCCATCGCCTCCTGACGCACATCCGCCCTTTTTCGGATGCCGCCGTCACGATCGTGTCGTCAAACTGTAACACAGGGCCGCTAGCTAGCGCGAAACCAAAGGGGTTTCTCATGACACGCAACCGTAACATCCTGTTTGCACTGCTCGGCACCGTGGCACTGGCGGCGTGTGGCGGCGGAGGCACGAGCGAAGGCACCCGCGATTCGGTGCGCGCGGTCGGTTCCTCCACCGTCTATCCGTTCGCCAAGGTGGTGGCGGAAAACTTCGTCCGCTCGAACAGCGGCTTCGCCTCGCCGATCATCGAGTCGACCGGCACCGGCGGCGGCATCGAGCTGTTCTGCCAGGGCGTGGGCGCCAACACGCCCGACATCGCCAACGCCTCGCGCCGGATGAAGGCCAGCGAGTTCGAGAAGTGCCAGAAGAACGGGGTCAAGGACATCACCGAAATCCAGGTCGGCCTCGACGGGATCGCGTTCGCCTCGAAGAAGGGCGGGATTGACATGAACCTGACCCCCGAGATCGTATACAAGGCCCTCGCGGCCAACCCGTATGGCAAGCCGCAGACCGCCAAGACCTGGAAAGACGTCGATCCCTCGCTGCCGGCCAAGCCGATCCTCGTCTACGGCCCGCCTTCCACTTCGGGCACGCGCGACGCGCTTAAGGAACTGATCCTGAGCAAGGGCTGCGACGCCGATGCCGGAATGAAGGCGCTGAAGGACAGCGACAAGGACAAGCACGAGCAGGTCTGCACCGAAGTGCGCGACGACGGCGCCTATGTCGACCAGGGCGAGCAGGACAACCTCATCGTCCAGAAGATCGAGAGCAATCCCGATGCGATGGGCGTGTTCGGCTATTCTTATCTCGAGGAGAATCTCGACCAGCTCAACGGCCTGACGATGAACGGGGTCGAACCGACCTACGACAACATCGCCAGCTTCAAGTACCCGGGCGCGCGGCCGCTGTTCATCTACGTCAAGAACGCGCACCTCGACGCGATCCGCGGCTTGCGCGAATTCGTGGGCGAATGGGCGAAGTCGTGGGCCAAGGACGGGCCGCTGGCGAAGATCGGCCTCGTCGCCGCTACTCCCGAAGTCGAAGCGAAGAGCGCCGAAGCGGCAAAGAGCTTCACTCCGCTTTCGCCAACCGGGCTGAAGTAAGCTAAGTCCACTCGCGATGTCGCCGAGCCTGCTGCTTTTGCTGGCCCTCGGGCTGGGGCTGACCGCATGGTTGGCGGCACGCGCGCGCGCATGGAGTTTCCGCCGCGCCGATCCGGGAGTGCGGCTCGCAGCGCTGCCGGGGTATCACGGCTGGTACGTGGCCCTTTGGGTGCTGGTGCCCGCGCTGCTGGTCGCGCTGGTATGGAACGCGGTCATGCCGCAACTCGTCCTGCAGTCGGTTCTGGCGGACCCGGCGGCCGCGTCGCTGCCGCCGTTCGGGATGCTGCGCGATTCCATGCTCGCCGAAGCGCGGGCGGCGGCGACCGGTGCTGCTCCAGGAGTGTTCAACCCCGCCGCGCGTGCGCTGATAGAGCCCTTCCGCGCGGCGATCGGCCGGTTCGAGGCGATCGGCCTCGCCGCCCTGCTGGTCGCGGCCTTTGCGGGCGGCGCATGGGCGTTCCTCCGCCTCAAGCCGGACTTCGCTGCCCGCACCCGGGTCGAGCGCGCGGTTATGGTCGCGCTGGTGCTTGCCTCGCTGGTGGCGATCCTGACCACCCTCGGCATCTTCATCAGCCTGGTCTTCGAGACCGTCCGCTTCTTCGGCATGGTGAGCCCGATCGACTTCCTGTTCGGCACGCACTGGGCGCCCGATCCGATGGCCCGCGCCGAAGCGGTCGATCCCAGCCGCTATGGCGCATTGCCGCTTTTCTGGGGGACGATCTACATCGGCGCGATAATTGCCATGATCGTCGCCATTCCGCTCGGCCTGATGAGCGCGATCTACCTGACCCAGTATGCAAGCCCGCGCTGGCGCAAGTGGCTCAAGCCCGCGCTGGAGATTCTCGCCGGCGTGCCGACCGTGGTCTACGGCTATTTCGCGGCGCTGACGGTCGCCCCGCTAGTGCGCGATGTCGCGCGATCGCTGGGCGTGGCGAACGCCTCCAGCGAAAGCGCGCTCGCAGCCGGCCTCGTCATGGGCATCATGATCATCCCCTTCGTCTCCTCGATGGCCGACGATTCCATCGCCGCCGTGCCCCAGTCGATGCGCGACGGCAGCCTGGCGATGGGAGCGACCACCAACGAGACGATCCGCCGCGTGCTGGTCCCTGCGGCGCTTCCCGGCATCGTCGCGGGCGTGATGCTCGCGGTCAGCCGCGCGATCGGCGAGACCATGATCGTGGTGATGGCCGCGGGTGCGGCGGCGAACCTGTCGGCCAACCCGCTCGAATCGATGACGACCGTCACCTTCCAGATCGTCGCCATGCTGACCGGCGAAGGCAGCTTCGACCACCCCGCGACGCTCAGCGCCTTCGCGCTCGGGTTCGTGCTCTTCCTCGTGACGCTGACGCTCAACTTCATCGCCCTGCGTGTCGTGAAGCGCTTCCGGGAAGCATATGAATAGCACCGGCACCACCCGCTCGCCCGCCTTCGAAGCGCGGCTGAAGAAGCGCTATGCGGCCGAGCGACGGTTCAGGCTGGCGGGACTGGGAGCGATCCTGTTCTCGGTGGCGGTGCTGGTGTTCCTGCTCGCGACGATGACCTTCAACGGCATCGGCGGCTTCCAGCGCGCCACCTTGCAGGTGCCGGTCGATTTTGCCTCGGTGGCGCTCAATGTGCCTGCTGGCGTTTCCGACACGGACGCCATCGTCCGCGCGCTCGAGGGCCAAGGCCTGGCGGATGTCGTCTCGTTCAGCGCCGAACGTGCGCTGGGCAAGGCGGCGGCTGGCGAGATCAATCCGCAGGGGTGGCGGATCGTCGCGGAGAAGATCGCCGCCGACCCCTCGCTGCTACAGGGCCGCCACGTTTTCGAACTGCCTGTGACAGAGAGCCTCGCCGCAGCCCTGCGCGGCGACGGACACCGCGAGTTGCAACCTCTTGCCCGCTCGCTCGAGGCCAAGGGCCAGCTCGCTACCGGCTTCGACAGCGGTTTCCTCGCGCGCTCGGACGCGACCGACCCGCAGCAGGTGGGCATCTGGGGCGCGCTCAAGGGGTCGATCCTGACGATGATCGTCACCCTTGCCCTCGCCTTCCCGATCGGCGTGCTGGCAGCGCTCTACCTTGAGGAATATGCGCCGCGGAATCGCTGGACCGACCTGATCGAGGTGTCGATCAATAACCTTGCAGCGGTCCCTTCGATCATCTTCGGCCTGCTCGGTCTCGCGCTGTTTCTCGGCCTGTTCCCCCACATGCGCTCTGCACCGCTGATCGGCGGCATGACGCTCGCGCTGATGACGATGCCGGTGATTGTGATCGCGGGCCGTAACGCGATCAAGGCGGTGCCGCCCTCGATCCGCGACGGCGCTATGGCGCTGGGCGCCTCGCCGGTGCAGGTGGTGTTCCACCATGTCCTGCCGCTGGCGCTTCCCGGCATCCTCACCGGCACGATCATCGGCATGGCCCGCGCGCTGGGCGAAACGGCGCCGCTGCTGATGATCGGCATGCGCGCCTTCGTCGCCACGCCGCCGGGCGGTTTCACCGATCCGGCTACCGTGCTGCCGGTGCAGATCTTCCTGTGGTCGGACGAAATCGACCGCGGCTTCGTCGAGCGCACCAGCGCGGCGATCATCGTGCTATTGCTGTTCCTGCTGCTGATGAACGGGGTGGCGATCTACCTGCGCAACAAGTTCGAGAAGAAATGGTGACCGAGACGAATCCCTCCCCCGAAGCCAAGATGCGCACGCGCGACGTGTCGGTGTTCTATGGCGCGAAGCAGGCGGTGGATTCGGTTTCGATCGACATCCACAGCGAATACGTGATCGCTTTCATCGGCCCCTCGGGCTGCGGCAAGTCCACTTTCCTGCGCGCATTGAACCGGATGAACGACACCATCCCGGGCGCGCGGGTGGAAGGCTGCATCGAGCTCGACGGAGAGGATATCTACCGGTCGAAGATGGATGTCGTGCAGCTGCGCGCGCGAGTAGGGATGGTTTTCCAGAAGCCCAACCCGTTCCCCAAGTCGATCTACGAGAACATCGCCTACGGCCCGCGCATCCACGGCCTCGCCGAAGGCAAGAGCGAACTGGACGCCATCGTCGAGAAATCGCTTCGCCGCGCCGGCCTGTGGGACGAAGTGAAGGACCGGCTGTCCGATTCCGGCACCGCGCTTTCCGGCGGCCAGCAGCAGCGCCTGTGCATCGCCCGCGCCATCGCCGTGCAGCCCGAGGTGATCCTGATGGACGAGCCATGCTCGGCGCTCGATCCGATCGCGACCGCCCGGATCGAGGAGCTGATCGACGAGCTGCGCGGCCGCTACGCGATTGTCATCGTCACCCACTCGATGCAGCAGGCCGCGCGCGTGTCGCAGCGGACCGCGTTCTTCCACCTGGGCAAGATGGTCGAATACGGCCACACCTCTGACATCTTCACCAATCCCCGCGAGGAGCGGACCAAGGACTACATCACCGGAAGGTACGGCTGATCATGGCTGAGCACACCGTCAAGGCGTTCGACGAGGACATTACCCGCCTGCGCGGCCTGATCGCGGAGATGGGCGGTCTGGCGGAGCTTTCGATCAGCGAGGCGATGCAGGCGCTCATCAAGGGCGACGAGGAGCTTGCCAAAGGGGTGGTCGCGCGCGACAAGCAACTCGACGCGCTGGAGGCGCAGGTCGATGCGCTGGCGATCCGCACAATCGCCCTGCGCGCCCCGATGGCGGATGACCTGCGCGAGATCATCGCCGCGCTCAAGATCGGCGGCGTGGTCGAACGGATCGGGGACTACGCCAAGAACATCGCCAAGCGCGTCGGCGGCATCGACCGGCGCGGGCCGTTCGAACCGATGACTCTGCTTCCCGCGATGGCCGACATCGCCGCATCGATGGTGCATGACGTCCTCACCGCCTTCGCCGCGCGCGATCCGGTCCTCGCGCTCGAGGTGATCGAGCGCGACGACAAGGTGGACGCCTTCTACGACAGCATCTTCCGCAACCTCGTCAGCTTCATGGTCGAGAACCCGGCGACCATCAGCACCGCTGCCCAGTTGTTGTTCATCGCCCGCAATCTCGAGCGCATCGGCGATCATGCGACCAACGTCGCCGAAATGGTCCACTTCGCCGCTCTCGGCACCTACCCGCCCGATCCCTGAGCCATGCCCGCGCCCAGGCTCCTGCTGGTCGAGGACGACGCCTCGCTCGCCGAACTGCTCGAATTTCGGTTCGAGCAGGAAGGCTACGAGGTCAGCGCGACCGCCGATGGCGATGAGGCGCTCATGCTCGCTGCCGAGGAGACTCCGGATCTCGTCATCCTCGACTGGATGATCGAAGGCACCAGCGGGATCGAGGTCTGCCGCCGGCTGCGCCGCGACCCGGCAACCGCGCGGGTGCCGATAATCATGCTCACCGCGCGCGAGGCAGAGGAAGACCGGGTGCGCGGCCTCGAGACGGGCGCGGACGACTACCTGACCAAGCCGTTTTCCCCGCGCGAGCTGCTCGCCCGGGTTGCCGCCGTCCTGCGCCGCGTGCGGCCCGCGCTGGCCGGCGAGACGCTGGTCGTCGGGGACCTGAGCCTCGATCCGGTCGCGCACCGGGTGGAACGGCGCAGCAGCCAGCTCCGCCTCGGACCGACAGAGTTCCGGCTGCTCAAGCATCTGATGGAGCATCCTTCGCGCGTGTTCTCGCGCAGCCAGTTGCTCGACGCCGTATGGGGCCGCGAAAGCGACGTCAGCGAGCGGACCGTGGACGTTCACATCCGGCGCCTTCGCGTGGCCATCGCGGTGCCTGGCGCAGAGGACCCGGTGCGCACCCTGCGATCGGCAGGCTACGCGCTCGAACCGGTCTGACGCTCCCGCCGGAAGCGCCCGCCCCGCGCAATTGCTTTCGCACCGGCTTTTGCCTATGGCCCCCGCCACCGGCCCCGGCCGCGCGCGTCACCGCGACCCGCCCGCCGGCGCGCGTCTATTTCACGGCTCCCGAAGGAAGCGCACCATGTCATCCCGCCGCCGCCAGGTTTACGAAGGCAAGGCCAAGATCCTTTACGAAGGTCCCGAGCCGGGCACGCTGATCCAGTACTTCAAGGACGATGCCACCGCCTTCAACGCCCAGAAGAAGGGCACGATCAACGGCAAGGGCGTGATAAACAACCGGATCAGCGAGCACGTCTTCACCCGGCTCGCGCACATCGGCATCCCGACGCACTTCATCCGCCGGCTCAACATGCGCGAGCAGCTGGTGCGGCAGGTCGAGATCATCCCGATCGAGGTGATCGTGCGCAACGTCGCCGCCGGGTCGCTGACCAAGCGCCTCGGCATCGAGGAAGGCGAGCCGCTGCCGCACACGCTGATCGAATACTGCTACAAGGACGACGCGCTGGGCGATCCGTTTGTCTCCGAGGAGGAAATCGCCTGCTTCAACTGGGCGAGCCACGAAGAGATGCAGGACATCTCGTCGATGGCGATCCGCATCAACGATTTCATGTGCGGCATGTTTGCCGCGATCGGCATCCGCCTGATCGACTTCAAGATCGAATTCGGGCGCATCTGGGACGGCGATTTCAGCCGCACGATCCTGGCCGACGAGATCAGCCCCGATGGGTGCCGCCTGTGGGACATCGCCACCGGCGAAAAGCTCGACAAGGACCGATTCCGCCGCGATCTCGGCGGCGAGGAGCAGGCTTACCAGGAAGTCGCCCGCCGGCTCGGCCTGCTGCAGGACGACAACACGCCGGGCGAGGTATTCGACATGAGCGCCCACCGCTCGCGCCTGCGGACGTCTCCCAAGCCGAAAAAGTGACCGCTCAGATCACGTAGCGCAGCGTCATCCCGGTCGGCCCGATGGCATAGGCGCAATCGGGCATGTGATCGCCGTCGACCTGTACCGGGCTAACGCAGCGGTCGAACGCCACCCGGCGCACGCTGCGGAAGGTTGCAAGGCCCAGGCGGTCGAGGGGCCAGCCCGCGAACGCCGCCGCGGTGAACAGCGCGACCCCGCGTCGCGAAGGCCGGTTGAGGACGATCAGTTCCACCGAATCCGCTGCGAGAGCCGCGTTGGGCGACAATCGGAAAGGTCCGGCGAACAGCGCGCCGTGACTGACGATCACAGCCGCCCCCTCGCAGGTGAAGGGGGTGCCATCGGCCAGCTCGCCCGACAGCGCCATCGCCTGGCGCGGCCATTGGCGCAGGACCTGCAGCATCGCCACCACGTAGGCGAAGCGCCCGATCCGCCGCTTGAGCGCGGACGAAACGCGCGCGACGGCGTGGCTGTCCGGCCCGATGGACAGGCATGAGACGACCGGCAGGTCGCCCAGGGCATAAAGCGGTGCCCTGACCCAGGTTTCAGGGCCCCGCCGCCATGCCGCCATGACCTGTTCCGCCAGCGCTTCCGGATCGCGGCCATAGCCGAGTTCGCGCGCGACGAGATTGATCGTGCCCGCCGGCGCGATGCACAGCGGCACCTCCCCCGCGCGCGCACCCAGCGCCTGCACGGTGTCGCGCAGCGTCCCGTCGCCGCCGTGGACGCACACGAGGTCGGCCGAACCCGAAAGGCGCACGCCCTCGGCCGCGGTCGGCAAGGCTGCGACCGTCGCTCCCCGTCCCTCGAACGCGCGGACCAGCTCCGCCAGCCTTGCCGGACGAAAGCTGCCAGCGGCCGGATTGTACACGAGGTCGAGGTTCATCAGGGCGGTTGTTGCCCGGTTCAGCATGTCGCGGCAAGGAGAGCGGATGCACCGCACCATCCTGTTCGTACTTGCGGCTTTTCTCGCCTACCCGGCCCACGCGGAACAGTCGGGCCCGCCCGCCTGGGCCTTCGAAACGAGCGACGTTCCGGTCGATCCGGCTTTCACCTTCGGGACGCTCCCCAACGGGATGCGCTACGTCCTGCGAGAGAACCATACGCCGGAGGGGACGGTCCTGGTCCGCCTGCGGATCGGCTCGGGCTCGCTCGAGGAAACTGACCAAGAACGCGGGCTCGCGCACTTCGTCGAGCACATGGCCTTCAATGGCTCGGCTCATGTGCCCGAGGGCGAGATGGTGAAGCTGCTCGAGCGCGAGGGACTCGCTTTCGGCGCAGACACCAACGCTTCGACCGGGTTCGAGAGCACCACTTACAAGCTAGACCTGCCGCGTGCCGATCCGAAGCTTCTCGACACGGCACTGATGCTGATGCGCGAAACTGCGAGCGAGCTGACCTTGTCCGACGCGGCCATCGCGCGCGAACGCGGCGTCGTGCTGGCCGAAAAGCGCGACCGGACGAACTACGCGCTCAAGGAGACCGAGGACGAGTGGGCGTTCGTGGCGCCCGGTGCGCGCTACCCGCAGCGCCTGCCCATCGGCACGGAGGAGACGCTGCAGGCGGCCGACGCGGCCCGCTTGCGCGGCTTCTACCGCCGCGCCTACGTGCCGTCGAACGCGGTGCTGGTGGTGGTGGGCGCGATCGACGTGCCGCAGGTGGAAGCCGCCATCCGGGCCCGTTTCGGCGACTGGTCCGGCCCGCCCGCGCCAGCGGAGCCCGATGCTGGTCCAGTGAACCTGGGCCGCCGCGGCGAAACCGACATATACCTCGACCCGGCGCTGTCAGAGCGAGTGACCGTGACAAGTCTCTCGCCGTGGACCGATGAACCCGACACGGTGGCACAGCGGCGCCAGAACCTGCTCGAAGGGATCGGCTATGCGGCGATCAACCGGAGGCTTGAGACGATCGCCCGCAGCGAGGATGCGCCCTACCGCGGTGCGGGTTTCGGGACGGGCCACATCTTCAAGGAAGGGCGCGCGACCAATTTCATCGTCGACGCGCTCGATGGCAAGTGGCGGCAGGGCCTGGTCGCAGCGGTGCGCGAGTGGCGGCGCGCGCTCGCCTACGGGTTCTCGCCGGCCGAAATGGCCGAGCAGGTCGCGCGAAACCGGCAAGCGCAGGAGAACGCCGCGCGGTCGGCAGACACGCGCAGCAACGCCGTCCTGGTAAACGCTGTCGAGCAGCTGCTCGATAACGACCTGGTGCCGGCCACCCCCAGGAGCGCGCTTGAACGGTTTGAGGAATTCGCCCCGGCGATCACCCCCGAGGCAGTTCTGGCTGCGCTCAGGGCCGACGCCGCGCCGCTGGACGATCCGCTGATCCGCTTCCAGGGCCGGGTCGCGCCCGAGGGGGGCGCAAAGGCCCTGCGCGCCGCGTGGGACGAGCTGATGGCCGAAAAGATATCCGCTCCCACTGCCGCCCCCACCGGCTCCTTCGCCTATACCGAATTCGGCACCCCCGGCACGGTCGTCGCAGACACGGTCGAGCCGCGCACGGGCATCCGCGAGGTGCGCTTCGCAAACGGTGTGCGGCTCAACCTCAAACGCACCAGCCTGGAAGCCGACCGCATTCGTTTCCAGCTCAATCTCGATGGCGGAGACCTGCTCGCCACTGCCGAGCGCCCGCTGGCCACCGCGATGGTCGGCAGCCTGCCATCGGGCGGGTTGGGCAAGCATTCGCAGGACGAGCTGACCTCGCTGCTCGCCGGCCATTCGGTTTCCCTGAACCTGGCGTCCGGGGCCGACACTTTCGTCAGCGGCGGAATCACCACTCCGCGCGATCTGGAGCTGCAGCTCGACCTGCTGGCCGCCGCCCTCACCGATCCCGGTTTCCGCCGCGAAGGAGAGGTCCGTTACCGGCGGGAGATGGCGAACTGGTTCCTGCGCAAGGACGCGACGCCGGCGAGTGCGCTGGATGCCGCGATCGGCGGGATCCTGTCGGACGACGACCCGCGCTTCACGGTCCAGCCGAGCATCGCCTACCAGAAACTGCGCTATGCCGATCTGCGCGATACGCTCGCAGACCGGTTTGAGCGGGGAGCGATCGAACTCGCGCTGGTCGGCGACCTCGACGAAGAGGAAGCCATCGCCCTGGTGGGCAAGACGCTTGGCGCCCTCCCCGCCCGCGAACCGGATTTCCTCCCGCGCGAGGATGCCCGCGACCGGCCCTTCACCGCCGACCGGGCCCCGCGCAGCGTCCTCCATACCGGGGAGCCCGACCAGGCGCTGGTGCGCCTGACCTGGCCCACGACGGACGACAGCGACGCGGCGGAGGTCCAGCGGCTCGAACTGCTCGAGCGCGTGGCCCAGATCGAACTGACGGAAGAGATCCGCGAAAAGCTGGGCAAGGCCTATTCGCCCGGTGTCCGCAGCGCACCCTCGCGGGCTTGGCGGGGCTACGGCACGTTCGCGCTGACCGCCTCGGTCGACGTGGCCGACCTCGATGCGACACGAGCCGCGATCGCCTCGGTCGTCGCGCGCCTTGCGAGTGAGCCGGTGAGCGACGACACGCTGGAACGCGCGCGCCACCCGCTGCTGGAATCCTACGACAACGCCCTCAAGAGCAACGCGGGCTGGCTCCAGCTTGCCGCGCGGGCTCAGAGCGAAGGTTTCCGGATCGGCCGCTTCCTTGCGGCAAAGGATGTCATCCGCTCCATCGACCCGATCGAATTGCAGGCGACCGCAGCGCGCTACCTCGGTCTCGGCGCTGCCGTCGAGGTGCTGGCCCTACCCGCCCCGAGACAATGACGCGCGCCCCTTGTTCCTTTGCGCCGTATTCGCCATAGGCTGCGCGGGTTCCCCGCCGCCAAACCAAGGGCCCGTCCGATGAAAGTCCGCGTTCACGTCAGCCTCAAGCCTGGGGTGCTCGATCCCCAAGGGCGCGCCGTCCATCATGCGCTCGAAGGCCTGGGCTTCGCCGGGATCGAGGACGTCCGGATCGGCCGCGAGATCGATCTCGAGGTTGCGGACGAGACGACCGACGCGGCGCTCGACGAGATGTGCCGCAAGCTGCTCGCCAACATGGTGATCGAGAACTACCGCATCGAGAAGCTGGAGGCCGCGTGATGGCGTTCCGCGCGGCCGTGATCACCTTCCCCGGCTCCAATTGCGACCGGGACATGGCAGTGGCGCTGGAAAAGGTCTCGGGTTCCGCCGCGCTGCGCGTGTGGCACGGCGACAGCGACCTGCCCTCGGGCCTCGACTTCATCGCCGTTCCGGGTGGATTCTCCTATGGCGACTACTTGCGCTGCGGAGCGATCGCGAGCCGCAGCCCGATCATGCGCGCAGTCGTCGCCGCGGCCAATCGCGGGGTGCCGGTGCTCGGCGTGTGCAACGGGTTCCAGGTCCTCACCGAAGCCGGCCTGCTTCCCGGTGCGTTGATGCGCAACGCGCAGCTCACCTTCACCTGCCGCGCGGCGCCACTGAGGGTCGAAACCAGCCAGTCGCTTTTTACTGCCGGCTACGAGGCAGGGCAGACGATCAGCCTTCCGGTCGCGCACCACGACGGCAACTATTTCGCCGATGCCGAGACGCTCGCCAGGCTTGAAGGCGAAGGACGCGTGGCCTTCCGCTACCTCGACGCCTGCAACGGATCGCAGCACGATATCGCCGGCATTCTCAACGACAGCGGCACGGTGCTGGGCATGATGCCGCACCCGGAGCGCGCGATCGAGCCTGAGCTCGGCGGCACCGACGGGCGCGCATTGTTCGAAAGCGCGGTGAACGCGCTGGTCGCCGCCTGAACGATCAGGCGCGCAGCCGCTCCGGAACCGCGGGCCTGCGCCGGAACAACCGCAGCGCATCCTCGGCGGGCATCGGACGGCCGAAGTAATATCCCTGGATCTTGGTGCAGCCGAGACGGCGGATCATGTCGGCTTCCTCGGCACTCTCGACGCCTTCGGCCGTGGTCGACATCTCCAGGCTTTCGGCCATCGCCACCACCGCGCGGATGATCGCGAGGCTTTCCTTGCTGTCCTGCGCCGCGCCGGTCACGAAGCTGCGATCGACCTTGATGGTCGAGAACTTGATCTTGCGCAGGTAGCCGAGCGAGGAATAGCCGGTTCCGAAATCGTCGAGGGCGACGGTGCAGCCCAAAGCCATGACCTGCTCCAGCGAGCTGCGGGCGACGCTCGCATCGCGCAGGAAAATGCTCTCGGTGACTTCCAGCTCGAGGCGGCGCGCCTCCAGCCCGCTGGCGGTAAGCGCACGCACGACCGTGGTGGCGAAATCGGGCTCGAACAGCTGCTCGGGCGATACGTTGACCGCGATCCGGACGTGCTCGGGCCAGCGGGTCGCCTCGCGGCAGGCCTGCTCGAGCACCCAGGTGCCGATCGGCACGATCAGGCGGGTGTCCTCCGCGATCGGGACGAACTTGCCCGGGCTGATCGGACCGTGGTCCGTGCTGTTCCAGCGCACAAGCGCCTCGAAGCTGACGACCGATTCCGAAGTGGCGTCCACCACCGGCTGGTAGTTGAGCACCAGCTCACGCCTCTCCAGCGCCTGGCGCAGCGCGAACTCTAGCTGGCGGCGCTCCTCGGCGTTGGCATGAAGCAGCGGCTCGTAGCTGCGGTGCTCGTTGCCGCCGTCGTCCTTCGCGCGGTACAGCGCGAGGTCGGCGTTGCGCATCAGTTCTTCGACGGTCTTGCCGTCGCGCGGGCCGATCGCCGAACCGACCGATGCGCCGACATAGAGGGTGTGGTGGTCCACTTCGTAAGGCTGTGACAGGCGCGCGATGACGTTCTTCGCCACCCGCTCGACGCAGCCGCGCTCAGAGGCATCGCGGATGACGATGGCGAATTCATCGCCGCCGAGCCGGCCGCACAGCTCGTTCTCGCCCATCAGCGCCTTGAGGCGGGCGGACACCTGGGCAAGCAGCTTGTCACCGATCAGGTGCCCGAGCGAATCGTTGACCGCCTTGAACCGGTCGAGATCAATCATCAGGAACGCGCAGCGGGTGCGCCATTGTTCCGCATAGCGCAGCGCGTCGCCCAGCGCCTCGGTCAGCATCAGGCGGTTGGGCAGGCCGGTGAGCGTGTCGTAGCGGGCGAGATAGGCAATCTTCTCGCTGGATTCGCGCTGTTCGGTAACGTCGGAACCGACGCCGCGAATGCCGAGATAGGCCCCGTTATCGTCGAGCATCGGGGTACCGGAAAGCTCCCACCAGCGATGCTCGCGGCCGATGGCCACCTTGACCAGCAGGTTCGAGAAGCTCTCGCGCCGCTTCAGCCGCTCGGCCAGGTCGTGCAGCGAGGCGGGGAACTGTCCCGTTTCCCAGGCTTCACCCGCGATCATCTCGAGGAAGGGCTTGCCTTCGACCTCCTCGACCGGGCGTCCAAGCGCATAGGCCAGGCGCGGCGACGCGCCGCGGATCATCCGGTTGGTATCGATCTGCCACAGCCAGTCCGCCTGGTTTTCCTCGAACTCGCGCAGAAGCAGCGAGACCACTTCGCTCTGCTCCGCCACCCCCGCCTCGGCAAGGCACGCGGCGAGGTGAAGGCGCGCCACCGAAGCGACCCCGTAAGTCACCGTCACCAGCAGCATCGCGATCGCCAGGGCCAGCGGGAACTGGCCGAACCAGAGGAAGCTGCCGATGGTGACGGAGCCGGTGATCGCGCCGAAAATGATGGTCGCGAGCGGGGCAGCCCCGAGCGCGAGCGAGGACCCGACGAGCAGCACCGCGATCAGCAGGCCGAGCCCGGCCCTTTCCGCGTCGCCGGCGAAACTTGCGAAGCCCAGCATGGGAATGCACCACGCCACCGCGACGCAGGCCGCCGCGCGGGCTTTCTCGTCCAGCTCGGCGCGCGTCACGCGCGGCCGCTCGCTGGTGCTGACCCCGTGATTGGAGCGGAGCGTGATGACCATCGACCCCAGCAGCGCGGCTACGAAGGTGACGAGCAGCAAGGTCGGCGCCTTGCCCGCGAACAGCGCGATGGTGAGAATGGCACACACTGCGTGGACGACGATTCGCCAGCGTTGGGTGCGGGTCAGCTGCGCGTACTGAAGCCCGCGCAGGCGGCTCCAGTCGCTCCCCTCAGGGTCGCGCAGACCAAGGACGGCCAGAAGTGGCATCTCTGCGGGCGCCGCGGGCACAGGAAGTTTCGGCTCGTTCACTCCGCGGCATTAGCGCGGCAAAGGTTAGAGCCCGGTAAACCACGGCAGTGGAATGGGAAAAACGGGTGCGCCCCGCTAACCCGGGATTAACTATCGAATGGAAATTCCCGGACCATATCGATCGGTCATTCCACGGTCACCGACTTGGCGAGGTTGCGCGGCTGATCGACGTCGGTGCCTTTGACGCAGGCCACGTGGTAGGCCAGCAACTGCACCGGAACGGCATAGACCAGCGGCGCGATCAGAGGATGGACGCGCGGCATGGCGATCGTGGCAAGACATCCCTCGCCCGCCTCGGCCAACCCTTCTTCGTCGGAAATCAGCACGATCTTGCCGCCGCGCGCGCGAACTTCCTGCATGTTCGATACGGTCTTCTCGAACAGCGGCCCGCTGGGCGCGAGAACGATGACCGGCACCGCCTCGTCGATAAGGGCGATCGGCCCGTGCTTCATTTCGCCTGAGGCATAGCCTTCGGCGTGGATGTAGCTGATCTCCTTGAGCTTCAGCGCCCCTTCCAGAGCGAGCGGGAAGTCCGGCCCGCGTCCAAGATAGAGCACGTCCCGCGCCGGGGCGACGAGATGCGCCATCGCGGCGATATCATCGTCATGATCGAGCGCGGCATTGAGCGCGGCCGGCGCTTCGAGCAGATGGCGCACGACCTCGTGCTCTTCGTTCCGGTCCATGCGCCCCTTCTTCACCGCGAGATGCGCGGCGAGGGCAGCGAGCACGGCGAGCTGGCAGGTGAACGCCTTGGTGCTGGCGACGCCGATCTCGGGGCCGGCATGGGTCGGCAGCAGGAGATCCGCCTCGCGCGCCATCGAGCTGGTCGGCACGTTGACGACGACTGCCACCGTCTGTCCGGCCGCCTTGCAGTAACGCAGCGCCGCCAGCGTGTCGGCCGTTTCGCCGCTTTGCGAGATGAACAGGGCGAGGCCGCCCTCCTCCAGCACCGGGTCGCGGTACCGGAACTCGGATGCGAAATCGATGTCCACCGGCACGCGCGCGAACGCCTCGAACCAGTATTTCGCGACCATGCCGGCGTAGTAGGAGGTGCCGCAGGCGACGATAGTCACCCGGCGGATGGCCGACAGGTCGAAATCGATCTGCGGCAGCGCCATCCGGTTTTCCGCCTGGTGGATGTAGCTCTGGAGGGTCTGCGCCACCACTGTGGGTTGCTCGTAGATCTCCTTGAGCATGTAGTGACGGTAATTGCCCTTCTCGACCGCCGCGGCCGACGCGCCCGAGGTCGTGATCTCCCGCACGACCGGGGAATTGGCGGCATCGTAAACCTGCGCGCCTTCGCGGGTGATCACCGCCCAGTCGCCTTCGTCGAGATAGGCGATGCGCTGCGTCAGCGGCGCGAGGGCGAGCGCGTCGGACCCGAAGTAGGTTTCCCCCTCGCCGAAGCCGATCACCAGCGGGGAGCCGAGCCGCGCGCCGATCAGCATGTCGGGCCGGTCGCGGAACGCGATGGCCAGCGCAAAGGCGCCTCGGAGGCGAGGCAGTACCGCCTTGACCGCGTCTTCCGGGGAAGCGCCGTTCTCGACCTCGCGGCTGACGAGGTGGGCCACCACCTCGCTGTCTGTCTCGCTTTCAAGGACCCGGCCGTCGGCGATCAGCTCGTCGCGCAGGGGGCGGAAGTTCTCGATGATCCCGTTATGCACAAGGGCGACCTGCGCCGTCGCGTGGGGATGCGCGTTGTTCGCGGTCGGCGCGCCATGGGTCGCCCAGCGGGTGTGCGCGATGCCGATCGTGCCGGCCGCCGGATGCGCCGCGAGCTCGCTGACAAGGTTCGCGAGCTTGCCCTGGGCCCGCCTGCGGACGAGCTGCCCGCCATCGACGGTGCACAGGCCGGCGCTGTCATAGCCGCGGTATTCCATCCGCCGCAGCCCGTCGACCAGCCGGTCGGCGACCTGGTCCTTGCCAACTATGCCTATGATGCCGCACATTTTTTGAAAAATCCCGTTACCCGACCGAGGCTTGCCGATAAGCTTTCCGCGTTCCGATGAAAAGGCGCATCTCGGCGCGAACCGGCTTGCGCGGGCGGAGCCCCGGTTCACCGGTTCGCTGCGACTTTACCCACTTGTTTACCATTTGCCGATAGTCCCGGCTGGCAACCGGCGAACGGCGGCGGGGTTTCCTGCCCCGCGCATTTCTACAGGAATTGGGGGTCTGAGATGAGCGCTTTCGGACGCAGGAACGGACCCGGAGGGATGACCCCGGGGGCACGTCCGTCGTTCGGCGTGGCGCGCCCGATGAAGGGCGGCGGCGCGGCGGCGAAGCCCGCCTCGCCGGGCGGCGAACAGTTTCCGCCGCTGCCCGGAGAAGGTGACCCGTTCGACAATCCGAACAAGGGCGACGCGATGGCGCGCCTGGCTGACCGCGCCAACCAGGTCCATGATGGAAGCAGCCAGATCGGCGGGTTCGAAGCATCGGTCCACAAGATCAAGGAACAGGTGCTGCCGCGCCTGCTCGAGCGCGTCGATCCCGAGGCTGCCGCGACGCTGACCAAGGACGAGCTGTCGGAAGAATTCCGTCCGATCATCCTCGAGGTGCTGGCCGAGCTCAAGGTCACCCTCAACCGGCGCGAACAGTTCGCGCTGGAAAAGGTGCTGATCGACGAGCTCCTCGGCTTCGGCCCGCTCGAAGAGCTGCTCAACGACCCGGACGTGTCCGACATCATGGTCAACGGGCCCGACCAGACCTACATCGAAAAGAAGGGCAAGCTGCAGCTCGCCCCGATCCGCTTCCGCGACGAACAGCACCTGTTCCAGATCGCCCAGCGCATCGTCAACCAGGTCGGCCGCCGCGTCGACCAGACCACCCCGCTGGCCGACGCCCGCCTCAAGGACGGCAGCCGCGTCAACGTGATCGTCCCGCCGCTGTCCTTGCGCGGCACGGCGATCTCGATCCGCAAGTTTTCCGAAAAGCCGATCACCATCGACATGCTGCGCGACTTCGGCAGCATGAGCGACAAGATGGCGACCGCGCTCAAGATCGCCGGCGCGTGCCGGATGAACATCGTCATCTCGGGCGGCACCGGCTCCGGTAAGACGACCATGCTCAACGCCTTGTCGAAGATGATCGACCCGGGCGAGCGCGTGCTGACCATCGAGGACGCGGCCGAGCTTCGCCTGCAGCAGCCGCACTGGCTGCCGCTCGAAACCCGCCCTCCGAACCTCGAAGGCCAGGGCGCGATCACCATCGGCGACCTCGTCAAGAACGCCCTGCGTATGCGCCCTGACCGCATCATCCTCGGCGAAATCCGCGGCGCGGAGTGCTTCGACCTGCTGGCGGCAATGAACACCGGCCACGACGGTTCGATGTGCACGCTTCACGCCAACAGCCCGCGTGAATGCCTCGGCCGTATGGAAAACATGATCCTGATGGGCGACATCAAGATCCCCAAGGAAGCCATCTCGCGCCAGATCGCGGAATCGGTCGACCTCATCGTCCAGGTCAAGCGCCTTCGCGACGGTTCGCGCCGCACGACCAACGTCACCGAAGTGATCGGCATGGAAGGCGACGTCATCGTCACCCAGGAGCTGTTCAAGTTCGAGTATCTCGACGAGACCGAGGACGGCAAGATCCTCGGCGAGTTCCGCTCTTCGGGCCTGCGCCCCTACACGCTGGAAAAGGCGCGCCAGTTCGGCTTCGACCAGGCTTATCTGGAAGCCTGCCTCTAGAGACAGGCGCCCTCAGGCGCCGGGCGCCAACAAGCCCTTCGCCGCGAGCGCCAGCAGCGTAATCCCGATCACGCTGCAGACCAGGAACAGACCGGTCCACGGCACCCAGCCCACGTGATCGATGCGCGCGCGGCGGACCCTGCGCGCCTCCGCCACCCGCGCGACCGCGGCCAGCGCCAGGAACATCCCGGCCCAGATGGCGGCGAGCTGTGCATCGTTGGCGAAGACGAGGAATTCGGGCGGGTGCATGGCGGCGGGCCATATGGGTAGCGGTTGCGCCGGCGGCCAGTCCCCCTATGGCGCAATCCGTGGCCGAGCCGATCCGATACCACCGCCCGCAGATGGCGCTGCTCATCCGGCTGGGCGCGGCAGCCGTGCTCTCGATCATGCTGGTGTTCGTCAAGCTCGTCACCCAGTCGGGCGTCTCATTGACCGAGACGCTGTTCTGGCGCCAGTTGCCGACCGTCCCGATCCTGCTGGCCTGGTTCGCGGCGCGCGGCCAGCTCTCGACCCTCGGCAGCCTGCGCCTCCCTGCCCACGCGCGCCGGGCGATGACGGGCCTTGCGGGCATGTTCCTCAACTTCGGCGCGGTCACGCTGCTGCCGCTGGCCGAGGCCACCAGCCTCAACTTCACCTCGGCGATCTGGGCGGTGGTTCTGTCCGGCCTCGTCCTGCGCGAACAGATCGGTCCCTGGCGCTGGGGCGCCGTGCTGCTGGGCTTCGCGGGAGTGCTGGTGATCGCCCAACCGGCCGGCGGGCATATACCGCCTCTCGGCGCGGCGGTGGCGCTGGGCGCGGCCTTCATGATCGCGCTGATCTCGATCCAGATCCGCGACCTTGCGCAAACCGAGCATCCGCTGACCATCGTGTTCTGGTTTGCCGCCTTCAGCGTGGTGCCGCTGGCGGCGGCGCTGCCGTTCATCATCACCAGCCACACGCCATACCAGTGGGCGCTGCTCGGCGGCCTCGCGCTGTTCGGCCTGCTCGGGCAATTCCTGCTCACGGCAGCCTTGCGCTTCGGCGCGGTCGCGAGCGTGATCGTGATGGACTATTCCTCGCTCATCTGGGCGACCTTGTTCGGCTGGTGGGTGTTCGGCAGCCTGCCGCCGACCTCCACCTGGCTCGGCGCGCCGCTGATCGTCGGCGCCGGGCTGCTGATCGCCTGGCGCGAGCATCGGCTATCGCTACAAAAAGCGCGCGCGATGGTCGGAGAGTAGGGAACCTGCGCCGGGAACCGCCGTTAAGCGGCTTAACAACTCACGTACGAGAGCCAGAGAGGACAACATGGCCAGGAAAATCATCATCGCCCTCGGCGTCGCCGCCATCACCTTCACCGCGACCGCCTGCAACACCGTCAAGGGTGTCGGCCGCGACATCGAATCGGTCGGCCAGGCCGGCGACGACGCCATCTGAGTGAAATAGAACCCGGGGGCTTTCGGGCCCTTCGTGGTCGCAGGAACGCCCGTCGGCTCAGCCGGCGGGCGTTTTCCCTTTCCGGGTCCAGCCGCCCGGCCCCCGCGCCCGCCGCTCCCGCACGAACAGCCACAGGAACAGCCCTGCCGGACCGGCCAGGAAGGTGAGCAGCAGGACGAGCGCCTGCACGGCGCGGGTAAACCCCTTGGCGTCCGCGTCGCGGGCGATCCACAGGCCGGTGAACAGGTCCAGCGCGAGGTAGTGGGTCCAGCCGACCACGATCGCCCCTTCGGAACGGAAGGCATCCTTCAGCCCCGCCACCGAATAATCGGAAAGGTTCATCGCCGGCAGGCCCGCATCGCGCACCGGGTCCGCCCATCCCGCCAGCAGGGCGGCCGCCATCGCGACGTAGGCGAGGCACAGCAGCCCCACCCCGAGATAGAGCACGAACGACAGCGCGAGCGGCCTTCGGGGCGCTGCGATCAGCACCAGCCACGCGGCCAGTGCGACCGCGTTGGTGAGCGAGAACAGCGCCTGCCACATCGCCGGAGGTATCCTAGCTGCCGCCCTGCTCGCTGAGCGTCGGCACTCCGCCGGGTGCCGGCAGCCCGCTCCACGCCAGCACCGGCTTGCGCGCGGCGAGCGTCTCGTCGAGCCGGCGGCGCGGGGCGAAGTGCGGCGCGGTCTTGAGCGTCTCGTCCCCGTCGCGGGCCCGCTGCGCCAGGCTTCGCAGGGCAAGTACGAGCTGGTCGAGCCCCGCCTTGCTCTCGGTCTCGGTCGGTTCGACCAGCATCGCGCCGTGGACCACCAGAGGGAAGTACATCGTCATCGGGTGGAAGCCCTCGTCGATCATTCCCTTGGCGAGGTCGAGCGTGGTCAGCCCCTCGGCGAAACCCTTATCGCTGAACAGCGCCTCGTGCATGCACGGGCCACTGTCACCGAACGGCGCGTCGAGCACGTCGTCGAGGCTGCGCAGGATGTAATTGGCGTTGAGCACCGCATCGCCCGATGCCTGCCGCAGCCCGTCGGCGCCATGGCTGAGGATGTAGGCCAGTGCGCGGGTGAACATGCCCATCTGCCCGTGGAACGCGGTCATGCGGCCGAAAGTGCGGGGATGGTGCTCGCCCGCGTTCTCCTCCTCGATCAGGTCGAGGGTGCCGTCGGCTCGCCGGGTTACGAAGGGCAGCGGCGCAAAGGGCGCGAGCGCTTCGGACAACACCACCGGCCCCGAACCCGGACCGCCGCCGCCATGCGGGGTGGAGAAGGTCTTGTGCAGGTTGATGTGCATCGCATCGACGCCGAGATCGCCCGGACGAACCCGGCCGACGATCGCGTTGAAGTTCGCCCCGTCGCAATAGACCAGCCCGCCGGCCGCGTGGACCGCGTCGGAGATCGCCTTCATCTGGCGCTCGAACAGGCCGCAGGTGTTGGGGTTGGTGATCATCACGCCCGCCACGTCCGGCCCCAGCCGCGCCTTGAGTGCTTCGAGGTCCACCCGTCCTTCGGGCGTGGCGGGAATATTCTCAACCCGGTAGCCGGCGAAAGCCGCAGTGGCGGGATTGGTGCCGTGCGCGCTTTCGGGGACCAGGATCACCTCGCGCGGATCGCCCCGCGCCTCCAGCGCGGCGCGGATGCACAGGATTCCGCACAGCTCGCCATGCGCCCCCGCCTTGGGCGTCATCGCCACGCTGTGCATCCCGGTGAGCTTGAGCAGCCAGTCGGCCAGCTCGTCGATCACCTCCAGCGCGCCGCGCACGGTATCGACCGGCTGAAGCGGGTGGACGTCGGCGAACCCCGGCATCCGCGCCACCTTCTCGTTGAGCCGCGGGTTGTGCTTCATCGTGCAGCTTCCGAGCGGGAAAAGCCCGAGGTCGATGGCATAGTTCTGCCGGCTGAGGCGCGTGTAGTGACGCACCGCTTCCGGTTCCGACAGGCCCGGCAGGCCGATCGGTTCGGAACGTGCGAGGCCGCCGAGCCGGTTGGCGGCGCCGGTCTGGGGCTCGGGAAGATCGACCCCGGTCGTCTCGTGCGAGCCGATCTCGAAGATCAGACGCTCCTCGAGCATCAATGCCCTGTTTCCGGTCACCGTTCGGTGCGAATCAAGCGCTTCATTCGCACCTTCGTGCATCGTCGGCTTCCAGCCGCTCTGGTTGGGCGCGTTCATCGCAGGACCTCCTCGAGCGCGGCGGCAAGGGTTTCGATATCGTCCTCGCTGGTAGTCTCCGTCACCGCGACGACGAGCCCGCCGGACAATGCCTGCTGGTCGGGATAGAGCCGCCCGAGCGACACCCCTGCGAGCACCTGCCGCTCGGCCAGGTCGCGCACGATCTGGCGCGCGTCGCCCGGCAGTTCGACGGTGAATTCATTGAAGAAAGTGTCATTCACGACCCGCACTCCGGGCACCTTCGCCAGACGGTCGGCGGCAAGGCAGGCGAGCCGGTGGTTCTCCGCAGCCAGCGCCCGCAAGCCCTTTTCGCCGAGCAGGGTCAGATGGGCTGTAAAGGCCAGCGCGCAAAGCCCTGAATTGGTGCAGATATTGCTGGTCGCCTTCTCGCGGCGGATATGCTGCTCCCGGGTTGACAGGGTGAGGACGAAGCCGCGCTTGCCCTCGGCATCCACCGTCTCCCCGCACAGCCTTCCCGGCATCTGCCGCACGTGCCTGGGATCGCGAACGGCGAACAGGCCGAGGTAGGGTCCGCCGAACTGCAGGCCCACACCGAGCGACTGTCCTTCGCCCACCAGGATGTCCGCGCCCATCTCGCCGGGCGACCTGATCCCGCCCAGCGCCACCGGTTCGGTATTCACCGCGATGAGCAAAGCTCCAGCCGCATGGCATGCATCCGCCAGGCCGGTCAGGTCGCCGATGCGTCCGAGAATATCTGGGTATTGCACGACGACGCAGGAAGTCTCGCCGTCAATGGAATCCGCCAGCGCGGCATAGTCCGTGGCTGCATCAAGCTGCGGCGCCTCGCATGCCAGCCGGTCGCCAGTGAACTTCGCCATGGTCCTGGCGGTCGAGACATAGTGCGGATGCAACCCGCTCGACAGCAGCGCCTTGTTGCGGCGGGTCACCCGCCCGGCCATCGCGATCGCTTCCCAGCATGCGGTCGAGCCATCGTACATCGACGCATTGGCCACCGCGCAGCCATAGAGGCGCGCGACCTGGCTCTGGAATTCGAACAGCATCTGCAACGTGCCCTGCGCGATTTCCGGCTGGTAGGGCGTGTAGGCGGTCAGGAACTCGCCGCGCTGGATGATGTGGTCGACGCTCGCTGGAACATGGTGGCGATAAGCCCCCGCCCCGATGAAGAACGCCGCGTCGGCCGCGGCGAGATTCTTCTTTGAAAGCCGCCGCATATGCCGTTCGACCGCCATCTCGCTGGCATGCATCGGCAGGCCCTCGATCGGACCGTCGAGGTGCAAGCCACCCGGAACGTCGGCAAACAGCGCATCGACCGACGGCGCACCGATCACCTCTAGCATCGCCGAGCGATCGGCCTCGGTCAGGGGAAGATATCGCATGAGGAATTGCCCTTCAGAGGGTGTCGCAGAACGCCTTGTAGGCCGCCTCGTCCATCAGGCCGTCGAGTTCGCCCTTGTCGGCGATCGTCAGCTTGAAGAACCATCCGTCGCCTTCGGGCGCGGTGTTGACCAGCGCGGGATCATCAGCCAGCGCGGGGTTGCCCTCGGTGACGGTGCCGGTGACGGGCGAATAGACGTCGCTGGCCGCCTTGACGCTTTCCACCACCGCTGCATCCCCGCCCTTCGTCACGGACGCACCCGCATCGGGGACTTCGACGAACACGATGTCGCCAAGCTGGCCCTGCGCGTAATCGGTGATGCCGACGGTGGCGGTATCGCCATCGACTTCGATCCATTCGTGGTCTTGAGTGAAATAGCGGGTCATTTGGCTGCTCCCTTGCGGTGGTAGCGGTGGGGGACGAACGGGGTGGGTACGACGCGTGCGGGAAGGCGCTTACCGCGCACTTCCAGCTCAAGCGCGGTGCCCTCGCCGGCATGTGCGGCATCGACGTAAGCCATGGCAATCGGATGACCGAGCGTGGGCGAGAAGCCACCGCTGGTCACCGTACCGACTTTGTCATCGCCGGCGTAAACATCGGCGCCTTCGCGCGCGGCCATGCGGCCTTCGAGCGCGAGGCCGACCCAGTGGCGCTTGGTCCCTTCGGCAAGCTCGCGCTGGATGCGTTCGGCGCCGGGGAAGCCGCCTTCGCTCCGGCGACGCTTGTTGATGCCAAAAGTCAGCCCCGCCTCGACCGGTGAGGTGCCGGGAGACAGATCGTGGCCGTAGAGGGGCAGGCCAGCCTCGAGCCGCAGGGAATCCCGTGCGCCGAGCCCGATCGGCTTTACCTCCGGTTGCGCGCAGAGCGCTTCGGCCAGTGCTTCGGCCTGATCGGCAGGAACCGAAATCTCGAAGCCGTCCTCTCCGGTGTAGCCCGACCGGCTGACGCGCAGGGGAACCCCGTTCCACCCGAACTCGACGGCATCCATGAAGGCCATGTCGGCAACCCGCGGCCCGCTGTTCGCCGGTTCGAGTCCAAGCTGCCCCAGCACCTCGGCCGCTTCCGGTCCCTGCAGCGCGAGAAGCGCGTCGTCGGCAAGGTGGTTGAGAGTAATGTCGTCCGGCAGATGCTCGCGCAGGTGCGCGATATCGTCCCACTTGGTCGCGCCGTTGACCACCAGGTAAAAGCGCTCGCCCGCATTCGTCACCATCAGGTCGTCGAGCACGCCGCCGTTTTCATCGAGCAGCAGCGAATACCGCTGGCGCCCCGGCTTGAGCGTCGAAAGGTCGATCGGCAGCAGTGCTTCGAGCGCTTCCGTCGCATCTTCGCCCGAAACTTCGAGCTGACCCATGTGGCTGACGTCGAACAGGCCGGCATGGCTGCGGGTCCACTCGTGCTCTGCCAGAATGCCTTCATACTGGATCGGCATCTCGTAACCGGCAAAGGGGACCATCCGCGCGCCACGCGCACGGTGCCACCCGTCCAGCGGCAGTGTTTCGGGTTCGATGATCTCTTCGCTCTCGCTCACGCGCATACCCCGACAGCGCGGCCGATGACCGGTAGGGTCACCTTCGAACCGCTGCCCCCTCTGTCGGGAAACCTGAGAGTTTGGCCCGCCCCCGTGTGAGGAAAAGCGCGAGCTTACACCGTCGGTGGCGCCGCCATTGGAGGCGGAGCGCTTTCCAGAGTGTCGCACGGCCCGCCACGGTCCATTGGCCTGAGAGTTTCCGGGGCGGTTGCTCCTTCGGCGGACCGGCAACTTGCCGGACGCTCTCCCATGGCGGACGTCGAAAGCCCCTCCCGGCTGGGAATCGCTTCCGGCGACCCGTTTGCCCTGCGCGAGCAAACGCGCGCGGTCAATCCAGATTGGGCCGGAGCCAGCGTTCTGCGGTGGCGAGATCCACTCCGCGACGCACCGCGTATTCCTCCAACTGGTCGCGCCCGATGCGGGCCACGCCGAAGTACTGCGATTCCGGGTGGGCGAAATAGAAGCCGCTTACCGCCCCGGTGGGATACATCGCGAAGTTCTCGGTCAACTCCAGGCCCGTGTGGCGCGGCGCATCGAGCAGGTCGAACAGGATCGGCTTGAGGCTGTGATCGGGACACGCGGGATAGCCCGGCGCAGGGCGGATGCCGCGGTATTCTTCGGAAATCAGGGCATCGTTGGTGAGCTGTTCGCCTGGCGAATAGGCCCACAGATCCGTCCGCACATACTTGTGCAGCGCCTCGGCGAACGCTTCCGCGAAACGGTCGCAGAGCGCCTTCAGGAGGATATCGGAGTAATCGTCGCGTTCGGCCTTGAAACGGGCGGAATGAGGCTCGGCCCCGTGGATCGCGACTGCGAAGCCGCCAATCCAGTCGCCTGCGGGATCGATGAAATCCGCCAGGCACATGTTGGCGCGGTCACGGCTTTTCTTCACCTGCTGGCGAAGAAACGGCAGGCGAACGTGCCGCTCTTCCTCGACCACATGGATCACCACGTCGTCGCCGTGGCGGGCGCAGGGCCAAAGCCCGGCTACACCGCGCGCGGTGAGCCACTTTTCGCCGATGATCCGATCGAGCATCGCGTCGGCGTCGGCCTTGAGGCTGCGCGCGGTCTCGCCCACGACCGGGTCGTCGAGGATTGCCGGGTAGTTCCCGTGCAGCTCCCATGCGCGGAAGAACGGCGTCCAGTCGATGAACTCGCGCAAGTTGGCGAGCGGCCAGTCGTCGAACGCATGGACCCCCGGCTGGGCGGGAGGCGCCGGCTTGTCGCTCATGAACGCATCGTAGAAATTGGCCCTGGCCTCTTCGAGGCTGAGCAACACGCTCTTGGACTTACCCTCGCGCGCCTCCCGCACCTTGGCGTACTCGGCGGCGCTATCCTGTACGAAGGCATCGCGCTGAGTGTCCGACAGCAACCGGCTGGCGACCCCAACCGCGCGACTGGCGTCGAGTACGTGTATGACCGGCCCGTCGTAGGCAGGATCGATGCGAAGCGCCGTGTGGACCTTGCTGGTGGTTGCCCCGCCGATCAGCAACGGCATGGTGAAGCCGGCCCTTTGCATCTCTTCCGCCACGGTCACCATCTCGTCGAGCGAAGGGGTAATCAGGCCCGACAGGCCGATCATGTCCGCCTTCTCGTCAATGGCGGTCTGCAGGATCTGCGACCACGGCACCATGACGCCGAGATCGATCACCTCGTAGCCGTTGCACTGGAGGACGACGCCGACGATGTTCTTGCCGATGTCGTGAACGTCGCCCTTGACGGTGGCCATGACGATCCGTCCCTTGGACTGATCGGCGAGGCCCGAGGCTTCCTTTTCGGCCTCGATGTAAGGGATGAGGTGGGCAACGGCCTTCTTCATGACGCGGGCCGACTTGACCACCTGCGGCAGGAACATCTTCCCCGATCCGAACAAGTCGCCGACGACGTTCATGCCGTCCATCAGGGGACCTTCGATGACTTCGATCGGACGGCCTTCGCTGGTGGCGACCCGCTGCCGCGCTTCCTCGGTATCCTCGACGATATAGGCATCGATGCCCTTGACCAGGGCGTGCTCGATCCGGCGCTCGACCGGCCAGCCGCGCCATTCCTCGGCGGCCTTTTCGTCTTCCTTCGACTTGCCCTTGTAGCTTTCGGCGAGCGCGATGAGGCGCTCGGTGGCGGTTTCGAACTCGCTGCCCTCGGGCGGCGCGCGCATCAGGATCACGTCCTCGCATGCCTCGCGCAGGGTCGGATCGATCTGGTCGTAGATGTCGAGTTGCCCGGCGTTGACGATGGCCATGTCGAGGCCGGCCGGGATCGCGTGATAGAGGAACACCGAGTGCATCGCCCGGCGCACGGTCTCGTTGCCGCGGAAGCTGAAGGACAGGTTCGACAGGCCGCCCGAGCAATGGACATGCGGGCAGCGCGTCTTGATCTCGGCCACCGCCTCGATGAAGTCGAGGCCGTAGCGGTCGTGCTCCTCGATCCCCGTCGCGACCGCGAACACGTTGGGATCGAAGATGATGTCTTCGGGTGGGAAGCCGATGCCGGTGAGCAGGTCGTAGGCGCGGGAGCAGATCTCGACCTTGCGCTCCTTCGTATCGGCCTGGCCCTTCTCGTCGAAGGCCATGACCACCGCGGCGGCGCCATAGTCCATGCACTTGCGCGCCTGTTCGAGGAACGCAGCCTCGCCTTCCTTCATAGAAATCGAATTGACGATCGGCTTACCGGACACGCACTTGAGCCCGGCCTCGATCACCTCCCACTTGGAGCTGTCGATCATCACCGGCACGCGCGCGATGTCGGGCTCGGCGGCAATCAGCTTGAGGAAGGTGGTCATCGCCTCGACCGCGTCGAGCAGGCCTTCGTCCATGTTGACATCGATCACCTGCGCGCCGTTCTCGACCTGGCTGCGGGCGACCTCGACTGCCGCGGTGTAGTCGCCGGCCATGATCAGCTTCTTGAACGCTGCCGATCCGGTGACGTTGGTGCGTTCGCCGACGTTGACGAAGCGGGAGGATGCAATTTCGGTCACTCTGGGTACTTCCGTAAAGGTGTTTTCAGGCCGCCATGGTGAACGGTTCGAGCCCCGCGAGCCGCGTCGCCACCTCCGGCGTGGTCAGCTTGCGCGGGGCCAGCCCCTCCACCGCCCGGGCCATGACCGCTATGTGCTCGGGCGTGGAGCCGCAGCATCCGCCGAGGACGTTTACCTGCCCGTGCTCGGCCCATTCGCGCACGTATCCCGCGGTCTCTGCGGGCTGTTCGTCGTACTCGCCCAGTTCGTTGGGCAGGCCGGCGTTGGGATAGACCATCACCAGGGCATCGGCGATTTCGGACAGCGCTTTCACATGAGGACGAAGTTGGGTGGCGCCGAATGAGCAGTTCAGCCCTATCGTCAGGGGACGCGCATGGCGCACCGCATACCAGAATGCCTCGACCGTGTGTCCGGACAGATTGCGTCCCGACAGGTCGGTCAACGTCATCGAAAGCATCAGCGGCACTTCCCGGCCCAGCGCCTGCGCGACCTGCTTCACCGCCATGATGCCGGCCTTGGCGTTCAGCGTGTCGAAGACGGTCTCGATCAGGATGAAGTCGGCCCCGCCTTCGACCAGCGCTTCGGCCTGTTCGCGGTACACATCGACGAGAGTGTCCCAATCGATTTCGCGATAGCCGGGGTCGTTGACGTCTGGAGAAAGCGACAACGTCTTGTTGGTCGGACCGATCGCGCCCGCCACGAAGCGGGGCCGGCCATCGCGCGCTGCGTACTCGTCAGCCAGACGGCGTGCCAGCCTGGCGCTTTCCAGGTTGATCTCCCGAACCAGGTGTTCGGCGCCGTAGTCGGCCTGGCTTATCCGGTTGGCGGAGAATGTGTTGGTCTCGGCAATGTCCGCGCCTGCCTCGAAATAGGCCCGGTGGATCGCCTCGGGCACCTCGGGCTTTGTCAGCGCCAGGATGTCGTTGTTGCCCTTCTGGTCGCGCGCAAGGCCGAGCGAACCGGCATAGTCCGCTTCCGCCAGGTTCCAGCCCTGGATCTCGGTCCCGAACGCGCCATCGGTGATCAGGATGCGCCTGGCGGCTTCGGCCAGGAAGGCTTCGCGGGCAGAAGTCATGCTGCATCTCCGGTAGGACGGCGGCCGAGCAGGTGGCAGATCGCGTACGACAGCTCGGCCCGGTTGAGTGTGTAGAAATGGAATTTGCGCACGTCGCCGGCATACAGCCGCCGGCACAGCTCCGCCGCGACGGTCGCGGCGACGAGCTGGCGGGCGGCGGGCCGCTCGTCGAGCCCCTCGAACAGCGTCGCGAGCCATCCCGGAATCGCGTTGCCGCACAGGCCGCTCATGCGCTGGACGCTGGCGAAGCTCAGGATGGGCATGATGCCGGGAACTATCTCGGCCTCGATCCCCGCCGCCGCAGCGCGGTCGCGGAAACGGAAAAAACATTCGGGTTCGAAAAAGAACTGCGTGATCGCGCGCGTGGCCCCGGCGTCGATCTTGCGCTTCAGGTTGTCGAGATCGGCCACCTCGTCGGCTGAATCGGGATGTTTTTCAGGATAGGCGCCGACCGAAATTTCGAATGGCGCGATCCTGCGCAACCCGGCGACCAACTCGGCTGCGTTGGCGTAGCCGCCAGGGTGCGGCCGGTAGCCCTGTGCGGGATCGGACGCATCGCCCCGCAGGGCGACGATATGGCGCACGCCGGCGTCCCAGTATGCGCGCGCCACCGCATCGACTTCCTCGCGCGTCGCATCAACGCAGGTCAGGTGGGCAGCGGCGGGTATGCCCGTTTCGTTCACGATGCGCTGGACGGCAGCATGGGTCCGTTCGCGCGTCGATCCGCCCGCGCCGTAAGTCACCGAGACGAAATCGGGCGCTAGTGGCTCGAGCGTACGCACGCTCTCCCACAGCGTCTCGGCCATTTTTTCGGTCTTCGGGGGGAAGAATTCGAAGGATATGCCGATATCCCCGGGAAGCGAGGCGTAGAGGGGCGCGGCGGATGCGATTTCAGCGTTCATCGCGCTGCCGCCTTGCGCGAAGGGCGCGCGCTTTCGGAGCGAGTGTCGATCCGGGGGACTTGCGGATCCAGTCGCCGCGCGGTCCACACCTTGACCGCCAGCTCGCCGCCCTCGATCGTTTCCGTGGTATCCGTCTCGAATCCGAGGCGGGTCAGCATCGACTTCATCTGTTCATCCCCGAAGCCGAGGCGCGCATGGGCGTGGGTCCGGCGCATCTCTTCGCGCTCGTGAGTCGCCAGGTCGACAATCGCGATGCGGCCGCCGGCGCGGCAAATGCGTGCAGCCTCTGCCAGAACGTATTCGGGCTCTGTGGCGTAGTGCAGCACCTGGTGGAACACGACTGTATCGAAAGTTGCAGGCGGAAACGGGAGCGCGGCGAAATCGCCCTGCACCAGTTCGACCCGGCCGGAGGGAAGCCCCTGCAACCGCGCGCGGGCAAGGCGCAACATCTCGGGGCTCTTGTCGAGCGCCGTGACCTTGCGGGCACCCGGCTCAAGCAGTTCGGCAATGCGTCCGGTCCCCGTGCCGATGTCGAGCACGTCGCCGAGCACCTCATTATCGAGGCTGTCGATCAGGGCTTGCTCTACCTTGTCGGCCGGCGCTAGCAGGGCACGCAACCGGTCCCACTCGCCAGCGTGGCGGGCGAAATATTCAGCCGCGCTCCGCTCGCGCGAGTCACGGATGGCGGCGAGGTGGCGCCGGTCTTCCGCGCAGACGCGTGCGAACTCGGCATCTTCGTCTTCCGCGGTGGCAAGCAGCCGGGCGACGGCGCGTGCAGTTTGTTCGCCGCCATGGGTCGATTGGCGCAGGAAAACCCAGCTACCCTCGCGCCGCCGCTCCGCCAGCCCAGCGTCGCACAGAATGGCCACATGACGTGATACGCGAGGCTGGCTTTGCCCGAGTGCGTGGGCGAGCTCTCCCACCGCGAGCTCCATTGTCGCGATGAGGCGCATGATCCTGAGGCGGGTCAGGTCGCCAAGTGCCCGCATGGTCGTCTCGATACCCATACGGCATATAAAGATATCATTATATGTGAAAGTCAAGCACCGACTGGCTGTGATCGATTTCCCTGTGACGCGGGACCGTGGTCCTATGCAGCCCGGTGCCTGTCCCGATGGAATTGTACGCCAAGCTGCAGGCTTTCGGCGATCCGCCGAGCTTTCTCCTGGAAAGCAGCGGCGGCCTGGCTGCCCAGCACTTCCTCCGTTACCTGGCTCCACAAGCCAAGCCAGCGGGCGAAGTTCTCTCGCGTCATGTGATCTCCGTGCCGCAAGTGCGCCACCATCGGCTGTCCCTTGTACCGCCCGCTCGTGAGCATCACGGATGACCAGAAGGCCTTCAGCTTTTCGAGATGGTGCGGCCAGTCGTCGATCGCGCCGTTGAAAATCGGTCCGAGGACCTCGTCGGCACGCACGCGGTCATAGAACCGTGGCACCAGGCGGGCGATGTCTTCTTCATGAATGGCGGCTTCGGTCATTTTTTCAGGCGGCCTCTTGCGTATTGATTGCGGCGCGAATGGCGCCGCTCAGCTCGTCTCCCAGGAGCGGCTTTTCGATCGTCACCGCCCCCGCAGAAGTGGCGCGGGCGCGCAAGGACGCGCCGGGATTGGTGGCAAGGAAGATCGCGGGCGCGGAGTAGCCTCTCGCGCGCAGTGCGACAAGCGTGCCCAGGCCGTCGCCGCAATAGTCCTGGTCGATGAGCAGCGCTGTCGCACCTGCTGGCCCGCTGCCAGTCGGTGCTCCCGCCACCGCGTGATAGCCCTCGATCGTAAGCGAGAACAAAAGCGAGGACCGGAGCGCGCGGTCGCTTACGAACACCAGGATTCTCGGCTGCGGGATCATGAGCCGCACGTCCTGATGATCGTGCCAGTCCCTGGGCCGGTGCGCCAATCGCGAGAACTGAAGAACGGGTGGATCATTCCGGAATTGCTCGACTGGACGGCAGGGTTGACGCAAGGCGCACTTGCCTACGCCTTCCGGAGGAGACGGATAATTTGGATGATGTCCCTACAGTGCGTTCCCTAGGTAACTCACCGGAGATCGGCAGCTTCCACTTTGCCAGCCGGTTCCTCCCCCGCCTTTCGCTGACTGCTGCTCTGACGCTCGCCGTGTTGGCGATCGTCGCCGCGATTGCCGCTCGCCTGCTGCTTGGCGAAGAGCTGGGGAGGCAATCGACGTTCATTTTCTTCATGCCGGCGGTCGTCATTGCCAGTGCGCTGTCGGGTATCCGCGCCGGCTCCCTGGCTGCACTCGCGGGCGCGGGTGCGGGGCTGTGGTGCGACAGCCGGGCGGCACCTATCGCTGGCAGCGACTTCCTCGCCGCAGCCTCATTCGTGGCGATCGGCATCGCGATTGCGCTGGGCGGCGAGTGGTTCCAGCGGGCGCGAATACAGATGGAGAGCGGCGCGCTCACGCTCGCCCGGCGCGAGGCGCACCTCCAGTCAATCCTCGACACGGTCCCCGATGCCATGGTGGTGATCGATGAACGGGGCATCATCCGGGACTTCAGCGTGGCGGCGGAACAGATGTTCGGTTGGCCGGCAGACGAGGTGATCGGCCGCAACGTCGACATGCTGATGCCGGAGCCTTACCGCAGCGCGCACGATGATTATCTCGCGCGATACTATCGCACGGGGGAAAAGCGGATCATCGGCAAAGGGCGGGTCGTGGTCGGCGAGCGCAAGAACGGGTCCACCTTTCCGATCGAGCTGGCCGTGGGCGAGATGGAGGCAGGCGACGGACGCTTTTTCACCGGCTTTATCCGCGACCTGACCGATCGGCAGCAAACCGAGGCGCGGCTGCAGGAACTGCAGAACGAACTGGTTCATGTCTCTCGCCTGACGGCGCTGGGGGAGATGGCCTCTGCCCTGGCTCACGAGCTCAACCAGCCTCTGTCGGCGATCGCCAACTACCTCAAGGGCAGCCGCACGCTGCTGACCCGCGACGACGTGCCGCACCGGAAGGTTGCCGATGCCCTGGACCGGGCCGGGAACGAGGCCCTGCGCGCGGGTCAGATCATCCGCCGCCTGCGCGATTTCGTCTCCCGCGGAGAAGCCGAGCGAACGGTGGAAAGCCTGCCCAAGCTGGTAGAGGAAGCGACCGCCCTCGCCCTGGTCGGCGCCAAGGAGCACGGCATTCGCGTCTGGTACGATTTCGCCCCCGGGGTCGACAAGGTTCTGGCGGACAAGGTGCAGGTCCAGCAGGTGGTGCTCAACCTCGTGCGGAACGCGGTCGATGCAATGGTCGAAGCGGCGTCCCCCCGGCGCGAGCTGACCATCGGGATCGAGCCGTCCCCCGAAATGATGGCTCGTGTCACGATCGCCGATACCGGCCCCGGAATTGCGCCGCGGGTGGCTGAGCGTTTGTTCCAGCCTTTCGTTACGACGAAGCGCACCGGCATGGGCGTGGGGCTGTCGATCTCGCGCACGATCATCGAGGCGCATGGCGGCCGCATCTGGGCAGCCCCACGGCCCGCGGGTGGGGCGGAGTTCGGATTCACCCTGCAAAGCATCGCAAACGAGGAAGTATACGATGGCGAATAGCGCTACCGACAACGCGATCGTCTATGTGATCGACGACGATGAGAGCGCGCGCCATTCGCTCGAATTCCTGCTGGACGTCGCCGGGATCCGGGTGCGGGCTTTCAGTTCGGCAGATGCGTTCCTGGCTGCTTCGCCTCCGCTGGCCGGCGCTTGCGTGGTGACGGACGTCCGCATGCCGGGCACCAGCGGCCTGCAGCTTGCCCAGGCGTTGCGGCAGCGCGGGGCGACAGTGCCCGTGATCGTCATCACCGGACACGCCGACGTGCCGCTCGCGGTTCAGGCCATGAAGACCGGCGTTGCCGACTTCATCGAAAAGCCGTTCGACGACGAGGTGATGCTCGGCGCAATCCGCGATGCGATGGCGCGCAGGGCGGACGACGAACACGCGGCGGCCGAACGCCAGGAAGTGCTCGATCGCATCGCGGCGCTTACCCCGCGCGAGCGCGAGGTAATGGAAGGTCTCGTGGCAGGGCAGGCCAACAAGGCCATCGCCTACGACCTGCAAATCAGCGCGCGGACGGTGGAAGTTTACCGCGCCAACGTCATGGTCAAGATGCAGGCCCGGACGCTGTCCGATCTCGTCCGCATGATAACCCTCGCCCGCCTCGGCTGAACGCCGCGCTCCTGCCTTTTGGCAGCAAGCGCGGCGCGCGCGATCACCTCACGATGGCGGTGATGATGGCGATCGCGATCCCGAAGAAGCCCAGAAGAAGCGGAATGGCCAGGATCTGGCCGGCGACCGAACCCATGCTCATGGGCCCGGTCCAGGTTTTCAAATCGCCACCGCCGCGAGTGAATGCGCCGACCCGGCGCCCGTCCAGGTTGGCCAGGATGCGCGCGGTGCCGAAGAACATTGCCGTGTAGAAGATGCTGATGACGATGGCGAAGGCGGCCTTTCCCTCTCCGGCGGTCGCCGAGATCAAGCCCGCGAAGAAAACGGCGTATCCGCCCAGCATCGTGCCCCACATCCACGCCGGCAGCTCGAAATCCGAGTGCTCGGGCAAGACCGGCGCTGCCGCATCGACGATCTGAGCCAGTTCGCCGGGGGAAACGATCCGCGCGTCGGCCGCGATGTTCCGTTCGTAGCGCATGGGTGCCTCCTGTGACTTGCGCACGGCCGGACGGCAGCCCGGCCCGATGCTTCCGCTCTACGGCCGTCACGGGAGAGCGGACATTCGGATGAAGTCCTTAACGGGGAGCCCCTAGGGGACTTTCCGGAGGTCTATGGCGCGTTAACCAGGGCGCGGCTGGCCAGGCCGATGACGGGGTGCAGCAGCGCGTTCTTCCCGATCGATACGCGCCAGTTACGACGGATCTACGCTGCATCGCGGTTCCCGTAGAGCCGAAATCCGATAATCGTTAGAGCGGTAAGGACGATGCAGGATCCGAGCACGTAGAGCGCGCTCCCGTGCCAGCCGTAGGCATCGAACACGGCTGTTCCCGCGACGCTTCCGATACTGCCACCCAGAAACATCATGACGATGTATATCGTGGTCAGACGCGTACGCAGGTCCGGCTGAAGCGCCAGGAAGGTCATCCGGCTGGTCACATCTATGGCGGGTCCGACGATGTTGCCGATCAGGATCGGGATCATCAACAGCCATAGACTGTCCCCGAACGGCAGCAGCAAAGCGATGCCGGCCGTCTGCGCCAGTGCGAACCCGACGCGGGCCTTTCTCGGCCCGATGCGGTCGGCCAGCCTTCCCCAGTACGGAGTCGTGAAGACACTGATGGCAGCAAACCCCGCGAGGTAGCCCACGATGTCGGTGCCGTAGCCCATTGCGGGACTCGTCAGATGAAGGGCCAGCCCGAGCCACAACGCGATGAACTGGCCGAACCCGATTGCCTGGATCGCGCCGGACAGAATTATTTCGCGGTGCGTGCGGAGCAAGGTCACCAGCGACGCCATCAGTTCGGGATAGCCGAGTTCGGTGGTCTTCCTCGCAACGGTTTCCTTGCGCATGATGCGCGGCAGGATGAGCGTGATCGCGATCATCGCCGTTGTCGCGATCCAGTAAACGGTCCGCCAGCCGAAGTATTCGGCAACGACCCCCGCGCCGACCCGAGCCACCAGGATGCCGAAGATCACCCCTGCGGTGATGATCGCGGTCACGTGCCCCAGACGTTCGGGCGCGACGCGTTTCGAGGCGTAGGCCGGCAGCAGGTATGGCGCGATCGTGAAAAACCCCAGCAAGGTCGATCCGGCGGTGAAAAGCGCGAAGCCCTTCGCCAGGGTCATGACGACCAGTCCCGCGCACTGTCCGGCAGTGAACGCTATCGTGAGCGATCGGTTCGAATATCGGTCCCCGAGCGGCAGGAGAACCAGGATGCCCAAGGCGACCGCGAGCTGGTTGAGGGCTGGCACCAGCCCAATTTGTGCCGTGCCAACTCCGAAATGGTGGGCGACGTCCCCGATGATGGGGTGAATGTAATAGGCATTTGCGGTAACTACCGCGGCCGTCACCGCGAGCAGGTACTCCTGGGTGGACGAAAGGCGCGCCGGGGTGGTCATCGGATCGCGCCTTCGTTGGCACGGCCCAGCCGGTCAAGCGCGCGTCAACTCCGCCAGGTTGAAAACTGCACCCTCGACACGTCAGGACGACAAGCTTTAGCAGCGGCCGATGGACTTTGACGACCTGCTCTGCCGGTACTTTGGCACATCCGACCTGCTCGCCGTGTCGCCGGCTGCCCGCGAGGCAGGAGTGGACCGCCTGCGGGTAGACCTGGGCCTGGAACCGGACCGGGGCAGGCGCTTCGCGCTGTGGTCGCTTCTCTACATGATGGGCGATGCGCCCGAACTGGCCGTGGTCTTCAAGGAGGAGGTTGACCGCGAGGCTGCTCGCAACTTCATGGACCTGGTCGACGCTTCGCACTCGTAACGGACATCCCAACACCAAGCGCGGGAGCGTCGAACCGACACGCGCGTTGGGTTCAGGCGGACGGGCCGCTGGAGAACGAGATGTCATCGAAACACCGAGGAATCTACGCGTCCACCGAAGGCGGCGGCGTCCAATTGGCGGCGGGAAACGACCGCTGGCAGCTACATGACGATTACGTCCACCTCGCCCCCGATGCACGTGGCCCGCTCGTCCGCTTCGAGGCCGAGCTGAAACCTTTCGTCGACAGCACGCAGCGCGGCGCCCTGGTGATCATCGACATGCAGAACGATTTCTGCTCGCCCGGCGGCTGGACCGACAGTTCGGGACTGGATTTCAAGCGCTGCCGGGAGGCGATCCCGGGGGTAAAGCGGGCGATCGAAGCCGCCCGCAAGCACGGGATGTGGGTGGTCTGGGTTTACTGGCACAACCGGCCCGACCTGCGGAACCTGGGGGCGCCGACGCTGTACGCGTTCAAGCATGAGACCGAACAGGCCGGGATCGGCGAAAACCTCGCCAACGGACCCGTGCTCACCCGCGGTTCATGGGGCGCATCGATGGTCGATGAGCTCAAGCCCCTGATGGACGAGGACGACGTTTACATCGAGAAGGTGCGAATGAGCGGCTTTTACGGGACGCACCTGGACCAGGTCCTGCGCACCCAGGGCATCAACACGCTGTTTTTTTCCGGAGTGAACATCGATCAGTGCGTCAGCACCACGATGGAGGATGCCTGCTTCCGCGACTACAACGCCGTGCTTTTGAAGGATGCCTGCGCGACTTCGAGCCCCGATTACTGCCGTCAGGCAATCGAATTCAATGCGAAGAACTGCTGGGGGTTCGCGATGACAACGGCCGACTTCGCCAACCCTCGGCCGCATCGGGCAGACTGAACGAACCGGCGGCCTCGACCGCGAGGCATCTGTCCGCGGGTGCAAAGAAAAAGAGCAGGCAGCGCCGCCGGCACCGCCTGCTCCCTTTTTCATTCTACCGCTGATTAGAAGCGGAAGTTGGCACCAGCCTTGAAAGTCCGGCCGACCAGGCCGGGGATGTGCCACGAGGCCAGGTAGTTCGGCTGCGAGGTATAGAGCACGTTCGCGTAAAGCGGCGCCCGCGCGTTCGTGACGTTGCCGACCATCAGGTAGAAGCTGAAGTCGTCGTTCACTTCGAACGTCGCATTCAGATCTGTGTAAACGAAGCTCTTGATCTTGCAGAAGCTGTTCCCACCGGCTGAATCCTTGTAGAGCGTCGCGTCGCACGACGTGTCCAGGTTGCCCTGGTCCGTCGCGATGCCCTTCATGGCGCCGACGTAGTACGTCGTCGCGGTCAGCGAGAAATCCCCGAAGTCGAGGGTGTTCTGCCAGTTGCCGCGCCACCTGGGGGTGCCACCACCGGACGAGAGGTCCGCCGGACCGACCGAGCCAGTGAACTTCTGCACTTCCCCGGTGTCGAGGTGACGGTCGAACTTCAGCGTTTCCTGAAGGTCGAGGCGGCTCTGCCAACGAATTCCGTCGGTGACCGGCACGTCCGCGTTGGCCGTGAACTGGAGGCCCGAGACGACGTCGTAGTTCGCATTGACGTACGGTGCGTTCAGAACCAGCAGGCGCGGCAGCGCGTTGAGGGCGAAGGGATCGGCGCCATCGATGACGTTGCACGAGTAGCCCGGAGCGACCGCAGCGACCGCGGCGCAACCAGCCGCCGACGCGGCAGCAGCCGAGGCGAACGTCTGGCCCGACACCGAATAGTACGCGTCGATCGCCTTGCCCGAGAGCGGCCCGGTCACGATCAGGTTCGACTTCTTCACGTAGAAGTAGTCCGCGGTGAAGGTGAACCAGCGCGTCGGCTCGAACACGGCCCCGAGCGAATAGCTGCGGGCGGTTTCAGGCTCGATGTCCGGGTTGCCGACATAGCCGCGGCCGATCGAGTAGTTCGCGTAGTAGGCGGCGTTGGCAGCGTGCGCAGCCTTGAACGCAGCGTTGTTGCCGGGATTGAAACCGACAAAGCCCGAGAACGAGCTGAGCGGGTTCGATTCGGCAAATGTCGGCGCCCGGAAGCCCTCCGAGTACGAGCCGCGGAAGGAAACCGCCCGGATCGGCTGATACTTGAAGCTGACCTTGGGCGAGAAGTGGCTGAAGCCTTCCGAATAGTGGTCGTAGCGGCCCGATCCGGTGACTTCCAGGTTCTCCAGGATTGGCGCGTTCACTTCGAAGAACCCTGCCCAGACGTCGCGGTCGCCGTATGCTTGCGCGGTCGAGAGACCCGGCACGTCGAGGTTCGGATTGGCGCTACGGTTGGTCAGCTTCTCCTTCCGATACTGACCGCCGACGGCCAGCTGCACAGGACCGCCCGGAAGCTCGAACAGAGCGTGGCTGATCGAACCGTCGACCGTGAACTCGCTCGAGTTGGACAGCGACGTGATCGGCGGAAGCACCGAATCGCGGACCGCCTGCGAGTTCTGGCTGGGATCGCGGAAGTTGTACGATCCCGTGTTGATCGCCTTGATCAGCCCGTTCAGGTTGGCGAACCCGGTCTGGGTCAGGTTGAGGTTGTCGCGCGAGTATGCCGCGTCGAGACGCCAGTCCCAGCTATCCGCGATCGAGCCGCGAAGCCCGCCAGTGATGCGGTACAGTTCGTTGATGCGGACCGAGCCCGCCTTCACGTCGCCGAACGCATAGTAGATGCGCGCGGCGCCGTGTGCCGGATCATTGGCGTAAGCGGCCGCATAGGGGTTGTTGGGGTTGAGCTGGCGGTCGGCCGCGGTCGCACAGTTGACGCCTGACGAGCAGATGTACACGGGCAGCACGATGCCCGGATTGCTGGTCGAGGTGCTCGGCGAACCGCCGAACGCCTGGTTCTGCCGGATGCCGCGCGGAAGCAGCGTGATGTCCACCTTGTTGTGGGAATAGCTGCCTTCGAGATAGCCCTCGATCGTGTCCGAGACGCGATAGCTGAACCGGGCGACGCCCGCATACCGTTCCTGCGGAGGCAGGATCTGGACGTATTCCTTGGTGAGGTCGTGCGCGCACGCCGTTCCAACGCGAGCCGAAGTGTTCTCCGAGAACGTCCCGAACGGGCAATTCGCCAACGGCGTGAGCGAGGTGAAAATGGCGGGCGTGGTCGCGTTTGCGACAGTGCCTGCCAGCGGGTTGTTGAGGTCCGTCTGGGTCACGCGGGTGACGACGGCATTTGTGGTCGGGGTGGTAAGGGTATCGTCGGCGCGGTTGTTGTCCCGGCCGCCGATCGAGCTCAGGTCGAGCGTGTTGAACGGGAAACCGCGCGAGTCCGCGGTGATCTTGCCGTTCTCTTCGTATTCGCCGCCGACGTAGAAGTTCCAGCCCTGGCCTTCGTAGTCGCCGATGCCGCCGAGCAGGCGCACGCGGTACTTGTGACCGTCGCCCTTCTCGGTCACGCCGCCCTCGGCGCCGCCTTCGATCCCGTTGAACTGCCGGCGCGTGATGATGTTGACGACGCCGCCGATCGCGTCCGCGCCGTAAAGAGACGAAGCGCCATCCTTCAGCACTTCGATCCGCTCGACGTTGACCTGCGGAATGCTGTTCAGGTCCGCGTAGGAGTTGTGACCATCGTCGCTGAGCGGGTAATTGGCCGAGCGGAGGCCGTTTACCAGCAAGAGGGTCGACGACACGCCGAGGTTGCGAAGCGAAACGGCCGAACCGCCAGCCGAGAAGCCGCTGGTGAAGCCGATGCCGATCGATCCCGCGCCGTCGGCAGCGGCCTGACGGACGGCGTCGGCAGTGTTGGTGATGCCCGCGCGCTGCAGCGATTCATCGGTAATGACGGTAACAGGAAGCGCGGTCTCGACGTTCCCACGGCGCAGCAAGGTGCCGGTGACCACGATCTCCGGCTCTTCGGCGGTCTGGGTGGTGGCGTCCGGAACATTGGAATCCTGCGCCAGCACGGGCGAAGCGACGGCAGCGAGAGCGATCATGGCGGCGCCGGTCAGCAGCCGCGGTGCTAATGTTTGATTTGTCATAGTTTCCTCCGCGCCGGGGTCGCGCGCGCAGCGATGACGGCCAAATTGACCGCCCCCTCCCCTCAATGGGCGCGCTTTTCTTCCCAAACGGACTTTCCGTAAAGATGGAGCACGCAAAATTGAAGCTTAGTTGCGCGGTCGCCACACCTAGCGAAAGTTAGTCACCCTTTCTGTTACAATGGTCCTGCCATGTCGCTGGCGCGCCAACTATCCGAAAGGGTCTTCACCTCTCTAGCTTCGCTCGAGACGGGACTGGATCGATTAGGTGACCCGGCTTTTTCTGGCGCCGCGGGCGAGTTCAAGTGGGCAAATGGCGCACTCGAAGTGTTGAGCGACTGACGTCAGCGATATGCGAGGGTGGTGCGCGACGCAGTCCTGAGCGAACCGGTCTCTTCCCTGTTTTCCCTGCTTTACAGGGAATTTACAGGGAAAACACGATTTTTGAGGCCGCTTCGACGGCATTCGAGGCCTTGGAAACGGCGGAATTCCGCCATTTCCTGAGGCAATTTCCCTGCGCGTAGAACAGGGAATTTCGAGCACCCAATCAGGGAACTGTCTCTGGGGTAACAGCGAATCGCATCGCTCGGAACAGCGAACCAGCGCTTGGTCTTTGGGAAGGGGCGATCGAAGCGAATCATCGCCGGCCTGGCGCCAAGATCAGGCGCAGCTGTGTCAGCGTCGTGCCTCAGCGAGGCGCTGTCAGCCACAAAAATGCGATTGACCGTGCTTTTTGTACGGTGTATGTTCCCCTTCTGGTCTAGTTATATCTCGCTTCCTGTGCTCGTGGAAACTGGCGCGCTTTGCTGCGCGCGGGGTTCGCACAGGGGGCACTGATGACGGGACTTACACAGGCAATTGTCGAGCGGGCGATCACCTCGCTCCGTCCGTACGCGCGCAATGCGCGGACGCATTCGAAGAAGCAGGTGAAGCAGATCGCCGCGTCGATCGAGCGATTCGGGTTCACCAACCCGGTGCTCGTGTCGGACGAGGGCGAGATCATTGCCGGCCATGGCAGGGTTGAAGCGACCAGGCTGCTCGGGCGTAGGACCGTGCCCACCATCGCGCTCTCGCATCTCTCCGAGACCGAGCGGCGCGCCTACGTGCTGGCCGACAACAAGCTGGCGCTCAATGCCGGATGGGACAAGGAGATCCTCGCGATCGAGCTCCAGGCGCTGGTCGATCTCGAGTTCGATGTCGAGCTCACCGGGTTCAGCCTCGCCGAGGTCGACTTCGTGATCGAGGAAGCCGGGGAGGCGGATCCCGATGGCCGCGATGCGGCCGACGATGCGGTCGTCATCGCCAGCGGTCCCGCGGTCTCGCGCCGCGGCGACCTCTGGCACCTCGGACGACACAGGTTGCTCTGCGGCGATGCAAAGAGCGCGGTCGACTTCGAGGCGTTGATGGGCGGCGACGAGGCTGACCTCGTGTTCACCGATCCGCCGTACAACGTGAAGATCGACGGCAACGTCTGCGGTCTCGGCACGGTCAAACACCGCGAGTTCGCCTTTGCTTCGGGCGAGATGAGCCGGACGCAGTTCACCGGGTTCCTCTCTGAGACTCTCGGCAACATCGCCTCGGTCATGCGCGACGGGGCTATCGCCTACGTCTGCATGGACTGGCGCCACATGGGCGAGCTGCTCGCCGCCGGCGAGGAAGCCTTCACCGAGTTCAAGAACCTCGTCGTGTGGAACAAGACCAACGGCGGGATGGGCGCGTTCTACCGTTCAAAGCATGAGCTCGTCTTCGTGTTCAAGCAGGGAACGGCCGAGCACACCAACAGCTTCGGCCTCGGCCAGACCGGGCGCTACCGCACTAACGTGTGGGATTACGCCGGGATCAGTTCGATCGGCGCCAACCGCTCGGACGAGCTGGCGATGCATCCGACCGTAAAGCCGGTCGCGCTTATCGCTGACGCCATCCGCGACTGCTCGAAGCGCGGCGAGATCGTGCTCGATGCGTTCGGTGGGTCGGGCAGTACGCTGATCGCGGCCGAGAAGACCGGGCGCTCGGCGCGCCTGATCGAGTACGACCCGCTCTATTGCGACACCATCGTCAGGCGCTGGGAAGCCTACACCGGCAAGCGCGCCACACTAACCGTGACGGGAGAGACCTTCGAAGCCGTGACCGAGGCCCGCCTTGGTCCTGACCTCGGCCGCGAGGCCGCCTGATGGCGAGCAAGGCAATCGCCGCGGACGAAGGCGACGAGCGAGACGGCAAGCCGGCGGGCAATAGCAAACTGCCGGTCCCGTACGATGTCGGGTACGGCAAGCCCCCTACCCAGCACCGGTTCCAGAAGGGCAGGTCGGGTAATCCCGGTGGTCGCCCGCGGGGAGCGAAGAACAGGCCCAAGCCATACGATCCGGCGACCAAGCCGACCGACAGCCTCATTCTCGAGGAAGCTTATCGCCCGGTGACGATCAGGGAGGGCGACAGGGTCATCGAGCTGCCCGCCATCCAGGCGGCGATGCGTTCGCTGGCGATCTCGGCCATGAAGGGAAGTCGCCTGTCGCAGCGCGCGCTTGCGGAACTGGTGCGCGAGGTCGAGGGGCGGCGCGCGAACGACCACTACAGTGCGCTCGAGAACGCTTTCGAATACAAGCAGCGCTGGACCGACGAACTCGAGCGTCGTCGCAGGCTCGGCATTGACAGATCCCATTCCGCACCCCGAGGACGTCATCATCGACATGCGTACCGGCCACGTACGCACCGAAGGCCCGATGGACGAGCGGGAGAAACGGTCGTGGGATGAGCGCATTGCCCGGCGTGACGAGGCCCAGGCAGAGGTGAACTCGTTCGCCGAGAGGTATCGGCGATCGCGCTCAGATGAACACAAGGCGCGCTGCCTCGAGGAATGGCACTTCGAACAGCGCATCTTCGACATCATCAACGACAGCTTCCCGCCGCGATACAAGGCAAAACTCCAGAACCGCTCGTACCGGGAGGGCGCCTCGCGCGAGGGCAAGACCCTCGAGGCGTTCATCCAGGACCGGAAGCGGTCCAAGGGCAAAAGGAAGTGGGGGGATTACGTCGACGACTGAGCTCTATGAGGTCCGCTTCGCGCCCTCATTTCCCGCCATTCGAGCCGCCTCTACCGCCTCGCAAAAGCAGTCGAGGTACGCAACATCGCGGCGCCCCTCTATCGTGGCCGAGCCTATTGCGTCGAGCACTACGTTGACGAAGTCGATGGCGCGGGTGAGACTGCCACGGTCCGATGAAACACTCGATCGACTATCCGCTCGCAAGCCGGCCCATAATGGGCTTCGCTGACGAGTACCCGGCGGGAATGCTCGACCCGCCGCACAGCCACCCGCGATCCCAGCTCACCTACTGTACCGCGGGTGTCATGCTGGTGGTCATTTCCAATGCGGTGTTCATGCTTCCCCCACGGCGGGCGATCTGGATACCCGCGGGAACCGAGCACGAGGTGCGTTGCCGCGGCCCGGTGTCGTCCCACACTCTCTATATCGATCCCGCACTCGATCGCTCGGCGCAGGCGGCGCGGGTGATCGAGGTGTCCGATCTCGTGCGCGCGCTGATCATGGAGGTCGGTGGATTCGAGCCGGACTATGATCTCGACGGGCGGGAAGGTGAAATCGCGCGCCTGCTGTTATCCGAAGTCCGCCGCATGCCCGCCACGCCAACAGATATGCCGATGCCGCAGGATGCACGCCTCATGCGCGTCTGCCACGCGCTGATCGAGGATCCCACCGACGACCGCGACCTCGACGAATGGGCATCGCTCGCGGCGATGGGCCGTCGCACGTTCACTCGGGCTTTTCGGCGGGAAACGGGCGCGGGCCTCGCGACCTGGCGCCAGCGTATGCGGTTGATGACTTCGATCCCCAAACTTGAGGCCGGCCAGTCGGTGACCACAGTAGCCTACGATGTCGGCTACGAGAGCGCGAGCGCCTTCACCGCCACGTTCCACCGGGTGTTCGGCCTCGCGCCCAGTGCGTTCATCGCGCGTCCGCGTGAGGAGCGGGAGGACTGAACCAGAACTCCGGCGGGGGCGCGGCGACCGGCCAGACTTGGGCGAGGTCGTCGCCCGCATAAAGCCGCCCGTTCTTCATCACCCAGGCGATGGCGCGGGTGTTGGCGATGTCGAGCCGGGGGTCCTTGTCGAGCACCACCAGGTCGGCCACCTTGCCGGGCTCCAGCGAGCCGAGGTCGGCATCGCGGCCGATTGTGCGCGCGCCTTGGATCGTGGCGGCCTCGAGAACCTCCACCGGAGTCCAGCCGCCCATCTGGTGGGCCTCCATCTCCCAGTGCGTGCCCAGCCCCGGAACCTCGCCGTGCGCACCGATCGAGACTAGGCCGCCTGCGCGCTTTACGGCCAGCGCGCTGGCGGCGATGCGGGGGAACAGATAACCCGAAGGATCGCGCCACTCCCGCTGCCAGAACTTCTGGTCGCGAAACCACGGCGGGGCGAAGCGGGCGTACTTCGGGTCATCATGAGGCGCATCGCGGGCGATGAAGAAATCCTGCGCAGGGTAACCGCCGTGCGTGATTTGTAGCGTCAGGTCGTAGCTGGTGCCGCTCCGCGCCAGGAGCTGGACCATGTCGTCGTGCAGAACCGGCGGCGGGATCGCGTGCTCGTTGCCCGAATATCCATCGAGAATGTGACTTAGGTCGAGCTTGGCGGCGAGCGCGCCCTCGGTCGTCGGCTGGATGCCTAGCGTGAGCGCGCTCTGCGCGATCCATTCGCGCACCCGGCGGTTGCCCGAGCGGTACATCTTGACGTTGCTCAGCCGGTAACGGTCGCGGTAGCGGCGCAGCACGGCATCGACCTGCTCGGGCGAGCGGAAGTCGTTGAACGCGAAGATCGCGGTGCCCGTCGAGAAGATGCGCGAACCGGTCGTCAGGCCTGCGTCGAGCGCATCCTGGTAAGCGAGCATGTCGATCGTCAGTGTCGAGGGATCGAATGCGGTCGTCACTCCATAGGCCAGATTGGCCGCCGGGCCCCACGCTGCGAAATCGAGTACATCGCGGCGGATGTCGGCGACGTGATCGTGTACGTCGACGAGGCCCGGGATGACGAAGCTGCCGGAGACGTCGCGGACGGACGTGCCCTCCGGCACCGCCAGCGATCCGCGCGGACCGATCGCCGCGATGCGGTTGCCGTCCACAAGCAGGTCGGCGTCTTCCATGGCACCCGCCGGACCCATGCTCAGCACTGTCGCGCCGCGCAGCAGCAGGTGACCCGCCGGCATGTCGCGCGGAGCGGTCACTACCGCCTCGACGGAAGAGACTCCTCCGCCCGCCAGCTCGCGCCGCGCGAGAGTCGAGCCCACCGACCAGAACATCTCCCGGCCGTCGGCGCTCCAGCCGAAGTAGTCGGCACCGACGTCAGTCAGCTTCTCATGTCCCGCTCCGCCGTCCGACAGGTCTACCGGAGCGGCATCATTGGGCAGGCTGACGAGAAACAGTTGCTGCGCGATTTGGGCCAGAGCGTGGCGACCATCCGGGCTGACGCGCAAGTCGTCGGCTTGGGCCGAACCTTCGGCGAAATACCAGTTCGGTCCGACAACGCTGGCGATGCGCGCGTCGTCGTCCGCGCGATGGACCCCGTCGGACCGGTTGATCAACAGCGTATCATCGCCAAGGAAATGCGGCGTGCCTCCCATTAATCCTCGCGAAAGCACCGCCCCGCTCTTGAGGGAGACCAGTTCGGCATCGCGGATCTGGCCGAATTCCACATAATGCGCGCGCCGCTCTGCACTCGGCGAGCGGACTACGATCACGCTCCCGTCGGGCGCATAGACCGGGTGGGTGTAGAATGCGTCGCGCTCGGTCAGCCGGCTGGGCTTTCCTGCCCCGATCCTCGTTTCCCAGACATGGCCGCCTGCCGGACCGGTCCAGGTTACGAACAGCAGCCGCTTCGAATCTGCGGACCAGGCGGGATGGAATTGCGGCGGCAGGTCTGGCGCGATGGCGGTCGGCGGTCCGCCAGCGGCCGGCATCGTGTACACTTTGCCCAGCGCAGAAAAGGCGAACGTGCGGCCATCGGGCGACAATGCCGGAGCCTGCACTATCCGTGCGCGGACGGGCCCGGTCTCCACCCGCACCGGCGCGCGCGTGAGCGGACCGAGCTGTTGTTCGACCTTCGCGGTGAACGGAATCTCGATGATCGCTCCGTCCGCGAGTTTGAAGCGCGCAAGCTTGCCGGCGCGCGCGAAGATCAACGATCCATCATCGGGCGCGAAAGCGACATGCGGCGCAACGTCGCTCCAGTACGAAGCTTGCAACGAATCCGGGTCGAGTTCTGTAAGGTCCCGCTCTTCGCCGCTGCCAAGGTTGCGCAGCCGCAACCACGTCTTGCCGACCCGCCGCTGGACGTAAGCGAGCAGATGTCCATCGTGCGACAGCGCCGGGCGAAAGGCGCTCGACTGGACCTTGCCGAGCCGGATATCGCCCACGGCGCTGACCACGGTCTCGCTCGCGCCGCCGCCTGCCGGCATGCGCGCGATACGCCATTCGACCGGCTCGGCGAGGTCGAGGTCGCCCTCGCGAGCCGCAAAGTAGATCCACTGGCCGTCGGCCGTGGCGACCGCACCCAGCGCGTGCCGGAGCGGTCCGTCCGCCCCGTCAGGGCGATTGGCCACGACTACCTCGCCCGCGCCGCCTTCTACCCGGTACCGCCACAGCTCATAGGCATTGCGGTCGGGGCGGTAGCGGGAGACGAGCAGAGTCCGTCCGTCCGCGCTCCACGCAGGTGAAGCGAAGATCGGGTCGTCGTCGCGCAAGGTCACCTGCCGCGCCTCCGAACCGTCGGGCCGCATGACCCACAGGTTCTCCGCCCCGGATCGGTCGGACAGAAAGGCGATCCAGCGGCCATCAGGCGAAAAGGCCGGCTGGGTATCGACCGCCAGGCCGCGGGTGATGGCCTTCGCCTCGCCGCCGCTGGCATCGAGTAAATAGATATCGCCCAAAATCGCGAACACGATCGTGCGGCCGTCGGGCGCGATGTCTGGCTGAAGGCCGGTGACTTCCTCGACCGTGAACTCGGCAGTGCGCGCCGGCACGAGGGGCAGCGTCTGGCTCGGCCGCGCGGGCGGCGTGGGCGGGAGTCCGGATGGGGCGGGCTCCAGTGGAGTGGGCTGATCGCTGACCCGGGCCGGCGGCGCGGTCTCATTGGGGGGCGGCGTTTGCGCCGAAGCGGTTCCGGCAAGGGCCAGTGCAAGCAAAGGGCCGGCAACCGATTGCCTCAGTCGCCGGCCCTTCTTCACCATTCCCTCGTGCACCTTCAGAACTTGAAAGTCGCGGTTCCGATCACCTGCCGACCCGAGCCGAACGAGCAGTTGTTGGGCCCGGCGCAGCGCCCGACGTAACGCTTGTCGAACACATTGGAGCCGTTGATCGCGAAACGCCACTCCGGCGTATCGTAGTGCAGGATCGCATCGAACAGCGTTGCGCTGTCGCTGAAGTAGACGACCGGGTTGAACGGTCCCGGCAGGCTGCCGGCACTCTTGCTGACGTGACGAACGCCCGCACCGAAGCCGAAGCCGGCGAATCCGCCACGCTGGAAGGTGTAGTCGGCGAACAGCGAAGCCTTGTGCTTGGGAGTGACAGGTAGCGGCGAGCCGATCTCGACAGCGATCTCACTCGCGGTGACCTCGCTGTCGTTGTACGAATACGAGCCGTTGATCGCGAGCTGGTTGCGGATGCGCGCGACGAACTCGATCTCCCCGCCCTGTACCTCGACTTCGCCGCTCTGCGTCGAGCCGATCGGTGGCGCGGTGACCGGGCCGTACGAAGCACTCGTCACGTTCTTCTGCTTGATCTTGAACAGCGCCGCCGTGGCGAGCAGGTCGACGTCGGGACCGAGGCCGCGTCCGTCGTATTTGATACCGCCTTCGAATTGTTCGCCCGATGTCGGACGGAACGGGTCGCCAGCAGCGTCGACGCCGAGAGTGGGCTCGAAGGAGGTGGCGTAAGACACATAGGGCACCAGGCCGAACTCGGTCACGTAGCTCGCGCCGGCGCGCCAGGTAAACTTGTGCTGGTCGGAGTTGGCGCCGAAAGACACGAGGTCGACCCAGTCGTACCTGCCCGACAGCAGGAGCCTGAACCCGCCGATCGCCATCTGGTCCTGCAGATAGGCGCCGGTCTGGTTCAGATTCTGGTCTGCGAAGGCGATGTCGGCTGCCGGCCGGGGGAACGGCTGCCCGACATTGTAAACCGGGTGGTAGATGTCGATCGTGCCGCCCGCGCCGAACAGGAATCCGAAGAATGCCTTATTGTCGGCACTCCGGTGGTCGATGCCCGCCAGCACGTTGTGCTCGATCGCGCCGGTGCCGAACTTGCCCGCAACCCGCCCGTCGATGGCGAACGATTTCACGTCCTCGGCATACGGGAAAATCGACCGCGTGATGGTCCGGTTGTCGGCGTTGAGAAAGGAGTTGAAAATCACGTCCTGCGCTTCGGAATAGTCCGACCAGCGCGCGTTGATGGTGGCGTTCCAGCTACCCGCGAAATCGTGCGCCAACTCGAAGCCTGCGCCCCACTGGGTACGCTCGTAGCGGTTGTAGTCGGGCTCACCCAGGTTCACGTCCCGACGGATCGGGCCGTTGGGATTGGGCAGGAGCGTCCCCTGCACCGGCAGGAAACCGTTGGTGTCGCCGTTGACCTCGTCATACTGGTAATATGCAAGGCCGGTTAGCCGCGTATCTGGACCGAGATGGATCGTGGCCGCCGGAGCCGCATATATGCGCCGGGCGTGGACGAAATCGCGCTCGGCATCGCGGTCGCGGATCATCACCGTGCCGCGCAGGTCGAGCCAGTCCGTCGCAGCCCCGGTGGCGGTCATGCCGAGTTGCTTGTAGTCGTCCTCGCCGTACTTGAGCGACACCTCGCCGCCGAAGTCGCTCGAAGGACGCCGGCTGGTCTGGTTGTAGATGCCTCCCGGCGGTGCGCTGCCATAGAGCACAGAAGCCGGGCCCTTGAGGATGTCGAGGCTCTCGAAAGCGTACAGATCGAGCCCGTTCGAGAAGATCGTGGAGGTGACCGGGGTCGCTAGTCCGTCGACGAACTGCTTGGGGGGGAAACCGCGCACCTGGATGAAATCGAACCTCAGGTCGGCGCCGTAGTTCTCGCCCGTGGCGCCAGCAACATAGCGCACGGCTTGCTGGGCATCGGTGAAGCTGAGAAGATCGATCTGGTCCCGGCTTACGACGCTTACCGACTGCGGCGTTTCGACCAGCGGGATGTCGCTCTTGGTCGCGGTGGAGGCGCCCTGCGGGACATAGTTCTTGGCAGTGACGACGATCACGCGGTCGCCGGACTCGTTGGTTGTCGCGACCGTCTCCACCCCCTCGCCGGTGCTTGGATCGGCTACCCCTGTATCTTGCGCGAACGCCGGGGAGCCGGCGAACAGCATCGACGAAGCGATCGCTGCAAGTGTCGTGCTCGAGCGAAGTGTGGAGAAACTGCGCATGGTAAGCCCCCTAAGCCTGCTGCCCTAAGTATTCGGAGATACCCTACCTTCGCGCACGATGTTTGCGAGTTAGGGCCGAACATCATTCCGAATCGGCCACAGGGGCGGCTTATTCACCCCGGCCGCGTATTCGCACGGACTGTATGCTATTGCGAGCCAATTGCAATAGCATACAGTGTCCCTTACGCGATGGTGAATGGCCCGCCGTGCGATGACGGGTGAGCCAGTCGCCGCTACATCGGTACTCGGGATAGAGGTACGATAATGTTACGTGGCGTCCTGCTGCAAGTTCACAGGTATACCGGGTTGGTCACGCTTACCTTCCTGGCCGTCGCATCGATCACCGGCTGCATCCTCGTGTTCCGCGGGCCGATCGACCACGCCCTCAACCGCGACCTGTTCGACGCGCCAACTTCTGCGGTCTCGGCGGAAGCGAGCGTTGCAGCAGTCACCCGCTGGTCAGCGGCGCATCCCACTCTCCAGGCCCTAAGCTTCCCGCTGCACCCTGGGGAGCGCCGCGCGATCCAGGTGTCTGTCGCGCCGAAGGCCGGCCAGCCCACCCCGGGCTTCGACGAAGTTTTTATCGACCCCGTTACCGGCGCCACGATCGGCGCGCGCACCACCGAGCCGGGGATTGGGCGACGGCACTTTGTCAAGGGCGTGGCAGACCTTCACTTCGATCTCGTCGCGGGCATCCCTGGCCGCTGGTTCCTCGGGGTCGTTGCGCTTGGCTGGCTCCTGTCCTCGCTGGCAGGCTTCTACCTGACCCTGCCCGAGCGGAAGCCGTTCTGGGGCAATTGGAAGCGGACCTGGCAATTCCGCCGGTCGAGCCCGATGCCGCGCCTGCTGCTCGACCTGCACCGCTCGACAGCGCTTTGGCTGTTCCCATTGATCCTGCTGCTCGCCGCAACCTCGGCGGCTATGAACTTCTTCGGGGAGGCCTACGCGCCCACGGTCACCAAGCTCTGGCCGCTCAAGCACGACCTGTTCGACAATGATCCTCCGGAGCGGGAACCGGCCGAACCGCGGCTGGGATTCGCACAAGGCCTGCAAGCCGCGCGCGCCCACGCCGGGCGCACCGGCCTCGCATGGCAGCCCGCCACGATGCTCTACCTGCCGGACTGGAACTTCTACGGGGTCAAGTTCTCGCCCGATGGGGTGCTCGACTATTCGAACCTCGGTCCCGTCGACTATTACGTCGATGCCGACACCGGCGCCTATCGCCATCAGGTTGATCCCTACAACGACAGCATGGGACTGAAGGCGATCCGGGTAATCTACCCGCTGCACAGCGGCGAGATCTTCGGCGTGACCACGATCGCGCTGGTGTTCGTCCTCGGCCTGGTCACGCTGCTGCAAGCGCTGACCGGACTCTACATCTGGTGGAAAAAGCGCAAGTCTCGGGTCGCGGCCCGGCGCGCGAAGCAACGAAAGGTCACGGCGTGAACGGGAATGACATCGACCCGCAGGTTCGCGAGTTCGTCCGCCGCGTAGGCGCGGGCTACATGGAAGTGCTCGGCGCTGGAGACTTCGACCTCGCGCAGCGGCGCGCGGCCGCAGAAGTGGTGCGGGCCCCATGGCGCGAGGGCGGGCCCACGATGGCAGCGACCGAGGAGCGGCACATCGGTGCGTCCGGCGTGCGGGTTCGGATACATCGTCCGGTTCAGGATACTATGCTGCCGGCCTTGGTTTACCTGCACGGCGGCGGCTGGACGACTTTCAGCCTCGACACTCATGACCGGCTTATGCGTGAATACGCGGGTCGTGCGGGATGCGCGGTTGTAGGGATCGACTACAGCCTCTCACCAGAGGCCCGCTTCCCGCTGGCACTCGACGAGATCGCCGAAGTGCTCGGCTGGCTCGCGAGCGAGGGGAACGAGGCGGGGCTCGATAGGGATCGGCTGGCGATCGGCGGGGACAGCGCGGGTGCCAATCTCTCGATCTCGAGCATGATCCGCGCGCGCGACCGCGGCGAGCCGATGGTGCGGGGAATATTGCTCAATTACGGCGCATTCGACGAGGAGCAGCGCGACAGTCACGCAAGATTTTCGCACGAAGCATACATGCTCGACCCGGCCGAGATGGACGCGTTCTGGCGCAACTACCGCGGCGAGGATCGCTCACCGGACCCCCTCGCACGCCCCTTACTCGCGGACTTGACCGGATTGCCGCCAACTTTCTTGTGCATCGCAGAGTGCGACATTCTGTCTGACGAAAACCGAGAGATGGCGCGCCGCCTGGCAGCCGCCGGTGTGGACGTGACATCGGAGATCTACCCCGGCGCCACTCACAGCTTTCTCGAGGCGGTCAGCATCTCGGAACTTGCCGACCGCGCACTGGGAGACGCGTCAGCTTGGCTGAAGGCTGTTCTGGCTCCGTGAGCGATCCGTTTTCCACCTTACCCGACGACCGACTGGATGCCCTGATCGGCCAGAACCCGATATGCTGGATCGTTCCACACGCCGCGCCAGACGCGGCGATACTGATGCCGGTGGTTCTGGAACGTGAAGTTCGTACCGTTTCACTCCTGGGCCACCTGCCGCGGCGTGCGCCTGCCACAGATGTGCTAGGGCTTGAGCCGGCGGCGAGCTTTCTCTTTCTTGGGCCGAATGCATACGTTTCGCCTGCGATGGCGGGCAGGCGCGATTGGGCTCCTACTTGGAATTTCGCCTCGGCAAAGCTGACGGGCCCCGTGGCCCTCGACGATGCATTGACCCGGCCCAGCGTTGAGGCCGTCGTCGCGCATATGGAAGGCAGGGCCGGTTGGCGCATTGAAGAGCTCGGACCGCGGGCGGACGATCTGATTGCGCAAATCATCGGGTTTCGCGCAGTCGCGTGTGATACCTCGCTTCGCCTGAAATTGGGGCAGGATGAAAAGCCGGATGACTTTGCAAGCATCGCGAAAGCGCTGGAGGGGACTAACTTAGGCGAATGGATGACCCGGTACGGACGAGACTATTGATTTGTTGGCCACGGAACTGGAAGTCCTTGGGCTTGCTTTTTGGCTTCAAAATCTCGTGTCTGGCGCTTGCGAACTGATCGACGCTCCTTGTTAGGTGGTGGCCAAGGGAATCTTGCAGGAGAATTATAGTATAGCCAGCTGCCGAAACCCGGCGTCATGGGAAGGGCCGGTTGGACGAGATTTCGCCTCGAAGCTGCCTGTCCGCTATCGGCCCACTAGCCGCCGAGCTGCGACCGTTTTCCTCATGGCCAATCAAGGCCGAGGAGAACGACAATGGGATATTCGAGATTCGACCCAAGCATGCAGGCCCGTGTAGCATGGAACGCTGGCAAGACCGTTGGTACGAAGCGACCCCTGACGCAGAAGCAGATTTGGGCGATCCGCTTCCACCTCGATCGAGAGGGCCGACTGCGAGATAAGGCATTATTCGATCTCGCAATCGACAGCAAGCTGCGCGGCTGCGACCTGGTCAAGATCAAGATTGGCGACGTCGTAGCTGGGACCGACGTCCGCACCCGGGCAATCGTCATTCAGCAAAAGACCAGCCGCCCGGTCCAGTTCGAATTGACCTCGGATGTTCGTGCAACGCTGCTTTCATGGTTGGAGCGACGCTGCGGTTCGATCACCGACTATCTCTTTCCAAGCAGGATCGATCACGCCGGTCACATGAGCACGCGCCAGTACGCTCGTTTGGTCGATGAGTGGGTGACAGCAATCGGCCTGCGGAAATCCGAGTACGGCACGCACTCGCTCCGCCGGACGAAAGCCGCAATGATCTACCGCGCCACGGGCAACATCCGCGCAATCCAGATACTGCTGGGTCACACCAAGATCGAGAATACGGTTCGCTATCTCGGGGTCGACGTTGAAGACGCCCTGCTGCTGGCGGAGCGCACCGAAATCTAACCTAAGCTGCGGTCGGCCGTCCACTGCGGTCGACCGCTTTCAAGCGAGCGCCAAGTTTCGACGAATGACCACCTCTGGGTGGAAAGCGGACATTGGCGGCGAAGCAATGAAGCAGCAGTATCTGGGCTGCTTGCGGACTGGCAGGTTGGGGCTGAAGAGCGATATAGTGAACGTTTCCCGGGCACCGCTCATCGTTTGACCTGTGGCGCCAATCATTGTGCCGTCAGCGTCGCATGTGCCACCGTATCGACTGCATCGGCCAGGGTCGAGAACGAAATCCGTTTTTGTGCATTAATGAAATGACTCGCGCGAGCGACGTGAGAGACTGATCTCTGCCAACGTCAGCAACCACGGTCGAGGCGTGCGCCGGATCACAGGGGATGAAGGGGATTTAAATTGATCACGCCATCTGGCCCTATACCGGCGCGGCCCGGTCATTCAGTTCTGTTTGCGACGAGCGTCCCGCTATTTCTGGGCACGCTGCTACGCGGCGCGTTGCTTGTCGCCGACGATCTGTCCAACACCTTGTGGCGGGTGACGCCGGCGCGCCAAGCGGGAGCTCGCACGGCGGCGCCGCCACAGTGATCCCGGCCGTGCCTCGGGCGTGGGCTCCCTATTGCGGCGCTGCGCCAGTTCCTGACGAACTTTTCGCGCGGTGGAACCTCGATTCGCTTCTGCTGCTGGCACTGGCAGGCGCAGCGGTCGTGCTGTCGCGCACGAGCCGGCGCCCGGTGCTAAGCGCGGCTGTCATCGCAATCGCGCTGCTGCTGTTCGTGTCGCCGTTCTGTGCGCTGAGCTCGGCGCTATTCTCTGCCCGGGTGGCGCATCATGTGGTGCTGGCCGCCGTCGTCGCGCCGCTGGTGGTCTATGCCTTGCCGCTGGAAAAGCTGCGCTGGCCAGGCTCGCTGTTGATGTGGACGGGGCTCCAGACACTGACATTCTGGGCTTGGCATGCGCCAACTGTGTACGCTGCGGCCCTATCCAGCGACCTGGTGTATTGGACGATGCAGCTCACCCTTCTGAGCACGGCGATGGGTTTCTGGGGAGCCGTGCGACGCGCCAGCGCGCCGTCCGCGGTCGCGGCGCTGCTTTTCAGCACCGTCCAGATGGGCCTGCTCGGCGCGCTCATCACTTTCGCCGGGGCACCGCTTTACGTGCCGCACTATTTCACGACCATGGCGTGGGGCTACAGTCCGCTGGAGGACCAGCAACTCGCCGGCCTAATCATGTGGGCGCCGTCTGCCGCGCTTTACCTAGCCGCGGCGCTGCTGGTTGCCGGGCGGTGGCTCACCGGCGAAGATCGCGAAGCAATTGCATGATCGAGCGGCTGCGGGAGTGGGGCAACAGCTACACCGAGCGCGGCCGCTATTCCCCGGTGGGCATTGCATTCCACTGGATCATGGCGGCGCTGGTGTTGTTCCAGATCGGCTGGGGGTTCTGGACCGACTGGATGATGCCAGGTGGCGACAAAGTTGCCGCGTATCAAATTCACAGTGCCGCGGGTTTGCCGGTTCTGCTTCTTGCGATGGGGCGGATCATCTGGCGCGTGCTAATCACTGACCCTTACAACGATGCCGACACGCAGGGCCTGCAGACTAAGATTGCGCATTGGACCGCGTTTCTGTTCTACGTGGCGTTCTTCAGCCTTCCGCTGTCCGGTTGGGCGATGTGGTCTGCGGTGGCCGCGCCCGGTCCGCTTTATCTGGCCGGCTTTGTCCCTTGGCCTCAGCTGCCGTTTTCGCAGCTCGAGCCGCAGACCGCCTTCATCATCCTCGACATCGCCGAAGACTTACACACTGCCTCGGTCATTCTGCTGCTCTTGCTGATTCCGGCACATGTAGGGGCGGCCCTAAAGCATCATTTCTGGGATCGGCACGATGTCCTGCGCGGGATGCTGCCTGAGATTCCGGACTGGGAGGACGACCGGGTAGCCGGGCGGCGTAGGCAGTCACCGATCGGATCTCCGCGGGAGTCAGAAGCTGGCTGATCCGCATCATCACATCGCCCGGATCAGTGCGGCGGCGGCCCTTGCGCCACTGCTCCATCTGCTCCGCGAGATATGCCGGAGGCTGACCCGCGAGCGGCGGATTGGCCGGACCGATGCCTTGTGCCGCGGCGCCGTGGCAAGCGGCACAAGACGGCAGACCGCGCGCGGGATCGCCAAGGTGGTAGAGGCTGGACGTCTCCCGCGCAGGCGTGGCGGCGGCTTCGGCCTCGAAGGGCAATGCCGCGTAATGCAACGAGACCGCCAGCCGCTCGCGCGCATCCAGTTGCCCCGCAATCCACGCCATCTGCGGATGATACCGCCGTCCGTCCGCGTAGGCTTCGAGTTGCCGCTCAAGGTATCCGGCATCGAGGTTCGCGAGCCGCGGAGCGCCCGCGCCATTGCCTTGCCCCTCCAGCCCATGACACGCGAAGCAGGCGTTCGCGGCCGTAGCCCCGGCTCCGCTGAACGCAATGATCCTTCCGTTTTCGCCGAAACGCTCGAGCGAGGTGGTCTTAGCTGCGCTGCAGGCGTGCAGCACCGCCGTGGTCAGGCAAAGGAGAAGGGCGCGCCGCAGCATTCCGTGAAGTTAACCGCCGGGCGCAACGCGGGGTTCCAGTGCCTAGTGCTTTCGCTGGCGCTCGCCGCCTGCAAGCCTCCGCCCGAAGATCGCCAATCAATGCCGTTGGGCGATCCGGCAAAAGGCTTTGCGGCGATCGAGCGGGTGGGCTGCGGTAGCTGTCATACGATTCCTGGTTTGCGCTGGCCGAAGGGGACAGTCGGGCCTGCCCTAAACGGTATGGCCGAACGGGCGCTGATCGCCGGAAAGCTGCCCAACCGTCCCGATGTCCTGGCCGCATATATTCGCAACGCCCCGGCGCTGGTGCCCGGATCGGCGATGCCGGCCATGCCGGTGAGCGAGGTTGAGGCGCGCGATATCGCCACGTATTTGTATGAAAAAGGGGCGGAGTAGATGTTCGAAGGCTGGCCGCCTCCCGTTCTGGACCCTGCAGGTCCCTATGCTAGCTCGGTTACCCTGCTTAGTTGGATCCTGTTTGCCATGGGGGCCGGCGTTTTGCTGGTGGTGCTGGCGGCGCTGTGGATCGCGCTGTTTGGCCGCCGCGCGCTGCAGGAGAAGCTTGGCGGCAAGAAGGTGATCTGGATCGGCGGCCTGGCCTTTCCGCTGATCGTGCTCACCGCATTGCTAGTGTACGGCCTGTCGCTCACACGGCATCTTTCGGATGACATCGCTGGCGACGAAATGCGCGTGCGGATCACCGGCGAGATGTGGTGGTGGCGCGTCGCCTATCTCGACGAAGCCGGCAATGCGGTGATCCAGGACGCCAACGAGCTGCACATTCCCGCGGGGCAGCCCGTGGTGCTCGAACTGGAGTCGGGCGATGTGATCCACAGCTTCTGGGTGCCGCGCCTTTCGGGCAAACTCGACATGATCCCTGGGCGGCGCAATCTGATGCGAATCCAGGCGGATGCGCCAGGCGTGTTCGGTGGACAATGCGCCGAGTTCTGCGGCGGCCCGCACGCGTTGATGGGCTTTACCGTGATTGCCCACACGCCGGCGCGATTTGCCCAGGTCATGCAAGCACGCTTGCGGCGCGAGGCCACGCCGCAGGTCGCGGGCGGCGAAGGCGCGCGTCTGTTCGACACCGCAGGGTGCTCGGCATGCCACCGGATCGCAGGCACCGGCGCCAACGGACTTGCGGGGCCGGACCTTACCTACATGGGCGCGCGCCGCACGATTGGTGCAGGCATTATGCCCAACAACCGGGGCACATTGATGGGCTGGATCGCCAACAGCCAGGCGATCAAGCCGAACAACCGCATGCCGCCCTATAGAGTGCTGTCCAGCGAGGAACTGACGACGTTGGCCACATATCTTGAGGCGCAGAAGTGAAGTCCGAAACGGGCTTCGACCCGGCGCTGTACGACCGTTTCCCCACCAGGGAGCCGCGACCCGAGGGCGAACTGGAGGAACTGAAACGCGTGTGGGCCGCCCCAAAGGGATGGGCGCGCCTGACGATCGTCAACAACAACTATGTCGGCCTGTGGTATGTGTCGGCGGCCTTCCTGTTCTTCCTGCTGGCGGGTGTTTTGGCGCTGGTGATGCGGGCGCAACTGGCGCTGCCGCTTTTCGGCATCCTGCCGCAGGAAACCTACAACCAGTTCTTCACCATGCACGGCACGGTGATGATGTTCTTGTTCGCTGTACCGATCATGGAGGCGATCGGGGTCATGCTGCTGCCCCAAATGCTGGCAGCGCGGGACCTGCCGTTTCCGCGCCTGTCGGCCTACGCCTTCTGGGCTTATTTGATCGGCGGGCTGTGCTTCTTCGCCTCGATCTTCTTCGGCCTCGCCCCGAACGGCGGCTGGTTCATGTATCCGCCGCTCACCAGCATGACCTATTCGCCCGGCATCAACGCGGATTTCTGGCTGCTGGGCATCGGGTTTATCGAAATCTCGGCCATCGCGGGCGCGATCGAAATCTTGGTCGGTGTGCTCAAAACCCGCGCGCCGGGCATGACGCTGGCGCGGATGCCGCTGTTCGCCTGGGCGATGCTGGTCTTCGCCGGCATGATCCTGATCGCGTTTCCCGCGGTCATCCTCGCCACGCTGCTGCTGGAGATGGAACGGGCACTTAACTGGCCGTTCTTCGATGCGGCTCGCGGCGGCGATCCGATGCTGTGGCAACACCTGTTCTGGTTCTTCGGCCACCCCGAAGTGTACATCATCTTCCTGCCCGCGGCGGGGCTCGTCTCGATGATGGTCGCCAATCTCGCCAAGACCCAGCTGGTGGGGTATCAGCTTATCGTTCTCGCGCTGCTGTCGACCGGCTTCATCAGCTTCGGCGTGTGGGCCCACCACATGTTCGCGACTGGCATGCCGAGCCTCTCGGTCGGATTTTTCTCCGCCGCAAGCATGGCGGTCAGCCTTCCGGCGGGCATTCAAGTGTTTAGCTGGATCGCGACGCTGGCGATCGGCCGTGCCGTCCACAACACCCCTACCCTCTTCCTGGTGGGCGGCATCATCACCTTCGTAATGGGCGGCCTAACCGGGGTGATGGTGGCGATGGTCCCTTTCGACTGGCAGGCGCACGACACTCACTTCATCGTCGCCCATCTTCATTATGTTCTGATCGGAGGCGCGGTCTTTCCCGTCTTCGCCGCATTCTATTACTGGTTCGGGATGACCAGCAAACGCCCCCTGTCGGAACGACTGGGCAAATGGGTGTTCTGGCTGATGTTCACCGGCATGCAGGTCACCTTCCTGCCCATGCATTTAACCGGCCTGATGGGAATGCCGCGCCGGGTCTACACCTATCTGCCCGGCATGGACTGGGAGTGGACCAATCTCATTTCGACTGCGGGTGCATTCATTCTGGGTGCGGGCGTGCTCGTCTTCCTCGTCGATCTCGCCCGCAACTTCCGCTTCACGGTCGAGGACGATGCCGGCAATATCTATGGCGGCGGTACGCTCGAATGGCTACCGACTGGCCTTTACTCCACGCGTAGCATCCCGGTGGTGAAGAGCCGCACGCCACTGTGGGACGATCCCAAGCTCTGCGAGGACGTCGGGGCGGGGCGCTATTTCCTCCCCAACTCCGCGACCGGTCTCCGTGAAACGCTGATCACCAGTCCGATTCGCGCCGAGCCGCAGTATCTCCAAATCATGATGGGACCGTCGGTGTGGCCCCTGTCTGCCGCGGCATTCACCGCCGGCTTTTTCCTGCTGCTGACGGTGCAGGCCTATACTCCTGCGCTTATCTGCCTGCCGCTGGCGACGTTCTCCATCCTGCGGTGGTTGTGGGACACCGATCGGCCGGTCGAGCAAGAGGAAGTCGATGTGGGAGCTGGCATCATTCTGCCCACGTATCGGACCGGGTCAAGCAGCCACGGCTGGTGGGCCACAATGTGCGTGCTGGTGGTCGCTGCTATGATCTTCTTGATGGCGGTCTTCGGCTATCTATTCGTCTATGGCATCCACCCATCGTTCTGGTCGCCGCCCATGCAACGGTGGTGGGCTGCGCCGATCGCGGGCCTGTATGCGGCCGGAGCCATTCTCGTGCTTTATGGCCGACGTCTGCTCCCGCGAGAGGGCACGACCCTATGGAGCCCTACCGCAGCAGTCCTGTTCGCAGCGATGTTGGTCACGGCCGGGCTAACAATGGATTGGCTCAGCTGGCAGGCTCAGGGTTTCGACCCGGAACTTACCGCCCAAGCCGCGTTCGCATATGCGTTCTTAGCGCTTCAGGCCTTCCTCGTCTTTGTCGTCATCCTGATGGCCGGTTACCTCGCAGCGAGAACCAGCCGTAATCTGGTGAGCAGGCCGGCCAACACCACCTTCGACGTGGTGTGCCTTTTCATCTGGTACACCGCCGCGCAAGGAGCGGCCACGGCGATTCTTATGCGCATTTTCCCGGCGGTTGCCTCTTGAAAAACTGGATGTTTCTTCTGGCGGGCCTCCTCGTCTGGGCTGCCCACTTTTTCGGGGTCTACATCATCGGGAGCCTGTTTCCAGGAACTGAACTGGCGCGTTGGCTGGTGCTTGGGATCACCTTGCTCAGCGTGGGTGTTGTGGGATTGATCCTGTTGTTTCTCGTGCGCCGTACAGAGGCTCCACCCGACGCGTTGGGTGGCTGGTTGTCGGTGCTTTCTCGCTCAGGTTGCGCGCTCGCGATCGTGGCAATTACCTATCAGGGTTTGCCAGCACTTCTCGCTTGAAGAGCAGCCCTTGGCATACCTCATCGTCATGCCAGATGAGAGCGCTCGTTCATGCCCGTCGCCGTACGACCGCTTCAGGGGACTGAAGAGCTCATCTTGAACGTCCGGAAATTGGGGCGCTGACTGCCATGGGCCGATGTCCGCAATGGGGTCGGTTCCGGACTGTCGGCTCTTAGGCGGCCGGATGCGCAAAGCGGACCTTCAGCAAACGACCCCAATGCGGACATTCGCGCGCATGGTCTTCAAGCTATCGAAGGGCGGACTGTTTCCTCGACAGAGCGGCTCTAAAGTCCTTGAGACAACCTCTGAGGACCTCCCGTTGAACAGTCCTCGGTTGAGACGACGTCAGAGACTACCCGTCCATCGGCAATGACGCTGACAATGGTCCTGCTATTTGGTGCGCCGCTATGAAGGGAAACTCACCCTGGAGGTGTGTGCCGGTCTTCGGTTGAGCGAGGCCCATCGGGAGCCCGACCTGCCGCATCCGGCGAAGCGCTGGCGTTGTGCCGCCGGGAAGCGTTGGTCACGTTGGTATCGTGACCGCTCTTGTCGCTGAAGAACGCCAGCGCGAACAAGCCCGTGCCGAGCACCACGGAAAAGAACACCCCGAGAACGCTGGCGATCACCATGTGCAGGGTCAATTGGCTCTGCGAATGCAGCCACGCCAAGGCGCCGATCACCATCGCCACGGCGATGATGACGATCACCACCATCATCCTGCGAAATTCCGCTTTCGCCTTCTCGCGTTGATTCACCATGGAACTCGCTTCTCTCTTGTAGCGGCCGGTCTACTGACGGCCTTGTCGGTACGGTGCGCTTGCCCTGTTCGCCTGGCGAACGCGGCTGCTGGCCTCAACGGATCTCAGGGGGCCATGTTCAGGCGGCTCATGACTTGCCCCACTTTGCCGCGACCCAACGGCGAAAGCGAGCCTTGGGATCTTCCATCGGAGTGCCCGCATCGGCCACAGCGTGAACTCGTTTGACCTCGGGGACCCAGCGCACGACCGTCTGCTCGATGGTTCGCTTGAGGGTTGTGGTGCCCGAAGGACAGCCGCCGCAGGCGCCGCCCATCCGCACCCACGCGGTGCCCTCGGCCGCGTCGAACCGGACCAGGGCGGCCTCGCCCCCATCCTTTGCCAGGAGATGCCGGACGTAACGGTCGAGGACCTCCTCGATATGTCTCTCCACCTCGCCGAGCGGACCCTCCCGGTCGCTCTTTGCGCGCATCGTCGATATTATGGACAAAGCCGATGCCTCGTTCGTAAGCGTGACCCAGGCATTCAACACCACCAACAGCATGGGTAGGCTTACTCTCAACGTGCTGCTGTCGTTCGCGCAGTTCGAGCGCGAGGTGACAGGTGAGCGCATCCGCGACAAGATAGCCGCCTCGAAGAAGAAGGGCATGTGGATGGGAGGACCGGTGCCGCTGGGCTACCGGCTCGAGGACCGGCGGCTGCTTATCGAGCCTGGCGAGGCGGCAACCGTGCGGACCATCTTCGAGCGCTATGTAGCCCTGCAGTCCATCAGGGCGCTGGTCGAGGAGCTACGCGAGCGGGGCCTCACGACCAAGGTCCGCCAGACCCGCTCGGGTCCGATCGGCGGGACGTACTTCGGGCGCGGGCCACTTGCGGTCATGCTCAGGAACCCGATCTATCTCGGCAAGGTGCGGCACCGCGCGGAGCTCTACAAGGGCGAGCACGAAGCAATCATCGACGAGGCGCTGTGGACCGAGGCGCAGCGCGTGATGCAGGCAAATGGCAGCGAGCGAAAGCTCGGCTACAAGCTAAAGGTACCGAGCCTTCTCACAGGCATGATTATCGATCCCGATGGACGGGAGATGACACCCACGCACGCCTGCAAGGGCTCAAAGCGCTACCGCTACTACATCACCAGGGAAGCATCCGGAGACACGTCCTCCAAGCCGTGGCGGCTACCGGCGGGCGACCTCGACAAGCTGGTGGTCGGTGCGATGGCCACGCTCCTGCGCAAGCGCGGCGAGCATATTGTGACGACCGATGCCGGCGATCTTGATGCGCTTGAGCTTGCCATCGACCTGGCGGCGGCCCTGCCTTCGATGTCGGTCCCCGAGCAGCGGCAGGTTGCACTCGAAGTCGGACTCGCGGTTCGGCTGACTGAAACCTCGATCACCGTAGCATCCACTAAGGGCGCTGCTTTGGAGGCTACTCTCGATGCGCAGCTCACGCGACGCGGCTATGAGCTACGCCTCGCCTTGCCTCCCGACGATGTTGAAAGCAGCGGCGACCCCGACCCTATCCTCTTGAGACTCGTAGCGCACGCGAATGCTGCCCAACAGATGGCGCTCAGCGGCGAGCCCCATCCTGCTGTTGCTCACTTCGGCAGGCGGCACATTGAACGGCTCATGCGCATCAGCTGGCTTGCGCCGGATATCATCACCGCAATCGTTGAGGGCCGGCAGCCCGTCGAGCTGACTGCTCGCCGGCTCATGCGTGCATCCACCATCCCTCTCGACTGGAACGGTCAGCGCGCGATGTTCGGGTTCGCCTGAACCTCCCCCACCATCCAAAATGGTATCCGGCAAATGGCGAGGAGAGAACTCGGCCAGGAAAGGCGGGTTGACACCGCTTCCGAAGCGTCTCTGGGACCAATCAGTTTCTTGGCGTCTGCGATAAGTGGCCGAAAGTGCGGAGGTAATCCGGCCCTTGGTAGGCGGAGCTCTCGTGGGCCCGAATGCCGTGGACTGGGTGGTGCCGCTTACAGGACTCGAACCTGTGACCCCATCATTACGAATGATGTGCTCTACCAACTGAGCTAAAGCGGCACTTCGGCGGCCCCATAACGACGACTGCGGAAGCCCGCAATGCACGATGGGATCGCAAGGATTGGAGGCCCGAGCCGGAATCGAACCGGCGTGCAAGGATTTGCAGTCCTCTGCGTAACCACTCCGCCATCGGGCCCAACCCACAACGGCCCCCGCTCTCGCGGAGGAAGCGGCGCCCTAGCGGCTTGGCGGGCACAACGCAATCGCCTGTGGGAGGCGTGTGCGAGAGGGCTGGCGAATGCGTTTCGTTTCGCTATTCAACGCCCCTATGAGATTTGCCAACCTGATCGACGCGGTTCCCGCCGACACTCGCCCCGTCACGCTGCCGGGGGCGGAAAACTGGATGCAGGGACGCACCCTGTTCGGTGGAGCCTCGGCCGCCCTGGCGCTGCAGGCGGTGCGCAGGGCCATGCCCGATCTGCCGCCGTTTCGCGCAGCGCAGGTCGGGTTCGTCGCTCCTGTCGGGGCGAATCTCGCCTTCAGCGTGGAGATGGTGCGCCAGGGCCGCAACGTCACGCAGGTGCGCAGCGATATCGCGAGCGACGGCAAGCTCGCGCTTACCGCGCTCATGCTGTTCGGGGAGGAGCGCGAGCCCAACGCGCTCCATCCGGCTGGCAAGGCCGATCCCTGGCCGGGCGCGCCGGAGGACTGCGAAGACGTGGGCCAGGGCCCGACGAATTTCTTTACCCAGAACCTCGAGATACGCCGTGCCCAGGACGAGCGTGGAAAAGGTCCGCCACTCGTTCGCCGGTGGGTACGGCTGAAGGACCGCGAGGGTCTCGATCCCGTCATCCAGGCGATCGTGCTGGGCGACGCGCTTCCGCCGGGGTCCATGCGGGCGATGCAACGGCAGGGGCCGCTCTCGTCGATCAACTGGAGCTTCAACCTGCTCGATCCCGAAGCGCGCACCCGCGATGGCTGGTTCCTTGCCGAAGCGGCCAGCGACCACGCCGATCACGGGTATTCGAGCGAGCGCCTCAGGCTGTGGAACGCGGAGGGTGAGCAGATCCTCGCCGGGATGCAGGCTGCCGCGATCTTCGGCTGATCAAACGTCCTCGAAACGCGCCTTGCGCTTCTCCATCCCGGCCATCACCGCCTCCATCTGGTTGCGCGAGCCGAGCAGGGGATGCTGCTCGAGGCTCTCTTCCATCAAGAGATCGGCAGTGTTCTTGTCGGCCATCGAATTGATCAGCCGCTTGGCACCACGCATCGCATGGGGATTCCTGTCCGCGATGGTGGCGGCGATATGGGCGGCGCGTGAGAGCGGGTCTTCCTCGACGTAAGTGGCAAGGCCGATCGCCTGCGCCTCGGCCCCGGTGAATTCGCGATTCGTGAACGTGAGTTCGCGCAGCACGTCGTCCCGGATCAGGCCGCGCCACAGCGCGATTCCACCCATGTCGGGCACCAGCCCCCAGCGCATCTCCATGATCGCCATCCGCGTATCGGGCGCCACCACGCGGATATCGGCGCCGCTCGCGATTTGAAGACCGCCGCCGAAGCAGACCCCGTGCACGGCCGCGATCACCGGCACGGGCAGCTTGCGCCACTGCATCGCGACCTGCTGCGCCCGGTTCGCATTGCCGAAGGTGCGTTCGGTCAGGGGCGGCTCGTCGCGCCGTTCGCGTCCGAAGCTCGACAGGTCGAGCCCGGCGCAGAATGCCCGCCCCTCCCCGGAGAGCACCACGGCGCGCAGGCCTTTCAGGTTCTGCAGGAATTGGCCCGCTTCGATCAGCCGATCGAACATCGCGCCGTCGAGCGCGTTCATCTTGTCGGCGCGGGTCAGGCGGACTTGCGCTACGCCGTCGTCACCCAGCTCGATCGACACGCGGTCGTTTGCCCGAAATTCCATCGCCAAGTTCCCTCTCGCCTGTTTGGCGCACCGTCGCGCAAGGGGGACGCGCTGTCTAGACCTCGCCGAAGAGCTCGGCGCGGGTCCAGTCGAGCGCGGTCAGGTTCGACGCCAGCACCGCGCTGCCGAGCTGGCGGCTCCAGCGCCCTTCCGAGCCGAGCGCCAGGCGCCACTGATGCAGGCGGCCGGTGTGAAGCTGGAGATCGTATTCCTCGCTGATCCCGATCGCCCCGTGGATGGCATGGGCCACGCTTGCGATACGCGGCGCCGCGCTAGAGGCAACCGTCTTGGCGGCCGCTGTCCTCAGCGTGGCGGGCCAGCGCGCTTCTCCCATGGCCGCGAGTTCGACCGACAGCCGCACGGCGAGGCAGTCCTCGGCCATGAGCGCCAACTGCTGCTGCAAAGCCTGTTGGCGGCCGATCGGCTTGCCGAACTGCACGCGGGTGCCCGCGTAGTCGACCGTGGCGACAAGCACGTGGTCGGCTGCTCCCGATATCGCGGCCGATGTCAAAAGCAGCCGCGCCGCCTCATGCTGGACGGCGGACGGCGAGGCGCGGTCGATCATTGCCTCTCCGATGGCAAGCGGCGCGGCGTGCCGTCCCAGAACTCGCCACAGAGCAACGGTATCGGACAGCGAAAGGCCCGCCCCGCCGTCGTGTTCCGCGACCATGGAATCGATGAAGCCGGACTCCTCGATTTCCTGGCGCTCTCGATCCCAAGCCGATCCGCCATCGATCTCCCGGACCCTTGCGGGCGGGAAGAGCTGGCCGACCATCCGTTCGAACGGTTCGAGAAACTCGGTCCCGCTCATCGGCGCGCCCTCCTCATCACCGAAGGCCCAGGCCGCGGGCGATGATTCCCCGCAGGATCTCGCGGGTTCCCCCGCGGAGCGAGAAGCTCGGGGCGACGCGCGTGACATAACGCAGCGCGCGCATCAGGTCCGGGTCGACCGGATTATCGTGCGAGGCAAGATCGTCCGCTATCGCGATCGGCAGTTCCTGTTCGAAGCTGGTGCCGAGGTCCTTGACCAGCGAAGCCTCGACGACCGGGCTCTCGCCGGCCGCGAGCCGCGCGGTGCATGCCAGCGACATCGCCCTGAGCGCGGCGAGCCGGGCGACGAAATCTCCGACCAGCGCCGTGACGGCGTCATCGGCGCGGCCAGTGCGTCGCAAGTGCGCGATCCAGCCATCGAGCAGGACGAGGCTCGAATAAATCCGCTCGGGCCCGCTGCGCTCGAAGGCGAGCTCGGCGGTGACCTGGCTCCAGCCCTGCCCCTCCGCCCCGATCAGCGCGTCCTCGTCCAGTTCGACGCCGTCGAAAAACACTTCGTTGAAGTGCTCGTCGCCCGCAATGTCTTCGATGGGGCGCACGGTGATGCCGGGGAGTTTGAGGTCGACGATCACCTGGGAGAGCCCCGCGTGCCGGTCTTCGGGCCCGCCCGAGGTGCGCACCAGCGCGATCATGTAGTCGGCGGCTTGCGCACCGGTGGTCCAGATTTTCTGGCCGGTGAGCCGCCACCCCTTATCCGTCCGCTCGGCCCGGGTGCGGACCGCGGCCAGGTCGCTCCCCGCTCCGGGCTCGCTCATGCCGATGCAGAACAGCGATTCTCCCCGGCAGATGCGCGGAATGTAAAAGCGGCGCTGATCCTCCGTGCCGTAGTTCAGGATGAGCGGCGCGCTCTGCCGGTCGGCGATCCAGTGTGCACCCACGGGTGCTCCGGCGGCGAGCAGTTCCTCGACCACGACGAAGCGCGCGAACGGCCCCCGGCCGCCACCTCCGTACTCCTTCGGCAGGGTCAGGCCGAGGAGACCCGCCGCCCCGAGCGTCCGGCTGAATTCCGCGTCGCTGCCCATCCACGAACGGGCGCGCTGCTCGAGCGACATCCCAGCCACCGCTTCGCGTGCCAGCGCCCGGACCTGCGGGCGCAGCGCCTCGTCTTCGGGCGGGATCGCGGCGAGAGTGAGGTTGTCGAACACTTGCAGCAATGTCTGCGCGAGCGGGCGGCGCGCGGCAACCGGAGATTTGCACTTGGCGCGTGCGCCCCTGGCCTCCTAGAGCCGCAGCAAAGCGAAAAGGTAGCTGCAAATGGGTGATTTCCTGCGGATCGAACGCGACGGGGCGGTGATGACGGTCACGATGGACCGGCCGGACGACCGCAACGCCATCACCGAACCAGCGCAGAGCGCGGAATTCGTCGCACTTGGCGAGCAGCTTGCCCGGGACCGCTCCGTGCGGGCGCTGGTGCTGACCGGTGCCGGCAAATCGTTCTGCTCTGGCGGCAACGTCAAGTCGATGCGCGAGAAGCAAGGCATGTTCGCCGGATCGCCCTACGACCAGCGCACCTTCTACCGCACCACGGTACAGACGATCGGCAAGACGCTGTGGGAACTGGAGGTGCCGGTCATCGCCGCGATCAACGGGCATGCGATCGGGCTGGGCTTCGACATCACGTTGATGTGCGACTTGCGGGTGATGGCCGAAAACGCGGTCGTGGCGGAAAGCTACGTCAAGCTAGGCATCATTCCCGGCGGCGGGGGCGCGTGGTTGTTGCCCCGGGTCGTCGGCTACGCGCGAGCGAGCCAGATGACGCTGACGGGCGATCCGGTTGATGCCGCGACCGCGCTGCAATGGGGCTTGGTTAGCGAGGTCCTCCCGGCCGACCGCCTTCTGGAGCGGGCGCGGGAGATCGCCCACTCGATCGCGGCCAGTCCGGGACATGCGACGCGAATGGCCAAGCGGCTCATGCGCGAAGGCATGGACCAGAAGCTTCCCACTCACCTGGAAATGGCAGCCGCGTACCAGGCTCTTTCGCACCACACCGCCGATCACGCCGAAGCGATCGAGGCATTCCTCGACAAGCGAGCGCCGGAATACTCCGACCGATGAAGGGCGCGCTCGACGGGATTCGCGTGCTCGACCTGTCGCGCGTGCTCGCGGGGCCTTGGTCGACGCAAATTCTCGGCGATCTGGGGGCCGAGGTCATCAAGGTCGAGCAGCCGGGAGCGGGCGACGATACGCGCGCGTGGGGTCCTCCCAATCTCCCTGGCTCATCGGATTCCGCCTATTTCTCGTGCGCCAACCGCAACAAGCGATCGATCGCGGTCGATATCGCGTCTTCCGAGGGTGCAGAATTGATCCGGCGGATGGCCGCAGCCGCCGACGTGGTCGTCGAGAACTTCCGCGTCGGCGGGCTGGCGAAGTACGGTCTCGACTACGAGACGCTTAGAAAGATCAAGCCCGACCTCGTCTGGTGCTCGATCACCGGCTTCGGGCAGACCGGGCCAGACAAGGACCGGGGCGGCTACGATTTCCTGATCCAGGGTATCTCCGGGCTGATGAGCGTCACCGGCAGCGCCGATGGCCCGCCGACGAAGGTGGGCGTGCCCATCAGCGACCTGACGACCGGGCTTTACGCAGCGATCTCGATCCTCGCCGCACTGCGCCACCGGGATGCCACCGGCGAAGGCCAGCGGATCGACCTGTCGCTGCTCGACGCTCAACTCGCGGTGATGAGCAACCAGGCGGCCAATTGGCTCAATGGCGGGAGTCCGCCGCGTCGGCTCGGCAACCAGCATCCCAACATCGTGCCCTATCAGGTGTTCGCCTGCGCCGACGGGGACATCCTCATCGCCACGGCCAACGACCGCCAGTATGGCAAGCTGGTGCGGGTGCTCGGCCTGGGCGATCTGGCCGAAGATCCTCGCTTCGCCACGATGAGTGGGCGGAGCGCCAACAAGGACGCGCTTCTGGCACTGCTCGATCCGGCGGTTCGCCGCTGGCAGTCGGCGGATCTCGTCGCAGCGCTCAATGAGGCCGGCGTGCCGAGCGGGCGTGCGAACACCGTCCCCGAGGCGCTGGCCGATCCGCAAGTCGTCGCCCGGGGCATGGTGAACTCGATCGCGCGCCGCGACGGCAGCGAGGTGCGGTTCCTCGGTTTTCCAGCGCAGCTTTCCGCAACTCCAGCGAGCTACCGCCGCGCCCCGCCGCGCGCGGGAGAAGACACGCGCGAGGTGTTGCGCGATGTCATTGGCCTGGCCGAGGACGAGATTGACCGGTTGATCACATCGGGCGCAATTGGCTGAGCCTGGCGATGCTCAGGCGCGGTCCGCTTGACGCGAACCGCCTCAACCCACCTGGAACTCGCCCAGCAAGGCCAGCAGCGCGTCGAGCCGGTAAGGCTTCTGGATTATCCGATCGTCCGGGCCGAGCTCCTCGCTCGATTCGTCGAGACCGCTCGAGTAAATCACCTTCAGCGCGGGAACGAGTCGCCTCGCTTCGGTTGCCAGTGCCCAGCCATCCAGCTGCCCCGGCATGCGGATATCGGTAAAAAGAATGTCGAAGCCGCGGTCGCCATGCAGCACTTCGAGCGCGCTGTCTCCGTTCCGGGCAGCGACAACTTCGTGCCCCGCATCGGTGAGGTCTTCGATGGCGAGCTCGCGCAGCAGCGGCTCATCCTCAGCCAAGAGAATTCTGGCCATTGCCACCCCCTTTTCCGGTCGCCCTCTCTGGTGCGCAAAAGAGGGCCCGTTGGCAAGGCCGCAGCGACCCGGGCAACCTGAACGACTCCACCGGGCGCCCATTTCGGACAATAACGACGAACCTTTCGCCGGTGGCGATCTAGGGGGTGCGCGGAGCGTGAAAAGGCCTATCTACGCCCGATGTCCTTCCAGAACCTCCCTGCCGTCCTTGCCGATGCCCTATCCGCGCGGGGATACGCCGAACCCACCCCGGTCCAGGCCGCAGTGCTCGAACCAGGGGCGGCTGGCAGAGACCTGATCGTCTCGGCCCAGACCGGTTCAGGCAAGACCGTCGCTTTCGGACTTGCCATGGGTCCTGAACTTCTGGACCCCGATGGCCGGGCCGAAAAATCGGACCGCCCCCTGGCGCTGGTGATCGCGCCGACGCGGGAACTGGCGCTGCAGGTTAGCCGCGAGATTGTGTGGCTATATGGCAAGGCCGGTGGCCGGGTCGCAACCTGCGTCGGAGGAATGGACCCTTCGAAGGAGCGGCGCGCGCTGAGAGACGGCCCGCAAATCGTCGTCGGCACGCCTGGCCGGCTGCGCGATCATCTCGAACGCGGCGCGCTCGATCTTTCGGCCTTGCGCACGGTCGTCCTCGACGAGGCTGACGAGATGCTCGACATGGGATTCCGCGAGGATCTGGAAGAAATCCTCGACGCAACGCCCGATGGACGTCGGACACTGCTGTTTTCGGCGACCATGCCCTCCGCGATCACCAACCTGGCGCGCCGGTACCAGGATAACGCGCTGCGTATCTCGACCGTCGGCGACGACCGTGGTCACGGCGACATCACTTACCAGGCGGTCACCGTGAGTCCGGCCGAAATCGAGAGCGCGGTAGTCAACCTGTTGCGCTTCTACGAGGCGGAGACCGCGATGCTGTTTTGCGCGACCCGCGAGAACGTCCGCCGACTTCACGCCACCCTGCAGGAGCGCGGCTTCGCGGTTGTCGCGCTGTCGGGCGAGCATTCGCAATCGGAACGCAATCACGCGCTGCAGGCCCTGCGTGATCGCCGGGCACGCGTTTGCGTCGCTACCGACGTGGCTGCGCGGGGGATCGACCTGCCGACGCTCAGCCTCGTCATACACGTGGAAATCCCAAGGGATGCCGAGACGCTGCAGCACCGCTCGGGCCGGACGGGCCGGGCGGGCAAGAAAGGCACTGCGGTCCTTATTGTCCCCTATCCGCGGCGCAAGCGCGTGGAATCAATGCTCCGCGGCGCGAAGATTCAGGCCGAATGGATCCCCGCGCCGACTGCGGAGGCGATCCGGGCAAACGATCGCCAGCGACTGTTGCAGGCGCTGCTCGAACCGGCGGAGATCGACGAGGAAGACCGGGAACTTGCCGCGGAATTGATGGGAAAACTGAGCGCCGAAGACATCGCCGCTTCGTTGGTGCGATCGCACCGCTCAGCTCTGCCCCGCGCCGAGGAGTTGGTGGAACATACCAGGGAATCCGAAACGGCCGACCGCGAACAGCGCCACCGCGACGGTTTCGAGGATATCGTTTGGTTTCGTATGGACATCGGGCGGCGGCAGAACGCCGACCCGCGGTGGATCCTGCCGCTGCTCTGCCGGCGCGGGCATATCACTCGCAACGAGATCGGCGCCATTCGCATCGGGCCGAACGAAACGCACTTCCAGGTCCCGCGCGCGATTTCCGACAAGTTCGCCCGCGCAGTGATGCGCACGGCGGATTCTCCGGATGCGGGCGAAGTTCAGATTGAACTTGCTGCCGAAAGTCCGCGCGACGCCGCGCGCCATCATCGCAAGGCGGGATCGCCCGACCGATCCGCGCCGAAACGCGCTCGGCCGTCCAACACCGGAGCGCCGGGGAAAAAAATCTGGCCACGGAAGCCGCACCGAAAGGGAACCCCGGACAAAGGGCGCCGGCCGACCTAACCTTGGCCAAAGTTGGCTTTCGAACTCGGCTACTGTCCTGCCCTTCGGGTGAGGCACAAGAGCTGGTCGCAGCCACACCGCCCAGCGTTACCCGGACGCCGGTGCCGCCGATCATTCGCATTCCGATGTAGAGACACCACAGGTGGTGCACGCCCACCTGCAAACCGGTACCTTGGCACCGCAGCGATCCGCATGTTGTGCATATTGCGCACGAAACCCGGCGATCGGTGAAGCGACCACCTTCCAGAACAGCCCCCGGGCTAGCACGCAAAAAAACCCGCTCGGCGCGTGGCCAGGCGGGTTGCAAAATGCTTCGATGGTTGCGGGGGTTGGATTTGAACCAACGACCTTCAGGTTATGAGCCTGACGAGCTACCGGACTGCTCCACCCCGCGGCACCGTTTACGCGCCTGCCGGAGACGCGAAGAGGGCCTCGAAAGGCCCTCTTGAAGGGCCGAAGCCCTCTGACATGTGAATGGGTTAACCCCCAACTCGCTGGCTGCAATGCCTGGCGACGACCTACTCTTCCAACGCTTGAGCGTTAGTACCATCGGCGCTGTCCGGTTTCACGGCCGAGTTCGAGATGGGATCGGGTGGGTCACGGACGCTATGGCCACCAAGCAATGGAGCCAGCGAATTGGGTTTTTAATCGATGCGTTATTCTTTGATGAGCGTCTGGCCGGACGATCTTCCTCCAACGCTAGTCACAGGACTGACGTTGATGGTGCAGATTCATCAAGCGCGAACAGAACTATTAGGACCGGTTAGCTCCATGCATTACTGCACTTCCACACCCGGCCTATCAACGTCGTGGTCTACGACGGTTCGATGATTGCTTATCTTGAGGGAGGCTTCCCGCTTAGATGCTTTCAGCGGTTATCCCGTCCATACATAGCTACCCTGCTGCACTCCTGGCGGAATGACAGGTACACCAGAGGTATGTTCACCCCGGTCCTCTCGTACTAGGGGCAACTCCTCTCAACAATCGACGCCCACGGCAGATAGGGACCAAACTGTCTCGCGACGTTCTGAACCCAGCTCACGTACCACTTTAATTGGCGAACAGCCAAACCCTTGGGACCTGCTCCAGCCCCAGGATGTGATGAGCCGACATCGAGGTGCCAAACGATTCCGTCGATATGAGCTCTTGGGAATCATCAGCCTGTTATCCCCGGCGTACCTTTTATCCGTTGAGCGATGGCCCTTCCACGAGGGACCACCGGATCACTATGACCGACTTTCGTCTCTGCTCGACTCGTCAGTCTCGCAGTCAGGCAGGCTTATGCCATTGCACTCTTGCAGACGGTTTCCAACCGTCCTGAGCCTACCATCGCGCGCCTCCGTTACTCTTTAGGAGGCGACCGCCCCAGTCAAACTACCCGCCACAGAGGGTCCCAACACCGGCTAACGGTGCGTGGTTAGACTGTAGAAAACAACAGGGTGGTATTTCACAGGTTGGCTCCACTCCAGCTGGCGCCGGAGCTTCAAAGCCTCCCACCTATTCTACACAGTTGTTTCCCACAGCCACTCTGAAGCTGCAGTAAAGGTGCACGGGGTCTTTCCGTCTAACCGCGGGTACTCCGCATCTTCACGGAGAATTCAATTTCGCTGAGCATATCCTGGAGACAGTGGGGAAGTCGTTACGCCATTCGTGCAGGTCGGAACTTACCCGACAAGGAATTTCGCTACCTTAGGACCGTTATAGTTACGGCCGCCGTTTACTGGGGCTTCAATTCGGAGCTTTCACTCCTCCTCTTAACCTTCCAGCACCGGGCAGGCGTCAGACCCTATACGTCGTCTTGAAGCCGACTTAGCAGAGTCCTGTGTTTTTGCTAAACAGTCGCTACCCCCTGGCCTGTGCCCCCTCCAACTGCTTGCGCAGAAAGAGGGCCTCCTTCTTCCGAAGGTACGGAGGCAATTTGCCGAGTTCCTTCAGGATACTTCTCTCAAGCGCCTTGGTATACTCTACCTGACCACCTGTGTCGGTTTCGGGTACGGTCTATACGGAGAGGCTATTTCCTGGAACCGCTTGGCCGCCCTTCCAATCCAATAAGGAAGAACAACGTCCACGATCCGTCACACATCTCCAGGCCCACGAATATTAACGTGGTTCCCATCGACTACCCCCTTCGGGCTCGTCTTAGGGGCCGGCTCACCCTGCGCCGATTAGCGTTGCGCAGGAACCCTTGGTCTTTCGGCGAGAGGGCATCTCACCCTCTTTGTCGCTACTCATGTCAGCATTCGCACTTCCGATACGTCCACGGTCGGTTACCCTCCCGCTTCACTCGCTTACGGAACGCTCCGCTACCGCTCAGATCAAAGATCTGAACCCTAAGCTTCGGTGCATCACTTTAGCCCCGTTACATCTTCGCCGCAGGATCTCTTATTTAGACCAGTGAGCTGTTACGCTTTCTTTAAAGGATGGCTGCTTCTAAGCCAACCTCCTGGTTGTTTTGGAAATCCCACATGCTTTCCCACTTAGTGATGACTTGGGGACCTTAGCTGTAGGTTAGGGCTGTTTCCCTTTTGACGACGGACCTTAGCACCCGCCGTCTGTCTGCCGGATAAGACTCGATGGTATTCGGAGTTTGGTTAGGTTTGGTACCGCTCGCGCAGCCCTAGCCCATCCAGTGCTCTACCCCCATCGGCATACGTCCGACGCTCTACCTCAATAGATTTCGCGGAGAACCAGCTATTTCCCGGCTTGATTGGCCTTTCACCCCTAAACACAACTCATCCGAGCATTTTTCAACATGCAACGGTTCGGCCCTCCAGTGCGTGTTACCGCACCTTCAGCCTGGTCATGCCTAGATCGCCGGGTTTCGGGTCTAATGCATCATACTCTGTCGCCCTATTCAGACTCGCTTTCGCTGCGCCTACACCTAACGGCTTAAGCTTGCATGATACACTAAGTCACTGACCCATTATGCAAGAGGTACGCGGTCACTCCCGATGGAGCTCCCACTGATTGTAAGCATTCGGTTTCAGGAACTGTTTCACTCCCCTAATCGGGGTGCTTTTCACCTTTCCCTCACGGTACTAGTACACTATCGGTCACATACGAGTATTTAGGCTTGGAGGGTGGTCCCCCCATGTTCAGACAGGATTTCACGTGTCCCGCCCTACTCGAGTCCTTCATCATCACTTTCGCATACGGGGCTGTCACCCGCTATGGCCACTCTTTCCAAAGTGTTCTGCTAGTTGAAA